>CAWFSH010000005.1:0-109846 GCA_963818495.1 uncultured Actinomycetota bacterium
GCCGGCGGGCAGACCCCACCGGCGATCGAACACTGAGCAGTCCAGCCCGAGGGGATCGGGTCCGCTCGTCAACGTCCGGAAGGCGGTGTCGGCGGCGGCCAACGCTGATGTCGGCCACGTCGTACGAGGTAGTCGATGCGGTCATGGGAGGCTCCAGCAGCAGTAGGTGACCATGAGGTCGTACGTCGCCTACTGCGCCACACACCGATGTCAGCCGTGACCGGGCAGCTCAGCCCGCTGACACCCATCCACGCCGACACACCACACCTGACTGTCGCGACGCGGTCATCGCGTCCGGCCATCGCTGACACCCGCGACGGAAAGCCGCGTCGTGCAGGAGTGTCACCGCGTGTCAGCGTCACGACACGACACCCGACACGTGTCGCGAACCGGCTCGCGGGTGACCGGTGTCAGCGGCGGTGACACCGGCTCACCACCAATGACATGACACTGACAATCCCCGTGGACCTCGAACATGACAGCGGTGCGCCGACGGGCCGGCGGCGACAATCCGCCTGTCAGCGCCTGTCACGGTGACCACCGCCCGGACATCGACGCCGCGCCGTCGCCATGACATCGCCACCGTCCGGTCCGCCTCCATGTCGACGCGATCGCCTGTCAGCGACAAGGAGCCCTTGTCATCGCCGACAGGTGTTCGCCCGCGATGACAGAACCGGATTGGGACATGTCAGCGCATCCGTCCGCGGCGTGGAGCCCACGCCACGCATGACACCAACACCACACACCGAACCCGGCACCGACGACGGCGTCGACGTCGTGCCCGGCGACCCGCCCGTCCCGCTCACCGTCTGGCGCACCCCCGCCGGACCCGACCGCACCCCCATCCCGACCGGCTCGCCTACCGGCTCCTCGCCGCCTACACCACCCCCGGCGACACGATCATCGACCTCACCGGCTCCGCCGCCATAGCCGACGTCGCCGCCACCGGCAGCCGCAGCCTCGTCCACGCCCACTTCACCCCGACGAACGCGCTCGTCGTCACCGACACCGCACCCGCGCGGCCACCTCACATCGGCCGTGGAATGCCGCGGGGCCGCCGGTGAACTGCCGCGAGCTCGACTGACTGGTTCGGCGACGACCTCCGCCACCCCGACCGACCCGCCACCAGCAGCGACCACACCACGCCGACCGACGTCCCGCCGATGTTCGCGCCGCGAGCCTGCTGATCGCGCCGTGGCCACTGCACCCGACCACGGACACGGTCCGGCGCTGACACGGCTGCACACGCTGGCCGCAGCGCGACGCGGTCCTGCAGCCCGGCGGCTGCGTCGTCTTCATCGCCGCCAACGCCACCGCCGCACCGCGGCAACTACAGCAGCCTCGTGCACGCCGCCACCACGGCCGGGCTGCGGTATCTGCAGCACATCGTCGCCATCGGCGCGGACATCACGCCGACCAGCTCACCTACCACAGCACCGACCACGACCTCGACAACCCGGACCGGATTCGGCCCGGCATCACCGGGTCCACACCGACCTGCTCGTATTCAGCACACCGGCGGCACCCATGACTGACCGCCGGCACGCCCAGCCAGTCGACGACCCGACCACGACGTCCGACCCGCGGGGGCTGTCGGTGTGGGCGACCGCGCAAACCCCCGGCCCGTCCCAGCGACGCGGCCGCTACCTACCCGCCTCGACGAAACACCCGGCGCGGATGCTGCCCGCCATCGCCGCCCACGCCATCACCGCCTACACCCAACCCGGCGACCTCGTCCTCGACCCGATGTGCGGGATCGGCACCACCCTCGTCGAAGCCATCCACGCCGGCCGCGACGCCATCGGCGTCGAATACGAACCCCGCTGGTCCGACATCGCCGACGCCAACATCACCCACGCCCACACCACGGCGCGCCCGGCCGCGCCGCCGTCGTGCGCGGCGACGCCACCCACCTCACCAGCCTGCTGCCCACCGTCCTACATGGACAGATCGCCCTCGTCGTCACCTCACCGCCGTACGGGCCGACCACCCACGGGCAGGTCCGGCCCACCCCCGGCGCCGGCGTCGCCAAATCCGACCACCGCTACGGCGCCGACAGCCACAACCTCGCCTACCAGACGCTGCCCGGACTGCTGGCCGGGTTCACCCGCATCCTGCACGGCTGCCACGAGGTGCTGCGCCCAGGCGGGATCGCCGTCGTCACCGCCCGGCCCTGGCGCAAACACGGCGACCTGATCGACCTACCCTCCGCCGTCATCGCCGCCGGCACCGCGGCCGGGTTCCGGCCCCTCGAACGCTGCGTCGCGCTGCTGGCCGCGGTCCGCGACGGGCACCTCGTCGCCCGGCCGTCGTTCTTCCAACTCCAACAGGTCCGCAACGCCCGCGCGCGCGGCATCCCGATGCACTGATCGCGCACGAGGACGTCATCGTCCTCCAGGCAGGCTCCGTGCCCGCCGTGGGTGAGCGGCGCACGAAGCGACGTCCAGGCGCGCCGACGCGGAATCGCCCCTCCCGGCCCGCGCTCGTCGGTTCACCAGCATGGGGGCGACACGTCCGGAATCGACAAGACTAAACCACCGATCGACACTCGTCGGCAGCGGCCGGTGCCGCCAGCCGACGCGATCCCCGCCCCGGCGCCACCCCCCGACGTACCCACCGCCGGACAGATCCTCGGCCTGTCACGCAACCACAGCTGCGACCTCGCCGGCCGTGGCCAGTTACAAACCCGTGCTCCGCATCGGGCAGCCGACTCCGGGTCGCCACCACCCAACTCATCAACTTCCTGGGCATCCCACCCTGAGCCTCGCGTCGGCGGATCTGATCCGGGCGGCGCATCCCGCCGTTGCACAGACGACACCGCGCCGCCATCTACACGTCGGCGACTTGACCCACCCCGCCGCACACGGGTGCATCTGTGCGTCACCAATCCGTTGCACAGCACCAGGACCACACACTCACAAAGGCCGGCACGATGCGGATCGGATATCTGTACAAAACGCTGCGACCGCCGCGACCTGAACACCGGCAAGCTCTACGCATCCGTTGGTTGCCCGAACTATGCACTCACGGCGGCGCCTGGAGCGCCGAGACCGCACCCGAATTGGACGGCAGCGAAACGGACGGCTGGCCACTCGCCTCCCGCGATCACGACACGGTGCCTTCGCCGAGGGATGTCGATATTGAGCACTCGCCCATCGGGGTCTTTGTACCGGGGACCGCCGCGTTTTGGCCGGCCGCCGCGCCGCTCGCGAACACCATGACCTCGTCAATGTCGGGGCGGAACGGGGCGCCACCGGACTTGGGAATCTCGCTATCCGCGCCGAGAGCTTTGACCAGGTCATCGACCGTTACGTACGTTGTCAATATGGAAATGCCGACGGACGCCGACAAGCCAAGCTTCGAGCGACTTATCGACGCAACCATGTTAACCGAAATCGAGTTAAACTCGATACTTCGACACATAGGCGACGAGCAGGAGCCTCGTTTACGTGCTCTGATTCGTGCCCTTCTGGTGCAATCTGGGTCGCTCGGAATTGACGACACTTATCTCGTCCAAGCCAACCAAAGTATGGCAAGCGGAACGGATATGCGAGCCCAAGGAGAGTACTGGCGGAGACTCCTCGAGATGACGTCGAATCCGAAACTTTTTGGACACGATCGAGGATGATCCCACTGAACATGCTCCCTTCCCAACGCCACCATGGGAAGGACTCACCTGGATCTTGGACCTCTTGCCCGGCGATCCCAACTCTGCACTCAGTGCAATAGAGGGCTACATTGCAGCTCATGCATACGTGTTGCCCGACGGGCGATGGGAAGCCCTCGCTGATGCGGCTGCGCTGATTCGCGCAAAATATATCGGTCTCGCCGCAGACGAGGCACAGTGCATGGCATTACTTCACGATATGTCCTCACGGGATTTCGAGCGGTTGATCGCTGTCCTTTATCAGAAAATGGGCTATGACGTGATCATGACGCCTGCGACAGGCGATGGCGGCCGAGACTTAGATGCGAGGCGGACAGAACCTGGCCAAACGGAATATCTTTTGGTCGAGTGCAGCTTATGGCAACAGAACGTGCAACGGCCGGTAGTCGATCGGTTGGTTGGTGTCATGACAAACACCAATGCGACGAAGGGTGTTGTGGTTACGACATCAGGGTTCAGCGTCGGCGCAGTAGCCACCGCGACCAGACATCCAATCGAGCTCATTGACGGTTCAAAACTAATTTCGCTACTCAACTTGCATGTTGGCCCTTCCTGGCCAGTGAAAGTCGACTCCCTCCGTAGCAACCGTAAGCCGGAGAAACGTCGCCGTTTACTTCCATTGAGCCTTTTCCAATCTGGCTTATGCTGGTTGGTCGATGTCTCCAGACGATGACGAGCGACAAGATCACGGTCGCTCGGTGGGCAGCAACCCCACCCTCGGTCAGCGGTCTTCGGGGAAGTACTCAGAACCCGATCAATCGGAGCTGCTTTATCGCCACATGTTTACGTTCGCAACGACCCCGGTTTGAAGATCCAGCACTCCCCAGTAGTCACCGACCGTCGTCGAAAACACCGCGGTCAGCACGCCGTTGCTGAAAACAACATAGAAACCCAGTCGCCACCGCGGTGCCGACCTCCGGGGGCACAAGACGGAGCGGTTCGCTTCCGTCGGCGTTGTACACCACGGCATTGTCAAGCCGCGCTGCCTGGCCCGTGGGATTGACAACGATGACGCTTGGCGGGAGTCTCGATGCCCGTGGCGACGTAGATCGTCCGCCCGTCGCAGCTGGCCAGCCGCGGACGGCGGGACGGTTCAACGCGCCGGGTCAGCGCTTCGATGCCCCACAGCCCAAGCATCTCGGCGATGAACTGCTTGAACCGAGATCCTCGGACCTGGGGAGCGATCGTGCCGCCATCGCGGGTCCGGATCCGGTCGTCCTCCAGCATGAGGGCGCGAAACCGCGCAGCGCCGTACATCACCTAGCCTGACCGCGCGACCCTCCGGGCTCGTGATGAGGGCTCGTACACCTATGTCCACCCGTCACGCCGCCGCGTTTTCCGAGGGTGGAGGCGCCTACAGCGCTTCACGCATCCGGCTATGCGCTAACCAGACCACGTTGATGGCAGCGTCGTGGGCCGCAATATCACCCATGCCACCTCTGCGAGGGCTGACGGCGTTCACAGATTCTGCGGCTGGTCGCCGCAGCAGATCGGCTAGCGGGCTGCGCGGGTGAGTTCGATGGCGCGGATCACTACGTTCTGTGAGGGCGAAGCGATACCCGGCAGCGCGTCTTCGATCAGCTCCCTCAGGCGGCCATGTGCCCATCGTTGGAGGTCGTCATCTGTCTGGCCCTGCGGCGCGGGGAGCAATTCGTCCAGCATGTGCGCCGCCACACGGAGTAGGTACTCCGGCACGCACCCAGGCCAAAACCTCGGCGGCGTCAGCGCCCGACCGAACCGCAAGCGGAAGCAGATTCAGCATCCGCAGCGACTGGTGGGCGATGTTCCATGGACCATCTGAATCGTGTTCTTGTCCAAGGGAGACGAACGCCACGAGGGATCCTGCGATCAGGGAGAGCCCAGTGGAAGCCGTCGCCGAGAACGGAGACCGTACGCGGGATGGGGTCCTGGGGACCACGTTTGGCGTTCGTGCCGACGGTCTTGCGGTGGATCGACTGAGCCACGGCAATCAGCGGTCTTCCGCCAATCCAAGCGCCGACGGCCTCCCGGTAGAACCGCTAACCAGCCATACGGCTGGTTGTGTCGTCTGCATAGATGTCGCTTAGTTGCTTATTGTAAGGGCTGTCTGGCAGGATGCGCTTGAGGCCTGGGCACCGGTAGGTGGCCCAGCAGATCGATCACGAGGTCTGCCCATTCCGGGATAGTTGTTGGTGCCGGGTCTTCGTCGAGGCGGTCCCTGAGCCCCCGATAGATCTGCAGGGTTTCGGGCAGGGGGATACCTGACTGATGGGCGGCTAACGCTACCCAGGCAGGGACGTTGGCCCGGGCGATGAGCTCGCCCCACGTCATTGATAACGCCCGCGATCGCTGGCGCGGCTTGCTGGGCCCCTGCGCGTTGGACTGCCCATGTCTTGGCTATGACGCCGCTGGTGTCCTGGTGTTCGTCGGCGAAGGACAGGAATGAGAATGCGGTCTGCTCGGCGTTGGTCATGCTGGCGACACTCAGCGTGCCGTCGAGGATGTCCCGAAGTAGGCCTTCCAAGGAGCTGTGAATGGCGGACGAAGCGTCTTCGTCTTGTAAGAATTCCGCACGCCTGACGGCTCGCGCAGCATCCTCCGGTGAGTCGAACACCATCGTGTCGGGGACGACAATGGCAATCGATCGTGGGGTGACGTGGGCGCGTCCGGCGCGTCCGATCGCGTTGAGCAGTTGGGCGCGGGCCTTGTCCTTCTTGTCCTGGAGCTTGGCGGTCTGGTCGTACCCGATGTCCGTGCCACCGATGATTACGGCCGTGGCGGGCAGGTTCAGCCCCTGGGCCATAGTTCCAGTGGCGTACATCGCACGTGCGGTCTCTTGCTCGAACGCTACTTCGCTCGCGCGTTGCTCCTCCCGCAGCAGCGCACTGGTGTGGACCGCCACGCCCTTGTTCAACGCCTCACGCAGCCTCGTTTCCACGCCGAGTTCGAGTTCCGCAAGCAGCAGGTATGACTCGACGGTCGGCCCGAGGGTGGCGCTCATGTCACCGAAACCGGGCGTCTGCTCTGATGCAAGGAAGCTGTCATGCTTGCTGCGCGGGAGAAATGCGAGCACGTTGTCGCCTCGTTCGCCGAGTCGCTGGACGATCGCCGCAGTAGCCGGAGTGCAGTAGCCGTCGTCGGTCGAGTTGCCCTCACGATCGACCGACAGCGGAACTTCGATGTCTGTCAAGACCAGGGAGTAGTCATCGGTAACGGACGAGTCAGGCTCCCTGCAGCCCGGCCAGCAGCGCCACGGGTGTTAGGAAGCGCTGATTCTTCCGTCGCTTGTTCATCTGCTTCAGCTGCTGGTGTGCGGCGTCAACGGCCGAGCGGCCACGTTCGCGGTCGAGCCCGGCGATCGCTCGGACGGTCCGGGTTGGCCGCCACGGTGCGTTGATCACCACTGCCTCAATGTCCGTGGCTTCGTGCAACCATGCGGCAAGGTCTTCCGGGTTCGCGATGAGCGCCGACATGAGCAGGAGCCGAACGTTGGTTGCCCGGTGCATGACCTCGGCGAGCACCAGTTCCGCAATGGCTCCTCGACCGTTGCGTTCGCCCAGCAGGTGGGCCTCATCGAGGACACACAGAGACAGCCGCGAGAAAGCCTGTGGATTCTGGCGCAATGCCAGTGAGCACTTCTCGGGTGTCATGACCAAGATCTGGTGTTCGGCGATGTCGGTCAAGGACTCGCCAGCCAGCTCCGTGTACTCGGCACCGCCGATGAACTCGCGTACCGCGTCGCGGCCGTATACCTCGGCGAGGTGCCGGCGGATCTGGCCGACGAGGGCGTTGGTGGGCGCGAGGTAGAGGACCGCTGCCTGCCCGAGCGTCTGGGCGACTGCAAGTTCCGCTACCGACGACTTTCCGGACCCTGTCGGTACGGCGACGACTGCGTGTGCCCTGAGGGCCGGGCAGCGTTCGGGGCGGCGTACTCCAGCGGCTGGCCACAAGAGCGGGCGGCTCGCCGATCGCGTACTCCGGTATCTGGCGAACCGGCCGTTGTCGTCGGGAGGCGATGGGACAACCCGAAGCGCTCTGCCTGCGGCACTGTCACAGGCTGCAGCGAGGAGCAGGAGCAGATGGTGCAGGTCCGGGTGAGCCGCTGGCACACGTGCGTCGCTGTCGCGATCCTCGAGATACTCGGCGAGCTGTCGTAGCCGGTCACCGGTTTGCGGATTTTGGTCGAGGGCTGAGGTGAGCCAGCGAACGGCGCCGCCTACGTGTGTACCGATGCGTCGCCATAGTTCGTGACGGACGTGCAGGCGCACCATCGCGTCTTCGGGTGGCGGTGGAGGGAAGGGATGTCCTCAACTGGCATCAGCCGAAGCAGGCGCAAGATCATGCCCAGTGACCACGCTGCGATTTCACTGTCCGGCAGAGTGTCCGGTACCGGCTCGATCGCCTTGACTGTCAGAGCAGCGTTCGCGTCATAACCGGCGATAATGTACAGCAGCGCGGCCTCGATCCGCTCTGTGTCCTGCGCTGATCCGAAGGGGCCGGCCATGCAGAGGCGTCCAGCGGCTGCGGGGCGAGCTCTTCGGCGATCATGAGCGCTTCCGCGGCGACAAAGGCGCACGCACGCGTCGTCGCAAGGTCGGCTTCCAACGGAAGGATCGCATGGATCTCAAGCGCTGTGGCCAGCCGCCGTAGATTTCCTGGCAAGATCCCGTCAGGCTCCCTGGCCACGCCGAGCCGGGTGTCCATGGTCTCCATCCAAGCCTGCGTCAGCATCCGGCGGAGCTGGTCCTGCGGAAGGCCGGCAATGTCAGGCAGCGCCTGCAGCAGGATGTCGATGCCTCGGTTGAACATCAGATCACCAACTCGGTGATTGAGGCCCTATCCGCATCGGCGACAGAGTCGAAGAATTCATGAAAGTCGTTCAGCTGCACCACGATGATCCGCCGCCGCTCGAGCGGCTGGAAAAGCTTGGCCATGTTGTCCGATGTTGGCGAAGTTTCTGCGCGTCCCGATAGACGATCATCGGCAGGTACGAGGCGTTCTCGTTCCACAACGTACTCTTGAGCTGATCTTTTAGATCCGCTGAGAGCACCCATCGAAAGACCGATAGTGCTTGTCGCAGATCTTGCTCGTAGTCTCCCTTCTCAATCTTGACGAACAGTCCGATCGCGTCGCCGAGATTGGCATCGGCGTGCGCCATGGTCGACTTGCTCTCGCAATGGTTAATCCCGAGCACGCCCCCCTGCACATAGAGCCCGACCGAGTCCAGACCTTGTCGTGTCGCGGTCCGTGGGTGATGGCACTCAGTGTTCTGACCTGGCCGTCCACGCACGACGTAGGGTTGCGGGCGCTGAGCGCGAGCAGCACGTCGGCCAAGACCTTCTCCGATCCACGCGTTGCGCTTGGTGTCGCGGAACAGCACATCGGCGGAGAAGTCGGTCGTGTCGCGGATCAGGGAGTTGACCGTGCGGGTCACCTCCTGACGGCCCTTGAGCCAGGCGCCAGCACTGATCAACAACTTCGCGTCAAGTCCGACGGCGCTTGCCAGCGCTCCAACCAGGTACCTGCCGAGGGCGGTCGCGGCGCCAGGGGCCTCGAGGCCGTTGACCGCCACAACAGTGTGGCTGGACCCGGGTTCGCCAGGACGGAACTCGATTGCAGCCTCAAGATCTTGAATCGCGGCCTCAAGGAGCTCGATGGGACTATGCATGGGCCTGCCGCCCGAACTCCCTGGCATCGTGGCCTCCGTTGCCGCCTGTGAGCTATCCCGCCTCGCGCTCTTCGCGATGCGCCGAGCGCGAACGTCGACGCTAGCTACTGTGATTGATCTCGGCGCGGCTGAGGACGTTCCTGTCGGGCATCGCCTGGGTCTCCTCGCGGTATCAGGTGGGTGATCGTATGACCGAGCGTTCGCCGACAGGGCCAACACGCCGCTCAACCTTCTTGTTTTTCAACCTCGAATGAGGAAGGATTTCGTGAAGACTTGATCGTATGGAGGCGTTGTGGAAGAGGCGTGTTGCGTGCACGAGGGTGACGCTCGTGATCGCCGTCTGGAGAAGCTTGGCATCACTGAGGAGGTCATCACGACGGCGGTCGAGGCGGGTGAAGCCGAGGCTCGGCAGTGCACCGAAAACGACGCGCCCATGGCGCGGGGGCTATACCGATATCTCCGTACCGTCCGGGTGCTGCGCGATGGCACCGCTACCAAAGGTTGGGGGCGCGACAACCCGCGAAACTTTGCCAGGGCCGTAAGCCCCGAGCGACAGTCTGCGATCGCGCCGGCGTTCGGCGACGAGCGAACGGGCGACCCAAGCTGCAGCCGTCAACGAAATATCACAAGGGCACCATGGTCATGGAGGCCGTCGGAGCCAATGTCCAACTGGAACTCTTCGAGGTTCCCGAGACTCACACGGCTACAGTAGCGAGCCCGTCGATAGCCACGTGGATCCTGCTCTACCACGTCGCGGAGGACGAGATTCGATACGAGCTGTCCCTTCCCATCGAAACTATCGGCGGATACATTTCCGGCTGGCGCGAGGCACATCTTCCCACCCCTGGCGCTCAGCCCTCAGACGGGTCTTGTAGCGCCGCAGGAGGAGTTCGCCCCGGACATCGACATCCTCGTAGCGCGGCGCTGACCAGGACCTGGTTTGATCCACCCCATGGACACGTTGACTCCCAGTCGCCCTGATCCTGGCCCGTAAACGACGAGGACTGTCGCTGGTGAAGCTCGCCGACGCGACCGGTGTTAGCGCCCGAAGCCTCTCGGCCTACGAGAACGGCCACCAGCAGCCCAGCAACGACAACCTGCGGCACCTGTTCGCGTGTCCTAGGCTTTCCCGTTGCCTTCTTCTTCGGCCCCGAGATCGACGAGATCCCGATAGAAGCGATCAGCTTTCAGAGCACTCACCAAGACTCCGGCCTTCCAACGCGACGCGGCGCGAAGCGCCGGCCGGATCGCGCTACTACTACATGACTGGATCAACGCACGATTTCGGCTTCCTGACCCAGACGTCCCACACCTGCCTAAGACAGAACCTGAGACCGCGGCAGAGATGGTCAGAGCTCGCTGGGGCCTGGGCCAGGCACCTATACCCAACGTGATCCATCTCCTGGAAGCCCATGGCGACGCGTCTATTCGCTTGCATCCGAGTGCACGGACGTCGACGCGTTCTCCACGTATCGAGGCAAGAACCCGTTGGTCATGCTCGATCTTGGCAAATCGGGTGAGCGAATTAGATTCGACAGCGCCCACGAGCTTGGACATCTAGTTCTGCATAGTGAACACCGCGAACCTCATGGACCAGACGCAGAACAGGAAGCCAATCGGTTCGCTGCCGCATTCCTAATGCCCCGCGACGACGTCCTCGCCCAACATCTTCACAGCGCAACCGTAGACAGAATTCTTGCGTGGAAGGTCCGCTGGCGCGTCTCTGCGATGGCGCTGGCTCACCGCCTGCACGAGCTCAACTTGCTAACCGAGTGGGGTTACCGCAGCACTTGCGTCAGCCTGTCTCGCATGGGCTACCGCAGCGCGGAGCCGAACGGAATCCCACACGAGACATCTCAAATTCTTGCGAAGGTCTTCCAGGCGGTTCGTGCAGAAGGCACATCCGCAGCTGATATCGCCAAAGACCTCGATCTGTACCTTCCGGAACTCAACAAGCACGTGTTCGGCCTAATTCCGACCGCGCTCGAGGGTGGTGCTCTCGGCTCCATGCGCACGAGGCCGACGCTGACGTTGGTCCAGAACTGAGTCTCAGAATCGCCGATCGGCGGGAAGATCCTGGCTACGTGGAATCCGCGTCAGGAATTGATTGATTGACACCTTAATCTATGACGGGAAGCCGCCAACCCGGTTGGCAGATGGAAGCCGTGGAGTTGGCAACGACACCGCCAAATCGTGCAGTGAGCCTTCCGTTCTGTCAGTCGTGATCTTCCCTCCGTCACCTTCGAAGCGACGACCTGCTCTCGCTGGCTCCGGCGGATCTTGCGCTCGACGATGCACAGCGAACTAATCCGCCGTCTGGTGTTCCGTTGGTGCTCCGCTGCCCCAAGGTGCCGCACAGCCTCGATGCGACCCAACCTCGTGGCGAGCAGCCGCCAAGGACTCGAACCCCGAACCCGTGGATGAAGAGAACGCTGACCGGGACACCGGCAACGCGCACGGGCGAGTTGAGAGCCTCACAAGCCCATCCTGCCGGATCCATAATCGACCGACGAACGTGAGCCACGCTGGTCCCCCTGGACGCCGCATCGCCCAGTCCCAGCGGGGACGGCGGGACCAGTCGGCGGAGAGGCGGCAAATCATGAGGTTGGGATGGGCTTCCACTTAGGAGGCCCCTTCACCTGTCGGGCACATTGTGGCGGTCGCGCGGACGAAGAAGGCGGCCCCTGAACCGGCGGTACTGGACACACGGCACTTGCACGATCGAGCATCGGACGCCCGGTGCAGCTCGTCGGTGTCGCAACACGATCTAATTTGCTTCGGAGCATTTATGCACTCCCATGTCTGGGTGACCAACTGAGAAGGGATTCACATGAGCGGTACGAACGGGCCGATCTCGGCGAAGGGTCACAACGGCACCGTAGAGTTCGACGGCCAGTACGTGACGATCGTCCGGAAGGGTTTTCCTGGCACGGGCGTCGGTCGGTAAGGGCGAAAAGCGCATCCCTGCTCTCTTCGATAGCCGCGGTGCAGTGGAAGCCGGCCGGCGCGTTGGTGAACGGCTACATCGAGTTCACGATTCCGGGCGGACGCGAGAACCGGTCGCGGATTGGACACGCAACACAGGACGCCGCGCACAACGAGAACGCGGTCGTGTTCACGAAGAGCCAGATGCCGGCGTTCCAAGACCTGCGCACCGTCATCGAGGATGTCCAGCGCGAGCAGCACGAGGCGGCGACCCGTCCGCACGTGCCGCAGCAGGCCCAGCAGGTCAACCTGTCACAAGAGTTGGCCAACCTGGCCGCCCTTCACCAGCAGGGCGTGCTGACGGCCGACGAGTTCCAAGCGGCCAAGCAGAGGCTGATCGGTTAGCGGGTGACAGTGACCGCAGCGGCATTCCTCATCGGAAGTCTCATCGTCATCGTCATCACCAAGGCAAGTAAGTTGTAGAGGCCCAGCGGCTACAACTGCACACGCCACACGAGGGGCCATCAGGACGAGCTGGTGGCCCCTCGCGTTTGTCCCGAGGACGAAGCCCTCTAGCTCGGTGCGTTGCCGGGTGACGGCGGACTGTAGCCTCCCCACTGTTGGCCATCTTCGTCGATCAGGTGACCGTCATCGGGTTTCTCGATGGGCGACAAGTACCAGCCGTTCTCGCGCGGCACCATTGCGACGAGGTCGCCGCCCGTCGCGAGGCCGTACGCGACGATCGGGCTGACGCCTCCATCGTCGTTGACCCAGCGAGACCCGGCGGCGCCGGGATGGCCTGCGTGATCTCATATCGCCCCCCGCCATGTTCCGACAGGCCGTCAAAGTTGGTTATGTCCTTGGCGGGCATGAGGGTCTTGCCGGCGTGATCGATGATGAGCGCGTTGCCGTTCTCGTCGAAAGCAAATACGCGGTTGTACGAGAACTCCTGCGGGTCGATGGCGGTCGCTTCGTGCTTGAAGCGCGCGTACAGGCCGGCCGGCGCGGCGATCCAGCTCAAGTGTCGTCTCCCTGGTTGAGTCGGTGGACCTAGGCCGCCGGCGCGGGGGCGGCCTTCTTCGCCTCCCGCGCCAGACGGACGCGGGCGACGCGCGCCGGGCCAATGAAGACCTCTTCCAGGACCTCGGTCATGATTTCGAGCACTTCCGCTGAATCATCTTCGGAGACGGGCTCGACGGCCTCGGCGAGATCGGGTTGCTCGTCGGTTCGCCGTCGCCGTCCGCGGCATTTACCGTGAAGTCCCCGTGTGCCATGTCGTTGCCCAGGTAGCGCACCTCGTGAGCACCCTGTCTTACGTCCTCACGAATGAAGCCCAGCCTCTGCATCTCGTCAATCTTGCGGTCCAACGGGCCCTTTTTGATGCCCTTGTCCTTGGCCGTCGCCTCAACGACCGAGCGCGCTAGCAGCACCGCGGCGCGGTGAGCGTTGATGCTGCGGCAGCGGTACGCCTCCTGAGCGGCGTCGCGTATGTGCTCGGGGACGTCGGTGAAATCGGTGGCTGGGAACCCTTGGTAGGCAACCACGCAAGTTGATCTCCGGCCTGCTCGAGTAGCTGGTTTAGGCCGCTGAACTTGATGTGCTCCTGGTCTGCCTGTGCGTGAGCCAGCAGAAGCCTGCCGCAGTGTTCGCAGCGGTAGGCCGCCTGCACATGCACGTGCGTGGACCACATGGATACGGAAGCAGCCGTCGGGTCGCCGATCACCGTCATGTTCGCCAGGACGCCACACCAACCGCACGTTGTACTTGGCACGGCGGCCAGGATACGTGGTTGGGACGACAGCGAGCACGGACGTTTGCCGTCGGCGTGCTGGTCCAGTCGGGACGCGGTGGCGACCACGGGCTTGCTCGACGACGATGTGTGCGGCGTGTGGGAATCATCGTGGGTTGGATAGGGCTGTGTGCAGTTGTAGCGCTCGCGGTGGTCATCTTGTTCGAGGCCCACGGGAGTGACGAGTACTGGCCAGTTGCCTGGCCGGGCGTTCTCACCGGCGCCGGCACGCTCGCCTTGGCAGGCGTGGCTCCGTTGCGTCGGTCGATTATGGATCCCGCAGGATGGGCTTGTAAGGCTCTCAACTCGCCGGCGTGCGCGTTGCCGGTGTCCCGGTCAGCGTTCTCTGGATTCCGCTTCTCGGCGGAGGTGATCATAGTGGCGGTGCGCTGGTATCTGCGCTATGGCCTGTCGTACCGTCACGTCGAGGAGCTGCTGGCCGAACGCGGTGTCGAGGTCGATCACGTCACCGTCTACCGGTGGGTCAGAGGTTCGCGCCGCTGTGTGACGCGGCCCGCTTGACCAGACATTCCCCGGACGACCGCTGGTTCGTAGACGAGACCTATATCAAGGTCAACGGCGTCGTGGCGCTATGTGCATCGCGCGGTCGACCAACACGGCCAGGTCATCGATGTGCTCGTGTCGAAGCGTCGCGACGGCGAGGCGGCCCGCCGGTTCTTCCAGCGTGCGCTGGCTACCTTGAGGGTGACCCTACCGAGGTGGTGACTGACGCCGCATCGGTCTACCCGCGAGTGCTCGACGAGCCCGTCCCAGCCGCCCGGCACCATGTCGAACGGTATGCCAACAACCCGATCGCGGCCGATCACAGCCGTCTCATACACAGGCTGAGGCCCATGCCCGGCGTACGCACCGATCGCACGGCGACAGTCATCATCACCGGACTCGCGTTCATGCAGAACCTGCGCCGCGGCCACTACGAACTCGCCACCGAATCAGCGCGCCCGTCACGAGTCGCCGCCGCGTTCACAGAGCTTCGTCATCAGCAGGCACATGCCCGGCATCCCCGGCAGCTCGCGAGGCTCAATCCGGGCTCGTCCACCGGCGTCCAGCCGCTCCGGAGCACCCAGCGATCACCCAGGCCGTCCCACAGCGGCACAAGAAAGGCCCCGCCAGGCTGTATCGCCAGGTCAGGGCCTTGATGATCTTGTGCGCCGCCAGGGACTCGAACCCCGAACCCGCGGATTAAGAGTCCGCTGCTCTGCCAGTTGAGCTAGCGGCGCTCACTGGAACGTCGATGACCTTAGCACGCCGGCCGAGCGGCCTCCCACTCGATTGCCCGCACCGCCAAGGGCGGCGGACGCGGCCCGCGAGGCACGCGATCTGTCGCTGGCCAGGGTCCGTCGGAGGACCCAGCCGCAGCCACAGCCGCGGCCACCGAGCGCCACCCGACCGCCGACTCGCGGCCTGCGGGGGGCGCCAGACCGACATCCGGAGCCCCGGATAGACCGGCCCGTGGACCCGGTCGGACCCAGGACGAGATTGCGCCTCCGAAGCGGCCCTACAAACTGCGCAATTTGCATCCGCGCAGGTAGAAGGTCATGCACCATAAACCTGCAAAGTTCACATTCGGGGCCTAAGGACGGGAACTATGGCAGGCAGAGGTACGGGACTCAAGCTGACCGCAACTGGACTGGCATTGTCCGTACCCCTGGTATTGGGAGCCTGCTCGGGCTCGCCGGCCACGAAGAGCGCAACCACCGAGGCCAAGGGCCAGGCGGCGAAAGGCGCATCGACCGCACCGACCATCGCGGTCTCCCCCAAGGTCAACACGACGAAGGTCCCGGTCTCGGTCGAGATCGGTACGACGGCCAACAACGGTGTCGTGAGCGCGGTCAACCTGGTCAGCGCGTCCGGACAGCAGGTGGCCGGCGCGATGCGGCGCGACGGATCATCCTGGGTGCCGAGCGCACCGCTCACGTTCGGCCAGCACTACACGGCGACGGTGACGGTAACGGGGGCCGGGGGCCGGACGACCCAGACCTCGACGTCGTTCGTGACCATGTCGAAGCCAGCAACCAAACCGATCTCCACGAGTTTCAACCTGATCGGCGGCGAGACCTACGGCGTGGCCATGCCGATCGTGATCGACTTTGGTACGTCGATCCCGCGGGCCAGCCGACCTTCGGTGCAGAACCGGCTGTTCGTGACGACTTCGCCGGCACAAGTCGGAGCTTGGCGCTGGATTTCCGACCGCGAGGTCGTCTACCGAACGCAGTCGTACTGGAGGGCCGGCACGACGCTCGCGGTCCGATCGGCGCTCGGCGGTCTGCCGATCGGCGGCCGGGTGCTGGACAAGGACCGTACGGCGAACGTGACGATCGGCCGCGACATGGAGATGTCGGTCGCCGACAGGAATCACATGATGACCGTCACCAGCAATGGCAAGGTCATCAAGCGCTATCCGATCAGCATGGGCAAGCGGAGCACGCCGTCGTGGTCCGGCCAATTCGTCATTATGGAGCGGCTGCCGGCGACCGTGTTCGACACGCTCGCCGACGGCCCGGGCGGATACCGCGTCGCGGTGAAGTATGCCGAACGCCTGACCTGGAGCGGGATGTTCCTGCACTCGGCACCGTGGTCGGTCTACGCGCAGGGCCACATGAATGTCAGCCACGGCTGCGTGAACATCGGCCCGTCCAATGCAAACTGGATCTTCCAAAATAGCCTGGTCGGCGACCCGGTGAGCGTCAGCGGCACACCGCGCCACGTTGCGGAGGGCAACGGGTGGACGGCATGGGACCTGTCGTGGGCCGACTTCATCAAGGGCAGCGCCGTGCCGGTCACGGTGAGCGTGCCGAGCACGTACGTGCCGTCGTTCTGATCCGCGACCTCCGCCGGGCGTGCGGTTCGTGACGCGCAACGCGAGATATCCGTCACGACCTGATCCCACGGGTACGGGTTGGTTTGCCGCCTTGCCAAAAGCGGGCACCATGGGTGGATGCTGACGACAAGTGCCCGTATCCGACGGGTCATCGCCCCCCTGGCGTTGGCTGGTGTGCTCGGGGCCGGCTGCGCCGCGTGCTCGTCATCACCGGCGGCCACCTGGAGCGGTCGCGGATCCTCGGGGTCGACCAGCGGCGCCGCGAACGGTCCGCGGATCACGTCACCGGCCAACGGGGCGACCGACGTTCCGGCCGGCACGACGATCGCGTACGAGCGCGGCAACGCGACGACGAGAGTGACGCTGACCGACAGCTCCGGTAACGCGGTTTCCGGTGCGGCCGGGTACGACCCGTCGACATGGGTGCCGACCAAGGAACTGGCGTACGGCACGCGCTACACGGCGACGGTCGAGTCCACCGGGTCGAACGGCAAGCCGACGAAGTCGACCACGTCGTTCACCACGATGGCGGCGCCGCAGAATTTCGTACGGGTGCAGAGCGCACTCGGCGACAACCTGACGTACGGCATCGGCATGCCGATCGTCATCACGCTCGGCCGCGGCGTCAGCAAGGACGACGAGGCGAAGATCCAGAAGCGACTGACCGTGGTGTCCACGCCGCAGCAGACCGGCTCGTGGTACTGGATGTCCAACAAGGAGATCCACTACCGGCCGAAGACGTACTGGCAGCCGGGCACGAAGCTGCACATCGCCGTACAGACCGGTGGCGTCCCGTTCGGCGACGGCTACTACGGCAAGAACGACCTGACGGTGGACGCGACCATCACCACGAACCCGTTGCAGGTCACCGTCGACGACAAGACCCACGAGGTGACGGTCGAGCAGAACGGCAAGCTCGTCAAGACGATGCCGGCGAGCCTCGGCAAGGCCAGCACGCCGTCGTCGTCCGGCGCGATGGTCATCATGACGCGCAAGCCGCAGGAACTCTTCGACTCGTCGCTCGGCACCGGCGGCATCCCGGTCAATTCACCCGGCGGCTACAAGGAACTCGTCTACTACACGATGCGGCTGACATGGGGCGGTCAGTTCATCCACGCGGCGCCGTGGTCGGTGGCCTCGCAGGGTCACATCGACGTGTCGCACGGCTGCACCAACGTGTCGACGGCGAATGCGAAGTGGATGTACGAAAACTCGCATGTCGGCGACCCCGTGACGGTGAAGAACACCAAGCGCAAGCTGGCGTGGGGCGATGGCTGGACCGACTGGAACATCAGCTGGGACGCCTACCTCAAGGGCAGCGCGCTGTAGCATCGCGCAGCTGATCGACGCCAGGGCGATCCGTCAGTGCCGCCGCTCGGACGGCTCGATCGATTGCGCCGCCGGCATCACGATCAGCGGGTCCGGCGTACCGACGATTTCGTAGTCCTTGTCGGTGTAGTCGAAGCCCGACAGGACCCACCGCATGGCTTCGACGCGGGCCCGCTTCTTGTCGTTACTTTTCACCATCGCCCACGGCGCCTCGTCGCTGTCCGTTTCGGCGAACATCGTTTCCTTCGCCTCCGTGTACGCATCCCACAGATCAAGCGCGGCGATGTCGGTCGGCGAGAGCTTCCACTGGCGCACCGGGTCGAGCTGCCGGATGGCGAACCGGGTCCGCTGCTCGCTACGTGACACCGAGAACCAAAACTTGATCAGATTCAGGCCGGAGCGGACGAGCATGCGTTCGAGGTCCGGGACGTCGCGCATGAACTCGACGTATTCCTCGTCCGTACAGAAGCCCATGACCCGCTCCACGCCGGCCCGGTTATACCAGGAGCGGTCGAACAGCACGATCTCGCCGGCCGACGGCAGGTGCTCGATATAGCGCTGGAAATACCACTGCGACTGCTCGCGCTCGGTCGGCTTGTCCAGCGCGACGACCTGCGTGCCGCGCGGGTTCAGATGCTGGGTGAAGCGCTTGATCGTGCCACCCTTGCCGGCCGCGTCGCGCCCCTCAAAGATGATCATTACGCGGGCGCCGGTCTTCTTCACCCAGTCCTGCATCTTGAGCAGCTCGATCTGCTGTTGACGCTTAACTCGGTCATATTCGGGCCGCGTCATCCGGTTCGGATAGGGAAAGTCCTCGCGCCACGATTCGAGACGATGACCGGCCGGTCCGACGAGGTCGGGCTCGCCGTCCAGGTCGTACTCGACGCGATAGTCCCCGAGCTGCTCGAAGAGATCGAGCCGTGGTGTTCGACTGAAGCATCTGCCCATCATCTCTTGATCAAGACCCGGGTGTTCGTCGTTCCGCCGTCCCGGATTGGGCCGGTATCGGGCAAGCGTCCGGACGAAGCGCAGACGCCAGTGGCGCCTGCGCTTCGAATTCGACGGGTGGCTGACGGGACTTGAACCCGCGGCCCCCGGGACCACAACCCGGTGCTCTACCAGCTGAGCTACAACCACCATCGCAACAATGCCGAACGGTCGGTCGCGCGCAGGCGCGATCAATACCGAACGGCGTGCCCGACCATGATAGCCGAGTACGGCCCCGATTCGTCGAGGGGGTTGCGGCCAGGATGCGGCGCGGCTCCTACGCCCTGGCGTGCCGGTAGCCGTGCATCCGGGCCGCCCTCGGCCGCGAGATCAGCGACGCGAGCTCGCGCGCGACGCGCCGGGGTATCAGTCGATCGGATGCGCGGCGGCGATCTCGGCCGCGATGGCCTTGGCAGTGTCGACGTCCGGGCCCGCGGCCCGGGCACGAATACGGTATGCCGGTAGTACTTCAGTTCCCGGATGCTCTCCTTGATGTCGGCCAGCGCCCGATGGGCCAGGCCCTTGGGCGGCTGGCCGTAGTACGTCCGTGGATACCAGCGCCGGCCAGCTCCTTGATCGACGAAACATCGATCATGCGGTAGTGCAGGTGCTCGTCGAGGCGGGGCATGTCTCGGGCGAGGAAGCCGCGGTCGGTGGCGATCGAGTTGCCGCACAGCGGCGCGCTCCCGCGGCGTCGGAGCGAACTGTCTTCACGTAATCGCGAGGACCAGGTCTTCGGCCTCGGCCAGCGTGATCGGCGACTTCCGTACCTCGTCGGTGAGTCCGGACTTCGCATGCATGTCCCGAACGATTCGACCATGGCGTCCAGGACCTCATCCGGGGCATGGATCACGACATCGACGCCATCGCCGAGAACGTTCAGCTCCGGGTCGGTGACCAGCGCGGCGACCTCGATCAGCGCATCCGGCTCGAGATCAAGCCCGGTCATTTCACAGTCGACCCACACTAAGGCATCGCGTCACAGCCTAGACCGTTACTCTATGCGCTAACCGGTGAGGCGGTCCCAATGCCGAACCGACAGCCTTGTGGACAGCCGGCGGATAGTCGTCCGACGCCCGGTTCGAGTCGACTTGTCACCCCGGTCAGGTCACCAGGACCGCGACGCCCGGTTAGATCGCCAGACCGCGCCGCCGGGCGACCTCGGCCAGCGTCACCGCCGCGGCGACCGAGGCATTCAACGACTCGACCTCAGACGACATCGGGATAGCGACGCGGAAGTCACAGGCCTCCCCGACCAGGCGCGACAGACCGCGGCCCTCGGAACCGACCACGACGACCAGCGGGCCGACCGCCGCCTCCAGGCCGTAGAGCGGCGTCGAGCCGTCCGCGTCGAGGCCGACGACCGTGAAGCCCTCGTCCTGGCAGCGCCGCAGCGCACGGGTCAGGTTGGTGACCTGCGCGATCGCGATTCGCGCGGCCGCGCCGGCGCTGGTCCGCCAGGCGGTCGCCGTGATGCCGGCCGCTCGTCGCTCGGTCATGAACACGCCGTGCGCGCCGAACGCGGCCGCCGACCGTACGACGGCACCCAGGTTGCGCGGATCGGTGACACCGTCGAGCGCTACGAGCAACGGCGTCGGCTGTTCCAGCGCGTTGGCCACCACGTCGTCGAACGGCTCATACGCGAACGGCGGCACGGAGAGCCCGATGCCCTGGTGCAGAATGCCACCGGTCATCCGGTCGAGCTCGGCCCGGCTGATTTCCAGCAATGCGATGCCGCGGTCGGTCGCCGTGCGGACGGCTCCGTCACGCGGTCGTCGATGTCGATGCCGAGCGCCACGTACAGCGCCGTAGCCGGGATGCGTGCCCGCAAGGCCTCGACCACCGGGTTACGGCCGACCAGCAGCTCGGGCGCGTCCTTTGGAGTGGCCGACTTGCGGCCGGGTGCGACCCGTGGACCGGACCGCGTCGGCGTGCCACGGCCGGCCGCGCACGGCTGGCCGCGCCGCGACCGCCGGCTGATGACCGGCCACCAGCGTCGCCTCGGCCTGCGGGCGACCCGCGACCGGCCGATCCGGCCTTCGGCACGGCCTTGCGGCCCTTGGTGCCCTTGCCCCAGGTGGTGTCGACGGTGCCGGGCTGGCCGGCCTTCGGCGCTCGCCCCTCGGCCGCGGCGGCCCGGCGTTCCTTGTCTTGCTTCCACGCCGTCCGTTGCGGGACGTCTTCGGTGCCCGAATACGCCCTTGTGCCACGGCCGTTCCTCGGCCGGCAGGGTCCGGCCCCGGCCCTCGAGCGCGCCGCGGCCCTTACCGCCCGAGCCGCCGGCTGAGCCCTTCTTCGCGCGTCGTCCGACGGCCACGCCGCTCCGAATTTCCTGGCATCAGGCGCCTTCCCCTGCTCCGATGGTCCAGCGCGGACCGTGTCGGTGTGTCTTCGACCACGATGCCGGCCTTGCTTCAGCTGTTCGCGAATCGCGTCGGCCGCCGCCCAGTCCTTGCGTGTCCTCGCCGCGGTGCGTTGCTCTAGTGCGAGCGACACGAGGCGTCCACGGTCGTCCGCAGATTGTCCACGCGTACCGGCGCCGGACCAGTGCGCGTCGACCGGATCCAGCCCGAGGACGCCGAGCATCGCCCGCACGTCCGCCAGCGCGCCCGTCACGCCGGCGTCGTCGCCGCCGGCTAGCGCCGCGTTGCCCTCGCGGATCGACGGCGTGGACGGCGCGAGCCCGCGACGTGTTCAGGTCGTCGTCCATCGCGGCCGCGAACTCGGCCGGCACGGTCCGAGGGCGGGACCGCGCCGACCCGCTCGACCGCCCGCAGCACGAAACCCTCGATCCGCTGGTAGGCAACGGAGGCCTCGCGCAGCGACGGCTCGGAGTAGTCGATCCGATCGACCGGTAATGCGGTGCGGCCAGGTAGTAGCGCAGCTCGACCGGCCGGATGCCGAGCGCCAGATCACCTCGTCAGGTCGATCACGTTGCCGAGCGACTTCGACATCTTCGCCTCGCCGAGGTTCAGCAGGGCGTGGTGCACCCAGTAGCGGGCGAAGCCGAGACCGGCCGCCCGGGACTGGGCGATCTCGTTCTCGTGGTGCGGGAACATCAGATCGAGCCCGCCGCCGTGGATGTCGAACTCCTGGCCCGAGATAACGCTGGCACATCGCCGAGCACTCGATGTGCCAGCCCGGGCGGCCGCGGCCCCACGGCGACGTCCAGTAGGCGTCGTCCGGTTCGCCGGGCTTGACGCCCTTCCACAGCGCGAAGTCCTGCGGGTTGCGCTTGGCGCGTTCCGGTCCGTCCTCGGCGGCCTGCATCGCGTCCGGCTTCTGCCCGACAATTGGCCGTACGGCGGGTAGGAGTGAACGTCGAAGTAGACGTCCCCGGAATTGTCCTTCGCCACGTAGGCATGGCCATCGTCGATCAGCGTCGCGATCAGCGAGTGCATCTCGGTGATGTGACCGGTCGCCCGCGGCTCGTACGTCGGCGGCAACACGTTCAGCGCACGGTAGGCCGCCTCGAGGATGCGCTCGTTGGCGTACGCGATCGACCAGAACGGATCGCCCGACTCGATGGCCTTCGCCAGGACCTTGTCATCGATGTCGGTGATGTTGCGGATGAACGTGACCTCATAACCGCTGTGCAGGAACCAGCGCCGCAGCACGTCGTAGTTGACGCCGCTGCGCAGGTGGCCGATATGCGGACCGGACTGGACGGTGAGCCCACACAGGTAGACGCCGACCTTGCCGGGCTCGCGCGGGACGAAATCCCGCACCGATCGGGTCAGCGTGTCGTAAAGGCGAAGCGTCACCGTAAAAGGATAGCCGTGCTAGCCCTAAGCGCCTGGATCGACGGTCGGCGCGCTCCGTGCGGGCGTGATACGGCGGGCCCTGGGCCTGACGACTCGGCGGCGGGGCGAGTCGCCTTCAGTTGTACGGGACTTCGGCGCCGGGCGCCGCCGCGGGTGCCCAAGTTCCGTACAGTTCCGGTGGTGCCGGCTGACCCGGGACCGAGCGGCGGGGGGCGGCTGGCGCGGTGGCCGTACCCTCGGCGGTGTGGCGGAACGCACAACGGAGATCGCGCAGACGCTGGATCGAGGCCTGCGCCTGCTGCATCTCGTGGCCGACGCGCCGGGCGGCCTGACCGTGACCGAGGCGGCGACGCAGCTCGGGGTCGGACGGGCGGTCGTATACCGACTCGCCGCAACGCTCGCCGAGCACTCGATGATCCGGCGGGACACCGCCGGCCGGCTCCGCCTCGGCCTCGGGGTGCTGCACCTGGCCCATCGATCGCAGCCCCTGATCGCTGACGTCGCCCGGCCGGTACTTCGCCGCCTCGCCGAGTCCGTCGGCGCGACGGCTCACTTCACGATCGCGGACGGCACCGAAGCCGTCGCGCTGGCGGTCGTCGAGCCGTCCTGGACGGACTTGCACGTCGCCTACCGAGCGGGCACACGACACGCGATGGACCGCGGTGCCGCCGGGCGGGCGATCACGGCCGGTCGCGCCGGCGATCAAGCGTGGGTGGCCACGAGTGGCGAGCTTCAGCCGGGCGCGCATGGCATCGCGGCCCCGGTCACGGGTGTCGAGGGCCTGGAGGCCAGCGTCGGAGTGATTTCGCTGGCGCCGCTCGATCCGGACATCGTCGGTCCGGCCGTCGTGACCGCCGCCGCCACCCTCGCCACCGCGCTCACGTAACCGACACGGCGTCAGTGCCGTCCCGAGCGGCTCCGGGCCCACAGCCGAGGTCTCCCCGTACCACTGCACCTCGAAAGCCCCACCACCGCGGACCGCGAGCTATGGCCGCAGCCGGCCGACATTGCTCACGACGTAGATCAAGCCTGACCGCTGCGGCGTGAGCAATGTCGGCCGGCTCCAGAGGCGCACGACTACGGCGAAGTCATCCCAAGAACGTCGAGCGCCCGATCGAGGTCCGCCTCGGAGATCCGCCCGGCCGACACGTGTCCTCGATCGATGACGACTTCGCGGATCGTACGTCCGGACGCAAGCGCCTGTTTCGCGACCGCCGCGGCCTCCTCGTAGCCGAGGTAGCGGTTCAAGCGGTGTCACGATCGACGGCGAAGCCTCCGCGTAGTAGCGCGTGACCTCTTCGTCGGCCTCAAGTCCAGCGATGCAGAGATCGGCGAAGACGCGGGCGACGTTCGCAATGAGCCGGATGGACTCCAGGAGATTGCGCGCCATCACGGGCATCATCACGTTCAGCTCGAAGTCGCCCTGCGACCCGGCAAACGCGACCGCGGCATCGTTGCCGTAGACCTGCGCACAGACCTGGCGGACGGCTTCACAGACCACGGGGTTCACCTTGCCGGGCATGATCGACGAGCCCGGTTGCAGATCGGGGATGCGCAGCTCCCGAAGGCCGGCCCGGGGACCGGAACCCATCCATCGGATGTCGCTCGCGATCTTGTAAAGTCCGCCCGCGATCACGCGCAGTTGTCCGGACGCTTCGACCAACGCGTCGCGGGCACCTTGCGCCTCGAAGTGGTTGCGCGCCTCGGTCAACGGAAGGCCGGTACGCGGCGGCCAGGCTCCCGATCACGGCCGCGGCGAAACCGGGCGGAGTGTTCACGCCGGTGCCGACAGCCGTACCACCGAGCGGCAGTTCCGCGACCCGGGGCAGCACCGCCGCGACCGCTCGATGCCGTAGCGGATCTGCGCCGCGTAGCCGGAGAACTCCTGCCCGAGCGTGACCGGCGTGGCGTCCATCAGATGCGTACGGCCGGCCTTCACGACCTCGGACCATCCGGCCGCCTTGGCGTCCAGCGTCGCGGCCAGGTGCTGAGCGCCGGTACGAGATCGCTGCGCCAGACTGGGCCGCCGCGGCCAGGTGGATCGAGGTCGGGAACACGTCGTTGGAGGACTGCGACGCGTTCACTACATCGTTCGGATGCACGTCGGCTCACCGAGGTCGCGTTCGGCGAGCGACGCGAGCACCTCGTTCATGTTCATGTTCGAGGACGTGCCCGAGCCGGTCTGGAACACGTCGATCGGGAACTGGTCGTCGTACGCACCGGCGATGACCGCGGTCGCGGCGGCGATGATCGCGTCGGCTTGTGCCCGGGTCGATGACGCCGAGATCCGCGTTCACGTTAGCGGCGGCCGCCTTGATCTCGGCGAGGGCGGCGATGTGAACGCGTTCCAGCCCGGTACCCGGAAATCGGGAAGTTCTCGACGGCCCGCTGGGTCTGCGCTCGCCACAACGCGGTCGCCGGCACCCGCACGTCACCCATCGTGTCGTGCTCGATGCGGTACTCCCCGTCGCCTAAACCGCCGTCGTTGAAGTTGCCCTCGCGGAAATCGCCGTTCATCTGTCTATCCTGCCTCGCGTCGGGCTGCCCGGGCGTCGACGTTGCGGGCCGACCAGCGCGGGGCTCCGGTTCGGGTGCGCTGCGGTGTCGTCCCATGGCCTAGCGATGGCCGATCGTCA
The DNA here is from genome assembly GCA_963818495.1 of uncultured Actinomycetota bacterium. Taxonomy (GTDB): domain Bacteria; phylum Actinomycetota; class Actinomycetes; order Mycobacteriales; family Micromonosporaceae; genus DASQPR01. The sequence goes on from CAWFSH010000005.1 coordinate 25,587, forward strand.
GCACGGGCTTCGTGACCTCCGCGAAGAAGTCGTTGCCCTTGTCGTCCACCACGATGAAAGCCGGGAAGTCCTCGACCTCGATCTTCCAGATCGCTTCCATGCCAAGCTCGGGGTATTCGAGCACCTCGACGTGCTTGATGCAGTCCTGTGCGAGCCTGGCCGCCGGGCCGCCGATCGAGCCGAGGTAGAAGCCGCCGAACTTGGCGCAGGCATCGGTCACCTGCTTGGAACGGTTGCCCTTGGCCAGCATGACCAGCGAGCCGCCGGCCTCCTGGAACCGCTGGACGTACGCGTCCATGCGGCCCGCGGTGGTCGGACCGAACGACCCGGACGCGTACCCCTCCGGCGTCTTGGCCGGACCTGCGTAATAGACGGCGTGATCCCGCAGGTACTCGGGCATCCCCTCGCCGGCGTCGAGCCGCTCGGCGATCTTGGCGTGCGCAATGTCCCGGGCCACGACGAGCGGGCCGGACAGCGACAGTCGCGTCTTCACCGGATATTTCGACAGCTCGGCCCGGATGTCGGCCATCGGTCGGTTGAGGTCGACGCGGACGACCTCGTCGGTCGAGCCGAGCGCATCGGCGGTGACCTCGGGCAGGAATCGCGCCGGGTCCCGCTCGAGCCGCTCGAGGAACACGCCCTCCGGCGTGATCTTGGCAAGCGCCTGCCGGTCGGCCGAGCACGACACCGCGATCGCGACCGGGCAGGACGCTCCGTGCCGAGGCAGCCGGACCACCCGTACGTCGTGGCAGAAGTAGCGGCCGCCGAACTGCGCGCCGATGCCGAACTGCCGCGTCAGCTCGAGGACTTCGGCCTCCAGCTCGACGTCCCGGAAGCCGTGTGCGGTCATGTCGCCGGCGGTCGGCAGCGCGTCCAGGTATTTCGCCGACGCATACTTCGCGGTCTTCAGCGCAAATTCGGCCGACGTACCGCCGATGACAATCGCCAAGTGGTACGGCGGACAGGCAGCCGTACCGATCAATCGCAGTTTTTCTTCGAGGAACTGCATCATCCGCGTCGGATTCAGCAGCGCCTTCGTTTCCTGGTAGAGATAGCTCTTGTTGGCCGAGCCGCCACCCTTGGCCATGAACAGGAATTTGTACGCGTCCGCGTGCCCGTCCGGATCGTCGGCGTAGATCTCGACCTGAGCCGGAAGGTTCGAGCCGGTGTTGCGCTCCTCCCACATCGTGATCGGCGCGAGTTGGGAGTAGCGAAGGTTCAGCCTGGTGTACGCGTCGAACACGCCCTGCGCGATGGCCGACTCGTCCGAACCGTCGGTCAGCACGTGGCGACCGCGCTTACCCATCACGATCGCCGTACCGGTGTCTTGGCACATCGGCAGTACGCCGCCGGCCGCGATGTTCGCGTTGCGCAACAGGTCGAGCGCAACAAACCGATCGTTCGGCGAGGCGGCCGGGTCGTCGATGATGTTCCGCAGCTGCCGCAGATGCGCCGGCCGCAGAAAGTGGGCGATGTCGTGCATCGCCTCGGCGGTCAGCGCCGTCAGCACCGCCGGCTCAACGGTCAGGAAGCGCCGGCCGCCCGGCCCGTCGACAACGTCGACCCCGTCCGTCGTGAGAAGCCGATACTCGGTGGTGTCCGGGCCGGTCGGCAGCAACGGCGCGTACGCAAAGTCGGGCATGGTTCGCAGCGTATCCACGCCCGCCGCGACCGCCACAGCGGCCCTGGTCGATCATGGCACTCGCCGCATCCGGCTCGGTTGGCGCCGGAGCACACGGCCGGATCCCGGAGCACACGGCCGGATCCTGACGGCACGGTCGGGTCGCTGACGGCCGGCGTCGGATCGCCGACGGCGGCCGGGTCACGGATGAACGACGGCCGCCGTCCCGACCAGTATCGGACCGAATGAGCGCCCGATGTTCACGATCAACGCATGCTGGCCGACGCCGAGGATGGTCGCACCGCTCGCGATGTTGACCAGGACCGCTCCGGTCCGCGGTGTCGTCACGACCAGCCGACTGTTGCCGGGATCGACAATCATCACACCGTCGGGTCCGATGCCGACGAGCGCAGCGGCCGCCGCCGCCCGTGACCATAGGGACGCGCCGGAGTTCGCGCTCACCGCCGTGAGCGTCTTTCCATCCGCCGAGCGGACCACGGCCACGTCTCCGTCGGTCGCGACAATATGGGCATTCGGCGGGGCCTGGTACACGACCTGTCCCGTACCCACGCTCAACAGGACGTCGCGGCCGTTCGGATCGGTCGCGAGAAAGACCCCGCCGGCGCCCTTGGGGTCGTTGCGCTGGTCGCAGCCGAGCCCGGTCGACGTGTGGGCGTTGTAACCGGATCGACTCCAGAGCGTGTTGTTCGTGGCCGGGTCGCGTGCGGACAGCGTGTAGGTGCACCCGTCGCCGTGGACGGTCGACGTCGCGACCAGCACGTCATGGCCGGCGACGACGACGCGCTGGGTCGGCTTCGAGGGGTAGACATGCAGCTCGTGGCCATGCGCGGTGGACACGACATGGATATCGCCGTCGAGGTTCAAGCCGATCAGCGACGGTACGTCGACCGGAACGGCCCCGAGTGGCTTCGTGTAGTCGTCGGTGATCGGCTGCAACGTGGCGAGCGGCTTACCGAGTCCATGGGTGGCGGAGCCGGCCGCCGACATCGGCAGCGACCACAGGTGATTGCCGGTGGTGGGCTCCTCCGCGTACAGCGTGCAGTCGAAGTCGTGGGCGCAGTGCAGGACAAGGATCACGTCCCGGTACGGCCAGACCGCGTCGCGGCTGCCGTCCGACCATATGCGGACGCCACTCGACGCGTCGTACACGTCGAACCCGCCGCCGACCGGCCGACCGACGAGGACGACCGGACGGGTGCCGCCACCGACCGCGGCCCACGAGTCCGTGTACGTCCACAGCAACTTTCCGTCGCCTGGATTGCGCGCCTCGACCGAGCCTTCAGCCGTCACGACGATCGCGTTAGGCAGGACGGTCGCCGTATCCGGCTCGTCCCCGGACCGTACGACCCACGGAGGTGCCGGCTTCGAAAGTGTCGTCGACGTCGCGCCGGCCAGCCAGGACTGGAGTTTCGGTAGCGGGTTCCAGCCGGTCAGAATGCTGTACGTCACGACGAGCGCGATAATGCCGATCAGCCCGAGGAACGCCTCGATACGTCCGACCAGCCGCCCCTGCGCCATGCGCCGACCGTAGTCGGGCTGGGGGTTTGTCCCAAGCGTGCCCGATCTGCCCGTGTCGATCCGTTTCGTCGCCCTGTCCGTGACGCCGTCGCGCGGTGTCGCGCTTGAGATCTTGGGGTTACCCACCGAATTTCGGCGCTCTATTAGGTGGATATCCCCAAGATCTCTCGAGCAACATGACTGTCCACAAGCACCCGCGCAATCCACCGATAGCAAGATCGGCCGGCCGCGCTGGTGCCGGCACGACAACGAGACTGCCGACGTGTCTCGACCTCCGACCCAACCATCTGCGCTACGTGGCACTGTGTTCCGTGGGAGCGAAGCGGTCGCCGACCGTGTCGTGACTCCACGACAGCTCGATGGGAAGTCGTGGCGGCGGCTCTACCGGGACGTGTACGCGGACGCCACTGTGCCGCACACCCACCAGCTCGTCGTGCGAGGCGCCTTGCTCGTGATTCCAGACGGCGCCGTTATCTCCGGGCAATCGGCCGCATACCTCTGGGGCGCGGCAATGTCTGAACCATCGGGACCCGTCGCGATCTGGTCGCCGCGCCGGTTCGGCCCGGTCCGTGGATGACCATCCGGGTGTCGCCGATGCCGGTGGGGTGCATGACCGCGCATGGCGGCATTCCGGTCTGCACGCCTGAGCACGCGGCATGGGAGATGGCCTGGACACTCCCGCTTTACGACGCGGTCGAATGGATCGACGCGCTTGCCCGCCGCAGGCATCTGTCTCGGGCCCGACTGGTCGAGCATTGTGTAGCCCACCCGAGCGCCCGTGCTCGCCGCCTGGCATTGACACGATTGAGTCTTGCGGACGCTAGGTCGGAGTCACCGCCGGAGTCGACCGTCCGAGTGGCGTTGGCGATCGCGGGCATCGAGCCGCCTGTTCCTCAGTACTCGGTCATGCGCCACGGCTACTTCATCGCACGCGTTGACCTCGCCTGGCCGGCACTTCGGTTTGCGGTCGAGTACGACGGCCAATGGCACGCCGATCGCGATCAGTTGGCTCGCGACCGCCGGCGGCTTCGCGAACTGACCGCCGCGGGTTGGCAGGTCTACCACGTCACGCGCGACGACCTTCGCGACCTGGACCGGCTCGTTCAGGGCATCGCGGCGGCGATCACGGCCCGACGTGGCGACCTGTCGCGGTGACGGCGGGGCGGTCACGTGGCGGTGACGGCGGAGGCGACGAGGGGCATCACCCGATAGGGGATCTGCTCGGCGAGCGCGATGATCGTCGACGAGCGGACGATCTCGTCGTACGACACGATCAAGTCGATGACCCGTTGCAGGTCGGCATTCGATCGCGCCACGATGCGGCACAACAGGTCTCCCGTACCCGTGATCGTGTGCACCTCGAGCACCTCGGGGATGGCCGCCAGATGAGCGGTGACCGGGTCGTGGCCGCGGCTCTGGCGGATCTCGAGCGTGACGAACGCCATCACGCCGAAGCCGAGCGCGGCGGGCGAGATCTCCGGGCCGTAGCCGCGGATCACGCCGCGGGCGGCGAGCTTGTCGAGCCGAGCCTGGGCGGTGCCGCGAGCGACATGGAGGCGCCGCGCGCACTCGACGACGCCGATGCGCGGTTCGGCCGCCAGCAGCGCCAGCAGCCGTGCGTCAAGATCGTCAATGGTCGGTGCGCGCGCGTCGGATTGCATACATCAGCGTAACCGGCGGCTGGACATAGTGACCAGCACGGCACGCGTATCGCCGGTCAGATCGCACAGGTTGACCACCGTAGAGCCGCCGAATTGACCAGCCGCACGCGGGCCATGACGCTGGATGGACACCCATCACGAATGGAGCCGAGCAATGACGCAGGCCATGGACCGCACGACGGACAATGACCCGGACACCCTCGATGCGTCGGTAGACCTTGATGCACTGATCGGCGCTGTCGCACACGACATTGCGGAAGACCCGTTCCCGGTCAAGGGCCTCGACTACATACGTTTCTACGTCGGCAACGCCAAGCAGGCCGCGCACTTCTATTCCAGCGGCTTCGGCATGACCGCGGTCGCCTACCGCGGCCCTGAACAGGGCTACCGAGACCACGCTGAATACGTCCTCACCAGCGGTTCGGCCCGTTTCGTCTTCGCCGGTCCGGTGCACGCGGACGCGCCGGCCGCCATCCATCATGCCAAGCATGGCGACGGCATCACCGACATCGCACTCGAGGTGCCGGATGTGGACAAGGCGTACGAGCACGCGATCAAGCAGGGCGCGACCGGGATCGAAGAGCCGCACGACGAGACGGACGAGCACGGCACCGTACGGGTCGCGGCCATCGCGACGTACGGCGAGACCCGCCACAGCCTGATCGACCGCTCGAAGCTACAGCGGCCCGTTCCGGCCGGGCTTCGTCGCGCGCAACCCGATCGTGGATCGCAGCGCCGCCATCGAGGCCGGCATTCAACCCAAGCGCTTCTTCCAGGCGATCGACCACGTCGTCGGCAACGTCGAGCTGGGCAAGATGGACGAGTGGGTCGAGTTCTACAAGCGCGTCATGGGCTTCACGAAGATGGCTGAATTCGTCGGCGACGACATCGCCACCGACTACTCGGCGCTCATGAGCAAGGTCGTCGCTAGCGGCTACGCGCAAGGTCAAGTTCCCGCTCAACGAGCCGGCCGTTTCCCAGCGCAAATCGCAGATCGACGAGTATCTGCAGTTCTACCAAGGCCCAGGCGCGCAGCACATCGCGATCGCCACGAACGACATCATCCGCAGTGTCGACGTGATGCGCGCCGCCGGCGTCGAGTTCCTGGACACCCCGGACAGCTACTACGAGGATGCCGAGCTGCGCCAACGCATCGGCACCGTACGCGTGCCGATCGACGAGCTGCAGTCGCGCAAGATCCTGGTCGACCGCGACGAGGACGGTTACCTGCTGCAGATCTTCACGAAGCCGGTGCAGGACCGACCAACCGTCTTCTTCGAGTTGATCGAGCGGCACGGCTCGCTCGGCTTCGGTAAGGGCAATTTCAAGGCGTTGTTCGAGGCGATCGAGCGTGAGCAGGAAAGGCGCGGCAACCTCTGAGCTCGGCCAGCCGCCGAGCAACCTCGAGCTCCGCCCGCCGCCAGAGCATGACACCGGAATCGATACCTGGCCGGACTACTGTGTTGAGGACCGTGTCAGCAGGTGACGCGGGCCGTCGGCGCCTGCGCGGCACCGGTGGGCAAGACCGCAGCCGGTACGCTTGATCGCGCTGCAACCGACAGCGGCAGCGGAAGGCAACGAGTGAGCGAAATCGCGCCCGGTTGGTACAAGGATCCGGCCGACCAGACGACCCAGCGCTACTGGGACGGCGAGGTCTGGATCGGCGATCCGCTGCCCGCCGACGCCACGCCGCCAGAGGGTCCGCCCGCCGGCGCCGCCTCCGTGCCCGTACGCGAACCGGAGAGGCCCCGCATCGACGCCGCGTCGGCGCCGACCGGACCAGGAGCGGGTACGCCATCGGCCGCGCCCACGAGGCGACGGATCGACCGGGACAGTCGACCACCGGATCGTCTCCGCTCCCGGACCGCTCGCCGGTCTGGACGCCGCCGGCCGGATGGCCGACGCCGCCGGAATCGGGTCAGCCGGCATCGCCGCCCGGTTGGGTTCCGCCGGGCCAAGGCCAGCCGGGAGCCGGTCAGCCGAACGGTGATCAACCGCATGCGGGCCAGCCAGATGGCACCCGACCCGATGGCCAGCCAGGTGCCTGGCGACCGGGCAGCCATCCGTCCGGTTGGCCCCCCACCGCACCGCCAACCACGCCACCGTCCGCGCCGCCGGTTGGTTCGCCGCACTCCGGCTCGCCGCCGCACCAGGGACCGACTCGCCGCACCGGGACCGACTCCGCCGCACCACGGTTCGCCTCCGCCGCACTACGGTTCGCCGCCGCAGGGGTGGCCGCCGGCGGGCTCACCACCACCGAACTGGCCACAGCAGGGGTGGCCGCCGGGCGTACGGCTGCCGCCCGGCGTACAGCTCCCGCCGAACGGCCAGACCGAGAACCCGCCGCCGGGATGGCCGGCCGGCACGGGCTACCCGTACGTCGTGGTGGTCCCCCGCCCGCACGGCATGGCTCTGGCCTCACTCGGACGCCGGTTCGCCGCGCGTGTCATCGACATCGTCGCGGTTGCCCTGCTGTCCGCGATCCTCACCGGATATCTGGTTTACCAGTGGTGGCAGGAGACATCGGGTTACTGGCAGCAGACGTGGCAGATCATGAGCGCCGCGTTCAAGGGCGCGTCGGTGCCCGATGTCAGGCCGACGATGACCAGCCGAGGCGGCTGGCTATCGGTGGCGATCCTGTTGCTGATCATGGTCATTTGGCTCGTCTACGAGGTGCCCAACATCGCGTCGAGCGGCCAGACGCCCGGCAAGCGGCTGATGGGTATCCGCGTCGTCGGGCTCGAGGCGACGACTCCGATCGGCGTGCGCCGTGCGATCCGTCGGTGGATGCCGCTCGCCCTGCCGATGCTCGTGTGGACCTGTGGCCCACTCGGCTTCCTGTTCGGCGGGGTCCTTCAACTCATCAACTGCCTGTCACCCACGATCAACCGCCCGTTGCGCCTTGCGCTGCACGACCGGCGTGCGTTCACCGTGGTCGTCCAGACCGGGACTCGATCACGACCCAGAGCATCCCGAGTCGGGTTCGATGGCACATTCCAGCACCGCCGGCCGGCCCGACGGCGACGGACAACGGCACCCCCAACGGAGGATCACGATGGCCCAGCTGACCCGACCGGACCTGGACCGGCTTCCGGCCTATGTGGCCGGCCGCACCGTGCCCGGCGCGATCAAGCTGGCCAGCAACGAGGTGCCCTACGGTCCGTTGCCCGGCGTGGCGGACGCGATCCCGCAGGCCGCGCAGCAGGCCCACCGCTATCCCGACATGGGCGTCGTCGCGCTCCGCGACAAGATCGCCGAGCGGTACGGCGTCGCCCCCGAGCGGGTCGGCACCGGCTGCGGTTCGGTGGCGATGGCCGAGCACCTGGCCCGTGCGACGTGCGGAGTCGGCGACGAGATCGTGTATTCGTGGCGCTCGTTCGAGGCGTACCCGATCATCGCGGCAACCACCGCGGCGACAAGCGTGCAAGTGCCGAACACCGCGGCGCACGGTCATGACCTCGACGCGATGCTCGCGGCGGTCACCGACCGCACGCGCATGATCCTGGTCTGCAATCCGAACAACCCGACGGGTACGGCGTTGCGCCAGCCGGAACTCGATGCGTTTCTCGATGCCGTGCCGGAGAACGTACTGGTCGTGATGGACGAGGCCTACCGCGAGTTCGTCACCGATCCGAGCGTGCCCGACGCCATGACGGCCTACGCGGATCGTCCGAACGTGGTGGTGCTGCGGACGCTCTCGAAGGCCTGGGGCATGGCCGGACTCCGGGTCGGATTCATCGTCGGCTCGCCCGAGGTCGCCACGACGGTCCGCAAGGTGATCACGCCGTTCTCGACGTCGAGCGTCGCGCAGGCGGCGGCGATGGCCGCCCTCGACCAGGTGCCGGAGATGGAACGCCGCGCTGCTCTGGTGATCGCGGAGCGCGAACGCGTACTGGCCGCCGTTCGCCAGCTCGTCCCGGACGTACCGGACAGCCAGGCCAACTTCGTCTGGCTGCCGCTCGGCGACGGGTCGGCTGCGTTCGCTGGGGCGTGCGAAGCGGAGGGCGTGATCGTGCGACCGTTCCAGGGCGACGGCGTACGGGTCACGATCGGTACGGCCGAGGAGAACGACGCGTTCCTCGCGGCGGCCCAGAAGGCGCTCAGCCGCTAGTTGGTGTCCGTGCGCGGAGTTGGCGACCAGCGGGCACGTCGTCGCGTCGCCGGCCGGCGTAAAGCAGGAGCGCCCCGGCCAGGATGAACGCCGCGGCGATTGCGGCCATAAGTCGGATGGGATGCTCGAATCCGGTGAGCGGCAATGTCGGCGCCGCCGATCCAGCGCCGGAGACGCCGGCGGCCGCTGACGACGCCGAGGTGCTGGGCGATGTCGTGGTCGGCATCGACGTGCCGGTGGGCGACCCGATCGGTGGCGCACCGGCGGATGCCGGTACGGACGCCGACGGCGAACCGACCGGCGCGGTTGACGTTGCGACCGGGCGGCTCGACGCGGCGCCGCCGGACGTGTGCTCGAGCCGGTGAGGCCGACCGCGGCCCAGGCCAACAATCCGGCGACGACAAGTCCGGCCGCGACCGTGGCGACGGCGAGCCACCGGGGGCGGCGGTCGTTGGTGCCGGCCGACTCCGGGGCCGGACCGCGCTCGGCCGCTCCGGCGACGACAGCGGCACCTTCACGGCACCGGCAGCGGCCTCGGTTGCGTCGGCACCGGCACGGGCCTCGCTTGTCGGCGAGGCAGCGGCCTCGGTCTGTATCGCCGACGGCAGCGGTCTCGGTTCCGTTACCGGCCTCGGCCGCGTCGGCGACGACGGCAGCCTCGGCACCGGCAGCAGCCCCGGCACCGGCAGCGGCTTCGGCTGCGTTGGCAACGGCAGCAGCCTCGGTTCCGGCGGGGGTTTCGGTTGGGCAGCAGCCTCAGCGGCGTCGGCGGTCGCGTCCGATGTGTCGACAGCGGCGGCTGCCGACCCACGGCGCCATCGACGGAATCCGATGACGCCGCCTCGGCCTCGCCGGGCAATTCCTCATCGAGAAACAGCAGCCGCTCGATCTCCGCTACCGCGCTCTCTTCCTCCTCGGTCAGGTCCTCGTCCATCGACGCTGCGCAGGATGGCGTCGGCCTCGGCCGAGTCGCGCAGCTGGGCAAACGTCACGATTTCCGCCGCCGCGGCCATGACCGCTTCGTCGGCCGCGTCCCCTGAAGGAGGACCGGGCGGCGAGTCGTCGGTCGCCGGCGACTGGTCGCTCGAACGTGACTCGCCGGTGGTCGGTGACTTGCCGGAGGCGGCCTCTGGGTTGTCGGCGGTCGTCGCGGCGTCGACGTAGTAGTCATCGTTGGCCGCGTCTTCGGTGTCGCGCCCGTCGCCGCCCGCATCCGTCACGGCTCGCCGCCGAACGGCAGAGATCCGGATCGGACACGTTGGATCACGTCTTCGCGGCCGCGGTCCTGCCAATCGCGGCCGTATCCGGCAATGGCGGCCGTCTCGACCAAGTCGAGGAGCGCCGCGGCCGACATCCGCTCGCTCGCGCTCTTCGCCATGCCGGCGCGGACAACTTCGTGTAGCGCGACGGGACCTCCGCCATATCGACATCCTCGAACTCGTGCCGGCGGCGGAGCCGCTCGAGGTCGGTGTCCTCCCAGTACGGCGGCTCGCCGGTCAGCGACTCGACGAGGACGACGGTGGCCGCGTAGACGTCGGCGGCGGCCGTCGGCGCCCGACCCGGCCAAAGCTCTGGAGCGAGATAGACGCCACCAGACAACGTCGGCTCGCGATGATTCCAGGTCGCGGCGCCGACGTTCAGCAGGACCGGCCGCCCGTCGGCGCCAATCATCACATTCTCCGGCGACAGGTCACCGTGCACGATGTCGAGTGCGTGGGCGGACGTCAGCCCGGTAAGGATGTCGCGGAACACGATGAGCGCCGATTCCGGCTGGAACGGACCACCGTCACGAATCAGCGCACGCATCGTTGTGCCATTGACCGAGTCCATGACAATGGCGTTATGCCCGGAGTCCTGGACTAATTCACGAATTCGTACGAAATAGTCGTCGGGAAGTCCCCTGATGCCATCGATTGCCGAGCGTAGATCGTCCGATGTATGCGAAGAGTCGGTATTGAGGGACTTAATGACGACAAGCTCACCGGAGGACTCGTCGGTCGCGAGCACCACCCGGCCAGTGCCGCCGGCCAGGTCTTCTCGCGGCCGATAGCCGGGAACTTGCCAGGGCATGCGTTCCTCCGCGACGGACGGATCGATGTTTACCAGACGGCCGAAAAGCGCCCGTCGCAACAACGCGAGCGCCCGCACAGAATACGCACGATCGACGGGGTAATTGCCGGCCGATTCTGTCGGGAGGTTGGGCGCGTATCGGCCATCGCCGAAAGGCCGCTGAATTGCGGGTTATTCACCATTCAATTGCGATTTATCCGATGACGTCAGGTTTGGGAACAGGCGGGTGGCCGTGATCGGCAAAGTCGGCGTGATCCGGGCTTCTTGATGTGATCCACTGGGGTGGACGATTCGGGTCGCTACAGCGACGCCGATCGTCCACCGTGGTGGATCATGAACCAGCCGGCGCGGGCCGTGGGGCGGCCGGGGCTGGGTGGGCGCTAGGCGGCACGTCACGATCCAGACGCGCGGACGATCGGACGCGCCTAGAGCGCCGGACGGATCGAGCCGGTCACGTCGCCGAGCGCGACCACGCTGCCGTCCGGGCCAGGCGCCGTCGCGCTGATCGTGACCGCGATCCCCATCGAGAAGGAAACCGCGCCTCGATCCGTCGTCGAGCGTACCGGCTCGGCGCCGTTCCAGGTCAGTTCCAGGAACGATCCGGTGTTCTCGCGATCCGGCCCGGATACGGTGCCCGAGCCGTAGAGATCGCCGGTCCGCAGCGACGCGCCGTTGCACGTCATGTGGGCGAGTTGTTGGGCCGGCGTCCAGTACATCGTCCGGAACGGCGGCCGCGACACCACGGTGTCGTTCCACGCCACCGACAGCGACAGGTCGTAGCCGAATCGCTCGGTCTCGACGAGGTAGCGCGCGACCGGCGGATCCTGCTTCGGTGCGGCCACCCGCGCGGCGGCGAGCGCGGACAAGGGCGTCACCCAGGCCGAGATGGACGTCGCGAATGACTTGCCCAGGAACGGGCCGAGCGGCACGGTCTCGTAGGACTGCATATCGCGCGCCGACCAGTCGTTGAGCAGGACCAGGCCGAACACGTGATCCGCGAACGAATCCGCGTCCACCGGCTCGCCGAGCGCCGACGGCACACCGACGACGAACCCGACCTCGGCCTCGATATCCAGCCGCACCGACGGTCCGTACCGCAGTTGCTCATCCGGCTCGCGGCGTTGGCCGCACGGCCGGACGACATCCGTGCCGGTCACGACGACCGTGCCGGCACGACCGTGATAGCCGATCGGGAGGTGCTTCCAGTTCGGCTGCAGCGGCGGCTGGCCGGGGCGGAAGATCTGGCCGACGTTGGCCGCGTGTGCTCGGACGAATAGAAGTCCACGTAGTCCGCGACTTCGAACGGCAACCGCATCGTGCACATCGGCCAATGGCACCAGAATCGGCTCGACCGCATGTCGGGCGTCGGATCGGTGAGCAAGCCGACGAGCTGTCGCCGCACCCGATCCCATGCGGTCGGCCCGAGCGCCATGAACGCGTTCAACGTCGATGCGAAGAACGCTCCGCCGGCATCGACCAGACCGACCCGCTCGGCGCCGCGAGATCAAGCACGAAATCCGCGACCCGTACGCCGACGGTCGGCACCGCCGGCCACGTCACGAACACGCCGTACGGCAGGTTCTGCACGCCGTACGGCGAACCGTCCGCTCCCTCAACCCAGCTCGCGGCGGTCACGCGGCCGCTCCGTGCAGCAGTCGTAGATGAGCGAGATCGGCCAGCGGCTCTCGATGCTGCAGCTGCCGAACCCGACCCACAGCGGACGCGGACGATCGAGTCCTGCCCGGACGGTCTCGACAACGGGCAGCGGATCGGTCGCGGCGAGCAGCTCCGCGACCTCGGCCACCTCGGCGTCGTCGCGCGGCCGCGAGGACGCCGGCCAGGACGCTGAGGAATCCGTGGTGGACGAAGCCGGTCTCCGGATCGGTGTGCCGAATCGCGTGGTGCAGTCCGGCGGTCAGCTTGAACGGCAGCGCCGGTCCCGGCACGCGCAGATCACGGCGGCCAACTCGATCGGTGTCGGAAACAGTTCGGCGGCGAGACCGCCGGTCCGGAACTTCGCGGCGATCGGGGACCGGCCGCCCGCGCCCGGCGACCGTGTCCAGCGCGCCGTGCAGGCCGAACGTGAGCGGAATCTCGGCGTAGACAGTGAATCGAGGCCAACCGGCGGGCGGCCGAGCAGCTGGTCCAGGCCGGGCTGCGGATCTTCACCGCGCTTCGCCACGGCGACCTCGACCTGGCGAATCCAGAGCGCCGGTCAACCGCGGCGAGCGCCGCGGCAAGCCCGGCCAGCCGGTATCGCCGATGAGGCCGATCGGCGAGGCTCTCGTCCGCTCCGAGCAGCGCGGAGCGTGCCGGCGCAGCTCAGCCGGCACCAGGAGCGGGCCGACCATGTCCGCGTACCACGCCGTGCGGTGGCCCGGTGCGCGGCGACCGCGTCGCGCAGCGGCGCGTTGCCGGGCGGGAAGACCGCGGCGTCGTCGATCAGGCCGCGCAAGCAGCGGAGGCACCTGTGTTGACACGAAATCTGAACCTAGCGGACGCTACACATGGCGGACAACAGCGTCCGATTATCGGACGTTGCCGTCCGGCAAACGGCTGAACGGCCACCAACGCGCCGATTACCGTTGAAGTCGGGCAAGACGGCGGATGCCGAAACTTCGGACGGGCGTCGGACTGCAACCGCAGCGAAGGAGCTGCCATGCCGTACTACCGCCGAGTCGGCGAGTTGCCGCCCAAGCGCCACACGCAGTTCCGCCAGCCGGACGGCTCGCTCTACGCCGAGGAGTTGATGGGCCAGGAGGGGTTCTCCTCCGACTCGTCGCTGCTGTATCACCGTTTCCTGCCGACCGCGATCGTGGCCGCCGAGGAGTACGAGCCGCCGGCGTGGACCCGTGCGGCCAACCGGCCGCTCAAGCCGCGCCACTTCCAAACTCACAAGCTGGACAGCTCCGGCGCCGATCCCATCCTCGGCCGCCAGCATCTGATGGCCAACGACGACTGCCGGATCTCGTACGTAGTCGCCGACCAACCGTCGCCGCTCTACCGCAACGCAATCGGCGACGAGTGCGTCTACATCGAGGCCGGCAGCGCCCTTATCGAGTCGACCTTCGGCGTGCTGGAGGTCGGCGCGGGCGACTACGTCATCATCCCGACCTCGGTGATCCACCGCATCATCCCGACCGGCGGAGACGCCGCTGCGGACCCTCGTGATCGAGGCGACCGGGCACATCGGACCGCCGAAGCGCTACTTGTCGGTACGCGGCCAGTTCCTGGAGACGCTCGCCGTACTGCGAGCGGGATCTGCGTGGCCCGGTCGAGCCGCTCGTCGTGGACGCCTCGGACGTCGACGTCTACGTCCAGCACCGATCCCGTGGTGCCGGCCCGACCGGTACGGCGTGGACAAAGTTCACCTACGCCAACCATCCGTTCGACGTGGTCGGCTGGGACGGCTGCCTCTATCCGTGGGCGTTCTCGATCCACGACTTCGAGCCGATCACCGGTCGCGTGCACCAGCCGCCGCCGGTACACCAGACGTTCGAGGGACCGAACTTCGTCATCTGCTCGTTCGTCCCGCGCAAGGTCGACTATCACCCGCTGTCGATCCCGATCCCGTACAACCATCACAACGTCGACTCGGACGAGATGCTGTTCTACACGGGCGGCAACTACGAGGCGCGTCGCGGTTCGGGCATCGAACAGGGCTCGATCTCGTTGCACCCGAGCGGTTTCACCCACGGTCCCCAACCCGGCGCCGTCGAGCGTGCGATCGGCGTCGAATTCTTCGACGAACTCGCGGTCATGGTCGACACGTTCCGCCCGCTCGATCTGTGCGAACCGGCGCTGGCCGTCGAGGACGCCGGCTACGCCTGGACGTGGGCGCGACGCTCGGGTCCGCCGGCCGCCGCCGATGGCGGCGAGCCGGACACGTCGACCGGCTGAGGTCCGTCGGCGGGCGTGCTCGCGGTGCCGCGCTAGTTGTGGATTGCCGCCTTGTCCGGCCGGACACGGCAGACGACCCGGATCACCTCGGGCGGCTCGACCCTGAAGTCGACGCCGTCGTAGCGCTGCGACAGCTCCTGGATGAGTTCGCGCCCGTTCTCTTCGGTCAGCTCGACGGGACCGCGGATCTCGACATATTCGTACGGGTCCTTCGGGTCGAACATGCAGATCGCGACGCGCGGGTCGCGCTCCATGTTCTTCGTCTTCCGGCGACCTCGGATCGTCGAGAACAGCACATCGTCGCCGTCGCGCTTGGCCCAGATGACGGTGGACTGCGGCGCGCCGTCCGGATTGATGGTCGACAGGGTCACGAACGTATTCGTGTCGAGCAGACGCTTGGCGAGATCGGGCAACGGAACGGACATGCATCGATCATGCCACGGCGGCCTACAGTGGACTGCGTGCAGAGGTCGCACCCGAACCGGCGTCCGATAGCGGCGGCGATCGTGTTCGCGCTCGTACCGTGGATCACTCTCGGATTCGGCTCGGCGCTCGCCTTCGCGTTCGCCGCCGTGTTCCTCCGCGGCCTCAGCCGCCTCGCCAGCGCCGGCCTTTGGGCTTCTGCGGCGCTCTACGCGGCGGCGCTGGGGTTGTTCTTCGCCACAGTCGATGACGCGCCGGACGACTCGCTCACGTCGACCGCGACCACCGCGCTCGTGGTGATGTTCATCGTCGCCGGCATCGAGGCCGTGGCGCTGTCCCCGTGGGTCACCCGGACGATGCGTCGATCGGGCGCGCCGCTCGACCGGGGTGACGTGCTAGTCCAGATGTCAACGGCCGAACGCGACAAGCTGGCGCACGATCCGTCTATCCGGGCGGCCGTAGAGCAGCGCGAGCGTCGGAACCTTGCGCGCAAGATCGTGGCCGACGATCGCGCCTTGGCGACCACACTCCGGATCGGACGGCCCGACCTGGTCCGCGACTTCGCCGATGGCGGACTCATCGACGTCAATCACGTGCCCGAAGGAGTGCTGGCCGCACTGCCCGGCCTCGATGTCGACATGGCACGGCACATCGTCAGCGCTCGCGAACGCCTCGATGGGCTCCGTTCGCCGGCCGACCTCGTGGTCGAGGCGCACGTCCCGAGCGACGTGGTCGACGCACTCAAGGATGTCCTGGTGTTCGTCATCGACGAGCGTTGACGGCGCGGCTCGCCCTCCACCACCGCTCTGGAAGGGTCACGGACAGCGGTGCCGATCACAGGCCTTGTGCGCGGCGAAGATCCAGCTCGTAGTTCTGGCCGACCATGTCGACGCCGAAGCTGCGGTGCGGCTCCTCGTCGAGCGAGTCGGAATCCGCGCGACATGTAGATGGCCCGAGCCGACACGAGTGGATCGTTGGTCCACAACACCATTCGCTGATACCCCTGCTCGCGGGCGAAGGAGACGCAGGTGTCCACGAGACGGCCGCCGAGCCCGCGCCCGCGGCGCGGCCGGATCGACGAGGAGAATGCGCAACTGCGCCGTACGGTCATCGGCGGCCACCAGTCACCACCCGAGTAGCCACTCACCCGCCCCACCCACCCCGTCCCCCAGCCCTCCCCCAACCCCGCGTCGATCATGGAGTTAGTTATACATTCGCCGGTCGATCATGGTGGTAACTCCATGATCGACACTGGCTGGCGGTGCTGGCCGACGCCCAGGCGGCAACCCGGCGCCGCACCCGGGCCGGTCAAGCCGAACGTACGCTCGCTCTCGCGGTCCTTCGCGGCGCGCTCCTCGACCTGCTGGCGACGAACGACGTGGATCGCACCACGGCCGCGGTCGAACGGCACCTGGCGATGATTCGTCAGGCGGTGTGATCGTCGCGCGACGGCGGGACTACCAGCGCGACGGCGATCGCCGCTACGCCTTCGCCGCGACCGGTCAGGCCCAGCCCGTCGGCCGTCGTTCCGGCCACGGTGACCGGTGCACCGATCGCCTCCGACAGAGCGGCCTGTGCCTCGGCCCGGCGTGGCCCGATCTTCGGAGCATTCCCGATCACCTGTACGGAGACGTTGCCGATCTCGTAACCGACCGCCCGCACCCGTCGCGCCGTCTCGGCCAGCATGGCGACACCGGAGGCGCCGGCCCACTCCGGCTCGGCGACACCGTAGTTCGAGCCGAGATCACCGAGACCGGCCGCGGACAGCAGCGCGTCACAGGCAGCGTGCGCGGCGACGTCCCCATCGGAGTGACCGTCGAGTCCAGGGACATCCGGCCACAACAGACCGGCTATCCAGCAGGGCCGGCCCTGCCCGTACGCGTGGATGTCCGTACCGATGCCGACCTGGGGAACCGTCACGGCGCCGAGCGTAGCTTGCGACTCGGCTCAGACCTCGCGGAGGTCGAGCTCGACGGTGAACGGCGCGATCGCCTTCACGACGCCGGTGAATACCTCGGTCGGGCGGTAGACCTGAGCCGCCGCATCGAGCACGTACGTGTGCACGACCGGGATCCCGATGCCGACCTGCTCGACGCGCCAGTAATACTCGATGCCCGCCGCCGCATACTCGTCCGGCTTGATCTTTCGGTCAGCCGATTCCGAACCAGGCGACACGACCTCCGCTATCAACAGCACGTGCTCCGGCCGTTTCGGAATGACGTCGATCGACTCGGCCCGATAGACAATCACGTCCGGACGACGATTGAGCAGCGGAATGTCACGGAGGCGAACATCGAAGTCGGTGTCAGCCAACCATGCGCCACCCGATGCCGCCTCGAGCGCCACTGACAAGAGCTTCGCCACCCGATTGTGCCGCGCCGTGGGGCTCGGACTCATGACGACCATCCCGTCCATGATCTCGATGCCGTTGCACTGGTCCTCCGGCCACGAGTCGTATTGCTCGGCGGTTACCAGCTCGTGCATCCAGAACGGCGGGCTCGTCGTCATGGTCACCCCTCTCGCGTCGCATCGATGGCACTCACGCTACCGGCTGCCGTGTCGATCGCACGGGACGCGAGCAACGCCTCGGCGACGGCCAGATCGAACGGCCGGGTGATCTTGAATGCGAGATCGTCGCCGGGCACCGTGTCCACCCGTACCCCCGCTTGTTCGGCCAGACCGGCGTCGTCGGTGTGGTCGTCGGCGGCGCTGGCGTGCGCCGCGGCCAGCGTCGCCCGCCGAAAGCCCTGCGGCGTCTGCACGGCGCGCAACACCGAGCGATCGACGGTCGCAACCACCTCGCCATCAGCGCCCACGCGCTTGATGGTGTCGGCCACCGGGAGCGCCGGGACCACGGCCGAAGACCCGGCGCGGAGCTTGGCCGCGACCGACTCGATCAGCGAGGGCGGCGTCAGCGCCCGGGCAGCGTCATGCACCAAGACAAGATCAAATTCCGCCGGTACGGCCGCGAGCGCGCTCGCTACCGACGCCTGCCGGGTCGCACCACCCGGCACGACCCGGACCGGGCAGCCGATCGTCGCGAGCAGCGCCGCAACCTCGTCGACATCGGGCGGCTGGAGCAGCCACGACGATCAGCCCGACGCACGACGCCGCCGCGACGCCTCGAACGGCGTGCAGCAGGAGTGGCTCCCCGGCCAGCAGCCGCAGCGCCTTCGGCCCGCCCGGCCCCAGCCGGACGCCCATACCAGCGGCCGGAACGAGGATCGCGACGTCACCGCGCGCATCGGTTTGCGCGGTCACGTCGCGATCCTCGGTGAGGGATGTGGATCTCGGCCGGGTCAGGCCTGGGTGAGAACCTTGTCGAGAAGCATCTCGGCCTCGTCCTTGGTGCTCTTCTCGGCGAGCGCCACTTCGCCGACGAGGATGTCGCGCGCCTTGGCCAGCATGCGCTTCTCGCCAGCCGACAGGCCACGCTCACGCTCACGGCGCCAGAGGTCACGAACGACCTCGGCGACCTTGAGCGGGTTGCCCGACGCGAGCTTCTCCAGGTTTGCCTTGTAACGCCGCGACCAGTTGGTCGGCTCCTCGGTGTGTGGTGCGCGCAGTACGTCGAAGACCTTGCTAAGGCCCTCTTCGCCGACAACTTCACGGACACCGACGATCTCGGCATTCTCGGCAGGTACACGCACCGTCAAGTCACCCTGAGCCACGCGCAGGACGAGATACTGCTTTTCCTCGCCCTTGATGACCCGGGTCTCGATCGCCTCGATGAGTGCGGCCCCGTGGTGGGGGTAAACAACGGTCTCGCCGACACTGAAAACCATAGGTTCGAAGCCCCTTTCGCTGTGTCCAGGGTAACACGTCGGCGGTCCTGGCTCCCACTTGAGAGGGTGCCGTTAGTGCTGCTCACGACATGTCCGATGACACTGGGCCGGGCTTGACAACGGGTCCACCTCATGCATGTCCGCCGATGACAATCGAGGGCTGGCCTGCACAGATGCGTTTTGACGGATATATGCGATCGGTAGCTTACGCCCGATAAATGGGGTCGCCGCGACGACCGATGCCGTTCGTCACACAGCGTGCGGAACCCGCCCGGCTGTCCCACCGCAGACGCCTTGTCGCGGTCGGCGGAATACCTGAACGATCATCGATATGGGCATGAAGATGGGGGTGCGAGAGCGCCCGTCGCCAGCCATAAGAACGATCATCGGCCGTCCGGAGAATGCCACCAAGCAACGACAAACTTGGCGGCTGAGTCTGGCATCCCCCGCTCGTATGAGCGACAGTTAAGGGAGGGCGAGGAGAGCGCACTATGGGTTCGTTCCGCGAAGGCGAAGGCACACCACCTTCGGACAACGGTGGCGTGCCGGATCTGCCACCGGAGTGGGGCGTTGTCGTCATTCCGGACGACCCCTCGGAGCTTGATCGGGAGAGTCTGGCCCTTCGCCGCCAGCGCCGCCGATCGATGCGCCGGGCGAAGTGGCGCCGCCGGCTGGGGCTCCCGGCCCGGACCGGCTCGACGATGAGAATCCGCCGGTCGGCACGCCACTCTTGATCATGGCGATCGCGATCGTCGCCGCCCTGACGAGCCTCTTCGCGATCACGCTGTCGACCCGTACGGGCTCGGGGACCACGACGACCACGCAGACGGCCGGCCGCCTCCCCGCGTCACCCGCACATGATCAATCTGTCGCTCCCTGACGCCGACGCGGCAATCAGGTGAGCCTCCAAAAGTCACTCCCCGCTGTGATCTTGGTGCTGGACGGATGTCCGTGTAGCCAACTGATCCAAGACACCGCAAGGCCGCCCCGGCCAAGGTCACACGTGCTCGTCGTCGACCGGACCGCTCCGTCCCTGCCGGCCGGCGTAAAGCGCGGTCGCGCTGGCCGACAGTCAGCAGGCGTTGCTGGCGACATACGGGGCCGGACCCGACCGCAACGCCCGCGCGGCCGGCCAGGTCACGGCCGTACTCGTGGACTCGTCCGGCAACGTGATCCGGACGTTCAGCCGCGCGAACGAGATCGCCGCCTTCCGCGACGCGCTCACCGCACTCGGCTGATCCCCCAGGCCCACCCCGACCCGGCGACAGCGCCTTCAGAGATGCAATAGAGCGCCGTAGAGCGTCAGGCCGGGTCCGAACGCGAGCGCGATGGCCCAGCGCGGCGGCTCGGACCGCCGCAGATCTCGTCGAGGACCATGAGCACCGTCGGCGACGAGCAGTTACCGTGCTCGCCCAGCACGGAGCGCGACTCGTCGAGAGCACCCGGTGGCAGGTCAAGTTCGGTCGCGATCACATCCAGAATGCGCGGCCCACCGGGGTGCACCGCCCATCCGTCGACATCGCTCCGCGTCAGTCCATGATGTCCGAGCAGGCCGTCGACGAGTCCCGGCGACGTGGACCGCGAGCACGTCCGGCACCCGCGCGGACAAGCCCATCCGGAACCCGAGATCGGTGACGTTCCAGGTCATGTGGTCGGCCGTCGCGGTGTCGGTCACGGCGGCGACCTCGCGCACTCGTACCCGCGTGCCCGGGCGTGACCACCGCGGCGGCCGCGCCGTCGGCAAACAGCGCGTGCGCGACGATCTGTTCCGCGTCGGCCGTCGCCGGCTGAACGTGCAGGCTGGTCAGCTCCAGCGCAGAGTAGGACGGCCGGCGCGCTGGTTGGCACGCACGAAGTCGCGCACCGCGCCGAGGCCGGGCAGCGCCGCGTAGCAGCCCATGTGCCCGACGAGCAGCCGCTGCGTCGACGCCGCCATGCCAAGGTCCCGGGCGAGCAGGATGTCGAGGCCCGGAGTGACGTAGCCGGTGCAGGAGCAGACCACGAACAGGCCGACATCGGCTGGCGGCCAAGCCAGCGGCGCGCGAGCGCGTCACCGACCGCCGACTTTGCCCAGCGGCATCGCCTCGACGAGATAGCGCTGCATGCGACGGCCGGTCGACCAGCCCGAGATGTCCTCGACCGTCGGATTGACGACCGCGTGCCGGGCTCGAACGCCGGAGTTGGCGAAGATCCGCTTCGCCAGCGCACGCTGTACGCCGCCGTAGTGATGGGCGAAGAAGCCATCCCACAGGTCGTCCTGGGTGGTCACGGGCGGTCGGGCGAGCGCGATCGAAGCGATCACCGCCACCGGTCACCATCGTGGTGCCGAGCCGTCGGAATCCGGGTCGCCGCCGATCGCCGCGACGCCGAGCCAGTCGGCGCACACGTCCGAGGTGGCCGGCTGCAAGCGCGCCACATCGGGCGTCGCGGAAAAGCCGTTCCAGCGGATGACCGCGGCGGCTGGCCGACGTGCCGGCGGCCGCCAGCATCGATGCCGCAACGTCGGCCGCGGTGTCGCCGGCCAGAAGTTTCGCTCGCCAGACCCACCGGTTCGTCTCCGTGTCGCCCGGTGCCTCGTCGACGCGGCGCGCCGCCTCCTGGACCGCCAGCCGCGCGGCCGCGACCGCGGCGTCGGCCCGGCCGACGCGGGCCCGGACGGCCGGCAAGCTTGCCGAGACCGCGTTCGGTGAGGTGGACGACCGCGGCGTCGATCGCGGCCTGTGCCACGCCGACGTAGACGGCGGCATAGCTTGCCACCATCCAATGCGGCATCAGCTGGGCGAACCAGAGGGCGAGACCTTCCACGCCGCCGAGCAGCGACGTCGACGGACGAACACGTCCAGGTGCAGGTCATGCGATCCGGTGGCCCGCATGCCGCAGCGAGTCCCAGGTCTCCTCGACCCGCAGCCCGTCACTCGTCGCCGGGACCAGGAACTGCGACACGACCTGTGGATCGGCTTCACGCCGAGCGGCGACCAGATATCCGTCGGCGTGACCCGCGCCGGAGACGAACGTCTTCGCGCCCTTGATCCGGAAGCCGCTCACCGTCCGGTGTGTAGCTCGTGGTCAGTGCGGACAGTCGGGAACCGGCGCCGCGCTCGCTCATCGCGACGGCGTAGAACGCGCCCTTGGCCGCCGCGCGCAGGATCTCGTCGCGCGCGACGAAGAACTCGGCCGGGATGCCGATCGCGTCGGCCATGTTCCTCCGGGATGCCGGCCAGCGCTCCGGTGACCGAGGCGTGCATGTTGAACACGAGAGCGGTCGCGCCATTGCCACGCGCCAACTCGAAGGCGACGTCGACGTACTCGGCCGAAGCCGAGCCCCAGACCGCCCAGCGCCTCGGGCACCATCAGCCCGAAGAGTTGGGCCTCGCGCAGGTCGGCGAAGTCATCGACGGGAAACGTACCGGATCGATCATGATCGGCCGCTCGCGCGGCGAACCGCGGTGCGAGACGCTGAGCGGCCGCGACAGCCTCGCTCATCGGCGCTCCTCCCCTGGTTAGTGCCGGTCGCTCCGGCTGTGGTGCCGCGGCGTCATGCCGTGGCCGACGAGCTAGGGGGCGGCCGGGGCCGCGGCAGACCAACACCACGTTAACCGGGTGCTGTCACGAACCGGGCGCCTTCACGCCGACTGCTTGATAGAGGACGGCGACCGAACGAGTCGGTACGATCGGCACAACGCCGCGCTTGGTGATAAGAAACCGCAACAGCTTCGGTACGGCCGGTCGAATCCCCCGGATGCGGAGTTGCACCCCGTGACGCGAGCACTCGTCTAGCAGTACGCGCGGCGGGACGAACAGGTTCGGATCGTGTATGCCGCGCACGGCTCCGCCGTAGCAGCGTTCCCCCAGTGTGACCGCGACAAACCTGCTGGTCGCGGTCGCGTTCAAAGTGTCCACGACGAACAGTCCACCGGGCCGCAGCAGCCGGCACGCCTCGGCGATGACCGCCCGTACGTCAACCACGTGTTCGAGCAGTTCGCCAGCGGTCACCACATCCGCGCACCCATCCGCAAGTGGCAAGTGGACAACGTCGGCCTGCAGAGCGGCCACGCCATGGTCGGCCGCTTGTTCGAGGGCCGACCGGGTCAGGTCGACGCCAACGTGGCGGTAGCCCTTCCCGGCGACGTACGGCGACAGGAGGCCGCCTCCGCAACCCAGGTCGACGAGCACCGCACCGGGCCGCTCCGCCGGCGGTACCAACCGACCCCTGGCGTCGGCCAGCCAATGAAGCATGGAGAAAACGCCATCGGTGCGCCACCACTCGCCGGCAAGATCGTCATACTGGCGAGGATCGTTAGGGCCCCGACCGCCCATCACCGGTGTGCGCGTGGCCACGACATCAGACTGACACGAGCGGGATCATTGCGACAGGCTTGCACGAATGTTCGCCGGGCGGAACCGCCGGCGCTTGGGAGGCGGCATGGTGACGGGGTCAGCCGACGCGGACGCGCCGTCCGGCCAGGCCACATCGCCGAGCCGGGTCCGCCGGGCCGCCCGGGCGGCCGATGGTCTGCTGCGCGCCTGCCATCCAGAGCCGGCCGCCGCCGTGACGCTCGTCTCAATCCTGCTCGCGCTGGCCGCCGGCCGGGGCGCGGGCGGGTCCGCCGCCGTCGGGGCCACGGTGCTCGCCACGCAGCTATCGGTCGGATGGGCGAACGACTGGCTTGACGCCGCACGGGACGTCGCGACCGGGCGTACGGACAAACCGATCGTGAGCGGTCGGGTCAGCCGCCGTACGGTCGGGGTCGGCGCGATCGTCGCCGGGCTCGCCGTGGTGCCACTGGCACTGTTGTCCGGACCGGCCGCGGCCGTGGTGATCACGATCGCGTACGTCTCCGGTCTGCTCTACGACTGGCCGCTGAAATCGACGGCGCTGTCGGTGCTGCCGTACGTCGTGTCGTTCGGTTTGCTCGTTGCGTTTCCGGTCGTCGGTCGCGCAGACGACAACGTACCGCCGTGGTGGCTGGTGACGGCCGGAGCGCTCCTGGGCGGCGGCGCTCACTTTGCCAATGTGCTGCCCGACCTGGACGATGATGTGCGCACCGGCGTGCGCGGGCTGCCCCACCGCATCGGTCGCGGGCCGTCCACGGTTGTCGCGGCCGCCGGGCTGCTGGCGGCCACCGGCGTGCTTGCCTTCGGGCCGTCGCGATCACCGTCGTGGTTTGCGGTCGGTGCGTTCGTCGCGGCCGTCGTGGTCCTACCGATCGGCTGGTACGTCGGCCGGGCGCCGGGTTCCCGAGCCCCGTTCCGTGCGGTGCTCGTCATCGCCATGATCGACATTGTGCTGTTGCTGACCAATGGCCACCTATCCTGACGTGCCGAGGCCACTTCGCGATTCTGCCGGGTCTCCCGCCGGTCCGATCTCGTCGCGCATTACTCTGTAGCGCGGTTGGACCTTGTGGCCCTCGAGGAGGATCGCCGTGACCCGCTCCATCGCTGGTAGGCAGCGCCATGCCCGGCTCGTTGCCGCGTCGGTCGGCATCGTCGCGGTCGTCGCCGCCGGGGCGCTGGCCGGATGCGGTGCGGGTCAGATCGCGGAGACGTCGACGATCGTGTCGGCCGTGCCGGGCGGCTCGGCGTCGATCGCGGTGCCAACCGAGGACAACCCGAACGGCGCGCTGCTCATCAAGAACGTGACGGTCGACTACAACGATGTCAACGGCTACGCGACCGGTGCCACCGCCCCGCTGTCGATGTGGATCATCAATCAGAGCACCGATCCGGTCACCGTAACGGCCGGCGATGCGCAACTCGTCGACCCGACCAAGGCCACCACGCTCACGCCGCTCGGCTCGATGAGCCTGTCCGGCGGACAGCCGGTTATCCAGGACATTCAGGGCGTGGCCGGCAACCCGTCGACCCCGCCGGCCGCGCCGCCCTCGTCGCCGGCGAGCGCGGAGCCGTCGAGTCCGAGCCAGTCCGGTGTGCCGAGCACCACCCCGGCGGCGCCCGCCGCGGCGACCGTCACCATCCAGCCCGGCACGATGATGGTGCTGTCGACAGCGGCCGGGTCCGATGTCGAGCACCTCCAGGTCGCCGGCCTCAAGGACGATGTGGTGCCGGGCAACACGGTGCAACTCACGTTCAACGTGACCAAGCAGGACGGGACACCCCTGCAGTCAACGCAGATCGTGGCACCGGTCGGGCCACCGTCGGTGCCAGCACCGCGAGTGACCGACTCCGGCTTCCCGCCGAGCCCGAGCGCCACGTCCTGACATCAGCGTCGAACAGACCTTCTCGGCCACGCCGTCGCGAAGGTCTCTTTCGTCGTACGTCTCGGATACCGTGCGCGGGTGACTGAGACGACGGGTCGACCCGATCTGCAACGCACACGCGCGACCCGATCGTCGACGCCGGCCCGGGCGGGCAAGCCGGCCCGCGCTGCGTACGAGTGCGACGTCTGCGGTCACCGGCCGCCGAAGTGGCTCGGACGGTGCCCGGAGTGCGGCGAGTGGGGCTCGATCATCGACTCGACCGGCGGTGCATCGCTGCCAGCGGCACTGCGGACGGTCGTCGGCCCGCACGCCGCTGGAGCCGGCCCGACCCATCGCCACGATCAGCGTCGAGCCCGCGCGGGCCAAGCCGACCGGCGTCCCCGAGCTCGACCGAGTGCTCGGCGGCGGCATCGTCCCCGGTGCCGTCGTGCTGCTGGCCGGCGAGCCCGGCGTCGGCAAGTCGACGCTGCTTCTCGACGTGGCACAGCAGTGGGCGGTGGCCGGCGACTCGCCGAGCCTCGTCATCTCCGGCGAGGAGTCGACCAGCCAGGTCCGCCTGCGGGCCGAGCGGCTCGGCGCGCTGCACGAGCGGCTCTACCTCGCCGCCGAGACGGATCTCGAAGCAGTACTCGGGCATCTCGACGCGGTCAAGCCCGGGCTGCTGGTCATCGACTCGGTGCAGACCGTCTCGGCGCCCGGCACCGAGGGCGTCGCCGGAGGTGTCACCCAGGTCCGGGCCGTCACGGCGGCGCTCGTCGCGGTGGCCAAGGAACGCGGAATCGCGACGGTGCTCGTCGGGCCACGTGACGAAGGACGGCAATGTCGCCGGGCCACGGGTGCTCGAGCACCTGGTCGACGTCGTGCTGCAGTTCGAGGGCGACAAGCATTCGTCGCTGCGGATGGTGCGCGGTCTGAAGAACCGGTTCGGCGCGGCGGACGAGGTCGGGCTGCTTCGAGATGCACGAGGGGGGCATCACGAGCCTGCCCGACCCGTCCGGGCTGTTCATCACGCGATACGCGGAGCCGGTCGCCGGCACGTGCGTCACGGTCGCCATGGAAGGTCGCCGCGCCCTCGTGACCGAGGTGCAGGCGCTGATCGGCGCCACGGTGGCCGGATCGCCACGGCGTACGGTCAGCGGGCTGGACGGCTCCCGTCTGGCAATGGTGCTCGCCGTGCTGCAGCGGCGCACCGAGGCGCGCTTGCACGACCGCGAGGTGTTCGCCGCGACGGTCGGCGGGATCCGCGTCGTCGAGCCGGCCGCCGACCTCGGCGTCGCCTTGGCCGTCGCATCCGCCGCACATGACCTGCCGCTCGCGGCCGACTCTGGTGGCGATCGGCGAGGTCGGACTGACCGGCGAGATCCGGCGGGTCGGCGCGGTCTCACGCCGCCTCGCCGAGGCCGCTCGACTTGGCTATCGCCTGGCACTGGTCCCGTCCGGATGCGGGCCTGCGGCCGGGCATCCTCCGCCGTCCATGCGTGTGCTCGAAGTCGCGGATCTCGGGTCGGCGGTGCGTTATGCGGCCAGTGCGTCGGCCTAATGTGCACGGCCGTTGGACCGTCGGGTGGGCACCGGACCTGCGGCGACGATGTGATCCGGCCGTCGCGGTAAGCGACGAGAGCGGTGCGCGTTGTTGCACTGCGCGAGTCCAACGAACCGAGTCGGATTCGCGCGAATTGGCTCAGCGGAATATTGTGCTCACTCTGTGCTGATATGAAGGCGACTGTGATCGATGCGGCGAGCGTCGCATCAGTAGACTGGACGGGTGCCGATGGACCGGGAGGCTTCGAGGCCGGGAGCAGCGGACTCGCTGCGCCCGATTTTGGCGTTGATGGCGCCCGGCACGTCATTGCGCGATGGCTTGGAACGCATTCTCCGCGGCCGGACCGGCGCGCTGATCGTGCTCGGTTACGACCAGATTGTCGAGTCGATCTGCACCGGCGGATTCTCCCTGGACGTCGAGTTCTCCTCCACCCGGCTGCGCGAATTGTGCAAGATGGACGGTGCCGTGGTGATGTCCAGCGACGGCACGCGCATCGTCCGGGCCGCCGTACACCTGATGCCCGATCCGACGATCCCGTCGGACGAGTCGGGCACTCGTCATCGCACGGCGGAGCGGGTCGCGAAACAGACCGGATTCCCCGTCATCTCGGTGTCCCAGTCGATGCGGATCATCGGGCTCTACGCCGGCGGCCAGCGCCACGTGCTCGACGACTCCGGCGCGATCCTGTCCCGGGCCAACCAGGCACTCGCCACGCTCGAGCGTTACAAGCTGCGGCTGGACGAGGTCTCCGGAGCGCTGTCCGCCTTGGAGATCGAGGACCTCGTCACGGTCCGGGATGCGATCGCCGTCGTCCAACGCCTCGAGATGGTGCGACGAATCGCCGATGAGATCGCCGGCTACGTTGTCGAGCTCGGCACGGACGGTCGCCTGCTCGCGCTCCAACTCGAAGAGCTCATGGTCGGCGTCGACGCGGATCGGGCGCTCGTCATCCGCGACTACTTGCCGAGTGGCCGCAAGGCGCGAACGTTTGACGAAGCCGTGTTCGAGCTCGATCTGCTGTCCGCGACCGATCTGATCGACCTGGTGCTGGTCGGCAAGGCGATGGGATACCCGGGCTCGTCCGACGCGCTCGACGCCGCGATCTCGCCGCGCGGCTTCCGGCTGCTCGCGAAGGTGCCGCGCCTGCCCGGCACGGTCGTCGACCGGCTCATCGACCACTTCGGCAGCCTGCAGCGGCTGCTCGGCGCGACGGTCGAGGATCTGCAGGCGGTCGAGGGCGTAGGCGACGCTCGCGCGCGCGGCGTCCGGGAAGGCCTGTCCCGGCTCGCCGAGGCGTCCATTCTGGAGCGGTACGTATGACGCCGCGCCCCGCCGCTCACCTCTGAATGGTGAACGCCTTCGGGCTGCTGCTCTTCGTGCCGACACGACCGATCAGGTCGTACGAGCCGACCGGGGCCGGCGTGGGCGACGCCTGGCAACTGTGGGTCGTGATGTCGTAGCTCGACCACTGGACCGTCGCCGACACCGCGTCGCCCGGATGGAACGTACGGACATCGTGCGGCTTCGGTCCACCGGACGAGCAGTCGTCGGACGACCAGATCTTCGTCGAGCCGTGTTTGATCATCAGCTCCTCGGCGACCGAGCCGACGTCTCGCGTGCACGTCCGCGTCGACGTGTTCTGGATCTGCAGCTTGAGGATGAACGTACCGCCGTATTGCAGTTTGCCCGCGCCGGGCGACGTCGGCACGATCGACGTGGTCACCAGCACCTCGGAGTCGACGCAGTCCGCGCCCAATGTGGACGGTTTTGGCGACGGTGTGGCCGTGGACGGCGCGGCGGAGGCGGAGGGCTTGACCGTGGCCGGCGCCGAGGCCGAGGCCGACGGTCCAAACGGGAGTGACGATGTGGACGATGATGGCGCGATCGGTGCCGTTGACGAGGTACGCGGGCTAGCGTGCGAATCCCGCGAATCGCCTGCGTTGGACGGGTTGGATCCGCACGCGTACACGATCAGCAGGATGACCAGGAGCAACCCGCCGAGTACGATCGCGCGACGCCGCCAGTAGACGGCGGGAGGCAGCGGACCAACCGTCAGTTTCATGATTGTCAACACGGTAGTACGTCGCCCGAATCGACGAACGCCGACGCGCCGCCGACCATGAACGACTCGCGCTCGGCCCCGAATCCCATGTCACCGCGACCGGTGGCGCGCCTCACGGTCGTCGCGACCGACCCCGACACGATTCCGCCGTGGCGGCTCGTGCCAGGCTGAGGGCATCATGAGCGACCACGTCATTTCCGCCACACCGGATGCGCCCGCGCCGCCTGACGGCTCGTCGGCGTCCGGCGCCGGACTGATGCCTGACGACTCGTCGACATCCAGCGCCGCACCGGAACGTACCCGCGCAGGATCTGGTGCCGACGACGCCGTCGGCATCGACGAACCCGTCATCGCGACCGAGGCGATCGCATGGTTCGACCGCAACGCGCGTGACCTGCCGTGGCGACGGGCGGAGGCGGGCGCATGGGGGGTCCTCGTCTCCGAGATCATGCTGCAACAGACACCGGTCAGCCGGGTGCTGCCGGCCTATGAGGCATGGCTGGCCCGCTGGCCGACGCCGACCGCATTGGCCGCGGACGAGCCGGCCGAGGCGATCCGCGCGTGGGGGCGGCTCGGCTACCCGCGCCGGGCGCTTCGCCTGCACGCGTGCGCGAGCGTGATCGCCGAGCGCCACGACGGGATTGTTCCCGATGACGTGGCTTTGCTTGCGGCGCTTCCGGGCATCGGCACCTACACAGCGCACGCGGTGGCGACGTTCGCCTACCGCCAACGGCATCCGGTGGTGGACACGAACGTGCGGCGCTTCGTCGCGCGGGTCGTCGCTGGCGCGGCCGACGGCGGCGCGGCCACGTCACCGGCCGACCTGCGAGCCACGGAGGCGTTGCTGCCAATCACACCATCGCGGGCCGCGTGCGCATCGGCGGCGTTCATGGAGATCGGCGCACTGATCTGTACCGCCCGTGCGCCGCGTTGCGTGGCGTGCCCGGTGGCCGGTCGGTGTCAGTGGCGCGCGGCGGGAAGCCCATCGGCCACCGGACCGACGCGGCGTCCGCAGACGTACGCCGGCACCGACCGCCAGATCCGCGGACGGCTGCTCGCGATCCTCCGCGACGCGACCGAACCGGTGCCGAGTGCCGCGCTCGATGATGCGTGGCCGGACGCAGCGCGGCGCGCCGGCGCACTGGCCAGCCTGCTCGACGACGGCCTCGCGGTGGAAATGATCGCCGGGCACTACGCGTTGGGCGGCACCCGACCGTCCGCGTCCGAGCAGCCTTAGTCGAACGGATAGGGCGCCGGCTCGCGGCCACGCGAGCGCATCCGCTCGGTGTACATCAGGTAGCGCGTCCGAGCCTCGCTGTGCCGACCGGCTCGGACCAGCGTGGTGACTACGCCGAGATGCCCATTCTCGTCGTACGGAGCATCCTCGAGCACCCGTAGGTGCCAGGCCAACGCGGCGTCCACATCGCCGGTCACCTCGCATGCCCGGGCCAATGTCGCGACCGCGACGAGGTAAAGCTCGCGGAGGTCGTTGTCAGTCGGCGGACCGGGCAGCTGGCCGATGAGGTCGCCCAAGGTCTGGCGAGCCCGGTTCGCGTCACCATCGGATCGGAACCGCGCTACCGCCTCCGCCGCAGCCCGTACGAGCCGGGCCTGGTCGGACTCGGTGGGCGCATTCCGGAACGCGCCGACCACCCGGAGCGGCCCGGCCGCCGCAGCGACCGCGGGGCGGACGCCAACGGCGCGGAGGCGGGCCTCGGCAGCGGCGATATTCACGCCGGACCGGTGCGCCAACATGACCGCGTTCCGATTGACGAACACCGGGTTCCCCAGCATCGCCCACTGCCGCTGTGCATCGGCCAGCATGCGGATCGCGGCGGTGTCGTCATCGGTCGCCAGCGCGTGCAGCTCCGCAGCCTCGGCAAGCGCACACGGATCGGAATAGCGCTCCGCGTTCGTCAGCGCCGCCTCGACCTGTGCGATGGCAAGCGCGCGATCACCCTCTTCCAACGCGAACCAGCCGACCGTCAGGAGTGCCCAGCTGCGCCACAAGCCGGGCACCGTGGCCAGCGCCCGGTCGTTGAGCTCGCGAGCCGATGCCTTGTCGGTGGCCCACCGTGCCCGCGACACGGTCACCAGGCCGGTCAGTGCCTGATGGTCGCCGGAGCGGTCGCCGATCGCGATCGACTCCGTCAACTCGGCGTCGGCCAGCTCGACGTCGCCTCGGTCCAGGTGAGTGGCACCGAGCCCGATCAGTGCGTACGCGACCAGATCGCTGCCGCCCGCGCGCCAGCGTTCCCGAGCCGTGTTGAATTCCGCGATCGCCTCGTCGTATCGGCCGAGACCGCGGAACGCCCACCCGCGATTCGTCCGCGCCACGGCGCCGAACCAACCGTCCGTGCCAGTCATGTGGGTCAGCCGGATCGCCTCGTCGAGTTCGACCAGTGCATTGCCGTAGTGCCCTTGCCCGATCAGTCGCTGACTGCGGTTGATGCGGATGCGGGTCAGCTGGACGAGGTCACCGCAGACGGTCGCCGCCTCGGCCGCGCGCGCCGTGTACGCCTCGTTGGCGGCGAAGTCGCCGTCGCGCTCGGCGATCATCGCGGCCGTCGCATACGCACCGGCGAGCGCTTGCGGATCGCCACACTTCTCCGCCATCGCAATCGCCTCGGTGACCACCGCACGAGCGGGCACCGATTCGCCCCGTAGCCAGTGGACGGTGGCCAGCTGTCCAACCAGGATCGCCTCGTCGACGGGTTGGCTGCCGTCTCGTACGACCCGCTCGTAGACGGCCGCCGCACCGGAAATGTCGCCGGCGAGCTGGCGAATCTTGCCTACCCGCCGAGCCACCGCCGCCGTGGACGCCGTGCCGCTCGCCTCGACGTCGGCCAGGCAGGCCAGTGCGGCCGAGACATCGCCGAGACTGTGCCGCGCCTCCGCTTCGACTAGCCGTACGGCCGGCGTACGGGCTGCGGGTGGGATCGCGGTCACGGCCGCCATGACGTCGCTGATGCGTCCGCTCGTGATCAGCTCGGCACCGTACCGGTCGAGAACGTCGACGAGCATGGCCGGTTCTTCGAGGTCAACACCGGCGGCGATCGCGCTCGGAACGTCGCCACGACGCAGGTATGACCGCATCGCCGACTCCAAAAGAAGCCGCCGCCGGCTGTCCGGCAGCGGATCTTTGGACAGCACGCCGGAGCGGGCGGCGGCGCTTACTTGATACCAGCCCGGACGCCCGGACTCCGGCATCAGCAGTGGCGCCGCCCGAACGAGCAGGGCCTCCGCCGCTGCGATGTCGGCCGCGCTGGGCAGCGCCGTACCGTCGCCCGGAGTGTCGTCCTGACCGACGTCGACCATCAGCTTGGCGTCGACCCGGGGCAGATAGGCCGCCGCCCGTACGAGCGATCGGGTCGGCGGGTCGGCGCCGGCCAGGACCGCGTCGGACAACTCCGCGTCAAACCCGGCAAAGGCAGCCAGGCGGGCCCGCCGTACGCCGGCCGGCTGCTGGGCCAACCAAGCCGCGCCAAGGCTCACCTGCCCCGGCCAGCCGGACGTGAGCGTGTGCAGGTCCGCGGCAACCTCGTCGGCGGCCGCAGCATCGCCGAGCGCGACGGTGAGGAGCTGGAAAGTCTCGTCGACGTCGAAGACGAGATCGGCCGCACCAATCTCGGTCAGGCGGCCGGTCTCGCGGAGTCGGTCGACCGCGAACGGCATCGCGTCCCGGGACGCCACCACTAGACGTAGCCCAGGTGGCGCGTGGCGGGCGAGGGCCTCGACAAACCGTACGGTCGGGCTCGCCGCCGGCAGCACCTCGAAGCCGTCCAGGACGACGGTGACCGGGCGTACGCCACCGGTCGGCTGTGCGTGGTCGACAGCGATGGCAAGCAGGCTGGCGAGCGCATCCGCGCGTGCCTGCTCGGCGGTATCCCCGCCGGCGGCGACGGGCAACTCGGCCGGCAGTGCGTCGCTCCAACCCGGAATGCGGGCCGCGTCCGCCAGCCAGGCCAGCATGGCCGACAGGTCGGCGTCGTCCGGCCGGAGCGAATACCAACGGGCGCGGCGTTCGCTGGCCCACGCGCCGAGCGCCGCCGTTTTGCCGGCGCCGGCGCCGGCAACGACCGTGACCAGCCAAGCGGCGCCACCGGCCGTCGCATCCAGGGCCATAGAAATGCCGGCCCGGCCCACGTACCACGTAGGCCGGGCCGGCAAGGCACCTGGCGCGGTCACTTACTCGTCGGACGCCGAAGTGGCAGCCGCGTCGTCCAGCTCGGCGGGCACCGCGTCGGGCACCTCGTCCGGCCGGTCCGCCCCGCGGAACACCAGCTTCGATTCCTCCACGTTGTCGAGGTTGCCCTCGGCATCGACGACCACGATCTGACCGGGTCGCAGCTCGTTGAAGAGGATCTTCTCGGACAGCGCATCCTCGATCTCGCGCTGGATGGTCCGCCGGAGCGGCCGGGCGCCCATGACCGGGTCCCAACCCTTCTTCGACAGCCACACCTTCGCGTTCTCGGTCAGCTCGAGACCCATGTCCTTGTTGCGGAGCTGCGTCTCGATCCGGACGATCATCATGTCCACGATGCGGCGGATCTGCTCCGGCTGCAGCTGGTGGAACACGATGGTGTCGTCGATGCGGTTCAGGAACTCAGGCCGGAAGTGCTGCTTGAGCTCGTCGTTGACCTTCTGCTTCATCCGCTCGTAGTTCGTCTCCGCGTCACCCGCGCCGGCGAAGCCGAGCGTGACCGACTTGGAGACGTCCTTCGTGCCGAGGTTCGTGGTCAGGATAATCACCGTGTTCTTGAAGTCCACGATGCGTCCCTGACCATCGGTCAGGCGCCCGTCCTCCAGGATCTGGAGCAACGTGTTGAACACGTCCGGGTGGGCCTTCTCGATTTCGTCGAACAGCACGACGGAGAACGGACGGCGGCGAACCTTCTCGGTCAGCTGACCGCCCTCGTCGTATCCGACGTATCCGGGTGGCGCACCGACGAGACGGGACACCGTGTAACGGTCGTGGAACTCGCTCATGTCCAGCTGGATGAGTGCGTCCTCGGTGCCGAACAAGAACTCGGCAAGTGCCCGCGACAGCTCCGTCTTCCCCACGCCGGACGGGCCGGCGAAGATGAACGAGCCGGACGGCCGCTTCGGGTCCTTGAGGCCGGCCCGCGTCCGCCGGATCGCCTGTGACACGGCCTTGACCGCGTCGTTCTGGCCGGCGATGCGGCGGTGCAGCTCGTCCTCCATGCGGAGCAGCCGAGCGGTCTCTTCCTCGGTCAGCTTGTAGACCGGGATGCCGGTCCAGTTCGCCAGGACCTCGGCGATCTGCTCGTCGTCGACCTCGCTCACGACGTCGAGGTCGCCCGCCTTCCACTCCTTCTCCCGCTGCGACTTCTGGCCGAGCAGCTGCTTCTCCTTGTCACGGAGTTGTGCGGCTCGCTCGAAGTCCTGCGCGTCGATCGCGGACTCCTTGTCCCGGCGCACCTGAGCGATGCGCTCGTCGAAGTCACGCAGGTCTGGCGGTGCGGTCATGCGACGGATGCGCATGCGAGCGCCGGCCTCGTCGATGAGGTCGATCGCCTTGTCCGGCAGGTAGCGGTCGGAGATATACCGATCGGCTAGCGTCGCGGCAGCGACGAGCGCCGCGTCCGTAATAGACACACGGTGGTGTGCCTCGTAACGGTCGCGCAGTCCCTTGAGGATCTCGATGGTGTGCGCGAGCGACGGCTCGCCGACCTGGATCGGCTGGAAGCGGCGCTCGAGCGCGGCGTCCTTCTCCAGGTGCTTGCGGTATTCGTCGAGCGTGGTCGCGCCGATCGTCTGCAGCTCGCCACGGGCCAGCATCGGCTTCAAGATGCTCGCCGCGTCGATCGCGCCCTCGGCGGCGCCGGCGCCGACCAGGGTGTGGATCTCGTCGATGAACAGGATGATGTCGCCCCGCGTACGGATCTCCTTGAGCACCTTCTTCAGCCGCTCTTCGAAGTCGCCGCGATAGCGCGAGCCGGCCACCAGGGCGCCCAGGTCAAGCGTGTAGAGCTGCTTGTCCTTGAGTGTCTCGGGCACCTCGCCCTTGACGATGTGCTGGGCGAGGCCCTCTACGACGGCGGTCTTGCCGACGCCGGGCTCGCCGATCAGCACCGGGTTGTTCTTGGTCCGGCGGGACAACACCTGCATGACCCGCTCGATTTCCTTCTGCCGGCCGATGACCGGATCGAGCTTGCCCTCACGGGCGGCCTGGGTCAGGTTGCGGCCGAACTGGTCGAGCACGAGGCTCGTGGATGGCGCGGCCTCACCGGCGGCTCCGCTGCCCGCCGCGGTCGGCTCCTTGCCGGTCTGGTAACCGGACAGCAGCTGGATGACCTGCTGACGAACGCGATTGAGATCGGCGCCCAGTTTCACCAGGACCTGGGCCGCGACGCCCTCGCCCTCGCGAATCAGGCCGAGCAGGATGTGCTCCGTGCCGATGTAGTTGTGGCCGAGCTGCAGCGCTTCACGCAGCGACAGCTCCAGCACCTTCTTGGCCCGTGGCGTGAACGGGATGTGACCGCTCGGCGCCTGCTGGCCCTGACCGATGATCTCCTCGACCTGCTGGCGGACACCCTCCAACGAGATGCCAAGGCTCTCCAGCGCCTTCGCTGCGACGCCCTCGCCCTCGTGGATCAGTCCGAGCAGGATGTGCTCGGTGCCGATGTAGTTGTGGTTCAGCATCCTGGCCTCTTCTTGCGCCAGGACCACCACACGCCGCGCTCGGTCGGTGAACCGCTCGAACATGCCCTTGCTCCTCACCTGTCAGCCAGTGCCTCGCTCGGACGACACCTTGAGACAATGCGACGTCCCCTCACGGGAACGCCTCGACACCACGCGGAACCTGTTGGGAACCCGTGCCCTTACTCTATCGCCGCGGGCCGACGACCCGCCTTCGGCGAAACCCTTGGCGAGCCGTGCCGCGTACCTTCGCAAACGTTACGAAACCACCACGGAACTCACGGTCAGCCACTATCTCTGGCCAACGATGCCCCTCTCGGCCACGTTCCGGTGAGGGTATGACTACGCGGAAAGCGAAAAAACCCGGTCCCGCCACCGATACGCACGTCAGCCAGCCGGTGCCGTCCACGCGAGACCTTGATCGAACACGATCGCGACCGCTGGGCGGATCACCACAGGCCACGCATAACGGCGGCGACCAGTCCGCTATTCCGCGCCGCCACGCAGTGGCGCGGCCGGCCTACGCGTTGTCGCGCGCGGTGCCGGGCGCGCCGCGCGCGATGCCGGGGTCCGCGCGGCTTGGCACGTTACGCAGTGTGGTGCGGCAGGCGGTGCGGGCGGTCCGGACTCCGGCGGCGTGTCAGTACGCCGCGAACCGCCGCAACGCGAGGGTTCATGCCGCAAGATCCGCCTGCATAGGCGATTAGGGCCGCAGTCACGACCGCAATCGTCCAGGGGAACGGATCATCGAAGCCTCATCGACCGCGAGCCGAGACGCCGAGTCGAGAAACGCGTACGCGCGACCGCTCACCGACCATTGAGCAACCGCGCCCAGCGCGAAAGATCATGGCGGGTTGGCCGAAACGGCGCGAAACTCCTGCCGGCCCGCGCGTTGCCGGCGAGTCCGGGCTCCGGCGGCGTGTCCGTACGCCGCGAACCGCCGCAACGCGAGGGTTCATGCCGCAAGATCCGCCTGCATGGACGATTAGGGCCGCAATCGCAACCTCAATAGTCCACCCGAACGGATCATGGGAGCCTCATCGACCACGGGCCGAGACGCCGAGTCGAGAAACGCGTGCGGGCGACCGCTCACCGAATGGTGAGCAACCGCCCGCTGTCAACGCAACTGCCTGCGCGGCTGCGCTACGCAACGGCGCCATTCCGTGCGCCTCGCGGCTGCGCTAGGCACGACTCGCGACGCGATCCTCAGCGGCCCGCCACGGCGTGGTATTCGTCGACGATTCCCTGCGGGATACGACCCCGGCCGGAAATGTTCTTCCCCTTGCGCTTCGCCCAGGCCCGGATGGCCTTGTTCTGCTCGCGATCGGCGGCCGCGCTGCCTCGCGCCGCACTGCGGCCACCAACGACCACACCACCACGACCGGACTTGCGTGCGCCCGCGACATACGGAGCAAGCGCCTCACGCATCGTCGCGGCATTACCTTTCGACAGATCGATCTCATACGCAGTCCCGTCGAGACCGAACTTCACGGTCTCATCGGCTTTGCCACCGTCCAGGTCGTCCTCGAGGACGACAATTTCTCGTCTAGCCACCAAATATCCTTTCGCATAACCGCACATCCGCGCGGATATACTCGCACCGACATCGTAGGGCTCACGCACCGATGCGGAAAGAATAGCGGGTCGACACCGGTAATCGTCAACTCGACCGCGTTTTGCTGGCACAAATTGTCAATCTCGCGCTCGCGACAATCTGTCGCGGCTTGGGCGTTCTTTTGCGCACCGCACGTATCGCCGGCGATAGGACAGTGTGATCGCCGATCGACATGTGTCGAAGCAGACCGAGCCGGCCACCCGACGAATACTCGAATCCGTCAAGGTATTCGCAGGGCGAATCAAGCCAGCTCGCCACTCGCAAGCTGCGAGTGGGCGGCAATCATTGGCTCGCGCCCAACCGTGCGCTGGCGAGTGGCACTGGGCGGCGTACGTCAAAATGCGGTCCACACCAGCGGACGGCAACACGCCGGGGCACCGTGATTCGAATGGCTGAAACCATGGCGGGCATCGGTTCGGCAAAAGTGAGCGCCCACCCGACAAACACGAAAGGCGCACGAACGCGTCACCGATCAGTGACTCGGCGGATATGGAGCGGAAACGGATGTCGTGTAGCGCCCGGCTACAAACCGGTCACCGAGCGGTCACCAGCGCGGCCCATTCGCACCGTACGGCTATCGACAAATGCTCCGTTGCCGGAGTCGCCGCCCGCCGGCCAAACAATGCAAGCCCGACAAACCCAAGTCGGCGTGCCCACTCACGCGCCGCCAAGCACCGCCAAGCACCGCCAAGCGCCAAAGCTCTAAATTCGAAACCTTCCTAACGAGAGTCGAAGGACTCGTACGCGTCCGGAAAGGCCTTTCGGCTAGGCTCGTCGGCCGTGACCGATCACGAGCAAGCGCTGTCGTTTGGTAGAGCCGCAGCCCTGTACGAGTCGATCCGGCCGGGATATCCGCTCGAGGCGGCGCGTTGGGCGCTCGGACCGGGCTTCGTGTACGGCAAGGGAACGGTGATCGATCTCGGCGCCGGCACGGGCCTGTTGACCCGGATCCTGATGCCGCTGGCGGGACGGGTGATCCCGGTCGAGCCCGATCCTGAGATGCGCGCGCAACTCATGGCAGCGGTGCCGGGCGCCGTCGCGCTGGCCGGATCCGCCGAGTCGATCCCATCAGTCGACGCATCGGTCGACTCGATCGTGACCGCCCAGGCATACCACTGGTTCGATCCGGCGCGTGCCCACCCGGAGATCGCCCGGGTCGTTCGGGCCGGCGGCACGTTCGCGGCGATCTGGAACGTGCGCGACGGCAAGGTTTCGTGGGTGGCGGCGCTCGAGGAGGCGGCCGGCCTGGCGCCGACCGGACACGTACGCGATCGACGCGACGTGACGCTCGACTTCGGACCAAGCTTTGAGCCGCCCGAACGAGGTGAGTTCCGCCACGAGCTAGCGATGACCGCCGACCGCGTTCACACGCTGGTGGCGTCGCGCTCGACGTATCTGGTCGCGTCGGACGCCGAACGCGCCGATATCGACGCACGCGTCAGCGCCGTCACGGCCGAGCTTCCTGCGAGCTTCACCATGCCGTACGTGACGGTGTGCTATCGCGCGACGCGGCGCTGACCCGGCCCGACCGGCGTAGCGACGACGCGCGCGATCGACCGGCCATCTAAGCTGGCGCTCGTGCTGCTCTGCATCGACATCGGAAACACCAACACGGTCCTGGCCACGTTCGAGGGCGCCAAGATCGTGCATTCCTGGCGCGTCAAGACCGACGCTCGGACCACCGCTGACGAACTGGGTTTGATGTTTCGCGGCCTGCTTGCGTCGGACAACGTGGAAATCACCGGAGTGGCGGCGTGCTCGACGGTTCCGATGGCGTTGCGTGCGCTGCGGACGATGCTGACCCGCTACTACGGTGCGCTGCCCGCCGTGATCCTCGAGGCCGGCGTCAAGACCGGCGTTCAGCTCGCGATCGACAACCCGAAGGAAGTCGGTTCCGACCGGGTCGCGAACACGCTGGCCGCGTACACGCTATTCGGTGGTCCGAGCATCGTTGTCGATTTCGGCACGTCGACGAACTTCGACGTGGTGTCGGCCCGCGGCGAGTATCTCGGTGGGCCGCTGGCGCCGGGCATCGAGATCTCCGTCGATGCGCTGGCGTCGCGCGCGGCCCAATTGCGCAAGGTGGAACTCGTCCGGCCGCCGCGCGTGATCGGCAAGAACACTGTGGAGTGCCTGCAGTCGGGTGTGGTGTTCGGTTTCGCCGGGCAGGTCGACGG
The DNA here is from genome assembly GCA_963818495.1 of uncultured Actinomycetota bacterium. GTDB lineage: Bacteria > Actinomycetota > Actinomycetes > Mycobacteriales > Micromonosporaceae > DASQPR01. The sequence continues at coordinate 64,975 of CAWFSH010000005.1, forward strand.
TCTGGTGCAGCGCATCAAGGCCGAACTCGGCCGGCCGGTCGCCGCCGTCATCGCCACCGGTGGACTGGCTCCGGTCGTACTCGATGAATGCACGACCGTGACCCACCACGAGCCGATGCTTACCCTCAAAGGCCTGCGCCTGGTGTTTGAACGCAACCAGGCCTAGACCGCGACTTGCGCTTTCGACCAAGCGCCAAACTTTGCATCGGTACGGCTAGCCGACCGTTGCGACAGCCATCAGTCGCGCGAGTGCAGATCCATGGCGATGTCCAGGATGGGCGACGAATGCGTCAGGCCGCCCACCGACAGGTAGTCCACGCCGGTCTCCCCGTAGGCCTTCGCGCGCTCCAGAGTCAGGCCGCCGGTCGCCTCGAGCTCCGCCCGTCCGGCCACGGCGCGTCACGACCTCGCGCAACTCGTCGGGGGTCATGTTGTCGCAGAGCAGGAAGTCGGCCCCGGCGTCCAGCGCTTCCAGCGCCTCGGCGACGGTCTCCACCTCAACCTGGATCGTGACGTCCGGGAACGTCTGCCGCACCCGCCGGTAGGCCTCGGCGATCGAGCCGGCCGCGAGTTTGTGGTTGTCCTTGATCATCGCGACGTCGTAGAGGCCCATGCGCTTGTTCGTGCCGCCACCGGCCCGCACCGCATACTTCTCCAGCATGCGCAGCCCAGGCGTGGTCTTCCGAGTGTCGAGCACGGTCGCCCCGGTGCCCGACAGCGCATCGGCCCAGCGGCGGGTGTGGGTAGCGACGCCGGACATCCGACTGAGCAGGTTGATCGCCGTCCGCTCGGCGGTCAGGAGCGAACGCGTCGGGCCGGCGACCGTCATGAGAACGTCGTCGCGCTTGACCCGGGACCCGTCTCCGACGCGGATGTCCACCTGGATCCGACTGTCGACGCGGGAAAAAACGGCCGCGGCAACGGCAAGCCCGGCGACCACGCCGTCGGCGCGCGCGACCACGTCGGCCACGTCCATCTGATCGGCTGGAATGGTCGCCACGCTGGTCACATCGACCCCGTCGGCACCGCCGAGATCCTCCTCGAGCGCCATCGACACGACCCGGTCGACCCCGGCCGGGTCGAGTCCACCGCCTCGAACGCGTCGGTAATGGTGCTCGGCATAATGCTTATTGTCGCAGTGTCCGGCTTCATTGCGTCCCCCGTTTGTGATGGCATCCGCGCCAATCGCGCGACGTCGACCTGATGCGCCTGTCGTCGGCAAAACTAAGGGCAAGGCGTAGGCGACGATTGACGCCCCCGGTGGCGCGCCGAAAGCCGGCCTGGCGGCGGCCCGAGCGGCGGGCCGAAGCGGCCCGGGCAGGCCCGGCGGCGGGCCGAAAGCGGCCTGGTGGCGGCCCGCGGCGGGCCGAAGGCGGCCCGAAAGCGGGAGCGCCAACCGAGTGAGGGGTTCGCCGCCTCCCCGATCACGGCATTGGCTCCCAGGCTTCGGCGATCGCGCCGTCCGGCGCGATTCCCGCCAATAAATGACCGAGCCAGGCCGGATCGGCGGCCGGAAAGTCTTCCCGCCAGTGGCAGCCACGGGTCTCGGCCCGCCGCGACGCGGCCGCAACCAGCGCGGCGGCCACCGTCACCAGATTCGCCGCCTCCCAGCTCGCCGTATTCGCCGGTGCCCGACGGCTCCGAGCGCGGCCAATTCAGTCGTGGTGGATGCGAGCGAATCCGCGGATCGAAGAACGCCGGCGCCCCGGTCATCGCACGCTGCAGCGGCGCCCGGACGGCGTTGTCGACCGCCCAGCCGGCACCGGAATCGGGCCACGCGAATCCGATCGACTCCAACCGAGCCGACCGGCCGGAGTCTGCATCCGTCACGGGATCGGCCTGCGGTGGCAGGTCCCGCGCGACATCGGCCGCGATCCGGCGGGAGAAGACCAGCCCTCCAGCAACGAATTGGAGGCCAGCCGGTTCGCACCGTGTACGCCGGTGCAGGCGACCTCGCCGCAGGCGTACAGACCGTCGATGGACGTCCGGCCGTCCAGATCCGTACGAACTCCGCCGCTCGGCGTAGATGCGCCGCCGGCGCGACCGGGATCGGCTCGGTCGTCCGGATCGATGCCCGCGGCGCGGCACGAGGCGGTGATCGTCGGGAAGCGGCGCGCGAGATCGTGGATGTGCCGGGCATCCAGGAAGACATGATCGGCGCCGGTCGACAGCAGCACTCGATGGATTCCCTTGGCGACGACGTCTCGCGGTGCCAGCTCGGCCAGCTCGTGCTGGCCGACCATGAACCGCTTGCCGTCGGCGTCGACGAGATGGGCGCCCTCGCCGCGCATCGCCTCGGACACCAACGGCTGTTGTGCACTGCGCTCGCCACCCGGCGACGACGGCACCACAAGCGCGGTCGGATGGAACTGAACGAACTCGATGTCCGTCACGGTCGCGCCGGCGCGCAGCGCGAGCGCAACACCGTCGCCGGTGGACACCACGGGGTTCGTGGTCGTGGCGTACACCTGGCCCATGCCGCCGGTGGCGAGCACGACAGCTCGGGCGAGGATGGCGCCGACGCCGTCCTCCGAGCCCTCGCCGAGCACGTGCAGCGTGACGCCGCACGCCCGACCGGTCGCATCGCGCAGCAGATCGAGCACCAGCGCATGCTCGACCAACCGGATCCACGGGTCGCGGAGTACGGCGGCGTGCAGCGCGCGCTGGACCTCGGCACCGGTGGCGTCGCCGCCGGCGTGCACGATCCGGTTGGCGTGGTGGCCGCCCTCTCGCGTGAGCATCAGCGCGCCGTCGGGATGCCGGTCGAACTCGGCGCCCCAGCGCATCAGCTCCCGTACGCGGGCCGGGCCTTCGGTCACCAGTACATCGACCGCGGCCTTGTCGCAGAGGCCGACGCCGGCGACGAGTGTGTCGGCGGCATGTTCGGCCGGCGTGTCGTACGGGTCGAGCACGGCCGCGATCCCGCCCTGAGCCCAGCGCGTGGAGCCGTCGTCGATGTTGACCTTCGTCACGACGGTGACGTGCAGCCCGGCCTCGCGCAGGTGTAGCGCGGCCGTCAGTCCGGCTACGCCGGAACCGACGACCACGACGTCGGTGTTCTCCGACCAGCCCGGAGCCGGCGCGAGCAGTCGGGGCGGCAACTGCGGGAGGTTCATGCTCTTCAGTCTTGGCTATCCGGTCAGCGCTGCAGCGCCCGGGTCCCGATTCCCTTGATCGAGCCGGACCACGGCGTGGACGCCGAGGCGTAACACGCGAACGTCTGGTCGCTGCCCGCCCAGAGGTTCGCCGAGTCCGGACCAACCTCGGAAACTCGCAGGTCGGAGCGCTTCTGTCCGGCGGTGACGCCAACGAATGAATCGACCAGTTGCTGGCATCCGGCGCTGACGACCTTCTGGATTTCCGGACCGTTGTACGGCGCGTTGGCCGGCGTGACCGTGTAGAGGCCGACGAACTCCGAGGTGTGGGGCTGCCCACATTCGACGAAACTGAGCCCGGTGGCAGCCGCTGCGCCGGACGGGGCCGGGCTCGACGCGCCGCCGTCGGCCACGGGCGAGTCTCCGACGCAGTCAATGCCGAGCGACGCGGCGCCCGGACCGGTCAGCGCGCCCGCGAGGCTGGCCGTACGGGTAACCAACCGCTGGCCGCCCGGGTCGGCGACCTGGGCTATGACGCAGGCGAAGAAGCCGTTCTTGGCCGGCGCCACGAAGTCGGGGTAGACAGTCAGCTGAGCGCCGCGCCAGGCCCCGCCGACGTACGACCCGACCTTGTCAGGCACGCGGCCCGGGCGCTAGTGGCCATCACGAATGAGTTGACCGTCGCGTCCTGGCCCTTGGCTTTCTGCGCCGTCCGTACGAGCCGCTGGTCGACCTGCCCGACCGAAACGATCTCGGCGGTGTGCGCCGCCGTACACGCGACCGGGGACCCAGACCAGGGCAGCTGGCGGCCGATCGTCGCCGAGTCGACGTTCCAGCACGACCGGGCGGCCGGCGCGGCCTTCGGCGTCGTCGTCGGGATCGATGGGGTTCGGTTGGCCAGCCACAGCACCGTACCGACGATCGCGATCACCACCACCGCGATCGCAGGCGGCAGGACACGGCGGGTGGACATCGACGGGCTCCCGGGGGTCGGCAGAATGGCGAGCATAGTACCGCGCGGTAACTACGCCGCTGCCCGCGCCGCCTCAGGCGACCGCGGAGGGCCCGCGCCGGCTCAGGCGACCGAAGCCTCAGACCAGCTCGACTGGGCCGTTGTCGATGAGGCGCGTTCCCGGCACGCCGGCCGCGGTGTCGCGTCCGATCCACGCCGCCACGATCAGGCGCGCTGGGCCGGTTCGCGGGGCGTCACCCAGGTCGGGCGCGGTCAGCACGAGATAGTCGAGTTCGCGCGCTCGGCCGCGGCTTCGGCCGTACGCCTGAATGCCTCGGTGGCGGCGGCGAGCACGCGTCGGGCCCGACGCCCGCGGACGCCGCGTCCGCTCCGGCCCGCAGCGCGGCGGACAGCGCGAGCGCGGCATCGCGGCCGGCCGGGGACAGGTAGCGGTTGCGGCTGGACAGCGCGAGCCCGTCCGGTTCGCGGCACGGTCGGCACGCCGACCACCTCGACCGGCACGTCGAGGTCGCGCGCCATCTGCCGGACCAGCGCCAGCTGCTGGTAGTCCTTCTCGCCGAAGAACGCGAAGTCGGGCCGGGTCAGCTGCAGCAGCTTCAGCACGACGGTGAGCACGCCGTGGAAGAAGCCGGGCCGGCTCGCGCCCTCCAGGATCTCGCCCCGCTGCGCCGGGGTTCACGCCGGACCTGCGGCTCGCCCGTCCGGATACATCTCCTCGCGACGTCGGCGCGAAGACCACGTCGACACCGAGCCGCTGCGCATCGGGCGATGTCGGCGTCGAACGTGCGCGGGTAGCGGTCGAAGTCCTCATTCGGACCGAACTGCAGCGGGTTCACGAAGATCGTGACGATGACATGGTCGGCCTGGCCCGGGCGGCCCGAATGCAGTGACGTCGTGGCCCTCATGCAGCGCGCCCATCGTCATCACGACCCCGACCGTGCCGTCGAGCTTGGCCCGCGCCTGCGCCAGCTCGGCGCGGGTTGCGACGACGCGACGGTCATCAGAATTCCGTCCTGTCCGGTCGGCCAGCACGCCGAGCAGCGGCTCGCGCCGTCGTCGGCCGAGCCGGCCGGCGGCGATGGCCCGGTCGGCGGTGCGACGGGCCAGGGCGAGATATGTCGGTACGGAATCGGCGCGCGTCGCCGCTCAGCGTGTCGAGATGGGATGCGACCGTGCTGGCGTCGCCGCGGGAAACCGGGCCGGTCAGGGCCGCGTCGCCCATGGCGAGGGCGTTGTCCAGGGCGGCGTGCAGCAAGGGGCCGAGCACCTGCTCGGGGTGTACGACGCCGGCGTCGCGCAGCCGATCCATCGCCTCGTTGACGAGCGTGACCAGGTGGTTTGCGCCGTGTGCCAGGGCCGCGTGGTAGAGCGCGCGCCGCTCGTCCGGGATCCACTCCGGGCACGCCACCGAGCTCGGCGACCAGCTCCATGGCGGGCGGCGCAGCTCAGGCCGGTGCGGTGACGCCGAACGAGATCCCGCCCGTAAGCCGATCCACATCGTCGGCCGTGCCGGTGAACGTCATGGCCGGATGCAGCGCCAGCGGCAGGGCGCCGCGAGCGGTGGCCGGGTGCAGAATGCCGATGCCGTGCGCGCCGGAGGTGTGCGCCACGATGACACCGGGGCGGAACGCCCCCGATTCGCCGAGGTGGGCGACGAGCGGCGCGAGCACGTCATCGGGTACGGCGAAGATCACCAGATCGGCGCGGCGTACGACATCCTCGGCCCGCCGGTGCACGGCGTCGGGCAGGCGACTCGCGATGCGGGCACGGGCGGCGTCCGACCGTCCAGACGCGCTAGTTACGTGATGACCGGCCCGGGCCAGTGCTACGCCGATCGCTGTTCCGACGCGGCCGGCACCGACGATGCCAACGGTGAGGGACTTGGTGTCGGCGACGCGGGTGCGACGCGGGGGATGCTCGCGGACCCGTCAAGCCGTCGTCGCCGCTCTTCGCCCCTCGCGGTGCGGGCGGCAGCATTCATTGCCATGATCCAGTCCTCTTCGCTGGGGTACCGGTCGAGGCAAGTATGGCGCTGGCGATGCCGCGCTATAAAGCACGTGTGAAGACATTCACTCGCGGCTAACCCGTCCGGTTGTGGTGCGCCAGGCGGTAAGGCGGCCCGCGGGTAGCCCGAGCGGGGGCGTCACACCTGCTCCGGGCGGGCCGAGCGGATCTCGCTTGAGGCCACCGGCGATATCACCCTCGGCCGTCCCGCAAGGAACGCGCGGAGCTCGGCCCTTTGAGCCGGCGACATGACGGTGAGCGGGATCGACAACACCGGGGCCTCGCCGCACTTCCCCAGCACCAGTTCCCCGAGGTCGATGACGGTGTCGATCGCCGACCAGGCCCAGGCGACGTGCTGGAACGGCGACGTGAACGCCACATCGGTGTGGGTGATCGTGACCCGAATCGGCACGCTGTGGACCTTCGCGAACCGCCGTACGAAACGATCACCGGTACGGCGAAAGCTGATGACGACGAGCAGCGGATACAGCGCGCCGAACGCGATCAGGGCCGCGCCGAACACCGCCGCGTCGGCCGCGATGAGCACCACGCCGAGCAGAACCATCAGGATCGGCGAGGACGATCATCAGGACGCGGCGGCCACGGAACTGGTGCGCGAGAAGGAGTCGCATGTGTCGGCGTTCACGGGCGGCGTCGGGAAACTGGGTGAACTCAATGTGCACGGCGCGCTCCATGGATAGGGGCAGGGGCGCAGCATAAGGACCACGGCGGGCCAATGCGAGCCCCGAATCGGCCGAAGGGCAGGCAGCGTAGTGCGTCGCTGGCGGGATGCCATGAGCGCGGCGCTCTACGCGCCCGGCACCGGTTTCTTCACCCGGTCGGGTCCGGGACCGGCCGGTCATTTCCGGACCAGCGCCCACACCGGCCCCGCGTTCGGGCGAGCCATCGCGGCGCTCATCGCCGACGTCGATACCGCGCTCGGGCAGCCCGACCACCTGGACATCGTCGATATTGGCGCCGGGCGTGGTGAGTTGCTGACCGTCCTGTCGGATCGGCCCGAATTGCGGGAACGATGCCGATTCACCGCTATCGAGCGTGGGCCGCGCCCGGCGGGATTGGACGATGCGATCGCCTGGAAGGACGCGATCCCGCCGTACATCACCGGCGTTCTTGTTGCGACGGAGTGGTTGGACAACGTACCGCTGGATGTGGCGATCCGGGATGGTGACCAATGGCGATATCAGCTGGTCGACGACGCCGGCGACGAATCGCCCGGTCCGCCGGTCGAGCCTCTCGACGAGGCATGGATCAGGCGGTGGTGGCCGGCCGGCGAACGCGTCGAAATCGGTCGCCCCCGCGATCAGGCCTGGGCCGGCGCGGTCGGCCATGTTGAGCGGGGCCTCGCGCTCGCCATCGACTACGGGCATACGAGCGCCAGTCGGCCGCCGTTGGGCACCCTGACCGGCTTCGCCGAAGGGCGCGAGAGTCTGCCCGTACCGAATGGGGGTTGTGATCTGACCGCGCACATCGCCGCGGACGCCGTCGCCGCCGCCGGGTCCGCCGTGGCCGGGCTAGATCCTTTGCTGGTACGGCAATCCGCCGCGCTGACTGCCCTCGGCGTGCATGGGAACCGGCCGCCCATCGAACTGGCGCACCGGGATCCGGCGGCATATGTGCGGGCGCTCGCGGATGCGTCGACCGCCGCCGAGCTGACCGATCCGGCCGGACTCGGTGGTCACTACTGGCTGCTGCAACCGGTCGGCACCGAGCTGCCGCCTACGATGACCCGGTGAGGGATGGCCCGGTTTCGGATGGCCCAGTGGCGGATGGCCCAGGGCGGATCGCCCGGCAGCGATGGACGCGGGAGAGCTGCGGGAAGTTACCGCCGGCACCGGAACCGGCCTCGACGCCACCGACATGGTGCTCAATATCGGCCCACAGCATCCCTCGACACACGGCGTCATGCGCCTGCGGCTCGCCCTCGACGGCGATCGCATCGTCCGCGCCGAACCGATCATCGGATATATGCACCGCGGCGCCGAGAAGCTCTTCGAGGTCCGCGACTATCGGCAGATCATCGTGCTGGCCAACCGGCACGACTGGCTGTCCGCGTTCGCGAACGAGCTCGGCGTGGTGCTCGCCGTCGAGCGCCTGATGGGCATGGAGGTCCCGGAGCGCGCGGTCTGGCTGCGTACGGCGCTCGCCGAGCTGAACCGCGTACTGAACCACCTGATGTTCCTCGGCTCCTATCCGATTGAGATCGGCGACATCGACGCTGCCGTGCTCGCGTTCCGCGAGCGCGAGACGCTGCAGGCGGTCCTGGAAGAGGCGTCCGGCGGGCGGATCCACTACATGTTCAACCGCGTCGGCGGCCTGAAGGAGGAGGTGCCGGCCGGGTGGACCGGGCGGGCCCGGGTCGCGGTCGACGAGGTACGCCGCCGGATGCCCGAGCTGGACCAGCTGATCCGGGGCAACGAGACGTTCCTCGCTCGTACTGTCGGCGTCGGCGTGCTGTCCGCTTCAAACGCGGCGGCGTTTGGCGCCTCCGGACCGGTAGCGCGTGCCTCCGGACTCGACATGGACCTGCGACGGGACGAGCCCTATCTGGCGTACGGCCAGCTGGACGTGCCGGTGGTCACGCGTACGGCCGGGGACGCCCATGCCCGCTTCGAGGTCCTCCTCGACCAGGTGTACGTGTCGCTGGACCTCGCCATGGCGTGCCTCGATCGGGTCGATCGGACCACCGGTCCGGTGAACGTCCGACTGCCGAAGGTGGTCAAGGCGCCCGAGGGTCACACGTACGCCTGGACCGAGAGCCCGCTCGGCATCAACGGCTACTACCTGGTGTCTCGAGGCGAGAAGACGCCGTGGCGGATGAAGCTGCGCACGGCCTCGTTTGCGAACGTACAGGCACTGTCGGTCATCCTGCCGGGCGCCACGGTCGCCGATCTCGTCCCGATCCTCGGCTCGATGTTCTTTGTCGTCGGCGACATCGACAAGTAGGTCGCCTGTCGTTTGGCCGCGCCGGCAGCGCGGCCGGGCGGGGCGCGGCGCGCGGCCGGGCCGGGCCGGGGCGGGGCGGGGCGGGGCGGCATGATCCACTGGGATGGACGATTGATGTCGCTGTCACGGCGCCAATCGTCCACGGCGATGGATCACGGTGGACGAGGTGCGCCGGTTCAGTGCCAGCGATCGTCGTTGACTTCGAAGTCGAGCTGCGGACGCGGACCACTCGACCGCCGGCTGGGCTCGCGGACCCACCGGTCGTCACGGTCGTCACGCTCCTCATACGGCGCCGGCTCGGCGGACCGCATTGGCGGGATGTCGCCGCTGTCCCGGCCACGCGCCGGCGGAAAGTCGCCACTGTCTCCACGCGCGCCGGATCGGTCGCCGGCTCGGTCTTCGGACCGACGCCGATAAATGCCGACGTCGTCGTGCGAGGCCGAGCTGTACGAGGACGAGTCGTACGAACGCGAGTCGAACGAGGATGAGTCGTACGAGCGCCAGCCGCCGGACGGTGTGTCCCGGGACGGTCCGACCTGGGTCGGCACGTCGTATCGGGAATCGCCGTAGCCGTCCGAATGATCCGGCTCGATCACGCCACTGCGTACGTCACGCCAGCCGCGACCGACCTCGCCGCTCGACCGTTCGGCGCGGACCTCGTCCGGCTTGTGACGCGGGCGTGGCAACTCAGCACGCGTGGCGGTGGCCGGATACGGTTCGTCACGGTCATCGCGATCATCGCGTTCCGCGCGGCGACGCCGTTGCGCCCGTGTCTCGGGAGCCGGGCTCTGATCGGCTGCCGCTGGCACCCGCTCCTCCCGTACGGATGACCATCGGTCGACGATCCGCAGCTGGGTGCCGGTCTCGTCGACATGGCGCTCGGCGTGGCGCTCGGCCATGCGCAGCTCCCGACCATGGTCGTCAGAGCGCACTTCCGCCCACCGATCGCCATCGCGCATCTGTGACCACCGCGCATCGTTCGCGAGATCGCCGCTCGAATCCAGATCATCGCGAATTCCACCGGACCGATAGGCGAGGGATTCGCGCATTTGCGGCAGGTAGGCCCGCAACCGCTGCTCAGTCCACGACTCGTTAAGGTCCTCACGCCCGTCGGTCTCACCGTGATCGTCGTGACCGGACACAAGCTCGCGGCGCCGCGGCTCACGCGCCATCTCACTCCAGCGCTGCTCGTCCGCACGCGGCTCGTCTCGGCGCTCCGAACCCCGGCGCGGCTCGTCTGGCCACTCCGAACCCCCGCGCGGCTCGTCTCGGCGCTCCGAACCCCCGCGCGGCTCATCTCGGCGCTCCGAACCCCCGCGCGGCTCGTCTCGGCGCTCCGAACCCCGGCGTTGCTCGTCGCGACGCCGCGCGTCCGCGCGTGGCTCGTCTCGCCGCTCCGAACCCCTGCGCGGCTCATCTCGCAGCTCGGAATCCCCGCGCGACCTACGCTCGCGCGGCTCACGCTCGCGCGGCTCACGCTCGCTCGGCTCACGCTCGTGCAGCATCAGGGCGTTGCGATCGATCCAGCTGGCGCCAACACGGCCGGCATCCTGTCGGCCGGCGTCGTAACGATCCGCATCGTAACGATCCGCATCGTGAGCGCCGGCGTCGTAACGATCCGCATCGTGAGCGCCGGCATCGTCGTGACCGGCACCGTGAGCGCCGGCATCGTAACGGGCGGCATCGTAACGGCCGGCCTCGTGTCGGCCGGCGTCGTGGCCGTGCGCGTCGTGGCGGCCTGAGTCGTCCCGGTCGCGGTCCGACAAGACGTCCCGTCGACGACTCGCCGAGCCGTACGTCGTGGATCCGTTCACGGATCCGTCGATAGCCGCATGGCCGGCCGCCGAGCGCGACGCGGAGCCGTAAACGGTCGAACCCGATGCCCGGCTCGGCTCGAAGCCGTCGGCCGGCTGGTCCACGTACATCGAGCGGGTGACGACGGTTTCGGTGTGGCGTACGACGCCCGGCACCGACCCGACCACGCTGGCCGGTCGGCGCGGCGATGGCGACGGCAGCTCACGTTGGTTGTCCACCGCGGCGCGCGCCTCGACGGCGACGGCTCGGGCCGCCTCGACCTGACGCTGGACGCCGGCGATCGCGTCCTCGAGTCGCCGGATCCCGACGAACGACTCCGCCAACCGCTGCACGCCGGCGACCGACTCTTCCAGGATCGACATCTTCTCGGACAACGCCCGATGCGTCGCGCGGGCGGCGGTCGTGATGTCGGCCCGTACGTCGTCGCGAAGCGCATTCATCTCGTCGGTCGTTGCGCCATTCGCCCGCGACCATGGTGCGGCATCCGAGCGCAACATCACCGAGAGCGCAAGCACCACCACCGCAATGATGGCAATGACCGCGGCCGCGGCCGTACCACCGAACATCAACAGCAGCGCCGCGACCGGTGCCAGCGCGATGCCGACCCAAAACTGGGCGGCCAGCAGGCGCGACCGCAGGTCGGCCCGATCAGGCGCGGTCGAAACGGTCGGGGCAGGCATGGGTGTAGAGGCTACCGAGATCGCCTCCCGTTCTCTACCAGCCCGACGGGCCGGCCGCCTGACCTGGCGACGAACGGCGTCGCGAGCGTGAACGGGCCGCGCGCCGGCAGGCTGCCGGCGCGCGGCCCGTTGACCGCGATGCGGTGGCTACTGCGTCGTGAGCGAACTGTCGGACGAGAAGACGAGACCGATCGTGGCCGTACCCGATTGGATCGTCTTCTTGGTGATCGGACCGCCAGTGTCACTGCCCTGGCTCAGGAACTGGCCGAATTGGATGCCGTACGTCTTCTGCAGGCCCAACTCACAGAACGGCCGCGTTGGGCACTCGGCCGGGCCGGCCAGCGTCGTCGCCTTGCCCGAGCACTTCGCGGCGAAGTCGGACAGCGTCTTGAGCCCGTACTTGTCGGCCGTCGCCTTCGTCACCGCGAACGCGTTCGTGTCGAGGGCGGTCGACGGCTTGCCGAAGACCAGGTTCTTCTGCGCGCCGAGGGCGGTCAGTCGCGGCATCGTCTGTGCGATGTCGCTGGTCGGTGCCTGCGACGCGTCGTTGGTGGTGTTCAGCGCGGTCAGCAGCGATGCCGCGTACTCGGGCACGATCTGGATCTTGTTCTGCTCGAGCTGCGGCAGGTAGAGCTCGCGGTTGCCGATCGTCTGCACGGTCGTCTTGTAGCCGATCGAGTCCAGGACGATCTTGTAGACGTTGGCGATCTCTTCGTTCTCGCTGAAGTCGGCGGCGCCGATCTTCAGATTGCCGCCCGGACCCTTGGCCAGGCCCTGCTGCGGGTTGTTCTGCTGTACGTAGGTCTGCGCCGCCGCGGCCGGCGTCTGACCGCCGGAGTCGACCAGCTTGTTCATCGCGATGAGCTTGTTCGTGTCCAGGCCGGCCGACACGGCGTCCAGCGCGGCGATGAGCTGTGGGTTGTTGACCGCTTTGTTGATCGCCGGCACGACGACGTCCGACTGCTGCAAGTGCTTGTCGTCGGTCAGGACGACAAGGTCCGTCCCGGCGACGCCGGCACAGCCCGCACCGCTGACGGCACTCGGCGCCGCTGTCCCGGATGAGCCGGCGCTGCCGCACGCGGCGGCAAAGCCAGCGACGAGGAAAAGACCTGCCGCCAGCGCGAGAGGTCGTTTGAACGAACGCATAGAGGAGGAGCCCGCCTTCCGTGTCCCGGCGCGACCAGCGTCTGGTCGGCCGCGTGTCCGACGGGCGGCACTGGGTGCAGTGGGTCCGCAACCATTCGCGAACGTACCGCCCGATGTGATCAGCCAACCCTGAGTCGAGGGTCGCGGCAACCGGAAACCGGAAATGTCATTGGCCCGTGACAACTAATGCCACGCGTGCATCGTCCCACTTTGACCGTTTGACTTTTCCTGTACGCTCACCGCCAAGCGGCCCATTACCTGCGGTTATGCGGTCTCGGCGGCCAACCGGCGCGCACGACGCCGATACCGCCGCTGGGCCCGGAGCGGCTTCGGCGTGACGTAATGCACCACGATCCCGAGCACACCGTTGACGAGAAGTGCGAGAAGCGCCACCAGGATGCCGCCGGCCAGGATCTGCCCTCCACCGACCGCGATCGTCTGGCCGAACCCGGCGTAGATGATGTCGCCCAGGCCGCCGCCGGCGACGAGCGCGGCCAACGTGGCCGTGGCGACGATCTGGACGGCGGCCGTGCGAATGCCCGCCGCTATGTACGGCACCGCGAGCGGTAACTCGACCCGGCCGAGCATCTGCAGACCGGACATGCCCATGCCGCGGGCGGCATCGCGGACCTCCGGCTCCACCTCGCGTATACCGGTGAAGGCGTTGGCCAGGATCGGCGGAATGCCGAAGATCGCGAGCGCCGGTACGGCCGACTCGGCGCCAATACCAGTGATGCCGGCGACATAAATCACAGCTAGCAGGGCGTACGTCGGGATCGCGCGGGTCATGTTGGAGAACGCCACCGTGACGCCACCGCCGCGGCCGGCGTGTCCGAACCAGATGCCGATGGGCAATCCGATCGCGCACGCGACCAGCAAGGCGAGCGCCGAAATGATGAGGTGTTCACGGAGGTCGCTGAGAATCCCGTTCGGGTTGGTCCAGTTCAACGGGTCGTTGAGCCAGAGGATCGCATCGTGGATGAAGTTCACAGCGCGACCCCCCGTCGAGCCCATGGCGTCACGAGTCGCCCGATGCCGGCGATGACGAGGTCAAGGGCGAGTCCCAAGGCGACACACAGGATCGTGCCGGTGAAGATCGCCGCCTTGTTCAGGTTAGTGTGCAGACCGCTGAAGATCAGCTGGCCGAGGCCGCCCTGCCCGACGATGACACCGACAGTCAGCAGCGCGACGGTCGACACCGTGGCCAGTCGGATGCCGGTGATGATCCCGGGCAACGCCAGCGGCAGCTCCACGCGCCACAACATGCCGAAGCGGCTATAACCCATCCCGCGCGCCGCATCTCGGACATCCTCCGGGACTTGTCGGAGGCCGGTGAGAGTGTTCTGAATCATCAACAGCAGGGCGTAGAGCACCAGGCCGATGAGAATCGTGGTGACTCCGACTCCGACGAACGGGGCCAGGAACGCGAACAGCGCCAGGGATGGAATCGTGTAGAGCACGCCGGACAATGCAAGAATCGGCGCGGCAAGCGGCTTCACCCAGTAACACAGCACCGCGAGCGGGATCGCGACAATCATCGCGGCGACGACCGCCTCGATCGTCGTCACAAAATGAAATTGCAGGTAGGTCAGGATCTGGTCAGCGTTCTGCTGGATGTAACGCCAGGAGAACCACGGGTTGGACGCCTCGGCCGGCAGTGCCCGTGCGGGCCAGCCCGCGAACGACACCGATCCCGAGACAGCTCCTGGGAGGGACATACGTGGACCGTACCCCGCCCGCCCCGAACGCCGCGACGATCACGTTGGACGGCGTCGGCAAGCGGTATGACGACGGCACGGTCGCCGTCAAGTCCCTGTCGCTCGAGGTGCCGGCGGGCGAACTCGTCGCGCTGATCGGCCCGTCCGGCTGCGGCAAGTCGACGATCCTCCGCATGATCAACCGGCTCATCGAGCCGACCAGCGGCAGGATCCTGCTCAACGGCGACGACATCACCACGGCCGACGCGGTGGAACTGCGGCGCAAAATCGGGTACGTCATCCAGCACGTCGGACTGTTTCCACACCAGACGATCGCGGCCAACACCGCGACCGTGCCGCGCCTGCTCGGCTGGCCGAAGGAGCGCACCCGCGCGCGCGTCAACGAGCTGCTGGAGCTCGTCGGCCTCGACCCGGGGCGATACGGCAACCGCTATCCGAGTGAGTTGTCCGGCGGGCAGAACCAGCGCGTCGGCGTCGCCCGAGCGCTCGCCGCGGATCCGGCCGCCCTGCTCATGGACGAGCCCTTCTCGGCCGTCGACCCGATCGTGCGCGTCCGGCTCCAGGACGAGTTCCTCCGGCTTCAGCGCACCGTGCGCAAGACGATCGTGTTCGTGACGCATGATCTGGACGAGGCCGTACGGCTGGCCGACCGCATCGTGGTGCTGTCCGAACACGGCGTGCTCGAACAGTTCGCCACGCCGGCGGCGCTGCTGAGCCAGCCCGCGAACGCGTTCGTCCGTGAATTCATCGGCGCCGACCGGGGCATCAAGCGCCTGCGGGTCACCGCGATCGACCCGAAGCGGCTGGCGCCGGTGAGCACGGTCGACGATGTCACATCGGGCCCGAGCGTGACATCGGAGGCCATGCTGTCCGATGCGTTGGCGGCTTTGCTCGACGGCGGCCACGGCTGGGTGTCGGTCACCGATGCGGAGAACGGCGAACCCATCGGCATCCTGACCGCGACCGCGATCGCCGAATCGGGCGCCGTCGAGAGCTGACCGCTCGGCAACGACTAAGCGGCGGGATGCTTCATCAGGTAGTCGATGAACTCAGCCCGGAGCACCGGCTCCGCGCTGCCCAGGCCGTGACCGGTGAACTCCCGCCACAGGCCAACGAGGTCGGTGATCGACTCGCCGATCGAGCCGAGCGAACCGTCAATGTTGTCCTCGGCGTCCTCGGACGCGGGCAGGAGCCGGATGACCTGCACGAAGAACCTGACGTCGTGGCGCTCACGGGCCAGGTGAAAGGCGCGCTCGCGCAACTCCTCGGTCGTCAGCGCGTCGAGTTCGTCAAGGGTCGGCGGCGCCGCATCAGTGCTCATGGCAGCAAGCGTATCGGTACCCTGGCCGGCCCAGACAGGGCCGGCCGTCGGGCGAGAGCGCTACCGGCCCGGCCATGGGTCGCCGCCGGACTCGACCCAATCGGCGTGCGGCCGCTCCGGCTCGGCCGAGCGGTGTGGCCGCGGTCCGGGACGCTTCGTCGTCGCCCGGCCATTGCGACCCGGAACCGCCGAGCCAGCGGCTCGTGGTCCCGTCGTCGTAGATCCGATGCGGCCGTCCGTACGTTTCGACGAGCCTCGTCGCGACCAGTCCGATAACCAGCGCACTGCCGATGAACACGCGCATGTCGATCCGATAGTCGGCCAGACTCGAGTATTGGACGACCAGGACGAAAACGATCGCCGCCAGGACCGTGCCGAAGATCCCGCCACGACGGCCGTACGCGCTGGTGCCGCCCGCGAGGGCGATCGCCACGGCCACGGCCGACCAGGTGATGCCGGTGTCGGTCGCGGCGCCACCTTGCTTCATGCTGAGCAGGATGCCCGCGAGCGCGGCCAGCACCGATGACACGACGGTCGCGATGCCGACCATCCAGGCCGCGGTCGCGCCCCGGCGGTCGGCCGGATCGCTGACCGGACGGAAGCGCCCGACGCTACGACGGACTGACCGGATCGCTCCGATCATCGCTCCGACGACGGCGACGATGGCGAAGACACCGAAGATTTCGTACGCGTGTGAGACCGGGTCTGGTGGGTCGACGAGGCGAACATCGGCCGGCAAATGGCTGATCCACACGCTCACTCCGACGAACGCGGCCAGACTGACCGCCCACCCGGGCACCTGGAAGATCGTCACGATCAGGGCGATGACGAGGCCGATTCCGGCCGCCAGGGCGAGCGCGAGACCGCCGGCCACGTACCAGTTGTGGTGTGCGCGTTGCTGGCCGAAGTAGAGCGCGGAGGCGACCATGATCGGGCCCATCGCGAGATTGACCGCGCCGGCCCGAAGCGACAGGCCGGCGCCGACACCGAGCAGGCCGTACACGGTGACCAGCGCCAACAGGCCGCGAATGGCGAAGCTGTCGAGATGGCTCTTCTGGTTGAACGCTATGACCAGGCCGGCCGCCGCGAGCAGCAGCACGATCTCGATGATCGCGTGGACGCCGAATCGGTCGCGGCCGGGCTCGCCGTGTTGAGGATCGTCGAACGCGTTATTCAACTCGACCGGTGTCGGCGCGAACGGAACCTCAGGGCGTGGCCGGCAAGGCTAGGGGCGCGCGCGGCGGCAGCCCGGACGTTCGGGCCTCGCCCACATCGCCGGTCGCTGGCTCGGCCGCGCCGACATCTGTGCCGGCCACAGGTACGGTCGATGCGTCGTACACGCTTGCCCCCGATTCGGTCCGATAATCCGGTTCCACGCGAAAGTCGGGCTCAACGCGAAATCCCTCGCCGAGGAACCGGTTCTTCGACGAATTGCGCTCGGGTGGGTACGACATGTCGCACCTTTCTCGCTGGCGCCGGGCCTGCCTCGCACGTCATGGGACGGCACAAGGGGTGATGTTCGCGACGAGCGCACATCAGCCGCGCAGACCTGCGCATAGTCCGGTGCACGACCGTACCCGTCACGCTGGTTTCGGGGAAGTCCTGCCGATTCAGCGCGGTGAAATCGGCAGTTCCCGCCGGTCATTTGGTGGAATCGCCGGATTCTTCGTCGTCATCCGGCGGTGGCGGGATTCGGCACGCGCGCTCCAACAGCAGCGCGCCGACAAGCAGCACGATCGCGCCGCCGACGGCGCCCAGCGCCGGCGGCAGGTCGCGACCCGGGGCCGACTGGGCACCGTGCGGCTGCCCAAACAGCCAGATCGCGACGGCCAGGAAGAACCCGCCGAACAGCGCGCCAACGATCGACGAGGACTTGGCCAGCACGACATATCGGACGACGGTGAGCGGCTCGACGGGCGCCGCGCCGGGCTTGCGGTCCACCCGCGCCTTGGTGTTGATCGCCGCGAAGAGCTGCAGAACGCCGAGGCCGGCGAGGATCAGCGCGGGCAGCAAGGTCACGGTCGGGAAGCTGCTGTAGTCATTCGCGATGATCAGCCAACCGACCGCGCCGGCGGCCAGTGCGGCGACCACCAGTGTGGCCGGCTTCGTCGGTCGTAGTCGGGGCCGTTTGGTGGGGCCCTGGGAATTCTGCCGGGTGCTGCCCGGCGGCTCGGCACTCATCTCACGGCTCCAACGACAAATCGGCTCGGGGCGACAGGGTGGGCAGGTCGACGGCGACCTCCGGGGTGCGCATCAGGTCGGTCAGCCATCCGTGGTCGGGTAACTGAGCGTACGGCTGGATGTCCAACCACGGGCGCAGGACGAACGCGCGCAGATGAGCCCGGGGATGCGGAAGCGTGAGCACCGGATCGCCGGACACGACCGGCAGCCCATCCTCTGTCCACACCATGATCACGTCTACGTCCAGCGTACGCGGGCCGTACGGCCGGGCGGGATCCCGTTCGCGACCGGCGTGGCGTTCCAGCTCGTGGGCTCGGGTGAGCCAGTCGTCGGCCGTCACACCGTCGCCCATGACGAGTACGGCCGCGTTGAGGTAGGGCGGCTGATCCGGGTCGCCCCACGGCGGCGTCTCGTACACGCCGGACGTCACGACCAGCACGTCGGCCAGCCCGGCGACGGCGGCGCGCAGGTTACCCACCCGATCACCCAGGTTGCTGCCCAGTGACAGCACGAGCGCGGGTCATCGCCGCGACTCGCCGATGTCGGAGCGGGTCCGGCGGATCGTGACCGCGACATCGGTGAACGAATGCGCGATCGGTGCCTTCGGCTTGTGTACGGTGACCGTCGCCGCCGCCACCCTTCCGTCGTCGAGGCAGGCCGCCACGAGACGGTCGGCGAGCGTCTCGATAAGCGCGACCGGTGGCCCGGCGACGATCGCGACCATCCGGTCGGCCAACTCGCCGTAGTGCACGGTTTCGGAGACATCGTCCATCTTCGCCGCCGGCGCGAGGTCGAGCTCCAGCGTCACGTCGACGACGAAGTCCTGCCCGTCGGCGCGCTCGAAGTCGAACACGCCGTGGCGACCGTACGCCCGAAGGCCGGTCAGGGTGATCCGATCGGACGGCGCCGCCAGTGGCCGGTGCTGAGCGCGTGCGCTGACGTCGGCGCCGGCGTCGGGTCGGACGATGCAGTGGTCATCGGTACGCCTCGGTTTCCTGGCAGACCCGGATCGCATCCACGGTGGCCCGCACATCGTGCACCCGGATCCCCCATACACCAGCGAGCACCGCGAGAACAGAGGTCGCCAACGTCGCCGCATCGCGTTCGTCCACCGGCCGGGGCGTGCCGTCCGGCGCGGCCAGCAGCCGGCCGAGATACGACTTTCGGCTCGATGCGAACAGCACCGGGTAACCGAGCGCCATCACCGCATCGAGGTGGGCGGACAGCTGCCAGTTGTGCTCGGCCGTCTTGGCGAAGCCGAGCCCCGGATCGACGATGATGCGATCGTCCGCCACGCCCGCGGCCAGCGCGGCGTCCACGCGGGCGCGCAGTTCCGTACACACATCGGCGACCACGTCGTGATAGGTGGCGAGACGCGCCATGTCACTGGAATGCCCGCGCCAATGCATCAGGATCCACGGCACGCCGGCGTCGGCCACGACTCCGGCCATGTCCGGATCGGCCAGGCCGCCGGAGACGTCGTTGACGAGTGCCGCCCCCGCCTCCAGCGCGGCCGCGGCCACCGACGCCCGGGTCGTGTCGATGCTGGTCGGCACGCCGTCGGCGGCGAGTTGCCGGATCACCGGCAGCACGCGCGAGCATTCGGTGGCGGCGTCGATGCGCTGCGCACCCGGGCGGGTCGACTCCCCGCCGACGTCGATCAGCGCCGCACCCTCCAGATGCATGCGCCGGGCGTGTTGCAGCGCATCGGCGAGGCGCGTGTAGCGACCACCGTCGGAAAACGAGTCCGGCGTGACGTTCAGGACGCCGATCACGATCGGGTGACCCGGGCCGCCACCGAGCGGTCCGTCAACGCCGCCGTCGCGCCGTGAACTGGTCACAGCCGCCACCCTAATGGCTGCGGGACCGGCGAACCGTCGCGCCGTCCGCGAGTGGCCCGGCTTATCGACTTAGATCACTTTAACGCGATAAAACATGATGGGTTGCCGGCGCCATTCGATACGACCGTCGGAACATTCGTGCCGATTGGCCAGCACCGTCTTGGCCAGGCGATTCACCCGTACGGGCAGGGGAAGCGCAGGCAGGCAGGAGTAGGCACAGCCACGCCGTGAGCACGCTTCTTGTTCGATACGTGAGGGCAACGTAGGCTCTCTCATATTCCCGACTGGGCGGCCTACCCCCACCACCCGGTGTCACAGTCACCCTGGTAGGCCGTATCCGCCCCGGAGGGGACGAAAGGCTCACGGGAGCGCGAGACGCGGCCGGCCCGCGCGGACGGTGTGCGGGAGGGCAAGATGATCATCGTCGCCACGATTCAGGCCGTGCACACGACCGTCATCCATGCCGAGCACCTCGCGACCGCGCCGGCCCCCAAGGACATCAACACCCAGGGCATCGTCTCGTTCTTCGCGAGCAAGATCGCTCCGATCCTGCTCGCCGTCCTCGGCGTGATCTTCATCGGCCGGGCCGGCAAGGGCGAGATCTCGAAGGTGCTGACCAGCTCCGCGATCGCCGTGATCGGGCTTGCCTTCATCGCCGGCGCCGTGTCGCTCTTCTTCGTCGGCGACTACCTCATCGGTCTGGCCTTCAAGTAAGTCCATCATGCGGTTACGCACAGACGACGACATCTACCGAGCGAGACTCGTCTACCTCGGGCCGCCCGGCTACACGCTTGCCGATCCAGCTCTCCTATGCGCAGTACGGCGTCTTCGCGCTGCTGGTGCCGCTGTTCATGTTGATCCACTATCTATTCACGTTCCACATCGACATCATTCCGGCGTGGGAGATCGCGCTGTCGATCGTCACGACGTCGTATATATTTAGGCATGTCGATCCCGACCGGCCGGCCCGCAAGGTGGTCCGTACGGCGCTCACCGACTGGCGACGATCACGCGAGCCGGTGGCCGAGCGCCGCGAGCCACGTCTCGTCGCGACCCGGGTGCGCATCCGGGAGGAGCTGACGTGAGCCGCCGCCGCGTTCCCCGAGTCGG
Organism: uncultured Actinomycetota bacterium; assembly: GCA_963818495.1. Taxonomy (GTDB): domain Bacteria; phylum Actinomycetota; class Actinomycetes; order Mycobacteriales; family Micromonosporaceae; genus DASQPR01. Next base: position 85,823 of record CAWFSH010000005.1, read on the forward strand.
ACGAGCCGCCGGCTCACGACGCGGATCGCGCGCCGGACTCGGGCGCATGGACACCGCCGGACCCGGGCGCATGGACACCGCCGGACCCGGGCGCATGGACACCGCCGGACCCGGGCGCATGGACACCGCCGGACTCGGGCGCATGGACACCGCCGGACCCGGGCGGCGCGTCGAGTCCGGTCGTACCGTGGGCCGATCCCCTTGACATCGACGCGGCCGAGGTCAGCATGGTTCCGCACGCGGCGGTGGCGGTCTTTCATGGTCCACACACGACGGTGCCGGCCCAGCCTTCGCCGTCCGAGGGCGGTTTGTCCCGGTCGGTTGACGCGCCGAACGGCCAGCGAGCGCCGCGACCACCGTCGACATGGCCGCTCACGCCCACGCATGGCGCGCCGTCGAACGGAACATCCGCCGACGCCGACCACACGGACGACCCAGTCCACGCGGCTATCGACGAATTCGACCTCTCGCCATTCGAGCACCTCGTCAAGCCGGCCGACCCGCCGGCTCCGACACAACGCGCGGCCCCCGGCGAGGCGCCGAATCTCCCCGAATCGGTTGGTGGGACGCCGTTCGCCGGGCATCCGCCCACGGTTGCCGACCCCGCCGATGGTTCCGCTTCGAGCACAGCCGACATCCCATCCCAATCCCACGGGTACGCCGACGGCCCGGTCGCCGCCCGCGTGGTCGATCACATCGACTACGCGTACGAGGTCGACGGCGTTGGGCCGGTGGACACGGTCGACGACGAGGCACTCGTGTCCGACGACGCCTGGTTTGCCGGCGTGGACGCGCCGCCCGGCGTACCGATGAATCGTCGAAGGCGGACCCCGACACCCGCTCTGCCGCCCGCACCCGACGCGTCGCCGGCATCGTCCGGTCGGGAACTCGTACCGGCGGACCTGGCGCCGCCGTCGCCGCCATCGGGCAAGACAGCCGCGCCGAAGACCAAGGATCGCGACCCCGCGGTGGAGCTGGCGATCAGTGAGATCGCCGGGCACCTGACGTTCACGCCGCGAGCGGTCACGGCGTGGTATTCGTTGCCCGAGGTGCGCTGGGCGTTCCGTCCGGACGCCGAGCGCGAAGCGTTGCTCTCGGCGATCGCCGAGCAGTACGCGGGCCTCGCCGGCTTCCGGCTGCACCTGCGCCGCACGACCCGGCCGTTCCCGGCCGACGAGTGGGCGCGTACGGTCGACCGACACACGCCCGCGCCGCTGCCGGACGTGCCGGGCGCCGGCACCTGGGCCGACCATCTCGTCGCCGCCCAGCAGCACCTGCTCGCGGTACCGGGCACGCCGAGGGACAGACGTATCTCGGCGTCACGTTCGCGCGGCGGTCGTTCGGCGCCACGTTCAGCGAGCGCATCTCGCACCTGTTCGGCAGGGGAGTGCCGGAGGGCGAACGGCAAGCGGATGGCCCGTACCGTCGAGCAGTTCGACGAGGTGCTCGGCGCGTTCGGCATGCGCGGCCGGCGGGCCACCGCCCACGAGCTGGAGTGGCTGCTCTACCGATCGGTCGCGCTCGGCATGGCCCCGCCGCGACTCGCTCTCGCCGGTCGAACACGGCGACTGGGAGCAGGGCGACCTGCTCGCGCTGACCGAGCAGATCGAGCGGTATCGCACGCCGTACGGCTCCACGGTCAAGCTGGTGAACCGGCTGACCGGCGAGGAACGGCACGTCGCCGTGCTCGCGGTCGGCCGGATGGAGCCGCTGGAGATCCCCGAGCGCCACGAGCCGTGGCTGCACTTCCACGAGCGGCTGCCGTGGCCGATGGAGATCTCGTCGCGGGTGGACATCCTCGGGCCGGGCGACTCGTTCCGCAATCTGGAGCACCGGCTGCGGATGATCCGGTCGCAGCAGCTCGACTATGCCGAGCACGGCATGGACGCGCCGCCGGAGCTGGAACGGCTGGCCCAGCGCGCGCTGCGGATCGGCGACGAGATGACCACCGGCCTGCCGGTCGACTCGTCGCGCGCGCACGGCTGGCACCGGATCGCGGTCAGCGGCGCCACGCCGGGAGGAGTGCCTGGAACGGGCGCGCCGGCTGACCACGCTCTACTCCCGCGAGCTGCGGATCGTCGCTGCAACATCCGAAGAACCAGGACTGGCTGGCCCGCGAGTTCATCCCCGGCGAGCCGATCGCCAACACCGGCTACGTCCGGCGGATGCCGACGAAGCTGCTCGCCGCCGCGCTGCCCCAGGCCGCCTCGAACGTCGGCGACCGGCGGGGCGATCTGATCGGGCGTACCGCCGGGCACGTCGCCGCCGACCGGTCTTCCTCGACCTGCACTTCCCGATGGAGGTCCGGGAGCGCTCCGGGCTCGCCGTCTTCGTCGCCGAGCCGGGCGGCGGCAAGTCGACGCTGCTCGGCGCGCTGGGCTACCTGGCCGCCCGGCGCGGCGTACAGGTGACGCTGCTCGACCCGTCCGGGCCACTGGCCCGGCTGGCGGCCATGCCGGAGCTGGCGCCGTACTCCCGCGTGCTCAACCTGACCGGCTCCGAACAGGGCACGCTCGCGCCGTACGCGTTGATCCCGACGCCGTCTGCGGCGAGCACTTCGAGAGCGGCCCGACCGGCGACCGCGAGTACGAGATCGCGGCTGTCCAACGCGCGGGCCGAGCGCCGGATGCTGGTCCAGGACATCTGCGCGATGCTGGTCCCGCCGCAGGTCGCGCGCGAAGCGTCGACCGCGACGCTGCTCCGGCACGCCGTACGCGACGGTGCCGCGCCGAGGAGACGTCCACGCTGGACGACATCGTCGCGTGCCTGGCCGCAATGGGCGACGACTGCGGCCACCGAACTCGCCCACCTGCTGCTCGACACGGCCGAGATGCCGCTGGCGATGCTGTTCTTCGGCTCGCCGCCGCCCGGGCTGCTCGGTGCCGACGCCGCGCTCACCGTGATCACGATGGCCGGCCTGCGGCTGCCCGATCTGAAGATCGAGCGCGAGTACTGGTCGGCCGAGGAGGCGCTCGCGCTGCCGATGCTGCACACCGCGCACCGGCTGGCCGTACGCCGCTGCTACGGCGGTTCGATGCACACCCGCAAACTGGTCGGCCTGGACGAGGGCCACTTCATGGAGGGCTGGCGCTCCGGCCGATCGTTCCTGGTCCGCCTGGCCCGCGACAGCCGCAAGTGGAACCTCGCCGCGCTGGTCGCCTCGCAGAATCCGCGCGACATCCTCGGCCTCGACGTGCAGAACCTGGTCTCGACGGTGTTCGTCGGGCGGATCGCCTCGGACCCGGAGATCGCCGCCGAGGCGCTGCGGCTGCTGCGGGTCCCGACCGACGTCGGCTACGAGGAGACGCTCGCCTCGTTGTCCGCCGGCGACACCGGCACGTCGGCTCGGCTCGGCTTCCGCGAGTTCGTGATGCGCGACGTCGACGGTCGGGTGCAGAAGATCCGCGTCGACGTGTCGTACGTCCCGGAACTGCTCGACTACCTGGACACCACCCCGACGGCGAGCCTCGCCGGTGTCGTGCACCGCGGCGCGGAGTCCGGATGACCGTACCCACGCTGCGGCCCGGGCCCGGCCGGCCGGATCGCGCCGTCATCGCCTAGCCGCGTTCGTCGTCGCGGGTTGATCGGGGCGCTGGCCGTCCTTTCCGGTTCGTCGTCGGCGAGCGCGGCGCCGACGCCGCAAACCCCGACGCAGCAAGGTCCGGCGCAGCAAGGCCCGGCCCGGCAAGCGCACGGCTTCGGGACAGTGCTCGGTCGCCCAATGGCAGGATCCGGGCGACTTCTCGGCCTGCGTCGGCAAGCTGACAGAACCTCAGCGGCGTCGCGGCTGCAATGCCTGTCGCCGCCGACCCCGGAGACACCCGATTCCGGCCTGGCCGGCTGGTTCGCGTCCGAGCCGGCATCGTCCAAGCTCAACGGGCCGAAAGGCCTTTACAGCCGGTACGGATATGCCGGCTACGACTACACCACCTACGACGTCGGTTGTGTGTCGCCGCTGACCCATCCGACCGCGACCTTCGAAGACACCGTCGCGAATGGCGAGTTCATGGTCGCCACCTCGGTCATCGGCGCCTCGAATGCGTTGCGCGAGAAGGCGTGGGACCCAGGCAGCATGTGGGGCTGGGCCGACAGCCTCGTACGAGAACGCGACGCGCTCGATCTACACCAAGGTGTTCACGGTCTTCGGCGCGATTACGCTGGCGATCGTCGGGCTCTACCTGCTGTGGCGCTCCCGCCAGGCCGACATGAGTGACGCGCTGACCACGGCCGGCTGGGCGATCCTGGTGATGGTCGCGATCACCGCGATCGCGGCCTGGCCGGTGCGATCGGCGCACCTGGCCGACTCGGCGCTCGTACGCGGGCTCGACGTCGTACACAGTGCGATCAGCGCACCGGAGGACCAGATTGGGTCGGCACCCTGCGCTCTCCCCGACCCGGGCGCATGCGTCGATCAGCGACCGCCGGCCGTACGGGCAAGTGACACGGCGACCGAAACGCTGCTCTACCGCAACTGGCTGCGCGGCCTGCTCGGCTCGGCCGACAGCCCGACCGCGATCAAGTACGGTCCGGTGCTCTACGACTCACGCTCGCTCACCTGGGATCAGGCCCAACAGATCGCGGCGCATCCGGACACGCGCTCGGCCGTGCTGCAGGCCAAACAGCAGGAGTGGCTGAAGGTCGCCGAGCAGATCAAGACCGAGGACCCGCAGGCGTACGACTATCTGCAGGGCAACCAGGGCATGGACCGCATCGGAGCCGGCTTCATCGCGATCCTGTCCGCACTGTTCTTTGCGATGTTCGACATCACCGCGTCGGTGCTGGTGCTGATCGGCTTCCTGATCTTCCGCTGGGCCGTGGTCGCGGCGCCGGTCCTCGGCACGATCGGCCTGCTGCGCCCGGCCTCGGCCGGCCTTCGACGGCTGGCCAACGCCGTCGTCGCGGCGGTCTTCAACATCGTCATCTTCGGCACCGGCGCGGCGATCTACCTCTACGCCGTCGACCTCATCATGAACACGTCGACCTTGCCCGGTTGGCTGCAGGTCGTCCTGGTGTTGCTGGTCGGCGTGGTCGGGTGGCTGCTGCTGCGGCCGTACCGTCGGATCACTCAACTCGGCGGCAAGGACTCCACGAGGTCGGTGACGGACGGCTCGTGGCATCGGCGGTTCTTCCGCGACGCTCGCGCGGCCGCGCGCCTCGACGATCGGCGAGGAAGAGCTCGAGACCAGGCGTTCATCGGTACGCCGGAGCCTCGAGCCGCGAGCTGTACGGCCGGAGGGCCGCACGGAGGACGTGACGGTGACCCGGCCGGGCAGCCTCGATGGCACGCCGATCGAGCTGGAACCGCGCCGTAAACCGCCGCGGCAACGCCGGCCGGAGTCCGGTCGCCCGGCCGGCGACTGGACCGACCCCGACGTGCCGACCGCGCCCGCGAATTACAGCATCTACCGGCCGGCGTCGACGTCGCCGAGCCCGGCCGAGACGGAGCCGCGCCCGTCACGGCGGCCGGAGTCGAGCCCGGTCGGCGGCTAGCGGTGCGTACTCCGCCATGTGCGCCTCGCGGCCACAGCTACGCATCGGCTCCGCCATTTGCGCCTCGCGGCTACAGCTACGTATCGGCGCTGCTGCGCCGCCTCGGCCTCCGCTATGGCATCAGCCTCGGGCTGGTCGTCGTCGTGATCGTCGTGATCGTCGTGGCCCGCGCGGTCAACCATTCGACCGGATCACTGGTCCAGCCGGGCGCCGATGCGGGGTTGGTCCCGTCGACGAGCCCGATACCGGACGACGGTGTGGCCAGCGTGCCGGCGCCGCAACCGCCGAGTACGAGTCCGGGAACGGCGACTCCGCAGACGGTCGCGACCCAGTTCGCCAAGGCCTGGCTGCGGCACACGGGCGTGACCGCGGCTGCCTGGCGGTCCGCGCTGGCCGCGCTGTCGACCGACCGGTTGGACGGGGAGCTGGCCGACGCGGACCCCCAGACCGTGCCGGCCGATCGGATCACCGGCCCCATCGCGCTGACCAACCATGCCGAGAGCTTCGTGGAGGCCGACGTCCCGACCGACGACGGCACGCTCACCCTGTCGTTGCTCGCGACCGGCGGACGTTGGCAGGTGGACGCGATCGACTGGGAGCCGGCGTGACCGGCCCGGCCGGATCGGCCGGGCGGTCGTGGCGCGCGCGGCCGGGCTGGCCGCGACGCGCGATCCTGGCGCTGGCCGGAACCGTTGTGCTGTCGATGCTCTGCTGCGGAGGCATCGTGTCGGCGTACTTCTTCGGCGGATTCGCCGGCGCCGGCAGCAACGGTGCCGACGCCGCCAACGCCAACCTCACCGCATGCGGCCAGCATGCCGATGTGACGCCGGACGGAACGCTCCCAGCCGTCTCCTCGCTCGATCGTGAGCAGGTGCGCGACGCGGCGATCATCATCAAGGTCGGCCAGGATCGCAAGATCCCGCCACGAGGCTGGGTGATCGCGATCGCCACGGCGCTGCAGGAGTCACGGCTGCACAACCTGCCGAATCTCGGCGCGCGCAACGACCACGACTCGATCGGCCTGTTCCAGCAGCGCCCGAGCATGGGCTGGGGTACGCCGGAACAGGTCGCCGACCCCGTGTACGCCACCGGAAAGTTCTACGACAAGCTCGCCACGATCGCCGGTTGGCAGACCATGCCGCTGACTCAGGCCGCGCAGGACGTGCAGCGCAGTGCCTACCCGGACGCGTACGCGAAGCACGAGGCGTTCGCCACCGAGATCGTCAACACGTTGGCCGACGGCGCCGCCCGGGCCGCCGGGTCACTGGTCGCCTTGCAGTGCACGAATCCCGGCCAGATCGCCGCGTCCGGCTGGACCGTACCGCTCGTCGCGCGGATCGCCTCCGGATTCCGTACGCCGTCGCGCCCGACCCACAACGGCACCGATCTCGCGGCGCCGAAGGGAACGGTCATCCACGCGGCGGCCGACGGCGTCGTGACGATCGTCTCGTGCCAGGCTCACACGGCCAGTGGCGCGCCCTTCAGCTGCGACCGGGACGGATCGTTGGCGATCTCCGGCTGTGGCTGGTGGGTGGAGATCCAGCATGCCGGCAACATCATCACGCGTTACTGCCACATGATGTCGCAGCCGCTCGTCGTCGTCGGCCAACGCGTCACCGCCGGCCAGCCGATCGGGCACGTCGGCATGAGCGGGCACGCCGACGGCCCACACTGTCATTTCGAGGTCCACACAAATGGCGATGACACTGCGGCCGGCGCGATCGATCCCGTACCGTTCATGAACCAGCAGGGTGCACCGCTCGGAGTCCGACCATGATCCAACCATGACCAGCCCGAACTGGCCGCCGGTCCAGCCGGCGACGCCACCGTCGATCGTCCCCGTCCCGGCGGCCGGCCGCACCGACCTGCGGGGCGCGCGGCTGCTGATCGGCGTACCAGGGCTGGGTTGGCGTGGTGATCTCCGCGGCGATGCGGCCGTCGTCCAGGCCAGCCGGACGTACGTGCCGGTGCTGCCGGAGCAGGAGTGGTATCGGGCCGAGGCGGAGCAGATCGAGGTGTTCGCGCCGCTAGTGCCGATCGATCGGGTCTGGGTCGAGACCGTCGCGACTGTCGAGCCGACGAGTCCGAGCGCGCCGTCGACCGGGGATGTGTTCGGCCGACTCGTTTCGCTCGACGGCCCGCCGCGACGGGCGCCGGTGGCCGTCCGCGACATGCCGACCGTGGCCGGGCGCCGCGTCGTTCTCGCGGAGCCGTCCCGGGCGCTCCGCGATCTCCGCGCGGTCACCGAGGTCTACCAGAGCAACGACGGCGACGTCTGCGTACGCGTTTGCTCGGAGCTGGAGTGGTATCGCTGGGCCTGGAACGGACAACTGCCACGCACGCGCGAGGTGCCGATCTACCTGCTCTGGGCGGAGTAGTCAGCCGAGCTTGGTCGCCGACGCCACACACCACGTGTCGGCGAGATGGGTGGTGAACGTGAAGAGATCCGACTGGCTGCCGCCGCTGCTCACGCCGCCGATCGTGGCGATGATGCGTACGTCCACCGACGCCGCGTCCGGGCCGGCCGACGTGACCGGGGCCTCCACCCAGGTGAACGAGACCGACTGGCCGGCGCGTTGCTCGCTGGCTTCGATGGTGGATCGGTAATCCTGGATCGCGCTCAGGCCGGATCGCCCGGAGCAGACGAACTGGGCCGTCGCCGCGTCGTCCCGGTCGGCCAGGAATGCCTGCAGATAGTTGTGCACGACCACATCCGGCGCACTGCGATCCGGTCGGGTCGCGGTGTCGTACGAGTGAAAAGCCAGCGGTATTGCGCCGACGCACAGCAACGGGATCACGGCCAGCACCACCGCGAAGACCACCCGCCAACGAGAGCGCTGCGTCGGCCGGATCGGCGGACCGATCGGGACTAGCGGTGCCAGCGCATCGTCGCCCTCCGATGGCGCGCGCGGTGCCTGCGCGTCGCCGACCTGCGTCGCGGCCGCTCTCGGCTCCGGCGTCGACCCCGGCGGCTGCGCGTCCACATCGGCGAGCGTAGTCGAGCGGCGACTGCGTGTCCTGTGTGGCGAGAGAGCGGCCGGCGGGCTCGACCGCCGCCACGGACGCCGGCGACGAGACCCGGATGCGATTTCGCTCGATCGGGCCGGTCGCGCTGCGGGCTTGCGTCCGGCTCCTGCGTTAAGTTCGATAAGAGCTTCACGGTCTTGCCCGGAGCGCCCCCGGACGTCCGCCCATTCCCCCGCTCCTGTCCCGGGCGCGGCAGTGCAAGGGAGGTCGACATTGGCACGGGTTCGCTCCAGTGTCGAACGTGCCGCCGCGCTGCACCGCCAAGCGGTAGCGACCGCCGACGCCGCCGCGCGTGTGCTCGAGGAGATGACGCCCGATGAGTCGCCGCCGGCGCTGGACGCGACCCAACGTTCCCTCGCCGCGGCGCTGACCGAGCTCGCCGCGGATGTCGCACCGGGATGGCTTTCGGTGCCGTGGGATGCGGCCGTCGCGTCGCCGGCCGTCGGCACGGAGGCCGGCACCGAGCTTGCCGTCCGCGTCGGCGCGGCATCTCCCGTATCAGGCGCGCAATTTCCGGTGCTGGTGCCGCTTCTCGGCGTCGGGCATCTGGCGGTCGACGCGGCACCGCACGATCCGGCCGCCATCGGCCTGCTGCGCAGCGTCGTGCTGCGGCTTCTCGCCGCGGCCACACCCGGCACGCTGCGGGTGCGCGGCATCGACCCGACCGGCGTTGCGTTCGCGCCGTTCCAGTCGCTGTTTGACGGTCGATTGATGCCACCGCCGGCCACCGAGCTTGGCGGGATGCGCACCCTTTTGGCCGAGGCCGAACAGTGGGTACGCACGCCCGCCCCGGCCGGACGCCACTTGCTGTTCGTCATCGCCGGACTGCCGAGCGGCGCCGAGCCCTCCGACGTGGCTCGGGTGCACGCGCTCACGACGGCGGCGCCGGCCGCTCGACTTACCATGATCGTCACCGGGTTGCCGCCGGCACGCGACGCCGCCGGCCGCGCGCGTGACGATGCCGGTCGCACGCGTGACGCCGGTATGGCGCCCGTGGCCAACGCGACCACGATCGTCGTACGGGCCGACGCAGTCACCGTCGGCCGGCCCGTACGGTTCCGACGGCGTGCTCAACTCGCCGGTCGAGCTCGACGGCGACCCGCCACCCCGACTGCTCGAGACGGTCTGCGCAACCGTGGCCGAGCAGGCCCGCATCGTCGCCACGCTGCGGATGACCGACCTCCTGCCGAGCGAGACCTGGCAGGAGAGTTCGGCCGAAGGCCTGGCGACCACGGTCGGCCTCACCGGCCATGCGGCGCTGTCGTTGCGGCTGGCCGATCTCACCCCGCATTGGTTGATCGGCGGGCGCTCCGGCGCCGGCAAGACGGCTCTGCTCATCAACATCCTGTATGGACTGTGCAGCCGCTACTCGCCGGCCGAATTGACGCTCTATCTGCTCGACTTCAAGGAAGGCGTGTCGTTTAGGGAGTTCACCCCGACCGAGCGCGACCCATCTTGGATCCCGCACGCGCGGGCGGTCGGGGTCGAGTCCGACCGGGCGTACGGCCTGGCCGTGCTCCGCGAACTCGACGACGAGATGACCCGCCGATCGGTGCTCTACAAGGACGCCGGCGTGACGCGCTTCGCCGATTTGCGGGAGACCGACGAACTGCCGCGGATCCTCTGCGTCATCGACGAATTCCAGGTGCTCCTCGCCGGCGATGATCGGATCGCGCGCCAGGCCGTCGCGCTGCTGGAGTCGGTCGCACGCAAGGGCCGTTCGTACGGCATCCACCTGATCCTCGCGAGCCAGACGATGCGCGGCGTCGAGTCGCTCTACTCCAAACGGGACTCGATCTTCGGCCAGTTCCCGGTTCGGATCGCGCTGCCCGGCGGGGCCGACGTCCTGGACGTACGCAACGCGGCGGCGGCCGCTCTCCGGCTCGGTACGGCGGTCGTGAACACGGCCGGTGGCCTGGGCGGACCCAGTGGCGCCGCCCGGGCCCACGAGCGTCTGATCGACTTTCCGGATCCGCACGCCGAGCCTCGGACACTTTCGACGCTCCGCCGCCGGCTGTGGCTTGCCCGGTCGGCCGGCGCCCGGCCGCCGTACGTGTTCGAGGGGTACGCGCCGCAGCACCTGCCCGCGACGCTGCCCCCGTCGCGACGTCCGATCGCCTACCTCGGTCGGGTTATCGACGTGCCGCTGTCCCTCGCCGCGTTCCCGCTCGACAGCACGCCCGGTCGGCATCTCGCCGTGATCGGTCCGAGCGAAATGGGCGCCGGGCTGCTGGACGCGGCCGTACGGTCGCTGGCGGCGCAGGTCGAGCCCGGATCGGTCCGGTTCGTGCTCGCACCTCTCGTCGCCGCGTCCGACACCGTCGGTGCCGATCTGGCCACGGCACTCGCCGGCGCCGGGCATGCCTGTGATGTCGTGGATGCAAAGGCGCTGCGCGGCATCGTCGAGGATCCGGCCACCGAGGATACGTACGTGTTCGGGTTCGGGCTTGACGGCGCGGCCGACCTGCGATCTTTGCTCCGCGACGGCCCGAGCCGCAATGTGCACGTGTTCGGTTGGTGGCGCGGGCTGCGACGGTTTGGCGAGGACACCGGCGGATCGGCCGGGCGCGAAGACGTCGCCGGAGTCGTGCTGCTCAACGTACCGGCCACCGACGCCGCGATCTTCCTCGGTGAACTCGACCTCGACTGGCAGCCGCGGCCGAACCGGGCGCTCTTTCACGATCGGCACGCCGCGCGAACCGAGCTCATCGTGCCGTTCGTACGCCCGCCCGCGGATCGAGCCGACGACGTGGCGGACCTCGGTGTAGGTCCCCCACGTACGGCGGCCGACACCGGCAGCGTCGGACGACACGCCGATGCTTCGCTTCCCGATCCGGACGGCGCCGGGGTCGGCCGATGAACCGGTGGGACGAGTATCTGGCCGCGACCGTTCGCCTCGACGAGGTGCGCCGCGAGTCGGCTGCGACGGTCGCGGCTCAGCAGGCCACGGCCGGCGCGACCATGGCCGAGCTGGCAGCGGTCCGTCAGCGCATCTCGCTGCAGCGAACACGCCTCGTCGAGGTCGCCACCGGCCTCGGACGCGCCGTGCCGCCCCTTGAGCCACTCGACGCTGAGCGCGCCGCTGTGGTGGCGCTGACCGGCCAGTCGCCAATCGGCTCCGCCGTCACCGCCAACGCAATCGGACATGCACCGAATGACGCGCCGGCCGGCCGACGATCGATCGCGGATGCGACGGCCGACATCACCGTGGCCTTGCAGCGGGTCCGTACGACACTGGATGCATCCGACGCGACGCTGTCGTTGGCCACCAGCACTCCGGCACAGCGCGGCTTACTCGCGAGCCGGCCGGCCGGCGTACGCAACGCGATCGTGTACGGGTGGTTCGCGCTGCTCGCTCTCGTCGCCGTCATCGAGATCAACTCGATCGTCGGCGACTCATTCCAGGCGAGCGTCGTCATCGCGGTGTTCTCGTTGATCGTTCCCGCCGGTGCCTGGATCCTGGGCTGGCTCACACTCCGGCTCCTGTTCGGTCGGGCGGGAGCATTGGAGAGTTCGGTGATCGGGCGACGCCTGGGCGACACGGCGTACCGTCCGCCGGGCGGCGTCGTCGGCGCCATGCTCTGCGCCGTACCGCTGATTGTCGGGTTGATCCTTTCGATCTTCTGACGTCTCCGCGACGACGCCACCGGCGTCGACCCGCCACCGCCCGCTAGAGGAGGCCGCATGCCCGGCGTCGAAGAAGTCAAACTCCACATCGCCGCGTCGGTCGACGATGCCGAGCGTGCCGTCGTCGGCATGCGCTCCGTCGTCGAGCAGCTTGAGGAAACACTCAACCGGCTCCGCATCGCGACCGCCGGCAGCGTCCATCCACGGGTCGCCGACGCGATCGGCCGGGTGGAGCAGGCGAAGCAGAAAGCTCGAAGAGGCGCAGACCCTTACGCTCGCCGGCATTCAGGCCGCCCAGTCGTATCACGCTGTCATCTGAGGTTCGCGGCTCCGTTGTGGACGAGCGCCGAGGCATTTGCCGGACCTTTTCCACAGCATCGCGGCCGCCGTTGCCAGGGCGATCGGCGGGCTCGTTCCATGGACGAGCCGCCCCGATGCTTCGGGCGGATCCATTGCAACGGAGGCGACCGTGGCGTTCAAAGTCGACATCCCGTCCCTGCGAGGTCTGCCGAAATTTCTCGACCGGCGCGACAGCGATTTCCGCATGGCGTTGCGATACCTGGCGACCGAGGCGGTCATCGACGACATCGCGCCGCTCTATCACTCGATGTATGCCCGGCATCAGGCAAACGTACGGTCGGTTGCCCGGTTCCTCGCCGACGCCGCGACGTACGTGTCGACGGACGCCACCCGTCTGCGTACGGCCGCCGACGCCTACGACTTGGCGGACCGCCGGGCCTCGTTGCGCACAGTCGGTCGCCAGGACGCGATGCTGCCGGATTTTCCGACCGGTCTCGCCACTGCACCGCCGTTCGACGTGGCCGGGAGCGCTGGATCGGCGACCGTGTTTGCCGACCTATCCGTGCCGGGCCACCGCCTGGCCGCGGTCGCCGATCCAGCGGCTTACCTACCGTCGCGGCCGGCGTGGGCCGATAACGTCGGCGCCGCCGGCCTGATTCGCGACGCGATCTGGGTAGCGACCCGGATTGCGGCGGCGTGCGGTCTCCTCGACCGCCCCTACGATCCGGTCGAGGTGCTGGTGACGCCGTTCGTCGGCGACTGGCCGGGCGTACTGCGATCGGCCGAGGCGCTGGCCAACCTCGCCGCGTTTCTCCGTGACGAATCGACCTCGATAGACAACGCACACCGCATCGTCCCGACGGTGTGGACTGGTCACGCGTCCGACGCGTGTCAATGCAACCTTGGCAACCTCGCGGCCGCGCTCACCGCGGCCGGCGGCGACCTGGCGACTTCTGGCCGCCGCCTATCGGTCCGTCGGCGACCTGCTGCACTCAATCATGGAGGCGGCGGCGAACACGGTCGGAACGTTGATCGACTGTGCGATCGACGTACTCGCCGACGGTCTCAGCGACGGCATGCTTATGCCGCTGACCGTGCCCGGGACGGTGACCGAGTTCGCAAGCGCCATCACCGCGTTCATCGGGCTCGGACGCGATGTCGGTCGCGTCGTCGACAGCGGGTTTCCACCGGGCGACCCACTCGCTCCGGTGCTCGGTCTCTTACCCGGAGCCGGGTCCGGGATCAACCGGCCGCTCGTACTGCCTGACTTAAGCACGATTGCCGGCCATGCGGACATGCCGTCACTCACCGCGCCGCGTCCTGCTGCCGGCAACGGTACGGCACGCCCGCGCGGCCTGAAGACATTGCGCCGCCGATTCGGCGGCGGCCGGTCGGGGGTTTAGCCTCGCATGATGAGGCTCATGGCCTCGGAGCGCGACTTCGGATCGACCTGGAGCAGGCCGCGCACCGCCGACGTGACCGTCCGGGCGCCGGTCTTCTGAATGCCCCGCATCGCCATGCACATGTGCTCGCAGTCGAGCACGACAATCACGCCACGGGCGTCCAGCGACTTCAACAACAGGTCGGCGACCTGCGACGTGAGCCGCTCCTGCACCTGCGGACGGCGGCTGTAGACCTCGACCAGTCGGGCCAGCTTCGACAGACCCGTGATGCGGCCGCTCGTGCCGGGGATGTAGCCGATGTGCGCCACACCGTGGAACGGCAACAGGTGATGCTCGCAGAGTGAAAAGACTTCGATGTCGCGGACGAGCACGAGCTCCTCATGGCATGACTCGAACGTCGTCGTCAGGACCTCGGCCGGATCGACGCGCAGGCCGGCGAAGAGTTCCGCGTACGCTCGAGCCACCCGGGCCGGGGTGCGCTTCAGGCCGTCGCGGTCGGGATCCTCGCCGAGCGCGATCAGGATCTCCCGTACGGCCCGCTCGATGCGATCAAGGTCGACAGCGTCGGCGACCGGTCGCCCGGTGAGTCCGCCGTTGACCAAGCGCGCGGCCAGCTGATCCAGATCGTTGCCGTGACGATGGTTAGGTTCGTGGAGGCTCGGTTCCGCGTCGAGGTCGGCTCGATGCACGAAGCCATCTGACCAGTAGTCTTCCGCCTCGGCGACCTCCGCCGCTCAGCGTCGGCCGGCGCTCTGACGTCGCGACTCGCGCCGTCAGGTCGGGGAAACGGTGATGCGGCCGACCGGGCAACCCCGTCGGGGCTCCGATCGGCCGCGCCACCGTTAACGCTCACGCTGGCGTCCACCGTCTTCGTAGCTTGCCGAGCCGAGTACGGCCTTCGCTCCATCGGCCTCGGCCTGTTACTTCAGCGCCTCGATCTCGCTCGGAGTCATGACCGGCGGCTGGTCGGAGGCCTTGCGCTTGCCGAACGTGTGGAACGGAGCGATCGGCGGGCGCTTGATGACCCGAGCGCAGATCCGGGCCATGTCGGCCTGCGTGATGGTCTCCTTCTCGATCAGTTCGAGAACGAGATTGTCGAGCACGTCACGGTATTCGACCAGGATCTCCCAGGCCTCGTCGTGCGCCAGCTCGATCAGCCCGCGGACCTCGCGCATCGATCTCGGCCGAGACCGGTTCCGAGTAGTCGCGCTGGTGGCCCATCGTCCGGCCGAGGAACGGCTCGCCGTCGTTCTGGCCGTACTTCACCGCGCCGAGCTTCGCACTCATGCCGTACTCGGTGATCATCGCGCGCGCGATCGCGGTCGCCTTCTCGATGTCGTTGCCGGCGCCGGTGGTCGGCTCGTGGTAGACGAGCTCCTCCGCCGCGCGACCACCGAGTGCGTACGCCAACGTGTCGATGAGCTCGGCCCGCGTCTGCGTGTACTTGTCCTCGGTCGGCAGCACGAGCGTGTGGCCGAGAGATCGGGCCCGCGACAGGATCGTCACCTTGTGCACCGGCGCCGAGTGCGGCAACGCCCACGCGACGAGTGCGTGACCACCCTCGTGGTACGCGGTGATCTTCTTCTCGCGATCGCTCATGACCCGGGTCCGGCGGGCCGGACCGGCGACGACACGGTCGATCGATTCCTCGAGGAACTCGTTCGTGATCGCCCGCTTCTCGCTCCGTGCGGTCAGCAGAGCCGCCTCGTTGATCACGTTGGCCAGATCGGCACCCGTGAAGCCCGGGCGTACGGCGCGCGACGGCGTCAAGGTCGACGTCGGGCTGGAACGGCTTGCCCTTGGCGTGCACCCGCAGGATGGCCTTGCGGCCTTCCATGTCCGGCGTGTCGACGGCGATCTGGCGGTCGAAGCGGCCCGGGCGCAGCAGCGCCGGGTCGAGGATGTCCGGCCGGTTGGTCGCGGCGATCAGGATGACGCCGCCCTTCGTGTCGAAGCCGTCCATCTCCACCAGCAGCTGGTTCAGCGTCTGCTCGCGCTCGTCGTGGCCACCGCCAAGGCCGGCGCCTCGGTGCCGACCGACAGCGTCGATCTCATCAACGAACACGATGGCCGGCGCGTTCTCCTTGGCCTGCTGGAACAGGTCACGCACGCGGGACGCACCGACACCGACGAACATCTCGACGAAGTCCGAACCGGAGATCGTGTAGAACGGCACGCCGGCCTCGCCGGCGACCGCCCGGGCGAGCAGCGTCTTTCCGGTGCCGGGCGGGCCGAACAGCAGCACGCCCTTCGGAATCTTGGCGCCGAGCGCCTGGTATTTGGCCGGATTCTGGAGGAAGTCCTTGATCTCCTGGAGCTCCTCGACGGCCTCGGCGGAGCCGGCGACGTCGGCGAACGTCGTCTTCGGCGTGTCCTTGGAGATCAACTTCGCCTTGGACTTGCCGAAGTTCAACACGCGTGAGCCGCCGCCCTGCGCCTGCGACATGAAGAACAGGAGGAGAACGACGATCGCGGCGATCGGCAGGAAGTTCACCAGCACGCTCAGCAGCAGGCTGCTCTTGCTGACCTTGGTGTCGACGGTCGCGTTCGCGTGCAGCTGATGATTCTGGTCGGCCGTGGTGAGCAGGCCGTACACACTGTCGATGGAGAGCGCCGGGAACTGCGCTTGGATCTTGTCGGACTGGGTGCCGTCGGCGAGCTTGACCTTGCTGGCCAGGTCCAGATTGACGGTCTGTTCCTTGTCCTCGATCGTCGCCTTCTCGATGTTGCCCGGATTCGTGTTGATGACCGACAGGACGTCGGACGTCGTGGCCTGCGTGTAGCTCGGTGAGCCGGACAGCGCCCAACTGACGAGCACGACGATGCCGACGGCGACCGCGACCCAGAGAAACAGCGGCCGGCGATAGAAACGACTACGTTCCATGCGTGTTATTGAGCGCTGGTGCGCCCAGTTCCTCCAGATCAACGAGTCCTTGTTTGCCGGTCTCAACGACAAGAGCCCCACGGGTCACGACACTTGCCGGCGATGGCCGGCGGTTTGTCGCTACCTGAGGGAAGCCTCGGCTATTCGAAGGTACACCGTGACTCTGCGTGCCGTCCCCAAGGCATTACCCACCCATGGTACGAAATGGGCGGTTCGCTGGTACGCCTCACGGTGAATCCGTGCCTGGTCAGATGCTGTTTGGGTGCTTTAGGGGCTGCCGTACGATCATGTCTGTCCGACCGCGCCGGCGGCGTGTTTGGCCAGTACCTGCCACCGCCTACGCCCACCGCGAACGCGTGCCGGTCGATTGATCAGACCCGGGCGTAGACCTCGGGCTTGAGGATGCCGACGTAGGGCAACTCGCGATAGCGCTCGGCGAAGTCCAGGCCGTAGCCGACCACGAACTCGTTCGGGATGTCGAAGCCGACGTACTTCACCGGGACCTGGACCTTGATCGCGTCGGGCTTCCGGAGCAGCGCGACCACCTCGACCGAGGCCGCGGACCGGCTCGCCACGTATTTCAACAGCCAGGACAGCGTGAGGCCGGAGTCGACGATGTCCTCGACCACGATCACGTGGCGGCCGGCGATGTCACGGTCAAGGTCTTTGAGGATCCGGACGACGCCGGAGGACGTGGCGTGCTGTCCGTACGACGAGATCGCCATGAACTCGAGCTCGACCGCCTGGCCCTCCTGTCCGAGTGCGCGGGCGAAGTCGGCCATGAACATCACGGCGCCTTTGAGGATGCACACCAACAGCACGGTCGGAACGTGCGCAGTAATCAGCCGCGATCTTGCGCGCCAGCTCTTCGGTCTTCTCCCGGATCTGCTCCTCCGTCACGATGACGCGTTCGATGTCGTCGTTGAACCACGTGCCGCCCACTTCGCCCATGCCACAAGACTGCCGGATCGCTCGCCGCCGATCGACGACGGGTCACCCTTGAGTCCGCCCCGTCGCCCAATTTCGCCGGGCCCGCCCCCGCTCGGCGCCGATCGGGGGATCGATGCGGGTCGGCGTACGAGGCCCATTGCCTGAACGTATGGATGCTGATATACGTCTATCTATCTAACTGACAAGAAACTTTCTTGATGGTTAGCTGACCGGCGTTGTAGAGGCGTCGGGGGTACGCCGATGCGCAGCGCAGCCGCGAGGTGAGCGTGTACGCCGATGCGCAGCGCAGCCGCGAGGGGTGCTTCGTTTCGCGCGCGCCGGTGTCCATTCGTGTTCCACGGTCGCGCGATGGCATCCGATCGCCGTGCACAAGAAAGAGGACATGCATGCGACGTCATCGAACCGTCGCGCTCGCGAGTGCCGCCGCGATCACCGTCGGGGCCGCCGCTGTCGCGGCCACGGTGCTGGGCACCCCCGCCAGCGGTGCGACGCTCACGAGCAACTGGTACGGCTCCGCGCCGTACGTGATGCCGCTCGACAACAACCCGCCCGACCTCGGTCAGGTTATGGCGGCGAGCGGACAGAAGGCCTTCGAACTGGCGTTCATTCTGGCGCCCAATGCCGGCGGATGTACGGCGACGTGGGATGGCACCGCGGCGGTCTCCTCGGACACGGCGGTGGCCGCCACGATCAGCACGGTGCGCGCCGCCGGTGGTGACGTCTCCGTGTCGATCGGCGGGTTCGGCGGCACGAAGCTCGGCCAAACGTGTGGCACGCTGGCCGCGACCGCCGCCGCTTATCAGGCCGTCGTCACGAAATATTCGCTCAAAGCGATGGACTTCGACCTGGAGGAGCCCGAGTACGAGAACACCACCGCGGTGAACAACGAGCTCGGCGCCGCCCAGATCCTGCAGCGCAACAACCCCGGCATGTACGTCTCGATCACCGTCCCGGGCACCACAAGCGGCACCGGCTTCTTCGGCCAGAACGTGTTGACGACGTCGAAGAACCTGGGATTCACGCCGGCAAACTTCGCCGATCATGCCGTTCGACGGTGGCTTCAACGGGTCGGCCTCACAGATCTCGGCGCTCGAAGCGTTCCACACGCTGCTGGTGAACACGTACGGCTGGTCGAGCGCGACCGCGTACAACCACGAGGGCGTGTCCCAGATGAACGGTCGCTCGGACACCGGCGAGATGTTCACCCAGACCGACTTCCAGAACGTCTTGAGCTACGCGACGAGCCACGGCCTGTCGCGCTACACGTTCTGGGCGGTCAACCGCGACCGGCAATGCAGCCCGCCGGACGACAACGGCACAACCTCGGGTACGTGCAGCAGCGTGGCCCAGGCCGCGTGGGACTTCACGAAGTTGACCACTCAGTTCGCCGGTGCGACACCGCCCACGACTCCGCCGACCGTACCGCCGACAACGCCACCGCCGGGCGCGTGTACGGCACCGGCCTGGACCACGACGGCGATCTTCACCGGCGGCCAGCAAGCCTCCGAAAGCGGACACCAATACACGGCAAAATGGTGGACCCAGGGCGACGACCCCGCCACCCACCACGGCACCGACGACGTCTGGATCGACAACGGCACCTGCACCGGCGGTGCCACCACACCACCACCGACCACCGCGCCACCCACAACCCAACCGCCCACCACACCACCACCCACCACCGCACCGCCGACCACACCGCCGCCGACCGGCACCCAACCCTGGGTCGCCAACCACGCCTACACCGTCGGCACACTCGTCACCTACGGCGGCCACACCTACAAATGCCTGCAGTCACACACATCACTCGTCGGCTGGGAACCACCAAACGTCCCCGCCCTCTGGCAACTCGTGAGCTGACGCGACACCTAATCCGCGGCGGCGTCGGGACACGATCCCGGCGCCGCCGCCGTCTGCGAAACTGCGTGCGCGATAGGTCAACAAAGCGGCACGGTCGCGGCAGCCATTCGATATGGCCCCGAGAGGAGGTGGCCGGACCCATCCGTACCCGTGCCGGCGACCGTGACCACCACGAAGGGAAAGTGTCATGCCATCTCAAACAACCGACTCGCGGCCCCGCGCCTCGGCGTCGCGCATTCGTCACATCACTGTTGACTGCGCCGAGCCATACTCTCTAGCGCAATTCTGGGCAACCGTGACCGGATGGTCGCTCGGCCCCGACGACAAGCCCGAAGATGACGAGGTCGCCGTCGTCGGACCGGACCCCGACACCGTGCCGATCCTGCTCTTCATCCGTGTGCCTGAGCCGAAGACGGTGAAGAACCGGCTGCACCTCGATCTCGGTCCGGCCGACACACCGCGTGATGAAGAAGTCGAGCGCCTGATCGCCGCGGGCGCGACCCGCGTGGCCGATCACGTTTGGCCGGACGGTCGGGGCTGGGTCGTGCTGGCCGATCCCGAGGGCAACGAATTCTGCATCGAGAGCAGTGACGCCGAGATCGCGGCGAGGCGGGCGCAGGCCGCGGCCATGCAGGCCGCGGCATCGCACGCCGAGCAGCGCGGACGGCTAGACGGTCGAGCAGCCGGGCGGCTAGGCGGCCGAGCCCGGCGCCCCTCCCCCGAGGCGGGCGCCGGGCTCGTTGCGCAGACGGTTAGTGCAGGATCGGGCTGAGTGCCGAGATCAGTGCGTGCGAATCGGAGTCCTGGCTGATCTCCCAGGCCATCGCGCCGCGCAGGTGCAGTGCCTTGACGAGCACCGTACGTTCGCCGATCGACGCCGGGTTCGAGTATGCGATGACGCGTCGGCGTGGTGATCGTGCCGCTGGCCAGCGCGTGCGTCGCATTCGGACTGGCCAGGTACGGCTCGCCCGCGGCGAGATCCCAGTAGGCCGTGTAGCCGTTCGCGCCCTTGCCGCCGGCCGTCAGGTCACCGGCGACGTCGACGAGGTCGTGATAGGTCGGCTGCGGCATCTGGTCGGGCTGCAGGCTGTTCGGGTCGAGTCCGGTGTTGTCGAACGTTCCGTAGAGACCGTGCTGCTTCGTCGACGACACGTTGATGTACTGGTTGCCGTAGAACGGGACGCCGACCACGATCTTCGACGCTGGAACGCCCTGCAGCAGGTAGTTCGCCACCGTACCGGTGGTGTTCCAGGTCCAGTCGCTCGCGTTCGGGTCATTCGGGTCGTGGCCGAACAGCGTGTCCGGCGCCGCCGACGGGCCCGCCGGGAACGTTGAAGTCGTAGGTCATGACGTTGTCCCAGTCGAGGTACTGCGAGAACTGCGGCGAGCTCGTAGTACTTCGTCGCGCTCGTCGCGGCCGGCAGCGCGGCGGTGAGCAGGTAGTGCTTGCCGGTCGTGCGCGCCGTACGCGTCGAGCTGCTTGCGGAACTCGGCCGCCAGCAGCGTCGCGTTGTGCCGATCGGCCGCGCTGTAGTCGACGTTGCCGCCGGCGAGCTGGGTCGGGTACTCCCAGTCGAGGTCGATGCCGTCGAACAGGCCGGCGGCCGCGCCGTCGCCGCCCGCGCTCGGCGGCCAGCTGCCGCCGGGCAGGTTGCCCTTGATGAACGTGTCGATGCAGGCGACACGAAGGCCTCGCCGGCGCTGCGGTGTCGCGGCGCGAGATCGGCGAACCAGGTCGACTTCGTCCAGCCGCCGAGCGAGATCTCGACCTTGAGGTTCGGGTTCGCCGCCTTCAGCTCCAGCAGCTGGTTGAAGCTGCCGTACAGGTGCTGGTCCGGGTTGGCTGAGTCGTCGGCGACGCCGTTCACCGCGATGTCGGCGGAGTAGGGCTGCTGGTAGTCGGCCCACGGGTCGAGACATCGCAGCCGACCGCGCCGGTCGCCGGGTTGAACGTCGGCTTGCCGAACGCGTACTGGATGACGTTGATCTTGTCGGCCGGGATGTCCTTGACGTGGTAGCCGCGGCCGTAGACGTCCCAGTCCGCGAAGTATGCCGTGACCACATGCGACGGTGCACCGTTGGCCGATGACCGTGCGGACGTCAGTGTTTGGGCCGAGGCGCTGCTCGCCGGCACGGACGGTCAAGCCCGCGCCGCAGGACGATCGCCGTCACCATGGCAAGACGTTTCTTGACAGAACCCATGACGCTCCTCGTGTCCGGGTTGAATCCGGGGTTGCGCCCACGATGGACGCCTCGGAGCTATCTGTCAATACTCCTAACTATAGAACCAGGTTTCCTTAGAGCAGCGATCGGCGCTGGCCCAGCGCCTGCCCTGCACGGCCTCTGCACGGCACCTGCACGGCCCCTGCACTGCCCCTGCACTTGTACGGAACTTGGGCGCTCCAGGCGCGGCGAGCGGCCAACTGCCGTACAACTGCACCGGGCCGCACCACGGCGTCGCCGCCAGATCACGCGAGCACGAAGTGCGCGCCGACCGCGGCGAGTCCAGGCGCTTCTAAAAAACTCAGTAGCCGACCGCGTTCCCGTCGGCCCGGCCCTCGGAGCCGGCTACGTATCCGGCGCCGTCGGGCAGCTTCCAGATCGCCTGGCCGTACCCGTAAGCGCCGTGATCTGCGACAGTGATGTCGTGACCGCGCGCCGCCATCGCCTCGACGAGCCCCGGATCCATCTCGGACTCGACCTGTACGGACCGGCCGGCGTGCCAGTACCAGCGCGGCCGGTCGAGCGCGGCCTGCGGATCGAGACCGTCGTCGACGGTCGACGAGATGAGCTGGACGTGGCCCTGCGGCTGCATGTGGCCGCCCATCACGCCGAACGGTCCGACCGCCGCATCGTCGCGAGTGAGGAAGCCCGGAATGATCGTGTGGAATGGCCGCTTGCCGCCCGCGACGACATTGGGGTGAGTCGGGATCCAGCGAGAATCCGGCGCCTCGGTTCTGCAGACCGAAGCCGAAGCCCGGAACGGCTACGAACGAGCCGAAGCCCATGTAGTTCGACTGGATAAGGCTGACCATCATGCCGTCCGCGTCGGCGGTGCAGAGGTAGACGGTGCCGCCCCGAGCCGGGTCGCCCGGTGCCGGGTCGCCGGCCGTGTCGCCGATGAGGTCGCGCCGCCGCGCGAGATAGGCCGGGTCCAGCATGGCGGCGGGTGCACGGACGGGGTTTCCGGATCGGCTACGTACGCGTGCGCGTCGGCGAAGCCGAGCTTCATCGCCTCGATCTGCAGGTGCAGTCGCTGCTCGGCGGTCGCGGTAGCGAAGTTGAAGCCGTCGAGGATGCCGAGCGCGGCCAGCGCGGCGATGCCCTGGCCGTTGGGTGGGATCTCCCAGACGTCATAGCCGCGGTATCGCATGCTGATCGGATCGACCCAGGTCGACGCATGCTTGGCGAGGTCATCGAGCGGTCATCATGCCGCCGGTGGCGGCCGCGTACGCCACCATCGCCTGCGCGATCTCGCCGGCGTAGAACGCCTCGGCGTTGCTGCCCGCGATGAGGCGCAGGGCCTTCGCCGCGTCCGTGTTCGACAAAGCGTTCGCCGGCGCGGGGAGCGCGGCCGTCGCGCAAGTAGATGCGCTTCCACTCGGCGAACTCGGGTCCGTCGCAGGTGCGCGTGGGCGTAGTCCGCGGTCCGCGCCCAGCCGCTGGCCACTCGCTGCGACACCGGGTAACCGCGCTCAGCGAATGCGATCGCGTCGTCGAACAGGCTCGCGAACGGTCGCGATCCGAATCGCTCGTGCAGGTCTCGCCAGCCGGCGGGTGCGCCCGGCACCGTGACCGGCAGCCACCCGCGCGACGGCATGACCTCGGCCGCCGAGCTCTGCGCACCGCCGAGGGCGGCGCTCGATTGCTCCGCCGCCGTGTTGGCCATCTCCCAGGTCAGGGCGGCCGGCGACCGACCCGATGCGTTCAGCCCATGCAGGCGCGCCCCGTCCCAGACAATCGCGAACAGGTCGGCACCGATGTCGTTGGAACCGGGCTGGACGATGGTGAGCGCGGTGGCTGTGGCGATTGCCGCGTCGACAGCGTTACCGCCGGCACGCAGTACGGCGAGGCCGGCCGACGCGGCAAGCGGTTGGCTTGTGGCCACCGCACCACGTGGCGCGTATAGCGGCTTGCGGGTAAGGCTCGTATTCAGCACATTGCCTATTTCACCGTAAGCAATGCTGAGGAATCTAGCCGTCTGTGCCAACCGTTACCAAAGGCGTTGTGCACATCACAATGCCGCGAGGCGTCACGGCCGTCCGCTGCGGATCTGGCACTCGCACATTGACAAAGATCATTGTGGACTTTACGCAGCGAGTCAGTCGCTTTCGGTTATTCCATGTCACGGTCTGCCAATAGTTTCGCTGCCATTTCCGGTACGGACGAAGAACTCGCGCCGCGACTTTCATCGCTATATGTCGGTACGCCCTTACCGTGCGCAATGCGCAGGCGGCCCGCTTGCCGTCCAACGAGGATCCC
>CAWFSH010000006.1:0-70324 GCA_963818495.1 uncultured Actinomycetota bacterium
GCGCCGATCGCCGGAGCGAGAGCCACCGTGTAGTACGGGTGGAAGATGCCGGCCATGAAGCTGAAGACGGCCGCGGTGACGAGCAGCCAGCCGCCCCACAACAAGTAGGCGGCGCGGAGCGTGTCGGTGCGCGGCGCCCGGCGGGTCACCCACAGCCCGACGACGAACAGCAGCAGCGCCGCCGGCAGCAGCCAGGCCGTCTGCCCGCCGAGATCGCTGGAGAACAGCCGCGTCCAGCCGGTCGAACCCCACATCGAGCCCCCGGCGCCCCCACCGCCGGCGCCGCCACCCCCGCCGACGCTGCCGGTCTCGTTGCCGCTCAACCGGCCGAGCCCGTTGTAGCCGAACGCGAGGCCGAGAACGCTGTTGTCCTGCGATCCGCCAATGTAGGGCCGGTCGGCCGCCGGGACGACAGACACGATCGCGACCCACCAGCCGGCCGCGACCACGAGTGAAGCGCCGGCCGCGAGAAGCTGGACGATGCGCCGCCGCAGCGATGTCGGAGCGGCGATGAGGTAGACGAGCGCGAACGCCGGTACGACCAGCAGCGCCTGCAGCATTTTGGTCAGGAATCCGAAGCCGATCAGGACGCCGACCAGAAGCAGCCACTGTGTCGATGCCTTTTCGAGCGCGCGGGTGGTCGCGTAAGCCGCGCCGACCAGCAACAGCACCAGCAGCGCGTCGGGGTTGTTGAAGCGGAACATCAGTACGGCGACCGGGGTCAGCGCGAACACCGCTCCCGCGATCAGACCGGCGGCGGGGCCGGCCCATCGCCGTACCGTCGCATAGAGCAGGCCCACCGCCGCGACGCCCTCGAGCGCCTGCGGCACGAGGATGCTCCAGGAATTGACGCCGAAGATGCGGGCGGAGATCTCCATGACCCACAGCGACGCCGGCGGCTTGTCGACGGTGATGAAGTTCGACGCATCCGACGAACCGAAGAAGAACGCCTTCCAGCTCTTCGTGCCGGCCTGTACGGCCGCGCTGTAGAACGCGTTGGCCCAGCCAGAAGCGGACAGGTCCCACAGATAGAGGATCGCCGTGCCGATGAGCAGGACGGCGACGGCCGGGCGGATCCACCGGGGGCGCGCGGCCGGCAGGGCATCGATGGCGGGCGGGTCGAGCGCGCCGGGTTGTCCCGTCGCGAGGGAGGGCTGGGTGATCGTCATGCCGCGAGCTTGTCGGTCGCTCTTACGACGGCCGTGTGACGAGACTGTGGGTTGCCTATGACCGCCGGCCGGGCCGACAGTAAGGGTTCAGGCGGGCAGCGAGACGGTGAACGCGGTCCGGCCGGGTCGGGACTCGACGGTCACCGTCCCGTCGTGCGCTTCGACCACAGCGGCCACGATCGCGAGGCCCAGCCCGGTGCTGCCGGCCGCGCGGGACCGCGATGTGTCGCCGCGGGCGAAACGTTCGAACACGGCGGGCATCAGCGCCGCCGGGATGCCCGGGCCGTCGTCGGCGACGATGACCTGTACGGCGTCCGCCGAGCTCTGACGATCGGAGTCGTTCGGCGCGGCCGCCGCGAGCAGCGTCACGGTGACGGTCGTTCCGGGCGGCGTGTGTGTGCGCGCGTTCGCGAGCAGGTTCGCGAAGACCTGGTGAAGTCGCGGCCCGTCGCCGGCCACCGTCACCGGCTCGTCCGGCAGTTCCAGCCGCCACACGTGGTCGGGTCCGGCGACGTGCGCGTCCGATACCGCATCGACGACGAGCCTCGACAGATCGACCGGCTCGTGTTCGATCGGTCGGCCCGAGTCGAGTCTCGCCAGCAGCAGCAGATCCTCGACGAGCGTCGTCATCCGGGCGGACTCCGACTCGACGCGCCGCATCGCGTACGCCACGTCGTCGGGCACGAGGTCATCCATCCGCCGGGTCAGTTCGGCGTAGCCACGTATCGCGGCCAACGGCGTACGCAGCTCGTGGCTCGCATCGGCGACGAACTGCCGGACGCGTGTCTCGCTCGCGTGGCGGGCGGTGAGGGCCGTGCCGACGTGCCCCAGCAGGCGGTTCAACGCGGCGCCGACCTGGCCGACCTCGGTGCGAGCATCGGTGTCCCGGTCTGGTACGCGTTCGGACAGCGCCACCTCCCCGCGATCGAGCCGCAGCTCCGACACTCGTACGGCCGTGGAGGCGACGCGGTTGAGCGGCCGCAGCGTCCGGCGGATGATCGTCTCGCCGACCAGTCCGAGGCAGATCAGTCCGGCCAGCGCGACGAACGTCTCGGTCAGGGCGAGGCGCAGCAGCGTGTTGTTGACGTCAGCCAGTGGAACGCCGGCGACAATGGTTTCGTTCGATGGTCCGGGCTGCGCCACGAGCCGGTAGTCGCCGAGGTCGCCGGACAAATCGCGGGTGACCGGCCGGCCGCTGGCCGGCACGGTGAGCAGTTGCGAGTTCTGGTCGGCAGTGGTCGTCTCCGGGTTCCGCCCGGACAGATAGCGAGCCTCCGAGACCTGACCGTTGGTGATCGTCGCGTACAGCGTGCCGTCGGCGTCGCCGCGACCGAGGAATCCACCCGAGCCGGGCTGCTCACCAGGCTCCTCGGCTGCGCCGGACGGCTCCCCCGGGGGTCCACCCGCACCCTGGAGCGCATGCTGGGCACTGCCCCGCAGGCGGTCGTCGACCTGCGCCACGAGATATTGCCGCAGGAACACGTTGGTGACGATGCCCAGGATGAGGCAGATCAGGGCAAGGAGCGCGATCAGTGCCGCGAGGAGGCGACGTCGTAACGGCCAGCCGGTGAGCCACCGTTGCAGGCGCGCTCTCCATCGGGCGCCGGGCGCCACGGCACCCGGCGAGACCGGTGCGTCGCCTGCCGAGGTTGTCACGGGAGACAGTCTGCCGGATTCGCCTGTCCAGTCGGTGTGTCGATGCTGTGGCGCGCCTGTGTCCGCCGCGATCGACCGTCTCCGGCCTCCGCGGTGGGGCGGTCGATGTCGGGGCGAGCGATCAGGTTGCGGGCTTGAGCACGTACCCGACGCCCCGCATCGTGTGGATCATCGGTTGACGGCCGGCGTCCACCTTCTTACGCAGGTACGAGATGTAGAGCTCGACGACGTTGGCCTGGCCGCCGAAGTCGTAACGCCACACGCGATCGAGGATCTGCGCCTTCGACAGCACGCGCTTGGCGTTGCGCATCAGGTAGCGCAGCAACTCGTACTCGGTCGCGGTCAACTCGATCAGATCGCCGCCGCGGCGGACCTCGTGGCTGTCCTCATCCATCGTCAGGTCGCCGACCGTGATCGTCGCGTCGTCGCGGACCGATGTCATTCCGGTCCGGCGCAGCAGCGCTCGGAGGCGCGCGACGAGCTCCTCGAGGCTGAACGGCTTGGTCACGTAGTCGTCGCCACCGGCGGTCAGCCCGGCGATCCGGTCCTCGACCGCGTCCTTGGCCGTGAGGAACAGCACCGGGACGTCGGAGACCTGGCTGCGCAGCTGGCGCAGCACGGCGAGACCGTCCATGTCCGGCAGCATGATGTCGAGCACCACGACGTCGGGTTGGAATGAGCGTGCCGTCGCGACCGCGGCCTGCCCGTCGCCGGCCCCCCGGACGTCCCACCCCTCGTATCGCAGGGCCATGGACAGCAACTCGGTGAGCGTCGACTCGTCGTCGACGACGAGGACACGTACCGCGCTGCCGTCGGTCCGGCGCAGCATAGAGCGGGACGCGGTGGCTTGCTCGGGCATGGTGCGATAGCCGCTATTCGCGATCGACATGCTCTTATAATGTCGCGCGCCGCTGAGACGATTCTGAGACTCTTCTGTGCGGACGCTGTGGAAGTCGCGGAGCGTGCGAGCCACCGTCCGAGCCGGTCAGCCGACCGGGGCCGGTTCGGGGTCCGTCGTACGCGCGACGACCTGCGCCGCGGTGTCCCGTGCCCACGCCGTGGTCGATACGACGCCGAGGACGAGCACGGCGAGGCCACAGCCGGCGATGATCCACCAACCGACATGGCTCGCCGAGGCGAACGACGAGCCGAACATGCTCGCCATCACCGACGCCACGGCCGCACCGATCACGGCGACGCCGAGCGACTGACCGATCTGCCGGCTCGTCGAGGCGATCGCGGCGGCCACGCCGGCCTGTTCCCGTGGCATACCCGACACTGCCGTGTTCGTGATCGGAGCGTTCAGCCAGCCGAATCCGAACCCGAAGATGGCGTACGCCACGACGATGTACGCGATCGGCGTGCGATTGTCGAGACCGGTCAACATCAGCGCGGCGACCGTGATCCCGACACCGGCGATGACCAGCGGAACCCGAGCGCCACGGGCTCCGACCAGCCGCCCCGACAACGGCGCGAACAGGATCGACATCACCGCAAGCGGCAGCGTCGCGAGACCGGCGTGCAGCGGCGTGAACCCCCGGACGTTCTGCAGGTAGAGCGTGTTGAGGAACAGGAAGCCGGACAGCGCGGCGAACCCGCACACCGCGATCACCGTCGCCGACGAGAACGGGATGCTCGAGAAGAATCGCGGGTCCACCAGCGGCTGGTAGCGCCGGCGTTCGTACGTGACAAGCGCGGCCGCCGAGACCGCCGAGACGACGAACGCTCCGACGATGACCGGTGACGCCCACCCGATGGCGGGGCCCTCGATGATGCCGTACGTCAAGGTCGCCAGGAACGCGAACACGAGCACCTGGCCGACGACGTCGAGGCGGCGCGGCGCGGCGGCCCGTGACTCGGGGACGAACAGGGCGGTCAGGACAAACGCCGCGGCGCCGACCGGAATGTTGATCCAGAAAATCGCTCGCCAGCCGATCGAATCGATCAGCGCCCCACCGACGACCGGGCCGAGCGCCAGGCTGATCCCGACCACGCCGCCCCAGATGCCGATGGCCTGGGCAC
The DNA here is from genome assembly GCA_963818495.1 of uncultured Actinomycetota bacterium. Taxonomy (GTDB): domain Bacteria; phylum Actinomycetota; class Actinomycetes; order Mycobacteriales; family Micromonosporaceae; genus DASQPR01. The sequence continues at coordinate 4,848 of CAWFSH010000006.1, forward strand.
GCTCGCGGGGCTCGGTGAAGACGTTCGTGATGATCGACATGGCCACCGGGTTGAGCATGCTGCCGCCGACCGCTTGGACCATCCGGAATGCGATCAACCAGCCGAGGCCCGGCGCGAGGCTGCACAGCAACGACCCGAGCGTGAACACCACCAGGCCGGTCTGGAACGTACGCTTCCGGCCGATCCGGTCACCGGTCGAGCCGGACAGCAAGAGCAGGCTCGCGAGCACCAACGTGTATGCGCTGATCGTCCACTGCAGACCGGAGACCGACGCATGCAGGTCACGCTGAATGGCCGGCAGGGCGACGTTCACGATCGTGTTGTCCAGCCCCACGATCAGCAGGCTCATGCAACAGATCGCGAGCACGAGCAGGCGGCGCCCGCGGGTCAACTCCGGCATCCGTCCATCCTCTCGCGTCCGATTGCTCGCCGCCTCCTCGGCGACCGCCGAAGTGATCCGCGACTCGCGTCGTCGCAATCTTGGTGCGAACCGAGCACTCGGGCGCCTGTTCACTCGGGCGCCGGGAAGGCACCAAGATCCAGGACTGTCCGAGACCCATCTGTGCAAGTACTTGCACAATTGGGTAATAAGGCGTTGCGAAGCACGTAGATATTTTCTACGCTCCGTCGCGTGACCGGACAACCCCTCGTCCAGGCAGCGGACCTCACCAAGACCTATCCCCCGCGCGGCTCGTCGGCGGCGTTCCGAGCGGTCGACGGCATCGATTTCGAACTGCGCCGCGGCGAGGCGTTCGGGTTCCTCGGGCCGAACGGCGCCGGCAAGTCGTCGACCATGCGGATGATCAGCGCGATATCTCCGGTCACCGGCGGCACGCTGCGTGTTCTCGGCATGGACCCGGCGACACAGGGTCCGCGGATCCGCGCGCGGCTCGGCGTCGTACCGCAGGATGACTGTCTGGACCGCGAGCTCACGGTCCGGGAGAACCTGCACGTCTACGGGCGTTATTTCGGGCTGAAGCGCGCGGTGATCCGGGCGCGCACCGCCCGCCTGCTCGACTTCGCTCAGCTGCAGGACAAGGCCGACGAGCAGGTCGACGTGCTGTCCGGCGGCATGCGCCGACGCCTGACCATCGCGCGGTCGCTCATCAACGAACCCGACCTGCTACTGCTCGACGAGCCGACGACCGGTCTCGATCCGCAGGCGCGGCACGTCCTGTGGGACCGGCTCTACCGGCTCAAGCAGGAGGGCGTGACGCTCATCCTCACCACGCACTACATGGACGAGGCGGAGCAACTGTGCGATCGCCTCGTGGTGATGGACCACGGCCGCATCGTCGCCGAGGGGTCGCCGCGCGATCTCATCGTGGCGCACGCAACGCGCGACGTACTGGAGATCCGGTTCGCGATCGGCGAGCAGGACACGGTCGTCGAGAAGCTCAACGCGTCGGCGCTCGCCGCCGGTGGCGGCCGGATCGACGCGCTGCCCGACCGGATCCTCGTGTACGCGGACGACGGCGAGGCCGCGCTGGCCGCCGTACACGCGATGTCGATCACGCCACTGACCGCACTCGTGCGCCGGGCCACGCTCGAGGACGTGTTCCTCAAGCTCACCGGGCGCTCGCTCATCGATTAGGAGGCGGACCATGTTGCGCGCCTTCAGTTACTGGATGCTCGCGTACCGGCGGACGTGGCGTGGCACGATCGTGGTGAGCGTGGCCAATCCACTGCTGTTCCTGGTCGGTGTCGGCGCCGGCCTCGGCCACCTCGTCGACCGCAACGCACCGGCGCAGATCGCCGGCGTTGCCTACGCCGCGTTCTTCGCACCGGGCATGCTCGCCGCCGCCGCCATGCAGACCGCGTTCCTCGAGTCGGCCGGGCGCGCCTGCAACGCCGCCCGCCAGGGCTCCTATCGCGACGCGACGCCGACACCGCTCGAACCGACCCAGCTCTACGCGGGTCATCTGTTGTTCATCACGCTTCGCGTGGCGTCGTCGAGCTTGGCGTTCGTGGCCGTGATGGCCGCGTTCGGTCTGTGCACCGGATGGTCCGCCGTCGCCGTGATGGTCGCGGCGACCCTGACCGGCGTCGCGTTCGGTGCGCCGGCCGCGGCGTGGGGCGTGACCGTACGCCAGCAACGCGACGTCAACACGGTCTTCCGCTTCGTGATCATGCCGCTCTACATGTTCTCCGGGACGTTCTTCGCGGTCACCCAGCTACCGCACTGGTTACGCGACGTGGCCTACGTGACGCCGCTGTGGCAAGGGGTCGAGCTGTGCCGAACGCTGGCGCTCGGCACCGCGACCGCCGGCGGGACCGTGCTGCACGTCGCGTACCTCGCTGTACTCACCGTCGCGGGCATAGCCGTCGCCCGCATCACGTACCGGCGGAGGTTGCACGCGTGAGTGCGTCTGGTCTGTCCGCGCCGCCGGCACCCGTTCGGGTCGGCGCCACGGTGCCCGGATGGGCAGCGCGCCGGACGCTCGCACTCGTCGAGCGCAACCTCATGGTCTACCGGCGATCGATCACACCACTGCTCGCCATGCTGGTCGAGCCGATCATGTATCTGCTGTCCGTCGGCATCGGTGTCGGTGTGCTGGTCGGAACGGTGCCCGGGGTGCACGTCCGCTACGCGTCCTATGTCGCGCCGGCGATCCTCGCCACGACCGCGATGAACACGGCGTTCAACCAGACGAGTTTCGGGGTGTTCATGCGCATCCGGCTCGACCGTACGTACGAGGCGATCGTGCCGACGCCTCTGTCGGTCACCGATATCGCGGTCGGTGAAGTCATCAGCGCGGTGCTGAACGCCGTGCTGACCTCGATCGGATTCCTCATCGTGCTGGCCATGCTCGGCCTCGTCGTCTCCCCCGGCATCCTGGTCGCCCTGCCGGTGGCAATCCTCATCGGGTACGCGTTCGCCGCCGGCGGCCTCGCGGTGACCACGTATCTGCGCGACTTCTCCGACTTCCAGCTGATCCAGCTCGTGATGCTGCCGATGTACCTGTTCGCCACGACGTTCTACCCGCTGTCGGTCTACCCGGACTGGCTTCGACCACTCATCGAAATCCTGCCGCTCTACCAGAGCATCCAGCTCGTCCGCGAGCCGGCACTGGGTTCGTTCACGTGGAGCGCCCTGATCCCGGTTGCTTATCTGGTCGTCTTCGGCACGGTCGCGCTCGCGATCGCGGCCCGCCGGATGACCCGGATGTTGCTGCACTGACGCGCGCTCCGGCACCGGTCTCTACGCTCGGTCTCGTGCGATCCGATGACGTGCGGGCGGCGGTGTGGGTCGTGGCCGGTCCGCCCGGCTCGGGCAAGACCACGGCCGCGCGGCTGCTGGCCGCACGCCTGTCTCCGCCCGCGGCAGTTCTCGACAAGGACGTCGTGTACGGCGGGTTTGCCGGCGCCGTGATCGCGGCCGCGGGTGAGCCGGCCGGACGCCGCGAGGGGCCGTGGTACGACGCGCACGTCAAGGCGTACGAATACGCCGGGCTCGCCGCCACGGCCGCCGACATCCGGACGGCCGGGTGCCCGGTCGTGATCGTGGCTCCGTACACGAACGAGATCCACGACGCCACGCGGTGGGGCGCACTCGTCACCGAACTCGGCGGCGATCCGGTCCAGCTCATCTGGCTCGACTGCGACCCGGCGACGCTCTACGCGCGGATGGTCGCACGTGCTTCACCCAACGATGCCGCCAAGCTCACCGACTACGACGCGTACGTCGCCCGGATGCGTCCCGGCGTACCGCCGGTCGTCGCACACCTCGCGGTGCACAATCGTGGACCGATAGACGCCATCGAAGGGCAGGTCGACGCGATCCGGTCCGCCGCCGAAGCGCATCGTGACGGTCGCGCCGCGCTCAGTCGAGGTCTGTGGCCGCCGACGCGAACTGCGCCGCGTAGAGCCTGGCGTAGGCGCCGCCGGCCGCCAACAACTCGTCGTGGTTGCCCTGCTCGACGATCTGACCGTGCTCCATCACGAGGATCAGGTCGGCGTCGCGGATGGTGGACAGGCGGTGCGCGATCACAAAGCTGGTACGGCCCTGCCGCAGCGAGGACATCGCGTGCTGGATCAACACCTCGGTCCGGGTGTCGACCGAACTCGTGGCCTCGTCAAGGATCAGGATCACCGGCTCGGACAGGAACGCCCGCGCGATCGTGATGAGCTGTTTCTCGCCCGCGGACAGGTTCGAGCCCTCCTCGTCGATCACCGTGTCGTAACCGTCCGGCAGCGTACGGACGAAGTGGTCGACGTGGGTCGCCGTGGCGGCCTCGATGATCTGCTCCCGGGTCGGGTTGTCCGCTCCGTACGCGATGTTATCGGCGATCGTGCCGCCGAACAGCCAGGTGTCCTGCAGCACCATGCCCATCGCCTCGCGCAGCTCGTCTCGGCTCATCGTCGCGATGTCGACGCCGTCGAGCAGGATCCGGCCGCCATCGACCTCGTAGAACCGCATGATGAGGTTGACCAGCGTTGTCTTGCCGGCGCCGGTCGGGCCGACGATCGCCACGGTCTGCCCAGGCGCGGCCGCGAGCGATAGGTCGTCGATCAGGGGTACGTCCGGGTCATAGCGGAACGAGACATTGTCGAACGCGACCCGACCCTCGATGGCACGCGGCCGGGCCGGCGTCGCCGGGTCCGGCGACTGCTCTTCGGCGTCGAGCAGCTCGAAGACACGCTCGGCCGAGGCGACCCCGGACTGCAGGAGGTTCGCCATCGACGCAACCTGCGTCATCGGCTGGCTGAACTGGCGGGAGTACTGGATGAACGCCTGCACGCTGCCGATCGACAGATCGCCCGACGCCACCCGCAGCCCGCCGATGACGGCGACCAGCACGTAGTTGAGGTTGCCGATGAACATCATCGTCGGCTGGATGAGCCCGGATACGAACTGCGCGCGGAAGGACGCGTTGTAGAGCTTGTCGTTGTGCTCGGCGAACACATCCATCGCTTCCTGCTGCCGGCCGAACACCTTCACGAGCGAGTGTCCGGTGAACATCTCCTCGATGTGTCCGTTGAGCTTGCCCGTCGTCGACCACTGCTGGATGAATTGCGGCTGAGCACGCTTGCCGATCCGCGCCGCGGCGAACACCGACACCGGGATCGTAACGAGCGCGATCAGCGCGAGGATCCACGAGATCCAGAACATCATCGCGAGCACCCCGACGATCGTCAGCAACGACGTGACGATCTGGCTCATCGTCTGCTGCAGCGTCTGGGATATGTTGTCGATGTCGTTCGTGACGCGGCTCAGGATCTCGCCGCGCGACTGCCGGTCGAAGTAACGCAGCGGCAGCCGGGACAGCTTCACCTCGACCTGCTGGCGCAGCGTGTGCACGGTGCGTTGGACGACTACGGTCGTAAGGCGGCCCTGCAGGTACATGAAGATCGACGCGAGTAGGTAGAGCACGAGGACGAGCAGCAGCACGCGACCGACCGCGTCGAAGTCGATGCCCTGACCGGGCGTCACGTGCATCGCGCTCAGCATGTCGGCGAGCTTGGTCTCATGGCGCTCCCGGAGGATCTCGACCGCCTGCGCCTTCGTCGTACCGGCCGGGAACTGGCCGGCCAGAATCTTGCCGAAGACACCGGCGAAGATCAGGTCGGTGGCGTGGCCAAGGATGCGCGGGCCGAGCACCGACAGCGTGACGCCGATGACGCCAAGCACCAGCAGCGTCGCGACGATGGCCTTCTGCGGCGCGAGCATGCGCAACAGCCGCTTGCTCGAACCCTTGAAATCCATGGCCTTCGCGGCCGGACCGGCGAACATCGCGGCCGGACCGAATCGCGCGCCGGTCGGCCGGGACGCGGCATTCGCCTGCGAGTTCAGGACCGCGGGCGCGCTCGGCTTGCCGTTCGGCGTCGCCGGTCCGCCGGCCGACGCGGCGCCGTTCGGTCCGCCGTACCCATTGGTCTTGGGGGTGTGGCCATTGGGGGTCTGGCCGTTCGATCCGGGCGCGCTCATGCCGCGGCCGCCTCCTTCTCGGTCAACTGCGACAAGACAATTTCGCGGTACGTCTCGTTGCCGTCCATGAGTTCCGCGTGTGTGCCGGTGCCGACGACGCGGCCCTCGTTCAGCACGACGATGCGATCGGCATCGCGGATCGTCGAGACGCGTTGGGCGACGATGACGACGGTCGCGTCGGCGGTCTCGTGCGCGAGCGCGGCGCGTAGCGCGGCATCCGTGGCGTAGTCCAGCGCTGAGAACGAGTCGTCGAAGAGGTAGATCTCCGGCTTCGCCACGAGCATCCGGGCGATCGCGATGCGTTGGCGCTGGCCGCCGGAGACGTTTGTGCCGCCCTGCGCGATCGGTGCGTTCAGGCCCTCGTCCATCGCCGATACGAAGTCGCGGGCCTGGGCGACGTCGAGCGCTCGCCACAGCTGCTCATCGGTCGCGTCCGGATTGCCGTAGCGCAGGTTCGACGCCACGGTTCCGGAGAACAGGTACGGCCGTTGGGGCACCAGGCCGACGGTCCGCGCGAGCAAGCCCGGATCGAGTTCGCGTACGTCGACGCCGTCGACCAGGACAACGCCGCTGGTCGCGTCGAACAACCGCGGGATCAGGTTCAGCAGCGTCGTCTTGCCGGCTCCGGTCGATCCGATGACGGCGGTGATCTGTCCCGGCCGGGCCATCAGGTCGACGCCGCGCAACACGGGCTCCTGCGCGCCCGGGTACTGGAAGCTCGCGCCGCGGACGTCGAGTTCCCCGTGTCGGCCCAAGCTTGTGACCGCGTTCACCGGCGGTACGACGCTCGAGTCCGTGTCAAGCACCTCCTGGATGCGCTCGGCGCACACCTCGGCCCGCGGCACCATGACGAACATGAACGTCGCCATCATGACCGCCATCAAGATCTGCAAAAGGTAGGTCAGAAACGCGGTCAACGCACCGATCTGCATCTGGCCGGAGTCGATCCGGTGTCCGCCGAACCACAGCACGGCGACGCTCGACACGTTGATGACGATCATGACGGTCGGAAACATCAGGGACATGAGGCGGCCGGCACCAAGGCCAACGGTCATCAGTTCGTCGTTGGCCGCGCCGAACCGCTCACGCTCAGGCTGGTCGCGTACGAACGCGCGGATAACTCGGATCCCGGTGATCTGCTCCCGCATGATTCTGTTGATCTTGTCGATGCGTACCTGCATCGAACGGAACAGCGGCCGCATCTTCCGGATGATGAGCGACACCGCGATCACCAGCACGGGCACGATGATGAGCAGCAACGACGACAGCGGTACGTCCTGCCGGAGCGCGAGGATCACACCACCGATGCACATGATCGGCGCCGCGACCATCAGCGTGAACGTCATCAGTGCCAGCATCTGCACCTGCTGGACGTCGTTGGTCGTACGGGTGATCAGCGACGGTGCACCGAATCGGCCGACCTCACGGGCGGAGAACGACTGCACGCGGCGGAAGATGGCCGAGCGGACGTCGCGGCCGGCCGCCATCGCCGTCCGGGCTCCGAAGTAGACCGCGACGATCGAGGCGATGATCTGGCCGAGCGTCACGACGAGCATCACCCCGCCGATCCGCATGATGTAGCCGGTATCGCCGGTCACGACGCCCTTGTCGATGATGTCGGCGTTCAACGTCGGCAGGTAGAGCGTCGCGATCGTGGACACGAGCTGCAGCAGGACCACGATGGCGATCGGAACTTTGTACGGTTTGAGATATGTCCGGAGAACCTTGATCAGCATAGGGACTCTTTCGAATGTCCGGGGCGGGAGGATTCGTCGTTCGTGGACACTTCGGCGTCGGGTGCGGGCGCTTCGGTCTCGTGTGCGGGCGCTTCGGTCTCGTGTGCGGGCGCCTCGGCGTCCATCGCAGGGAGCACGAGTCCGTCGAACAGGATGGCTACGACGGCGGCCGGATCGATCTGCTGAACTTCGCCGAAGGCGAAACCACTCATGCCGACGATGTTCAGCATCAGAAGTCGGGCGGCGTTGCTCGGGCTGACGCGGAGGCGCGCGGCGTCAGGCTCGAACACGCTAGCCATCGCTTCCTGAATCCGCAGGTTGTTTTTCTGCATCTCGGCGCCGAAGTCGCTGGCCGGACCGAGATCGATGATGAGTTCGCGCGCGATCATGTGCAGACGGCCGAAGCGGCTGAGGCCGGCGAGCATGATCGCTGCCGCCTGCGTGACCCGCTCGCGCAACCCCAGATCGGCCGGGATGGCACCGAGCGCGCGCTCACCCTTTTCCGGATCAAGTGCGCTGCGGATCGCGGCCAGGATGAGGGAGTTCTTGTCCGGGAACACCCGGAAGATGGTGCCCTCGGCCACGCCGGCGGCCTGGGCGATCTGCCGGGTACTGATGGCCGACCCGTTCTCGATCAGGAGCGGAACCGTCGCTTCGACGAGCGCGGCCCGGCGGTCGTCCGGCGCCAGCGGGGCGACACGCCGACGCGTCGGCTCGCTGCCGCCACCGGACGGGCCGCCGAACTCGCGTACAGGCGCCGCCCCGGCACGGCTGTCGAGCATGGGTACGTCGATCGAACCGCTCGGGAGCTTCTGCGTTTCACGGGCCGGCGTCATGGCGTCAACCTTAGTTGACGAAGTCTCGCATCGTCAAGAAATGTTGACGCTGGTGTGCTTTCCACGACCGAAGCTTAAATGAGCGAGCACTCACTCATCCAGCGATTTCGCCGTCGGCGGACAGCCCGCCGCGCCGCCTGCAATGCCGCGAGCACCGGCCGGAGATGTACCCGTGAACCCGGGTTCAGGTCTCGCGCACCCGGCGGATGACCCGCATATCCGCGCCGGACCGGTATTTCCACGGCGCACCGGCCTGCGTTACGCGGGCCTCCCGGCGGCGGGCCTGCCAGGCCAGCTCGCGGTGGAGCTTGCGCCAACTCTCCAGTCGCCGCAGAGACAGGTCGCCGTTCTCGACCGCCGCCCACACCGCACAGCCCGGCTCGCCGGCGTGCTCACAGTTAGCAAACCGGCAGGCGACGGCGATCGACTCGATGTCGGAGAATGCCTCGTCCACGCCGCCGGCGAACACGCCGACCGCGCGGATGCCAGGTGTGTCCAGCACCGCACCGAGGCCGGGCAGCGGGATCAGCGACCGGAACGTTGTCGTGTGTCGCCCGCGGCCATCGGCGCGCCGGATCTCCTGCGTGGCCATGACGGTCGCGCCAGCGAGCGCGTTGACCAGTGTCGACTTGCCGGCGCCGGAGACACCGAGAAGCCCGAGGGTGCGACCCGATGCCACGAACGACCGCACGACGCCGACATTGTGACCGGTCTGCGCGGACACCGGATAAACGTCGACCCCGGGGGCGCTCTCGGCGATCTGCTCGGCCACCGCGTCGGGATCGCCGGCCAGGTCGGCCTTGGTCAGCAGCACGACCGGTCGGGCGCCGGAATCCCACGCGAGCGACAGGAGCCGCTCGACGCGCCCGAGGTCGGGTGACGGATCCATCGGTTCGATCACGGCGGCGACATCGACGTTGGCCGCGAGCACCTGGCCGCGCGATTCTTCGTTCGCGTTCGCGCGCACGATCTGGGTCCGTCGCGGTAGCACCGCCTCGACCGTGACCCGCTTGTCGGGCCATGTCCGCACGACGACCCAGTCGCCCGCGCAAGGCAGCGCGAGCGGATCGCGGCTCACCCGCAGCAGGTGGCAACCACCGAGGCTGGCTCGATCGGCGCCCCGCGCGGTCTGTACCGTCGCGATGCCGCGGTCCATGCGCATCACTCGCGCTGGGCGCTGGCCGCGCACGTCATACTTCTCATACGCGGCGGCGAAATCCGCGTCCCAGCCGAGGCACGCGAGGTCTAGCGTCATCAATTCCCTTGTCGTCTGAGGTGACGCATAGCGATGGCCGCGAGGCGTCGTCGGTGCCCACCGGTCGATCCGTCTGATCGCAACGGTAGGGGCGGAAAACCAAAAACGAAACCCATTAAGCGGTACGAAGTCGACACGCAGCGTGGTCGCCCCAGGCCAAAAGCGCGCGCGTGATCCCATGCGCGCTCGAACGCCAGCGAAACGGCGGTCCTACCGGACGCGTACGAGCGGTAAGTTCATGTCCGTGACCACCGATCCGTTGGCGCTCGCCCACGAAGTCGACCGGGCTACACAGCGCCTCCTTGACTCCGCGGCCGACCTGACCGATGCCAACCTGGCCGAACCGAGCCTGTTGCCGGGCTGGACCCGCGCCCATGTGATGGCCCATGTCGCGCGCAACGCCGACTCGTTGATCAACCTGTTGAACTGGGCCCGTACGGGAGTACAGGCGCGCCAGTACGCAACCCCGGACGAGCGCCAGGCTGGCATCGAGGCCGGCGCGAAGCTCCCGATCGCTGAGCTGCGCACCGATGTTCGCGAGGCGTCCGAGCGCTTCGCCCGCGCCTGTGCCGACATGCCGGCCGAAGCGTGGGCGGTGGTGCTCGACGACGCCGGCCCGGCCGTGAAGGTCGTCTGGCGGCGGCTGCGCGAGGTCGAGGTGCACCACGTCGACCTGGCCGCCGGCTACACGTGGCGCGACTGGCCGGAGGCGTTCTCCCACCGGCTGCTACACGAGCTGATCGGCGTACGGCGAGGTGGCGAACCGCCGTCGCTGTGGCTGAAGGCCGAGGAACTGAGCCACCCGTTGCAGCTCGGCAGCGGATCACCGGGGGTGACCGTGAGCGGCCGCGCGGCCGACCTCGCCGCGTGGCTCGCCGGGCGGAGCAACGGGGTCGGCCTCAGGGTCGAGCCCGAGGGCGACCTCCCCGTAGTGCCGGAATGGATGTGAGCGGCATGGCTTACACAGGCGATCGCACGCCCGACACGCGCGAGCTGCCGGAGCTCACGATCACGAAGCTCTCCGTCGGCCCGACCGACAACAACGCCTACCTACTGCGGTGCACGTCGACTGGCGAGCAGCTGATGATCGACGCGGCCAACGAACCCGATCGGTTGCTCGACCTCGTCGGCGACGCGAGGCCTCGCCACGGTCGTCACGACGCATCGGCACGCCGATCATTGGCAGGGTCTGGCGGCCGTCGTCGCGGCGACCGGGGCACAGTCACTGGCGCATCCGGCCGACGCCTCGGGGCTGCCCGTCGTCACACGTACGGTCGACGAAGGCGAGACGGTCGCTGTCGGCAACGTGTCACTGGAGGTCATTCACCTCGTCGGTCATACACCGGGATCGATCGCTCTGCTCTACCGCGACCCAAGTGGTCACCCACATCTGTGGACTGGCGACTCGCTGTTCCCGGGCGGTGTCGGCAACACCTGGGGCGATCCGGCCGCGTTCGCTTCATTGTTCCGCGACGTGTCAACGAAGATCTTCGGCCGGCTGCCCGACGACACTTGGTTCTATCCGGGCCACGGCAAGGATTCGACGCTCGGCGCCGAACGACCGCACCTCGGCGAGTGGCGCGACCGCGGCTGGTGAATTTCATGCGGCGACCCGCGGCGCGAGTCGGGTGCTAACCGTTGGGTCCGCGATCTCCTACGACTCTGCTGGCGTTGATGCGCGCAGGGTCGTAGGCACCGCCCGCGCAATTGACGCGCAGACGCCGAGCCCGCGCAACCGACCCGCCGGACAGCGTGCCGGGTCCGACGTTGGCACGGAATTAGTTGCGGAACTTAACTAATCTATTGACAGAGGTAACTGCCTCGCGAGAGGTTCGCCACAGAGCGCTCTCCCGACACACGTCGGCAATCTCGTCGTCGTCCAGCGGACCGGACCTCCCCCGCAGTCCGCGACACGGGGTTGCCTGGTTGGTCGCCCGACCACCTCGGACGCCGACCACCTCGGACAAGGAGAACGCATGTCGATCAGGCGCAAACACCGCCAGACGGTGACCCGCCGTCCAGACCGGCGCGTCGCCGCAGGTCTCTACACGCTCGCGATCGCGGCAGCCGTGCTCGCGCTCGTGCCGACCTCGGCCGTGGCCGCAGGCACTACACCGCCGACGATCCACCGTGGATCTCCGGCGAACGGCGCGGCCGTGGTGAGCCCGAACACCGTACCGGGACCGCCAGCCGGCTTCACCACGACGTGGAGCGACGACTTCAGTGGCGCGACCGGAACCGGCCTCGACACGGGAGCGTGGAAGTACGACACTGGGCCGGGTTCGACCTTCGGCACCGGCGAGATCGAGACGATGACCAACAGCACGGCCAACGTCTTCCAGGACGGCTCCGGGCATCTCGTCTTGAAGGCGCTGCACTCGGGAACCGACCCGAATTCGGGCTGGACGTCCGGCCGGGTCGAGACGCAGGCGGCGACGTTCGGCGCACCGGCCGGCGGCGTCGTCGAGATGCAGGCGTCGATCCAGCAGCCGAACCTGAACACGACGAACGGGGCCGGCTACTGGCCGGCGTTCTGGATGCTCGGCTCAACCCTGCGTACGGGGACACCGTGGCCGACCTCCGGTGAGGTCGACATCCTCGAAGACATCAACAGCCGCAGCTCGGTCTTCGGCACGCTGCACTGTGGGGTCGAACCCGGGCGGTCCGTGCAACGAGTCGACCGGCATTGGCAGCGGCGAGCGTGAGTGTTCGGGCTGCCAGACCGCGTTCCACACGTACGCGGTGCAGATCGACCGCTCGGTCTCGCCGGAGCAGATCCGGTGGTATCTCGACGGCGCGAACTACTTCACCGTCAACGCCACCCAGGTCGACGCGACGACGTGGGCGAACGCCGTCGACCATCCGTTTTTCATTATCTTCGACCTGGCCATGGGCGGCGGGTTCCCGGCGGCATTTGGCGGCGGCCCCAACAGCGCCACCGTGTCCGGCGGCCAGCTGAACATCGACTACGTCGCCGTCTATAACAAGGGTCCCGGCGGCGGCGGTGGCGGCACCAACATCGCGCAGGGCAAGACGACCACTGCATCGTCGGTGGAGAACGCGACGTTCCCGGCGTCGAACGCGACCGACGGCAACCTTGGTACGCGGTGGTCGAGCGCGTTCAGCGATCCGCAATGGCTGCAGGTCGACCTCGGTCAGTCGTACACCATCACCCACGTGACGTTGACCTGGGAGGCCGCCTACGCGCGGTCCTACCAGATACAAACATCGCCGAACGGTACGGCGTGGACGAACATCTTCTCGACCACGACCGGGGACGGCGGCACGGATGATCTCGGCGTCACCGGCACCGGGAGATACATCCGGATGAACGGTACGGCCCGAGCCACACCGTACGGCTATTCCCTGTTTGAGTTCGCCGTCCAAGGCACACCGGGCGGCGGCGGGACGGCGACGCTCCTGTCGCAGGGTCACCCGGCGACGGCGTCGTCTCTGGAGCAGCCCGTCTTCCCGGCGTCCAACGCGGTCGACGGCAACACCGGCACGCGGTGGTCGAGCGGGTTCTCCGACCCGCAGTGGTTGCGGGTCGACCTCGGCGCGACCCACTCGATCAGCCGCGTCGTCCTGAACTGGGAGGCCGCATTCGCCACGGCGTTCCAGATCCAGACGTCGAACGACGCCGCCACCTGGACAACGATCTTCTCGACCACCACCGGCACGGGAGGTGTTCAGGATCTGACCGTCACCGGCTCCGGCCGGTACATCCGGATGCTCGGCACCCGGCGTGCGACACCGTACGGCTACTCACTCTGGGAGTTCCAGGCCTTCGGGAGCTGAACGGCCGTCATGACCAACTGGAGCGTCACCGGGCGGCCCGCCCATCGCGAGCCGCGTTCGGTGATGCGCAGGCGAAACGCCAGCGACGAAATGTCGGGGCACGGAGCAGGCACAACCTGTCCCGACATGTCGCCCGAGTGGGACTTGATGGTACGAGCGCTCTCCTTTCGGCATACTGCTGACATGCCCACGCCATTCGTCGCCGCACCTTCATGTGCCGAATGCGGCCAAGCCGCGAGCCATGTCGAACTCCTCGGCCCCGCCGCGCCCGACGCATCGGTCTGGCGGTTCGTCTACTCCGGGCCTGGCGGAAGCAACGGCAGCGGCGACGTCATCACCGAAGAGCGTGCAGCGCGGCTCACCGAGGCATTCGTCGAACCATTCCACTTCGCGACGATCGCGACCGCCGGGCTCTATGACAACGCCGGCTTCTGCGAGCGCTGCGACGCCGCCTACTGCGGCTGGCATTGGAACATCACACCGACTGGCTTCGGCACCTGCCCGCGAGGGCCACTCCACCAGCCTCGATCCGCACTGGTCGCCGGAGAGCTGAGCCGGCCGGGTCTCGCGCGAAGAAACGCCATACGCCCGAAGCGCCACGGGTAGGGTTCCGGGCATGGCGAACGCCGCGCTCGACGCGCTCACCGCCGCCGGGATCACGCACCGCGTCGTGCAGCACGAGCACGTCACGAGCCTTGCCGAAGCGGCCGTGCAGGCCGGCGTCGACACCGCCGACGTGATCAAGACCATCGTCGTACGCCGGGCCGACGATGACTTCGTGTTCGTACTCGTCCCAGGTGACCGCGCGATCTCCTGGCCCAAGCTTCGGGCGGTGCTGGGCGTCAATCGACTGTCGATGCCGGACGCCGCGACGGCCAAGGACGCCACGGGGTACGAACGCGGCACGATCACGCCGTTCGGGGCAACGACCGCATGGCCGGTGGTCGCGGACCAACGCATCGCCGGGCGAACCGTCCGCTCGGTGCCGGCTCGCGCGACACCGCCGTCGTACTCGCCGCGGACGATGCCGTACGGGTCCTGGACGCCGCCGTCGCCGACGTCACCGATCCGGCGCCGGCCTGACGCCCGGCCGCCGGCGCAGAGCGGTTCTTCGCGGCCACAGGTACACGGTCATCGAGGGTCGGCTCGCCGGCATACCGGGCAGGACGGGCTGCGCTGCCACCCGAGCCGGCGAAGCCCACCGCCGGAGCTGATCTCCACCCGGATCGGTTGTCCGGCGTAGGCCGGTGGCTCGAACCCGGTGAGGTAGCGCATCGCTTCGAAGGCGACCAGTGAGCCCAGCAGGCCGGCCACCGGGCCGATGTGCAACCCGCGCCCGGCCGTTCATTCAGCAGACGCATCACCGCCGGCGCCTGGCCGCTCGCGGACCCGGATCCCACGCAAGCAACACAGCCACTGCGACCCGGATCGACCGAGTAGACGGCAGCGCCGACCGCACCGATGATCGCCCGTACGAAGGGCAGGCCGGCACCGACGCACGCCGCGTTCACCCACACGTCGACACCGTCGCCGCCGACAATGTCGCCGAGCGCCGAACCGGAAGCGGAAGGAAGGAACCGCGGTGGCCGGACTACTGCCGGTCGAGCTACCTGCGGTCGGGGTGGGCACGCTGGGTCCGCCGCTCGGACCGCGGCCGTGCGGGAGTGACCGGACCGACGGCGTCGACGATGACGAGATCGGGACAGTAACGGTCGAGCATCGCGGCCAACGCCGAGGCGCTGCTGACCGCGGAGTCGACGGCATCAACGTGCAACGAAGGCTCGGCCTCGCGCAGCCACGCCGCCGCTCGCCGGACCGTACGCGTGCCGACGTCGCGACTGCGGGCGAACGGCTGCCAGCCGAGGTCACGGGCGACGATCGTGCCAGTGTCGACCACGGTGAGCCGGTCGACGCCGAGCCCGCACAGTTGCGCGGCCGCGGTCATGTTGACGCCGCCGAGGCCGAGCAACAGCACGTGGGCTGTCCGCAGACGCTCGAGCATGTCCTCGCGACCGAGCGCCAGCGTCGCGTACGGATCGAAAAACGCCAGATTGTCGGCGTACCGGTCGCGGGTGTCGGCGCCGATGCGTCCGGCCCGTTCGTCGTCGACGAGCAGACGATGTCGGTCGAGTACGTCGACGACCCGGTCCACCGCGGCCACCGGCACCCCGACGACCTCGGCCAGTTCCGGTGGCGTACGGCTGCCCTTGAACAGCAGGTCAAGGAGCAACTCCACCATGCCGTCGGGATCGTCGAGGCGCAGCTGCTCGTGGGCGTCTCGGATGAGCCTCAGCTCGGCCCCACTGCGCTCCCAGAACACATCCTTCAACCTCGGACGCATGACGCCTCCCTGACGATGACGCCGGTCTGCCGATGACGCTCCCTGCCGGCGAGGCCGGCGAGGCCGACTGATGCCGACGATGTCGCTCCGCAGCGATGTCGCTTCGCGCGATGTCGAGCAGCGCCCCATGCCGGCCGCCCGGGAGCCCGGTCCCCCAAGTGGCGGGCCTCCGATGCTGTCCGGCATGGAGCGACGCGGACTCTCCTCGCACCGCCCGCCCCCAGTGGTGACCTGGGACGCGGCGAGTCGAGGACGAGCGGTGCCCGGCATCGGCGTCGCTCTGCTCGTGCACCAGAGCATCGCGGTGACCGCGGCCGGACCTGCGCATGCTCCATGCTGCGGCCCGGCGCTTACCGTCCGCTTACGCCGACGGGCGGGAGCGCACCGGCCGCCGCCGACGGTCGCGCGAGCGACCGATCTCGGCGGCTCGCCTCTTGGACCTTGTCGCTAACGAATGCGCCACAGTCGGATATGGACTCGGCAACACCTCTGAGCTGCACCGCCGCCTCGTGTTAGCGTCGGGCACCGGAGGGCCGAATCGGGGTGGCGGCTGCGCGTGGACGAACCAACGATCCGCATCCTCGGCCCGCTCGATGTCCGGCGGGACGGTCAACCGCTTGACCTGGGACAACGCCGCCAGCGCCTGATGCTGGGCGTGCTTGCGCTGTGGGCCGGCCAGCCCGTACGGCTCGCCCGGTTGACCGAGATCGCCTGGTTCGGAGCCGACCCGCCACCGAGTGCGCGCAACGGCCTCCAGGTCGGGATAAGTCGGTTACGGACAGCGCTCGGCACTGTGGCACGTATCACCACCGTCGGAGACGCGTACCGCCTCGACGTGCCACGCGATCGCGTGGACGTGTTCCGGTTCCGTACCCACGTCGCGGCGGCGCGCGACCGGTCCGGTCGAGCGCGGGCGCGGGCGTTGCGCGACGCCGAGGGACTGTGGCGCGGGCCCGTCCTCGCGGCCGAACTCCCGGACGAGGCGCGGCAATGGTTGTGCGCCGGGCTGGACGAAGAGCGCATCGCGGCGATCGAAGAACGCATCGCGGTCGAGCTCGATCTGGGCCATCATCGCGAACTCGTCGGCGAGCTCACCGATCTCGTGGCGGCGATGCCGACTCGGGAACGGCTGGTCGCCCAGCTCATGCTCGCGCTCTACCGCGACGGGCAGGCGGCCAAGGCACTGGAGGTCGGCGCGCTCGCGAAGGCGGCCCTCGCCGACGATCTCGGCATCGACGCCGGACCCGAGGTGCGGGGCATGGAGATCGCGATCCTGCGGCAGGAGCCCGCGCTGGATGTGCCGTCGGGGCGGATCGAGGTCGCGCCGGTCCTGGCACCCGCTCAACTGCCGCTCGACGCGGCCGCATTCATCGGACGCCGGGCCGAACTGGACGCACTCGACAGCATGCTCGTGCCGGACCGCCAGCCGGATCAGGGCACCGCTCGGATCGCCGTGATCACCGGCACCGCCGGCGTCGGCAAGACCGCGCTCGCCGTGCGATGGGCCCACGACGTCCGCGAGCGCTTTCCGGACGGGCAGCTTTTCGCGGACATGCGCGGGTACGCCGCCGGCTCGCCCACGCGGTCGGCGGACGCGCTGGCCCGGTTCCTCCGGGCCCTCGGGGTTCCCGGCGAACGCGTGCCGAGCGACGTCGATGACGCGGCGGCGGCATATCGCAGCCTGCTCGCCGACCGCCGTGTCCTCATCGTGCTGGACAACGTCGCCGATGCGGGCCAGGTCCGACCGCTGCTGCCGGGCGGGCCGGGCTGCGCGGTGGTCGTCACCAGCCGCCAGCGACTCGATGGTCTGGTCGCCCACGACGGTGCGCGCCACCTCGGCCTCTCGGTGCTCTCCGGCACCGAGGCGCGCGTGCTGCTCGACCGGGCGCTCGGGAGCGACCGTGTGGCGGCCGAGCCGCACGCGGCCAGCGAACTCGCCGAACTCTGCGCCTACCTGCCGCTCGCGCTGCGGGTAGCGGCGGCGACGTTGGCCGGCGCTCCGCGGCGGACCATCGCCGACTATGTCGGGACGCTCCGGGGCGGCGATCGGCTCGCGACACTCGCCATCGATGGTGACCCGCGCAGTGCCGTACGGTCCGCCTTCGACCTGTCGTACGCGGAGCTCGATGCGCCCGCACGCGAGATGTTCCGGCTGCTCGGCGTGGCGCCGGGCGGGGACGTGACGACGCCGGCGGCCGCGGCGCTAGCCGACTGCGCGCCCGAGGTCGCCGAGTCGTTACTGCGCCGCCTCGTGACGGCGCATCTCGTGGACGAGGTCGCTCCCGATCGATTCGCGCTGCACGATCTTCTGCGGCTCTACGCGGCCGAGCAGGCCGAAGTGGAGGACGACACC
The DNA here is from genome assembly GCA_963818495.1 of uncultured Actinomycetota bacterium. Taxonomy (GTDB): domain Bacteria; phylum Actinomycetota; class Actinomycetes; order Mycobacteriales; family Micromonosporaceae; genus DASQPR01. The sequence goes on from CAWFSH010000006.1 coordinate 23,096, forward strand.
GCGAGCGCGCTCGACCGCCTCATCACCTGGTACGTGCACAGCGCGCGAACGGCCGGCCGACTGGTATACCCGCACATCGTCCGGCTCGAAGGGCGCGACGCCGCGGTGCCACTACCGGCCGTCCAGGTCACGTACGCCACCGACCGGCACGCCGCGATGTGGCTCGACGCGGAGCGGTCGAATCTCGTCGCGGTCGCGGAGTTCGCCGCGCAGAGTGGCCGCGACCAGACGTCATGGTTGCTCGCGGACGCGTTACGCGGCTACTTCTGGTACAACCGCCACGGCGCCGAATGGTTGCCGATGGCGGAAACCGGTCTGGCCGCGGCCATCCGGGGCCACGACGAGCGGGCCGAAGTCGCGATGCGCCTGAATCTGGCCGCGGCCAACCACTGCCTCGCTCGGCGACCGGCCGCGATCGAGCAGTACACGACGGCTAAGGCGATCGCGCGACGGGTCGGCTGGATCGAGGCGGAGGAGGCGATCCTCACCAACCTCGGCATCGCGTACGCCGACGGTGGTGATCTCGGCGCGGCCGTCGACTCGTATCGTCTCGCCCTGTCTCTCGCGCGCAGCCGGCGCCGTCAGGCGATCACGCTCGTCAACCTCGGCAGCACCCTGCACCAGATGGGTCGCCTGCACGATGCCGTACGCCAGCATGCCGCCGCGCTCGACCTCGCCCGGCACGCGAACTTCGCCGGCGGCGAGGCTAGTGCGCTGCAGTACCTCGGGTATAGCGAGCACGCACTCGGCGACCTGCCGCGTGCGCTCGACCACCTCACGATGGCGCTGTGGGTGCATCGCCGCACTGGCAACCGGCATCAGGAAGCGCAGACGCTCATGGACCTCGCCGCCGTCTACCTCGACGAGGAACGGCTCGTCGACGCGGAGTCATTCGTGGAGCGGTCGCTTGCCCTGTGCCGGGAACGGTCCGACCTGCAGACGCAGTCGTACGTCTTGTCGACCCGCGGGCGGGTCCGTCTGGCCCTCGGGCAGGTGGACGACGCGATCGCCGATCATCTCGCCGCCTTCGACGCGGCCCGACAGGCTCGGGCACTCTACGTGGAGACGGTCGCGATGGTCGGGCTGGCCAACGCGACGCGGTTTACCGGGCGGCACGGCGTCGCGCTCGCACATGCCCGGTCCGCGCTGTCGAACGCGGAGCGGGCCGGATACCGTACGCTCGCCGGCGAGGCTCTGACCGTCGCCGCCGCAGCTCGGATCCAAATGAACGATATCGACGGCGCGGTCGAGGATGCCGAACACGCGCTGATCCTGTTGCGCCACAGCGGCTACCGGTTGGCCGAGGCGCGTGCCCTCCGGGTGCTGGCGGCCGCCGTACGCGGCGATGATCCGGCCGAAGCCGACCGCTATGAGGGCCTCGCCGACGACATCGTCGCCCGCGCCCGCCGGCGCGACTCAGTTCATCGTCACGACACGATGGACGATCACGACTCGGTTGGCCGACTCGATGTGGGTCCGCGGCAGCCCGGGGACGAGCGCGGATATCGCCGATCGCGCGATCGCCGATATCCGGGCCCACCGCGCGGCGCGCGAGCCTCGGTCGGCCTGACGCGCGTCGGCGACGCTCGCGCCGGCGGGCCGCCGCAAACAGCGCTGCGGCGGGCACCGGATCCGGTGCCCGCCGCAGCGACTCAGTGCCAGCGGAGCGACCTCCGCAAGGTGGGATGGTACGTCAGTCGGGCACGCCGACCCGGTCTGCCTGACGAGGTACGGACAGCAGGCCGGCGCCCATCAGCGGTCGGCCGACCGGCAACCCACGGTCGCCGCCGAACGAGTTGAACACCCCGGCGAACGACGCGTACCAGGCCATACGGCTGTCACGATGCCGATGAGCCACCGACCTTGATCGTGTTCTCGCTGTCGAGGAATCCGATGAACAGCAAGATCTCGGTGAGCTGCAACGTCAGGAACACCGCCGTGACAGCGGCATTCACGCGCGTCGCGGCACAACAACATGTAGTGATTGAAGATCGCGAACGCGAGCGGATGAAGCCGAGATCGTTCGAGTTCGGTCCGATTTGCAGGAAGATCGAACCAGAGTCCGATCCAGAATCCGCCGTACGAGGAGAAGGCAGTACGGCGCCGAAGACGTTGCCGCGGCGGAATTCCCACATGCCAGCAAGGAGCTGAATAAGTCCGCCGTAAGCGAGCGCGTAGCCGAGCCACGCGTTTCCGCTGCCCTTGGTGATGTTCGCGTTTCCGCGGAAAGGAGGAACGTGGTCAGTGCGAACGCCGCGAGTCCCAGCGGTGCGGGGTCGGCAATGCCGGCGATGCCGGACGGCGCTGCGGGTGCTTCCGGTTCAGCCATGGTGGTGGCCTCTTTCTACGGTAGCGGTGACGCCCTTGACCCCTCGTCGCGCCGGCGCAAGCCAAGGCTCGCGCGCATGTCGGCGGCGAGAGACCAGTGGCGAAGGGAGGGTGGTAACAGTGAAGTGCCCCGCGAGGGAACTCGGGTCCCTCGTGAGTGGCGAAGCGGCAACCAGGGGTGGCAACCATCTGCATCGCTACCTCACGAAACATTGATTAACGAAAACGTAGCGCGTTGATCGTCATGCCGCAATATCCATATCCGTCAGCGCGGGACTGGCCCGTCACTGCCCACTGTGGGCTGTGCGCAGGTCGGCCGCGACCTCCGCGGCCACCCGATCGCCGGACTCGGCCGCCCCGTCGATGTAGCCGGCCCACCGTGTCGCCGTCTCGGTGCCGGCGAAATGGATCGGCCCGACCGGCTCGCGCAGCGACGCACCGAAGTTCGTCAACGTCCCTGGAGTCGCGAACGCGCCATAGCAGCCGCCGCTGAACTCCTCGGCGCACCAGTCCATCTCGAGATAGTCGATCACGTCGTAGGCGCGGGGGCCGAAATACGCTGCGAGGTCGTCCAGCACGAGCTGGCGGCGTACGTCCGGGGTCCAGCGCACCGCAAGTCCGCGCATGACGACCCTCGAGGAAGCCGAGAAGCACCGCCGGCGAACCGCCGTGCGGCGTGTTGTCGTAGACGCGTGTTCAGCGCCCTCGTATCGCTGTTGGCCTGGCCGGACAGGCCCTGCTCGCGCCAGAACGGCGTCTCGTAGACCACGTTGATCTTGATGACCGAGCCCATCGGCATGCCCTCGACCAAGGCATTGCGTACCAGTGGCATCGGTGGTGTCATCGCGATCCGGCCGGTCAGCGCCGGCGGCACCGCGAGCACGACCCGGCGGGCGGCGAACATCCGCCCGTCCGCGGTGGTCACCGTTGCGCGGTCGCCGGACCAGTCGATCGCGGCCACGATCGCCTGGGTCTGTACGGCGTTGCCGAGGCGTTCCGCGAGCCGCAGAGCGATGAGCTGGCTCCCGCCGACCACCCGATCCTGCTGGGCTCCCTTGCGTGTGTTGATCAGCACATCGAGGCCACCGGCGGAGCCGAGATAGAACATCGTCCACAACGCCGACATGTCCTCCGGTTCGGCCGAGAACACCGCCTCGGTGACGATCCGGAAGAATTTGTCGCCACCGGTGGTTTTGATATTACGTGCCATCCACTGGGCGAATGTCTCGCGATCAAGCCGGGACGCGTTCTTCGTCGCCCATGGCGCGCCGGTATCCACTCGCCGGGCCGCGGCATCCAGCTTGAGCTGCGCCAGCCCGATATCGGCCAGCGTCAGCGCGCCGAGCCACGGAATGCGCCCGGTGTAGCGATTCAGCTTTCCGTTGAACTCGACGGTATGCTTGCCCTCGTCATACGTGCCATATAGATCGAGACCGAGTTCGGCCACGAGGCTGACCGCCCGGTGCTGGGTCGGTCCGATCCACTGGCCACCCATCTCGATGACCTCGCCACCGGCGCCGGGGATCTCCCGGTTGACGGTGCGGCCGCCGACGCGGTCACGGGCTTCGAGCACGACGACGTCGAATCCGGCGGACCGCAGCCTTGTGGCGGCCACCAGACCGGCGACGCCGGCACCGACCACGACCACGTCGGCCGTCGTGTTCTGAGTCACCGCTCAGTGGTACCGAACGGCGGCGGTCGGCGTCAAGATCCCTAACGGCCCGTTCTGCGCCGCTCGCCGCGCCAATCCGGACACCGCCTTCGGGCGTGCCGGCGTGACGCAGCGTGCCGGGCGGAGGGCGCCACGACCCAACGCAACACCAACCGGAAAGATAGACACCATGCCCACGCGCTCCGACCTTCGTAACGTTGCCATCGTCGCCCATGTCGACCATGGAAAGACCACCCTGGTCGACGCCATGCTCAAGCAGTCCGGCGGCTGGCATGCCCGCGCCGAGATGGCCGACCGCGTGATGGATTCGATGGACCTGGAACGCGAGAAGGGCATCACGATCCTCGCGAAGAACACTTCGGTTGCCTATCACCCCACGGACGGCTCCGACCCGGTCACGATCAACATCATCGATACGCCCGGCCACGCCGACTTCGGGGGCGAGGTCGAGCGCGGCCTCACCATGGCCGACGGTGTCGTACTGCTGGTGGACGCGTCCGAGGGTCCGCTGCCGCAGACCCGGTTCGTGCTGCGCAAGGCGCTGGAAGCCCGCATGCCGATCATCCTGGTGATCAACAAGGTGGACCGCGCCGACGCCCGTATCAAGGAGGTCGTCGACGACACGTACGAGCTGTTCCTCGACCTGGACGCGGACGAGCACCAGATCGACTTCCCGATCGTGTACGCGTGTGCACGGGACGGCATCGCCACGCTGACGCAGCCGGCCGATGGCACCGTGCCGGCCGATTCGACGTCGCTGGAGCCACTGTTCCAGACGATCCTCGACACCATGCCGGCGCCCGTCTACACCGAGGGCGCGCCGCTGCAGGCGCACGTGACCAACCTCGACGCCTCACCGTTCCTCGGCCGGCTCGCGCTGTGCCGCGTCCGGGAGGGCGCGATCCGCAAGGGCCAGACAGTGGCCTGGTGCAAGACCGACGGCAGCACGGCCAAGGTCCGCATCTCCGAGCTGATGATGACCGACGGCCTGGAGCGCAAGTCGGCCGAGCAGGCCGGACCGGGTGACATCATCGCGGTCGCCGGCATCGCCGACATCATGATCGGCGAGACGCTGGCCGATGCCGACAACCCCGCGCCGTTGCCGCTGATCACCGTCGACGAGCCGGCCATCTCGATGACGATCGGCACGAACCAGTCGCCACTCGCCGGCAAGGTGAAAGGCTCGAAGGTCACGGCCCGGCTGGTGAAGGATCGGCTCGATCGCGAGCTCGTCGGTAACGTGTCACTGCGCGTCCTGCCGACCGAGCGTCCGGACACGTGGGAGGTGCAAGGCCGGGGCGAGCTGGCTCTCGCGATCTTGGTCGAGCAGATGCGCCGGGAGGGCTACGAGCTGACCGTCGGCAAGCCGCAGGTCGTCACGCGGGAGATCGACGGCAAGACGTGCGAGCCGGTCGAACGGATGACGATCGACGCGCCGGAGGAGTATCTCGGCGCGATCACTCAGTTGCTGGCGATCCGCAAGGGCCGGATGGAACAGATGGTGAACCACGGAACGGGTTGGATCCGCCTGGAATGGCTGGTGCCGGCCCGGGCCCTGATCGGGTTCCGGACCGAGTTCCTCACCGACACACGGGGCACCGGCATCCTGCACCACGTGTTCGACTCGTACGAGCCGTGGTTCGGCGAGTTGCGTACGCGCGCAACCGGCTCGCTGGTAGCCGACCGGGCCGGCGTGGTGACGCCGTTCGCGATGATGAACCTGCAGGAGCGCGGCACACTGTTCGTGGAGCCGACCACCGAGGTGTACGAAGGCATGATCGTCGGCGAGAACTCGCGGGCGGACGACATGGACGTGAACATCACCAAGGAGAAGAAGCTCACAAACATGCGCCAGTCGACGTCCGAGGAGACGGAGAAGCTGATTCCGCCGCGGAAGCTGTCGCTGGAACAGTCGCTCGAGTTCTGCCGTGAGGACGAGTGCGTCGAGGTGACGCCGCAGACCGTACGGCTGCGCAAGGTCGTCCTCGACCAGACCGAGCGCTACCGCGCATTCCGCCGAGCCCAACGGTCCTGAGCTGGGCACCATGCCCGCCGACCCGGAGCTCCTGACCGCACCGGCCCTGATCGGGCTGGCCGACGAACTCGCCGCTTTCCCGGCGCTGGTGTCGGTCTGGTGCGGACCGGTCCCCGCTGGTCCGGCTGGTCCGGCTCAACCGGCGGGCGCGCGGCCGGCCGCGTACACCCGGCTCGCCGACGCCCGGCATTACGCGGCCAGCATGATGAAGGTCCCGATCCTCGCCGCGATGTACCGCCTGGCCGACGCCGGCGCGCTCGACCTCGACGAGCCGATCGCCGTCGTGAACGACTTCCCGTCGGCGCACGCAGGCGCGCCGAATTTCGCCATGGACCCGACCTACGACGAGGATGACGAGGTTTGGGCACGTCTGGATGGCGACGCGACGCCACGGTGGCTTGGTCGGCGGATGATCGTTCGGTCGTCCAACCTGGCGACCAACCTCGTCCTCGCGCGCGTCGGCATCGCGGCGGTGGGTGAGGTGTTGCGCGACGTCGGCATGGACGACAGCCGGGTCGAGCGTGGAATCACCGACACCGCCGGCCGCATGGCCGGTTTCGACAACCTCACGAGTGCCCGGGACCTGGCCGCGCTGTTCGCCGCGATCGCGACCGGCACGCAGAGTGACGACCATACATATGTACCGGTCGCTGCGCCGCCGTCGTGCCGCGAGATGATCGAAGTGCTGTGCGCCCAGCAGCACCGCGACGATCTGGCGGCCGGGCTCCCGCCCGGCACTCGCGTGGCGCACAAGAATGGCTGGGTCACCGACATACGGCACTCCGCCGGCGTCGTGTTCCCGGACGACGCGCCGCCGTACGTACTTGCGGTCTGTACGACCGCGGCGCAGGCGCGAGCGGAATACGACCGAGACGCACGAGAGCTGATCGCCCGGATCGCCGCCGCGAGCTGGGACGACCGGCACCGACTTACCGTCCGCTGACGACGCGCCATGACAATCCGATCGGCAATCCCGAATCCGATCCCGGACCACACCAACCGGCTTGTGAACACCGGCGGCGGGTGAGCCCGAAGGCCCAGTCCCGCCCGCCGCCGGTGCGCTCAGGTGACCGAGGGTCGGCCCGACCCGCCACAGATGCGCGGCGGGGTCCCCGGTCTTGTTGGTCATACGGATGCCTGACGTGTCTGGTTCACCGCTCGACCCTCCGGCCTGCTGGCTCCATGACGTCGACGCACTACGGTGGCTCCCAGCGATGCGCGGGCCAAACGGCACGTCGGCAGGCGATGGAGTCTGTGCCGGAACACCGACTACCGTCGGGGATCGCGCACCGACTGGCGCACCGCCCTCATAGACCTGGTGCCACGGCGTCGCCAGGCTAGCCGGATTCGGCACCGAGCCTGCGCTACGCGCGAGCGCTTGGCGGCGACCCGGCCGCTGCCCGGCCGCTGACCCGGCCGCGGTCAGGCCGCTGACCCGGCCGCGCGCATCGTACGGCCGACATATTCTCCGCCAGCGACTCCCCCGCCGCGCGCGACGACGTCACATAGCGGAGTTGGGAGAGCTGCAGTGCCTCGTCGAATGCGTCGTCGCCCGGCGCCCGATGCAGCATCGACGTCATCCACCACGAGAAATGCGTGGCGCGCCAGACCCGGCGCTGGCATCGGTCCGAATAGGTCTCGGCCAGATCAGTGGACCCGCCGAGGAGCGCGACAAGAGCGGCCGCGAGCACCGTCGCGTCGGCCATCGCCAGGTTGAGGCCCTTGGCGCCGGTGGGCGGCACGATATGGGCCGCGTCGCCGGCGAGGAACAACCGACCATGCTGCATCGGCGTGCCGACGAAGCTGCGCATCGGCGTGATCCCTTTGTCGCGGACCCGCCCAGTGTGCAGCGTCCAGCCGGGCAATCCGAGTCGGGTGTCGAGCTCCGACCAGATCCGATCGTCCGGCCAATCGCCGATCTGTTCGTCCGGATCGACCTGTAGGTAGAGCCGGCTGACGTCAGGGGATCGCATGCTGTGCAGGGCGAAGCCACGCGTGTGGTGCGCGTAGATGAGCTCGTCGGTCGACGGCGCGACATCGGCGAGGATGCCGAGCCAGGCGTAGGGGTAGGAACGCTCGGAGACGGCGAGGTTCGGCACGGCCGGCTCGGCATACGCCGTGGAAGCCGTCGCACCCAGCGATCGCATCGCAGCGCAGCTCGCGTTCGACGCCGCCGGCATCGCGGTAGCGGATGAGCGGCTGGTCGCTGGTCAGGTCGTCGACGCCGACGGCCTCCGTCTCGAATTCGATCGACGCCGCCGGCGGCAAGCCGGGACGCGACGAGATCCTTCACGATCTCGGTCTGCGCCCAGACCGTCACGGTGCCGCCACCGGTCAGGTCAACGAAGTCGACGTGGTGTCGCTCGCCGGCGAACTGGAGATAGATGCCGCCGTGCTCGAGCCCGTCCCGGTCCATCCGCGCTCCGAGGCCGACCTCACGCAGCAGCTGAGCCGTGCCTGCCTCGATGACGCCCGCGCGCTGCCTCGCTTCGACGTAGGCCCGGTCGCGGCTCTCCAACACGACCGAGTCAACACCCGCGCGCGCGAGCAGATGTGACAGCAGCAGGCCGGCGGGTCCAGCCACCCACGATCCCTACCTGGGTACGGTCGGGAACGGTCACGCTCCACTCCGATCGGTCTCGTCCGGCTCGTCTGCATCGTCGGCATCGTCCGGCGTCGCGCGGCACAGTGGCCGGCGCGCTGGTCGGGTTGGCCGCCCGCGCGACCCGACGTGTTACACGCTCACGCAGCGTCGGCATGTGCACCACGTAGCCGACCGGGAACAACCGTACGTCCGTCCGGGCCGCGACCGCGCCCCATAGACCACGCGGCAGCCATACGACGGACGCCATCGCAATCACGCCGATAAGGACGAGATACCACACGCCGTACGACGAGAATGCCTGTTGCAGTCCGAAGAACACAATCGTCCCGAAGATCGGCCCTTCCATGTAGCCCATGCCGCCGATGACCACGATGAAGATCATGTACGCCGACCACTGCACGCTGAAAATGGCGTCCGGCTGCACGTTCAGTGAACTCGACGATGAGCAGCCCACCGGCGGCGCCAGCCCCGGCCGCCGCGACGAGGTAGACGATCCGCTTCGCGACGCCGACCGTGCACGCCGACGCTACCGGCGGCCGTCTCGTCGTCGCGGATCGCGGTGAGCGCGAGCCCGAGTCGGCTGCGCAGCAACAGGTAGCACGCGGCCACGTCAGCACGGTCACGCCGAGCGCGACCCAGTAAGTCAGCGCCTCGCGCACGCTGGCGTCGATGCCGGACAGCGTCGTCAGCGAGCGCCCGCTGCCGCCGCCTAATGACCCGTCCCGCTCCACGAGAAGGTGGTACACCTCGGCGATGACCCACGTCCCGACCGCGAAGTAATCGCCACGTAGCCGGAACGCGAGCAGCGACGTCGGCACCGCGATCACCGCACAGGCCACGGCCGCGGCGACCACCCCGACGTAGGGCTGGACACCCCAGTCGCTGAACTGCAGGACCGCGTACGCACCCAGCCCGATGTACGCCTGCTGGCCGATCGACACGAGTCCGGCGTAGCCGGCCAGGAGGTTCCACATGCTCGCCATCGTCAACAGGATGAAGAACGTCACGAGGTCGTCGGTGATCGATGTGTACACGGCGAACGGTGCGTACGCGAGCACGACAACCACGATCGCGAGCACTGTGGTCGTCCAGAGGTTCGCGCGACGCCCACGTCGCACGCGCGGGCGGTGGGCCGCTGCCGTCGCGTTGGGTCGGAATGCGTGCGGACGCGACCGATCCCGGGCCAGCCGCCGGCACGGGCATTGACGACGTCATGCCAGCCTCCGCGCCGGGATCAGGCCCTGCGGCCGGAATGCGAGCACCGCGAGGAAGATGACGTGGCCGCTCAGCAGCAGGAGCGTCGGATCGAGCTGAGCGCCGAGCGTCTGGGCGAGGCCGAGCACCATGCCACCGAGCAGGGTGCCCCACAGCGAGCCGAGGCCGCCGATGACGACCGCTTCGAAGGCGAAGATGAGCCGGCTCGGGCCCATGCTCGGGTCGAACGACGACCGCATGGCGAACATCAGGCCGGCCAGCGCCACGGTGGCGAACGCGATCGCGGTGGCGACCGCGTATACATGGCGGCTGTCCGCGCCGACCAGCGTTGCCGCCTCCGGGTCATCGGACGCGGCTCGCATCATGCGCCCGGTCCGGGTCCGCGACAGGAACAGCTGCAGTACCGCGATCACAACGATCGCGAGGCCGAACGTGAGCAGCGCGAGATAGGACAGCGACATGCTCGCGTTGACACGCAACGCCGCGGTGACGAGCGAGCCGATGTTCAGCGCCCGGGTGTCCGCCGAGTAGATCTGCAGCAGGACGTTCTGGATCACCACGGACAGGCCGAACGTGACGAGCAATGTCGACAATGGACTGATCGCGAGACTGCGCTGGAACAGTCCGCGCTGGAGACCGTAGCCCAGCGCCGCGAAGACCGGCACCACGACGACGGCGGCCCAGAACGCGCCGAGCGGCGTCGCGCTCATCACCGAGTACGCGAGGAACGCGGCGAGCACGCCAAGGTCGCCATGGGCGAGATTGACGATGCGCATCACGCCGAACATCAGCGACAGGCCACAGGCGAACAGCGCGTAGAGCCCGCCGAGCAGGATGCCCTGCACGATCGTGTTCACCCACGTCATCGCGTAGTCTCCTCGCCCGCGTCCGATCCGGTCCCGGCCGGTACCGCGACCTCGGCGCCCGCCCCGGTCGTGCCGGCCGTGCCGGTCGCCCCAGTTGTTCCGGCAGTGCCAGCCGTGCTGGCCGCGCCGAAGTATGCGGCCTGAATGACGTCGGCCGTCAGATCGGCCGGACGCCCGCGAAGCACCGCGCGGCCGCCGCGCAGGCAGCACACCTCATCGGCCACCCGTAGCGCCTGCGAGACGTCCTGCTCCACGAGCAGCACCGTGGTGCCCGCGGCGAGAATCTCTGGCAGTCCTGCGTAAAGACGCCGCACCACGATCGGCGCCAGACCGAGCGACAGCTCGTCGAGCAGGAGGAGGCGTGGGTTGCTCGCGAGCGCCCGGCCGATCGCGACGGCCTGCTGTTCGCCGCCGGAGAGTGACGCGGCGGACTGCTTGGCGCGCTCCGGCATCCATGGAAACAGGTCCATGATTCGCTCGATCGTCCACGGTCCCGGTCGTTTCCGATAAGCGCCGGTCGCCAGATTCTCCGCGACGAGTAAGCGACGGGAACAGGCGCCGCCCTTCCGGTACGAGCGCGATCCCGGCCGCAACGCGACGATGCGTCGGCAGTCGGGTCACATCGTCGCCGCCGTACCGGATGACACCCGCCGACGGCCGCAACACGCCGGCGACGGTCCGCAACAACGTGGTCTTGCCGGCGCCGTTCGCACCGATGATTGCGAGTGTCTCGCCCTCGCCGACGGTGAGGGCGAGGTTCGTGATCGCGGCCAGTTGCCCGTGATGGACGGTCAGGCCGTCGATTTCCAGCAGGCTCACGATGTCGCCTCCGCGGTGGCGGGGCCCTCGGCGGCCGCCGCGTCGTCCACTGCGAGTTCGGGACCGACCCCGAGATAGACCTCGCGAACGGCGTCGCTCGCCAACACCTCGTCGGGCGCGCCATCTGCGATAAACGCGCCGCCGGCGAGGCACAACAAGCGATCCACGCTGCGGGTCAGCGCATGCACGACATGCTCGACCCAGATAATCGTCATGCCACTGGCCCGGCGCGCAGAGACGATCGCGACGAGCTCGTCGACCTCCGGATCGGACAGGCCGCCGGCCACTTCGTCGAGCAGGAGCAGCCGGGGTCCGGTGGCGAGCGCGCGGGCGAGTTCGAGACGCTTTCGGTCGAGCAACGTCAGCCGGCCCGCCGCCCGGTTCGCGGCCGGAAGCAGACCCGTCTCGTCGAGCACGGCGATCGCCCGCTGCCGTGCCTCGCTCATTCGCACCCGCCCCGTCAACATGCCGTCCGCGTCGTGTCGGACGTCTCCGGTCGACCCGTCCGGGCCCGCCACGACCCGCGTGCGCCCGCCCTGCTCGGCGGCGACGAGGACGTTCTCGTACACGCTCATGTGCTCGAACGGTCGCGGCACCTGATAGGTGCGGCCGATCCCGAGCCGGCATCGAGCGGCCGCGCCGAGCCGGGTGACGCGCTGGCCGGCGAGCGTGACGTCGCCCGCATCGGGTGCAATGTCGCCCGAGATGATGGAGAACAGGCTCGACTTGCCGGCACCGTTGGGCCCGACGATCCCGACGGCCTCCCCGTCGCCGACCGACAACGACAGCCGGTCGGCGACGCGGACGCGCCCGAACGCCTTACTGACCTGATCGAGCGCGAGCATCGTCAGGCGTTGGTCATCTGCAGGTCGCCGTTCAACGGCACGATCGGAATCTGCGAGTTGTCGATGATGAACATCTCCCACGGGAATGTCGTCCCCGGCCGCCACTGCGCGCCGGTGATCGGTATAAGCGCGACCCCCGGCACCGGACCCGCGGTGAAGTCCAGCGCACCGCTCATACCAGTGATCTTCATGGTGGTCAGCTGGTGCGCGACCTCGTCGTGGTCCTTCGGGTCACTCGCGGACGTGAACGCCTGCACGGCGATCTCGAACAGCGAGTAGATCGAGCCCAGGGCCTGGTGCCACTGATTGCCGGTGGCGGCGGCGAACCCGTCGGCCAGCTGCTTGGTCGTCGTGCCGTCGAGCGTCGACTTGTACGGGTGGTAGGGGCTCCACCAGCAGTCGGTCGCAATGTTGTTCGACAACTGGCCGAGCGCGACGGCCTCGCTCGGGAACAACATCACCTTGGCGACGGTCGCGAGCTTCGGCCGGTAACCCTGCTGCGCAGCCTGCTTCCAGAACGTCTGGAAGTCGGGCGGCAACGGAGCGCACGTGAAGAACTCGCAGTCGGTCGCCTTGAACCGTGCGATCTGGGCGCTGAAGTCGGTGATCCCGTCCTGGTAGCCGCCCGGGTCGACCGGCTTGTAACGAGTCGGCTTCATGGCCGGCGGGAAGCCGGCGCGGAACGCGTTGCCATCGGTGTCGTTCGGGAACAAGCACGCGACGTGGTCGGCCTTGACGCCACTGCGGTCCCACAGGTGCGAGAAGAGATCGGTGAACTGCTTGAGGCCGAAGAAGAACAGCGTCGTGTACTTGAACGCATCGCCCGGTTTCGCGCCGCGACCGAAATACCACGACTCCCAGGGGTCGATCGCGCCGACGTTGGGCATCTGGTTTGCCTCGCACGTGTCCGCGACCGGGTTCACCACCTCCGGCGTGCTCGACGCGACGACGATGTCGACCTTGTCGGTGAGGATCAGGTCACGGGTCACCTGGGTCGCCCGGGTTGTCGAGGACTGGCTGTCCTTGACCACGATTTCGATGCTGCGCTTCTTGCCGCCCGCCGTGATGCCCTTGCTCAGCGCCTGACGAATCTGGCCGATGATGTAGTTGTCCGCCGTCGCGAAACTCGCCAGCGGACCGGTCTGTGGACTCACGTAACCGATCTTCAGCGTGCTGCTCGTGCTCGTGCCCGATCCCTTGAGGCCCGAGCTGCAGGCGGCAAGCGCGCTGGTCGCGGCGGCACCGGCGACGCCGAGGCCGGCCGCTTTGAACAGGTTTCGGCGGTTCAACCCGCCGGGTTCCTCGAGCTGGGTCATTGTGGTCTCCACGGGGTGGGTGGGTGGAAGATCTAGAACGGGTACGGTGCGATGTCCGCGCGCATGGTGATCCAGCGTGTGTCGGTGAATGCGTCGATGTTCGCGGCCGCACCGCCGAAGCGTGCGCCCGTGCCGGAGGCGAGAACCCCGCCGAAGGGCACATTGGACTCGTCGTTGACAGTCTGGTCGTTGATGTGGACGATCCCGGTCGGGATGCGTTGGGCCAGCGCGAGTCCGCGCATCGCGTCGCCGGTGAGGATGCCGAGCGACAGACCGTACTCGCTGTCGGCGGCGAGCTTCGCGGCCTCGTCGATGCTGGTGAACGGCACGACCGGCGCGACCGGCCCGAAGACCTCGTTCGCATAGGCCGGCATCGTCGGCGCGACGTCGGCCAACACCGTCGGACGGTAGAACAGCCCCTCGTACGTGCCACCCGCGGCGAGCCGTGCGCCGGCCGACACACTCGACGTGACGAGTTCGTGGATCTTGTCGCGCTGCCGATCGTCGATGATCGGGCCGAGGGCCACGTGTTCGGTCGCCGGGTTGCCGACCGGCAGGTGCGAGGCCTTCTCGGCGAGGCGGCTCACGTACTCGTCGTAGATCGACGCATGCACCAGGTGCCGACCGGTCGTCATGCAGATCTGGCCCTGGTGCAGGAACGAACCCCATGCGCCGGCGGACGCCGCCCGGTCAAGGTCGGCATCGTCCAGCACGATCAGCGCCGAGTTGCCACCGAGCTCCAGGTGTACGCGCTTGAGGTGTTGGCCGGCGAGCGCGCCGACCCGGCGGCCGGCGCTGGTCGAACCGGTGAACGAGATGACGCGGACGAGCGGGTGCGTCACGAGTGCCTCGCCGACGTCCGCTCCACCGGGCAGCATGTGCAGCAACCCCTCGGGCAGACCGGCCTCCTCGAACGCCCGCACGATCGACACGCCGCCGGCGACGGCCGTACGCGGGTCGGGCTTGAGGATGACCGCGTTGCCGAGCGCGAGCGCGGGTGCGACCGATCGGATGGCAAGGATCAACGGAACGTTGAACGGAGCAATCACGCCGACCACGCCGACGGGTGAGTGCTGCGCCCAGCTCATCCGCGGCGCCTCGCTCGGCAGCAGCTCGCCGTACGCCCGGCCGGGCAGGCTCGCCGCGTCGTAGCACTCCTGCGAGCCGAGGTGGGTTTCGAGCTCCGCCTTGGGCGGCACGGACCCGGTCTCCCGGATGATCCAAGAATGGATGTCGGCCGCGTTGGCCAGGATCTGATCGCCGGCGCGACGCAGGATGGCGGCTCGCTCGGTGTGTGTCCGCGCGGCCCAGTCGGCTTGCGCGGCGGTGGCGACGGCGGCCGCGCGCGCGACGTCCTCGGCCGTCGCAATGCCGATGCGCCCGATCTCCGAGCCGGTGGCCGGCTCCCGCACGGCGGCGTCGCCACCGCTGCCCTGCGTCCAGCCGTCGAGGTATAGCTTGCCGCGCCAGGTCGAGTCGTCCAGCAGTGTCACGACTACTCCTCATCATCGAGCCGGGGACGGCGTCGAATCGACGCTGCCGTCGCACCGGACCGCGGGTAGATCTTGGTGCGCAGGACTGCTCGCCGTCAGGTGGATCCGGTTCCACGTCGGTGGGAGTGGATGTCCGGACATCGAACGAGCGTTCCTTGGCCGAACTTATGACGTGGATCACTCGATCGTCAATGGTGCCCGAACCCTCGCGTTTGTTTAGTCAGCGCGGGCGTTCGGGTGTTGACCGCAGCGCTACCGGGCGCTTACGTTCGGAGGGGCAACGTGCGTTCGTTCAGCGAACAGAATCATTGGCACGATTGTTGGCCGCCGAGTCCCGGCGACGGCCTCGAGAAGGCGGGCCGATCTCGTGCCGAGCCAGATGCATTATGGTAATACCATTTCGTCGTACGACCGGAGTCGTCACGGGACCGGAGTCGCGGAACCGGGAAGGTATATCGATGGCCAGGATCGTCTCTCTCGCGCAAGGCGTCGCGGAGATCGTGCACGATGGCGACACGGTGGCGATGGAGGGCTTCACGCACCTGATCCCGTTCGCCGCCGGCCATGAAGTGATCCGGCAGGGCCGGCGCGACCTCACCCTCGTCCGGATGACGCCGGACGTGATCTACGACCAGCTGATCGGCGCGGGCTGTGCGCGCAAGCTGGTGTTCTCGTGGGGTGGCAACCCTGGCGTGGGCTCGTTGCACCGGTTCCGGGACGCGGTCGGCAACGGCTGGCCGGTCCCGCTCGAGATCGAGGAACACAGCCACGCCGGCATGGCCAACCGCTATGTGGCCGGCGCGTCCGGCCTGCCATTCGCCGTCCTCCGCGGCTACGTCGGCACCGACCTCGCGTCGGCGACAGCCAATATCCGGCCGATCACCTGCCCCTTTACCGGTGAGATTCTCACCGCGGTGCCGGCACTGCGACCGGACGTAGCGATCATTCACGCCCAGCGGGCCGACCGTGCCGGCAACGTGCAGATCTGGGGCATCACCGGAGTCCAGAAGGAGGCCGTACTCGCCTCGGCGCGATCGCTCGTCACGGTCGAGGAGATCGTCGACGAGCTGCCGCCGCAGGCGGGCGCGATCGTCCTGCCGGGTTGGGCTGTGACGCTCGTGGCGCTTGCCCCCGGCGGTTCACACCCGTCCTACAGCCACGGATTCTCCGTCCGCGACAACGAGTACTACGTAGCGTGGGACGCGATCAGCCGGGACCGCGACGTATTCCGCCGCTGGCTCGACACTGAGGTGTTCGCCCGGTCCGAGCCGACGGCGACGGCTACGGCATCTGACACCTCGATGCCGACCGGCGGCACGACATCGGAGGTGAGCGTGTGACCTCGACTCCGGCCTTTACGGCGGACGAGATGATGACCGTCGCGGCGTCGCGTGCCATGCGGGACGGCGTCGCCTGCTTCGTCGGGATCGGCATACCGAGCACAGCTGCGAACCTCGCGCGCCGGACACACGCGCCAGGGCTGGTCCTCGTGTACGAATCGGGCACGCTCGGCGCGAAGCCGGCGGCGCTGCCGCTGTCGATCGGCGACGGCCAGCTCGCGGACACGGCCGACGCGGTCGTGAGCGTGCCGGAGGTATTCAATTACTGGTTGCAGCCGGGCCGGGTGGACATCGGCTTCCTCGGCGCGGCGCAGATCGACCGGTTCGCCAACATCAACACCACCGTGATCGGCGACGACTATCGGCATCCCAAGATCCGGCTGCCCGGTGCCGGCGGCGCACCCGAGATCGCCGCGAACTGCCCCGAGGTCATCGTCGTCGTACGGCAGTCGAGACGTACGTTCGTCGACCGGGTCGACTTTGTGACCAGCGTCGGCCATGGCACTGGACCCGGCGACCGCGCCCGGCTCGGGTTGCGTGGCGCCGGCCCGACGATGGTGATCACCGATCTCGGCATCCTCACCCCCGACCCGAGCACCTGTGCGCTCACGCTGTCGAGCGTCCATCCAGGAGTCACGGTCGAACAGGCTCGTGACGCGACCGGCTGGGATCTCGCGGTCGCCGGTGATCTCGCCACGACCGCGCCACCGACCGACGAGGAGCTTGCCGTGCTGCGGGAACTCGAGGCGACGAAGGGGCAGGTGCGATGACCGCGCATCAGGAACAATGAGCGGGCAACGGGTGAACCACCGCGTCACGGCATCGTCCGATGCGAGCGGCGACCGCTACGTACGACCTCGCGGCGTACATCCACGGCTCGACTCCCCCGACTACCGATCGACCCGATTGCGCGCGCCGCGGCAACCCCTGGTGCCTCTCCCCCAGCGCCTGACTGAGATCACCGGCCCGTTGTTCGGCACGGATCGGGTAACCGATTCCGACGGCGATCTCACCCGTCAGCACGAGGGTGAGCCGCTCGGCCAGCGGATCGTCGTACACGGACGCGTGCTCGACGGCGACGGTCGACCGGTGCCGCACACGCTCATCGAGATCTGGCAGGCGAACGCGGCCGGCCGCTATCGCCACGCGATGGACAACTGGCCGGCCCCGATCGACCCGAACTTCTCCGGCGGCGGCCGCGTGGTGACCGGAGCGGACGGAACGTACGAATTCACGACGATCCAGCCTGGGGCGTACCCCTGGGGCAATCACCCGAACGCATGGCGACCGGCGCACATCCACTTCTCGCTGTTCGGTCGGGCATTCACGCAACGGCTCGTGACGCAGATGTACTTTCCGGGCGACCCGTTGCTGCCCTACGACCCGATCTACCAATCGACGCCGGCGGCGGCGCGCGAGCGGCTGATATCGCGTTTCGACTGGGACGCGACGCGACCGGACTGGGCATTGGGCTTCGCCTTCGACATCGTGTTGCGCGGCGGTGCAGCCACGCCGATGGAGGAGCCGCACGATGACTGAGCCGACGCCGGCCTTGACTCCGTCCCAGACGGTCGGCCCGTTCCTGCACTTGATCCTGCCCTGGCCGGACGGCCCGGACGTCGTGCCACCGGACGCGGCCGGCCGCTTCGTCATCTCCGGGCGGGTGCTCGACGGCGACGGCAACGGACTGGCCGACGCGCTCGTCGAGACGTGGCAGGCCGACCCGGACGGCCACTTCGCCCACCCGGACGATCCGCGTGGAACGGTCGCGTCCGCGGTGGCGGGCTTTCGCGGCTTTGGCCGGTCCGCGACCGGACCCGATGGCGCGTACGCGATCGCGACGGTCAAGCCGGGTGGAGTGCCGACGGGCGACGGCAGGGTGGAGGCACCGCATCTGGATGTGTCGGTATTCGCCCGTGGCCTGCTCGATCGGGTGGTGACCCGGATCTACTTCGACGACGAGCCGGAGGCGAACGCGGCCGACCCGGTGCTCGCCGGACTACCGGACCCGCAGCGCCGTGGCACTCTCGTGGCCAACGCCGAACCCGGCGGCTACCGGTTCGACATCCATCTGCAGGGCGAACATGAGACGGTCTTCTTCGATGTGTGACCGGACGTCTTGTCAAGCGTACGACAGCATCGCCGTGGTGCGAGGCGCCTGATGCCCGATCGCGGCGGCCTGTTCGACACGCTCTTCGCGAGCGATGCGGTGCTCGCGAGCACCGACGACACCGCCTGGCTGCAAGCGATGCTCGACGTCGAGGCCGCGATCGCGCGGGCCGGTGCCAAGGCTGGCCTGGTGCCGCAGGAGTCGGCCGACGCGATCGCGGCCGCCTGCGTGGCCGACGATTTCGACGCGGCCGACATCGGTCGGCGATCGGTCGCGTCGGCCACCTGGATCGTGCCGCTGGTGGCCGAACTACGCGCCCGGGTGCCGGCCTCGGCGCGGGGATCCGTGCACCTCGGCGCGACCAGTCAGGACGTGATCGACACGGCGATGAGCCTCGTTGCCGCACGGACGATCGACGCGATCACGCCGACGCTCCTCGACGTCGCCGCGTCGCTGGCTGACCTGACTCGGGCCCATCGCGACACCCTGCAAATCGGCCGTACGCTGCTGCAACACGCCGCGCCCACCACGTTCGGCCTGGTCTGCGCCGGCTGGCTGACCGGGGTCGACGAGGCGCTCGTCGAACTCGGCCGGGTGCGACGGGAACGGCTCGCCGTCCAGCTCGGTGGCGCCGTCGGGACCCTCGCCGTGTACGAGGACGAGGGCCCCCGCGTCGCGGAACTGCTCGCCGGCGAACTGGACCTCGTCGCGCCGACGATGCCGTGGCACACCACCCGCGTACGGATCGACGAGGCCGCCACCGCGCTCGGTGTCGTCGCCGGGTCACTGGCCGGAATCGCCGGTGACGTTGCCCTACTGTCCGGCTCGGACGTGGGCGAGGTCGCGGAGGGTGCGCCCGGCAATTCGTCGGCCATGCCGTACAAGCGGAATCCGAGCCGCGCCGTGCTCGTCACCGCCTGCACGCATCAGGTGCCGGCTCTGGTCGCGACGATGCTCGGCGCCGCGGCGCAGGAGCATCAGCGGGCCGCCGGGCGATGGCAGGCCGAGTGGCCGACCATGACGTCACTCCTCCGACTCGTTGGTGCGGCCGCGACGCATGCCCGATCGATGCTGTCCGACCTGAGGGTCGACGGTCACCGGATGCGAGCGAACCTCGACGCGGCCGGCGACGTTGTGCTGGCCGACGCCGTCGTGGCGCGGCTGGCGCCGGCTCTCGGCCGTACCCGTGCGGCTTCGGTCGTTGCGGAGGCGGCCGTTCGCGCCGTGCGGGCCGGAACCACGCTGCGCGTCGCGCTCGTCGATCTGGCACCGGACGCGGCATCGATCGCGTTTCCCGGCCCGGAGGATTGCCTTGGCGCGACCGCGGCCTGGATCGACCGCGCGCTCGCGGCGCACGATGAGATCCGAGCATCGGCGGCCTTGCGGCGGCACGACGCATCGGCGACGACGCCGGAAGGGACGCCGAGATGACCGATTGGGACGTCGACGGCATGCGCGTGCGGCGCGCCGTGCTCGGCGACGCGCACGTCGACCGCGCGACCGCGGCCGCTGACGAGTTCACACTGGACTTCCAGCAGTTCATCACCCGCTACGCCTGGGGCGCGGTCTGGGGGCGGCCGGGTCTCGACCGGCACACTCGCAGCGTCATCACCGTCTCCGTGCTGACCGCGCTGCGCGCGGACGGCGAACTCGAGATGCACCTGCGGGCCGCGCTGCGCAACGGTGTCACACCGGACCAGCTCAAGGAGGTGCTGATGCACGTGGCGGTCTACGCCGGGGTGCCGGCAGCCAATTCGGCGTTCGCTCTCGCGACTCGTGTGCTGCGCGAGGAAGGAGCGTTGCCGGCGGCTGGGGGCGTCGCGGCGGCCGACAGCGTCGCGGCGGTCGACAACCACGACGGCCGTGATGGCACCGACGGCCTCGACGGCTAGTCGCGCGACGTGAAACGAGAGGTCGGCATGACGCAGGCGCGCACCCCGGACGGGGAGTTCGTGCAGTCCCTGGCCCGAGGGCTGTCGGTCATCCGTGCCTTCGACGACGAGCACACCGATCTCACGCTGAGCGAGGTCGCCCGGATCACCGACCTGCCGCGAGCGGTCGCCCGCCGCTTTCTCCACACGCTGGTGGAACTCGGATACATGCGCACCGACGGTCGCCGGTTCGCGTTACGGCCGAAGATCCTCGAACTCGGGTACGCGTACCTGTCGAGCATGACATTGCCGGAGATCGCGATGCCCCATCTCGAACAGCTGGTGGAGAAGGTGCACGAGTCGTCGTCGGTGTCGGTCCTCGACGGCGACGAGGTCGTGTACGTAGCGCGCGTGCCGACCAAGCGAATCATGACCGTCGCGATCAGTGTCGGCACGCGGTTTCCGGCGTACGCGACCTCGATGGGCCGGGTACTGCTGGCCGGGCAGTCCGACCAGTGGTTGGACGGGTTCCTCACGTCGACCGAGTTGCGACCGCTGACCAGCCGTACGATCACCGAACCCCCTCGGCTGCGACGCGAGCTCGCCCGCGTCCGGGAGCAGGGCTGGGCGCTCAACGACCAGGAACTGGAGGAGGGCCTGCGGTCACTGGCCGCGCCGATCCACGACTCGGACGGGCGGGTCATCGCCGCGGTGAACGTGTCGGCGCACGCCAGCCTGCGTACACCCGAAGGGTTGGTGACCGATCTGCTCCCGCCGCTGCTGGAGACCGCGCGGCAGATCGAACAGGACCTCAGGTAACCGCCCAGCCCGGCGTCGTCTGCACAGCCGCCCCGCTCAGGCCCGCGCCGAGTCCGTCAAGCGGGCCGGCGCACCGGCTTCGACCGACTCGTTGGACGTTCCGGCCGCCGCCTGCCGCTTCTGATCGCGACCGGACTTGATGAGGCTCGCGATCGTCGCGGCGGCCAAGGCGACGACGATGACGGTGAGCGACAACCAGATCGGGATGTGCGGTGCCCACCCGATCGGCTCTCCGCCGTTGAGGAACGGAAGGTTATTGCCATGCAACGCTTCTAGGACCAGCTTCACGCCGATGAAGCCGAGCACGGCGGCGAGGCCGTAGGACAGGTAGACGAGCCGGTCGAGCAGACCACCGAGCAGGAAGTAGAGCTGCCGCAGGCCCATCAGCGCGAACACGTTCGCGGTGAAGACGATGTACGCCTCCTTGGTCAACCCGAAGATCGCCGGGATCGAGTCGAGCGCGAAAATCAGGTCGGTCGTCCCGATCGCGATCATGACGATGAGCATCGGCGTAAAGAGGAAGTGGCCGCGCTTGTTCCGTAGCCGCGCCCGCAGACCGCCCTGCGCGCGCTCCGCCGCCGTGAGCTGCTGGTGCGTGGTCAACCTCGCGCCGTCGTACGCCGCGGATATCGGCAGGATCCGCCGGCTGGATCGAACCAGCCGGTTCTCCTTGAACTCGGCGTTATCCCCGTCGTTGTGACGGGCCAACCGGACCGCCGTCACGATCAGGAACGCGCCGAAGACGTAAAAGACCCAGACGAAACGGTTGATGAGCGTCGCACCAGCGAAGATGAACCCAGCGCGCATGACCAGCGCCAGGATGATGCCGACGAGGAGCACCTTCTGCTGGTAGACCCGCGGGACCGCGAACCCGGCCATGATGATCACGAACACGAACAGGTTGTCGATCGAAAGGCTGTATTCGGTGAGCCAACCGGCAAAGAACTCCCCACCGAACCGGGGTCCATAGCTCGCCAGCAGGATCAAACCGAAGGCGACGGCCAGCGTCACGTACACGCCGACCCAGATGGCCGCCTCTTTCATCGACGGCTCGTGCGGGCGCCGCCCAATAATCGCGAGGTCGACGGCGAGGAGCGCGACCAACGCGACGAGGGTAATCGCCCAGACGAGAAGAGATACGTGCATTCAGGCCTCCGGTTGACATAGCGTCACACCGGAGGTCTCTCTCACCGACGGCTGTGGTGTGCAGCTCATCGGC
This sequence comes from uncultured Actinomycetota bacterium, assembly GCA_963818495.1. Lineage (GTDB taxonomy): Bacteria > Actinomycetota > Actinomycetes > Mycobacteriales > Micromonosporaceae > DASQPR01. The sequence continues at coordinate 45,649 of CAWFSH010000006.1, forward strand.
CGACGGAGCCGGGGCGACCGATGCACCACCACGCGAACGCGGTGCACGCACTCGGTCGGCACCGTGTTGACGACGCCGCCGCTTAGGGGATACTCCCCTCCTGGGGGTCCATTCTTCCCTACGTAGCCCGATTTGGGCAATCCGCCGGCATATTGACCCGGTCACACCGCGTTTCGCTGACTTCACCGCACTCGGGCCTACGTTTCGCGTTGAGGACCCGAGTGCGGTGAAGTTACGACGAAATCAGCACCGCGAGGTCGCCGGACCGAGGGGTTACCACCCGCTTGCGGCGCCAGCGTGCGGCCATGGCAGGCTGCGGAGCATGGTGCTCGAGGTAGCTCTGATCAACGTGACGCCGGGTCAGGAGGCGGCCTTCGCCGCGGCGTACGCGAAAGCGCGCGAAACGGTAGCCACGACGCCCGGCTGCCGGTCGGTACGCATGACGCAGGGCATCGAATCGCCGTCGCGCTTCGTGCTGCTGGTCGAGTGGAACTCGGTCGAGGATCATGAGCAAAACTTCCGCGCGACCGATCGCTTCCAGACGTGGCGCGGCCTCATCGGCCCTTACTTCGCCACTCCCCCCATCGTCGAGCACTTCACCGACCTCGACTGATCCCCCAGCCCCGCGACCTGGTAACCCCCCGGGTTTCACGTAACCTTCCCCGCCGTATCACGTAACCCCGAAAGCTTGAACCCTCGCGATCGACGCTTGCGTGCAATTGGGGCGGGGCCCCTGCGTCCCCACGAAGACCTAAAAGGCTCCTCTAAGTCGAGTGGGGATGCAGGGGCCCCGCCCCCAAAAGCTCAACGAACGCCCGCAACGTCCATGTCGCGCAGCTCCTTCTTCAACGTCCCGATCTCGTCGCGAATCCGGGCCGCCAGCTCGAACTGCAACTCCCGCGCCGCGCCGAGCATCTGATCGTTCAGATCCTGGATCAGCTGCGCGAGATCGGAACGGGCCATGCCGGCCGCCGACGGCGTCGCCGCACGGTTTCGGCCACGGCTGCGCGTCTCCGGCACCGGTGCCTTGCCCCGCGACATCTGGCGACCACTGCCGCCGACGATCGCGCCGCCGGGGCCGTGGCCGATGGCCGCCTCGGTGTCCTCGGCGTCGCGGTAGATGTCGTCGAGGAGGTCGTGGATCCGCTTACGCAGCGGCTCCGGTGAAACGCCACGCTCTTCGTTGTACGCCACCTGCTTGGCCCGGCGTCGATTCGTCTCGTCGATCGCGCTCGCCATCGACGGCGTCATCTTGTCGGCGTACATGTGGACCTCGCCGGACACGTTACGGGCGGCACGGCCGATCGTCTGGATCAACGACGTTCCGCTGCGGAGGAAGCCCTCCTTGTCCGCGTCGAGGATCGCGACCAGCGACACCTCGGGCAGGTCGAGACCCTCACGGAGGAGGTTGATGCCGACCAGCACGTCGAACTCGCCCTTGCGCAGCTCCGACAACAGCTCGACGCGCCGAAGGGTGTCCACTTCGGAGTGCAGGTAACGCACCCGGATGCCGTGTTCGAGGAGATAGTCGGTGAGATCCTCGGCCATCTTCTTGGTGAGCGTCGTGACGAGCACGCGTTCATCCCGGTCCGTGCGGTCGCGGATCTCGCCCATCAGGTCGTCGATCTGACCCTTGGTTGGTTTGACGACCACTTGGGGGTCAACCAGGCCGGTCGGCCGGATCACCTGCTCGACGAACTCGCCCTGCGACTGCGTCAGCTCCCACGGGCCGGGCGTCGCGGACAGGAACACCATCTGACCGACGCGTTCGATGAATTCGTCGAAGCGCAGCGGCCGGTTGTCCTTCGCCGACGGAAGCCGGAACCCGTGGTCCACCAACATCCGCTTGCGGGACGCGTCGCCCTCATACATACCGCCGATCTGCGGGACGGTCACGTGCGACTCGTCGATGACTGTAAGGAAGTCATCCGGGAAGTAATCGAGCAGGCAGTTCGGTGGTTCGCCGTAGGTCCGGCCGTCGATGTGCATCGAGTAATTTTCGATCCCGGAGCAGAAGCCGACCTGCCGCATCATCTCGATGTCGTAGGTTGTCCGCATCCGCAACCGCTGCGCCTCGAGCAACTTGTTCTGCTTCTCCAGCTCGTCGAGGCGCTCCGCCAGCTCCGCCTCGATGTCACGGATGGTGCGTTCCATTCGTTCCGGCCCAGCCGCGTAGTGCGACGCCGGGAAGATCATCAACTCGTCCGCCTCCCGGATCACGTCGCCGGTCAGCGGATGCAGGTAGTAGAGCTTCTCGATCTCGTCGCCGAAGAACTCGACCCGGATCGCCAACTCCTCGTAGGCCGGGATGATCTCCATCGTGTCGCCGCGCACGCGGAACGTGCCGCGCTGGAACGCGAGATCGTTGCGCGCGTACTGGATGTCGACCAGGCGGCGCAACAGGAGATCACGCTCGATCTCCTGGCCGGCCTTCAGCCGGACCGCCTGGTCCACATACTCCTGCGGCGTGCCAAGACCATAGATCGCGCTCACCGTCGCGACGACGACGACGTCGCGTCGGGTCAGGAGCGACATCGTCGTGGAGTGCCGCAGCCGCTCGACCTCGTCGTTGATCGACGAGTCCTTCTCGATGTAGGTGTCGGTCTGCGGGATATATGCCTCGGGCTGGTAATAGTCGTAGTAGCTGACGAAGTATTCGACCGCGTTGTTCGGCAGCAACTCCCGGAACTCCTTCGCCAGCTGCGCCGCGAGGGTCTTGTTCGGGGCCATCACCAGCGTTGGCCGTTGCATCCGCTCGATCAGCCACGCGGTTGTCGCGCTCTTGCCCGTGCCGGTCGCGCCGAGCAGCACGGTGTGCCGGTCGCCGCGACGAACCCGCCGCTCAAGATCGTCGATCGCCGTCGGTTGGTCGCCGGACGGACGGTAGTCGCTGATCACTTCAAAGCGGTTATCCAGGCGGGGAATGTCGAGCACCATGGCTTCAACGTACCCGTGGCGTCAGACATTTCCTGGCCGCACGCGGCGCGTAGGCACATCGCGGACCGCACCCACCAAGGTCCTCGGGTTCGACTCCGGCGGTATGGCGACGGGTGGCACAGATACCGTCACCGGAGTCGATGAATCCCATTGTGCCGTGGGCCACACCGGCGCTACCGTCGTACCGTAGGCCGCTCGCGGCGGCCGACCAGAAGGACCGGACCTCCACACCGGCCGGTCCGCATGGCGCGGGGGCGTGCAGCCTCGGGTCTACCGGAGAGCGCAACCCGACCGCGGTCGCGCGATGAGCGCAGACCGGCCGCCGCGAGCGTCCTTTCGTGTGTCCGGGCGATGCCTTGCGCGCCCAAGCCACTGACACCGTCATGTCCCGTCAGCCACCTGCGCACCGACATCGTCCGGCGCCCCACACGACGCGCTAGAGCCAGCCGTTGTCGCGCGCCACGCGCGCCGCCTCCGCCCGCGTACGGGCGCCGGTCTTGCCGATCGCCGCCGACAGGTAGTTACGCACGGTGCCCTCGGACAGGATCAGCACGCGCGCGATGTCGGCGACAGTGCCGCCGTCCTCGGCCGAGCGCAACGCGTCCGCCTCGCGCTCGGTCAGCGGACTCGCCCCCGATGACAGCGAAGCCACCGCGAGCGCCGGGTCGACCACCGTCCGGCCGTGGTGCACCTGGCGTACGGCTTCGGCCAGGCGGTCCGGCGGTGCGTCCTTGACCATGAAGCCGCGTGCACCCGCGTCCATCGCACGTCGCAGATACCCCGGGCGGCCGAACGTCGTCAGGATCATCACCCGTACGCCCGGCGCCTGCGACCGGATCTCGCACGTCGCCGACACGCCGTCCAGCCCCGGCATCTCGACGTCCAGCAGCGCGACGTCCGGGTTGTGTTCGACGGCGGCTCGTACGGCGGCCGAACCGTCCGCGACCGACGCAACGACCTCGAAATCGTCTTCCAGGGCGAGCAGCGCCGCCAGCGCGCCCCGAACGAGATGCTGGTCCTCCGCGAGCAGGATGCGGATCACGCGGCCGCTCCGGCGGGCATCGTCGCGCGGACGACAAACTGACCACGCTCGCGGCCGATCCACAGCGTCCCGCCGATCCGCTCGACGCGCTCGGCCAGGCCGGTCAGCCCGTTGCCGTACGTGACGCCGGTAGCCACCGGTCCGGCCGTACCCGCGCCGGTGTCGCGAACCTCGACCACGACGTCGCCCGACTCGCGGCGGATCTGGATCGCACAACTGCCGGCGGCGGCGTGCCGGATGACGTTCGTGACCGCCTCGCGCACCAGTGCGCCCGCGCATTCATCGAGCATCGCCGGCAACGGTTCCTCGACGCACGCGACGTCAACCGAAACGCCGGCCGCGATCAGCAACGCCCGCGCCGTCTCGATCTCGGTAGCGAGAGTCAGCGCACGGTAGCCGGACACCGTTTCCCGCACATCGCTCAGCGCCTCACGGGCGACGGCAGCCACCTCGCCCATCTCCGTCGCCGCCCGGGCCGGGTCGCGCTCAACGAGGCGAGCGGCGAGTTCGGCTTTCAGCGACACAGCCGACAGCCGCTGGCCGAGAATGTCGTGAAGGTCCCGCGCGATCCGCAGGCGCTCCTCACTCACGGCCAGGCGGGCGAGGTCGGTCCGCGCCCGCGCCAACTCGATCTTCGACCGGACCTGCTGATAGAACGCGGCTTGCACGGCACCGATCAGCAAGATCGGCAGGGCCACCTCGAGCGCATCCCGGAACGGCGCACCGACGATGAACACGTCGACGATGATCGCGGCGGCCGGTACCGCGAGGACGATCGGCAACCAGACGCGACGGCCGCAGTTGAACAGCAGCATCGCGACCGTGTAGGCGGACAGGCCGGTGAGCCAGTCGACGCCGCCGGCCACCAGACCGATGCCGAACGCGATGGCTAGCGCCAGCGTGTACGGCGTTCGGTTGTGGTGCAACTGCGGTGTATTGCGCCACATGACGGCCGCGAAGCACGCGGCGAACGCGCCGATGCCGGCGATGACGACGATGCGATGTGGCAGCGACCAATCGGAGGCGACGACGGACCTGATCGGGCCGATGAGGAACAGCAGGAACAGGAGGCTGAAGATGCGCGCGCGCATCCAGCGGCGTGGCCCCCAGTCGTCGACGAAGATGTCGGTGTAGGCGCTGCGCACGCTGGCCCAGATCGCCGGTAGACCGTGCGCCGGATCGACAACGGACACCGATACCGTGCCGTCCGTTGTCGCGGCACCGTTCGTCGCTCGCGAAGCGGCGGCGACCGTCGGCGCTCCCGGGACGTCCGATCCGGCCGCGGTCGGCGGGGCGAGTCCGGGCGGCGGCGGATCGCCTCCGCCGGCGAGATCCGCCGGCGGCAGGGAGGTCGAGACCATGGCACCAGGATTGCCCGAAGCCGGTTGCTTGACCAGTGTGCGCCGGCACATCGCGGACATGACATCTGTCATCCGGCCGGCTGACGGCGTCACCGCGGTCGCAGGCGCTCCCGCCACACCGCGTCCACCTGATCGATCAGCTCGTCGCGGCGACCGTCGTTGACGATCACAACGTCGGCCACGGCACGCCGCTCCTCGTCGGTGGCCTGGGCCGCAATGCGGGCGCGAACATCCGACTCGGCCATGCCGCGGTCCGCGACAAGCCGCGCCACCCGCACGCTTGCGGCCGCCTGCACCACGATCACTATGTCGTACGCCCGATAGAGGCCCGCCTCCACCAGCAGCGGTACGTCGTTGACGATGACCGCGTCCGGATCGGCGGCCGCGACGATCTCGGCCGTACGGGCGCGAACCCGCGGATGGACGATGCGTTCGAGACGCGCCCGCGCATCGGGATCGTCGAACACGATGCGACCGAGAGCCGGGCGGTCGATCGAACCGTCCGGCCGAAGGACGCCCGCGCCGAATTCGGCGACGACCTCGGCGAGCCCATCGGTTCCGGGCTCGACGACCTCGCGAGCCAGCGCATCGGCGTCGATGATCACGGCGCCCAATTCGGCCAGACGCTGCGCCACCGCGCTCTTACCCGCCCCGATGCCGCCGGTCAGGCCCACCATCCGCACGTGCGAACCATACCCGTCCCGATCGTGATGAGGTCTGCGGCGATCATGCGGCGCGCCTGATGCTATTGATGCGGTTTGCGGCTTATCGTGCCAAGGGCCAGGAGCGGAGGATCATGGAGAGCGTCCCACCCAGATCTGCGGATCGTGTACGGGTGCGGACGCCCCACCCCGGGTCGACCGTCCCGCACCGGTCCCCCAACGCACCGCGAAAGTCTCCGGATCCGACGGCGGCCGAAGCTCCGACGCCCGATCCGATGCCGCGTCCCGCCGATCCACGGCAGCGTCCCGCCGAGGCGCGGCATACGATCGGGGCCACCGTCGCGGAACTGATCGGCTCGACGGTCGTCCCCGACCACGCCGCGCGTGCAGCCGTCGGCGGCGCACACCGCGACCCGCCCCGGAGCGGGCGCCATCGCGCCGCACCCGTTGATCGGGACGTCGATCGCCTGGCTCGGCGAAGGACGATAGGCGGCCGCCCGGACCGAGGCGTCGGGCGCACGGCGCTCTGAATCGCCGGCCGCCGCACGCAGTCCCTCTGAGCCGTCGGCCCGCACCCATCGGCCCGCACCCATCGGCCCGCACCCATCGGCCCGCAATTGCACGGAAGTTGGCCGGCAAGCAGCGCCCTCGACCGGCCAAGTCCCGTACACATCGCGGGGAAACGGCGCCCGCACCGCACCGGCCAAGTCCCGTACACATCGCGGGGAAACGGCGCCCGCACCGGCCAAGTCCCGTACACATCGCGGGGAAACGGCGCCCGCACCGGCCAAGTCCCGTACACATCGCGGGGAAACGGCGCCCGCACCGACCAAGTCCCGTACACATCGCGGGGAAACGGCGCCCGCACCGCGCCCAGAACCGCAAGCCCGGACCCGCGCCGAACCGCGCCCGGAACCGCGCCATGGCGCCGCGGCCGTGGATCACGGCCCCAGATACGGCCGTGGCCCCACAGGATCAACCTGTGGGGCCACGCATACCGTCAGAGCGTCAGCTCTTGCCGCCGCCCGCGAGCTTCTCGCGAAGTGCGGCGAGCGCCTCGTCGGTAGCCAGCGTGCCACTCGGCTCCTCGGGAGCCTTGGTCGCCGCCGGCGTCGAGCTGGACGTGCTGCCCGTGGCCGGAGCCGCTTCCGCCGTCGCCTCGGCGGCCCGGGCGGACTGGACCTGCTTCTGGTGCGCTTCCCAGCGAACCCGGGCATCCGCGTACTGCTTCTCCCACAGCTCGCGCTGCTTCTCGTAACCCTCGAGCCACTCGCCGGTCTCCGGGTCGAAGCCGTCCGGGTAGACGTAGTTGCCCTCGGCGTCGTACGTCGCCGCCATGCCGTACAGAGTCGGGTCGAAGTGCTCCTCGCCCTCGACGAAGCCCTCGTTCGCCTGCTTCAGCGACAGCGAGATGCGACGGCGTTCGAGGTCGATGTCGATGACCTTGACCATGACGTCGGAGCCGACCTGAACGACCTGCTCCGGGATCTCCACGTGACGCTCGGCCAACTCGGAGATGTGCACGAGACCCTCGATGCCGTCGTCGACGCGGACGAACGCGCCGAACGGCACGAGCTTGGTGACCTTGCCCGGCACGATCTGCTGGATCGCGTGGGTACGGGCGAACTGGCGCCACGGGTCTTCCTGGGTCGCCTTGAGCGAGAGCGACACGCGCTCGCGATCGAGGTCAACGTCGAGCACCTCGACCTCGACCTCCATGCCGACCTCGACCACCTCGGACGGGTGGTCGATGTGCTTCCAGGACAGCTCGGATACGTGGACGAGACCGTCGACGCCGCCGAGGTCGACGAACGCACCGAAGTTGACGATGCTCGACACGACACCTTTGCGAACCTGGCCCTTGGCGAGCTTGTTGAGGAACTCGGTGCGCACCTCGGACTGCGTCTGCTCGAGATAGGCCCGGCGCGACAGAACCACGTTGTTGCGGTTCTTGTCGAGCTCGATGATCTTCGCCTCGAGCTCTCGGCCCACGTAGGGCTGCAGGTCACGTACCCGACGCATCTCCACCAGCGACGCCGGCAGGAAGCCGCGCAGACCGATGTCGATGATGAGACCACCCTTGACGACCTCGATGACCGAGCCGCGGACCACGCCGTCGTCTTCCTTGATCTTTTCGATCGTGCCCCAGGCGCGCTCGTATTGCGCGCGCTTCTTGGACAGGATCAGCCGACCTTCCTTGTCCTCCTTCTGGAGAACCAGGGCCTCGACGTGGTCGCCGACCTTGACGACCTCGGAAGGATCAACATCGTGCTTGATCGACAGCTCGCGCGAGGGGATGACGCCCTCGGTCTTGTAGCCGATGTCGAGCAGGACCTCGTCCCGATCGACCTTCACGATGGTGCCTTCGACAATGTCACCATCGTTGAAATACTTGATTGTCGCGTCGATCGCGGCGAGGAAGTCTTCCTCAGAGCCGAGGTCGTCGACGGCGATCTGGTTGGCGCTCGAGGTGGCCTCGATGCTGCTCGTCATGTGGGCTGTTGCTCCGGTCGGATATCGTCGTTGGGATCCGGTCGGCGGGACCGGGTCGCGCCCGTAGCCTGCCGGCGGGCACGAATCACCCGATCGGAACGATGATCGGTTGATGGGTGACGCCGACCGCGGACCTGCTCCCTACTGAGGCGCGCAGCCCACGAGCGCATCGTCTAGCTTACCGTCCGCAACGCCGCAAGGTGCAACCACCCCAAGCGTGATGCGCCGCTCTTCGGCATCAGTGACACATGGGATGCTTCTTCGCAATTAACCGCATAGGCACCATAGCGGACGGCCTTGCGGCATTTGCTCAAGACACGGCGAAAGTACCACCCGGGAGGCGGGGCGACGGGGTCGCCGTACCTTATGGCACGTGGAGATGACCGATACGAGTGGTCCTGGAGTCACCCGTCGCGCCGTGACCGCCGCCGAGAACGTGCGAGCCAGCCGCGGATGGTGGGACGCCGACGCCGACGCCTACCAGGCCGAGCACGGTGAGTTTCTGGGCGAGGTCGAGTTCCGCTGGTGCCCGGAGGGCCTGCGCGAATCCGACGCTCACCTCTTGGGTGACGTTCGCGGACGGCGGGTCGTGGAGGTCGGCTGCGGCGCCGCGGCGGCGGCGCGATGGCTCGCCACCCAGGGCGCCGACGTGGTCGCGCTGGACCTGTCCGCAGGCATGTTGCGCCACGCGGCGGACGCCGCCGATCATTCGGGCGTACGGGTTCCGCTGGTTCAGGCCGACGCGACGTGCCTTCCACTCGTCGATCAGAGCTTCGACATCGCGTGTACGGCGTTCGGCGCGGTCCCGTTCGTCGACGACTCGGCCGCCGTGATGCGCGAGGTGTTCCGCGTGTTGAAGCCGGGCGGCCGCTGGGTCTTCGCGGTGACCCACCCGATGCGATGGATCTTCCTCGATGATCCGGGTGAGGGCGGCCTGGTCGCGATCCACTCGTACTTCGACCGTCGCCCGTACGTCGAGTACGACGAGTCGGGCACGGCAACGTACGTGGAGCATCACCGTACGGTCGGCGACCGCGTACGGGAACTCGTCGCGGCCGGGTTCGTCCTCACCGACATCGTCGAACCCGAGTGGCCGGAGGAGAACCGCCAGGTGTGGGGGCAATGGAGTCCGCTACGCGGCCGGATCTTCCCCGGCACATCCATCTTCTGCAGTCTGAAACCAGCCTGATCAAGCTCAGACCCCGGACGCCGGTCCGAAGTGGACCGTGACCGAGCACACATCGACGGACGCCGACGCGCGGGAATGATCCCAGACGTGAAACAGTTGCTTCGGATGCACACCTGCAACACCCGAGCTCAGGAGGAACAGTGAACGTCCGTCGCGCCCACCGCAACATCGGTGACGGTGTCCGACTCAACGAGAAGACTGGCACCGTCTCCACGTACGCGAGCCGCGCCAAGGCGCGCCACGACCGCGCGCGTACCGGTGCTTATGGCTACTACGTCGGCATTCGGTAACGAGCCGGCCCGCCATCGCGGAACATGCCCGGACCCAACGGGGTCCGGGCATTGTCGTGTCTGGGCACGGAAGGCCAGCGTTTCGAGCCGGCGTCTCGTGCCCCGTCTACTCGTCGTTCAGCGCACCGATGTCCGCGAGCAGGTCCTCGACCACGATGTCGGCCGCCTTGTCGACATCGCCGCCGGCGCGCGCGAGCACCCCTTCGACCAGGTAGCCGGCCGTCTCCGGTGGCGCCCACCCGACCGAGGCGTCGGGCAACGGCGCGACGTCGAGGTAGGTGCCCAGTTCGAAGCGATCGTTGTAGAGCGCGACCGGCAGCTCGGGCCACCGCCGCGCGAGCGTGGCGAACAGTTGCCAGGCAAGGTCGTCGCGTTTGGCCCGCGCGATCGGGTCGCACTCCAGCAGCGCCTCGCCGACGCCGTGGTCGATCGCGTTGAACTTCCCGAGCAGCGGCAGCAAGGCGGGCTCGTGCAGGAACGCCGCCGCGTCGAACGTGTGCACGTGCGCGTCGTCGCGGGCGAGAAGGGCCGCGATGTAGGGAGTGGCGCGGCGGTCGCGGCGCCGCGCGAGGCCGCGTGCGGCTTCCTCACGGACCTCCGGGTACGGGTCTTCGATGCGCTCCCACAACGCCGCGCGCACCGTGTCGCTGTCGACGGCGAGTTGCCAGCCGAGACTGAAGGTGGCCCAGTTGCGGACCTCCGGATCGTCGTCACGGGTCATTTCGATCAGGAGATCGATGCCCGGACCGGCCGGATCGTCCAGCAACGCCCACGCCATCGCCTCGGCGACGGTACGCCGGATCTCCGCCGAGATGTGACCGGCGAGGCCGAACAGCGCGGGTAGGCAGCCCGGATCCTTCGTGGCACCACACGAGCGGGCAAGCGCCAACTGGACATCGGCATCCGTCTCGCCGGTAGCGGCCTCACACAGCGCACGGGCGACGGCCGGTCGGATCTCCGTCCGGGCATCGCCGAGCACCCCGAGCAGATCGACGGCGAGCATCCGGGTGACGGGATCAGGACTGCTCAGCCGTAGGGTCGCGAGGTCGTACGCGGCGTCGGCCCGGTACGCAGTCTCGTGCAACAGGTCCCACACGGCATCCACGTCACGCTGTTGCGCTGCCACACGTACGCGCTCCAGCGCCCGATCGAACTGGGCCGCGACCTCGTACGTCGCGGCCAGGCCGCCGCGGTCACCGGCCCGGCCGCCGTCACGCTTTCCCCCACCGGCAAACACCGCCTCCATTGCGGCATCGTGCCACGCGCTGCGTCCGCTTCGTGCCGAAATGACTAGAGTGGCGGATCATCCCCGTCGGAGTCGGGAATGCGGTGAGCTTAGTGGTCGGCGGCGTCCCAGTCCCGGCCGGCGCCGACCGAGACGGACAGCGGCACTGAGAGCGGATATGCCCCGCCCATCTTCTCCCGCACCATCGCCTCTAGCGCCTTGCGCTCCCCGGCCGCGACGTCGAAGACCAACTCGTCGTGGACCTGCAGGAGCATCCGCGATTGGAGGCCGGCATCCCGCAGGCCCTCGTCCACGCGCAGCATGGCGATTTTCATGATGTCGGCGGCCGAACCCTGGATCGGTGCGTTCAGCGCCATCCGTTCGGCGATCTCCCGCCGCTGGCGGTTGTCGCTCGCGAGATCGGGCAGGTAACGACGCCGGCCGAGCAACGTCGACGTGTAGCCGTCCAGGCTTGCTTGCGCGACCACCTCGCGCAGGTAGTCGCGCACGCCACCGAATCGGGTGAAATACTCCTGCATCAGCACGCTGGCCTCGGCCGGTGTGATGCCGAGCTGCTGGGCGAGACCGTACGCCGACAGCCCATAGGCCAAGCCGTAGTTCATCGCCTTGATCCGCCGCCGCTGCTCGTGGTTGACGTCGTCGAGTGGCACGCCGAAGACGCTCGACGCGGTCGCGGCGTGGAAGTCGAAGCCAGAGTTGAATGCCTCGACCAGCGCGGCGTCTTCCGACAAGTGCGCCATGATCCGCATCTCGATCTGGCTGTAGTCGGCCGTCATCAGGCTTTCGTGACCCGCACTCGCCACAAACGCGCGGCGGATCCGCCGACCCTCCTCGGTGCGGATCGGGATGTTCTGCAGGTTTGGATCGGCCGACGACAACCGGCCGGTCGCCGCCACAGTCTGGAAGAACGTGGTGTGGATGCGCCCGTCGGCGGACACCGACTTGAGCAGACCGTCGACGGTCGACTTGAGCTTGGCCACGTCACGGTGCCGGAGCAGATGTTCGAGCACCGCGTGCCCCGTCTGGGCATACAGACCCGTCAGCGCGTCGGCGTCGGTCGTGTAGCCGCTCTTGATCCGCTTCGTTTTCGGCAGATTCAGCTCGGTGAACAGAATCTCCTGTAGCTGCTTGGGCGAGCCGAGGTTGAACTCGCGGCCGACCACCGCGTACGCCGCCTGCGCGGCCGCCTTCACCTCGGCCGCGAAATGTGACTCCAGGTCGGACAGGTAGTCGGTGTCGGCCGTGATGCCGATGGACTCCATGCCGGCCAGCACGACCAGCAGTGGTTGCTCGACGTCGAGCAGCAGTTGCGCCGAGGTGTCGCCGCCGCGCGCCAACTCGGCATCGAGCGCCGTGTATAGGTCGAGCGTGGCCGCCGCGCGGAGCATCAGGTTGCGTTCCAGCTCCTCGCTCGCGTCGCCGAGCCCGTCCAAGGCGAGTTGACCGTCCTCGCGTGCGTCGACCTTCAACTCGCGGTGCAGATATCGCAGCGCGAGATCGGTCAGGTCGTACGAGCGCTGATCCGGCCGAGCGAGATAAGCGGCCAGCGCCGTATCCCGGTAGAGACCGGCCAGCGACCAACCATGGCCCGCCGCCGCCAGGAGGACCGGCTTCGCATCGTGAATCACCTTGAGCCGCTTCGGATCGCCGAACCATGCCGCGATAGCCGCGTCGTCGGCCGGGTCGAGCGACGCCGGATCGAACCAGCCGGCGTGGCCGCCGCCGGTCGCGATCGCGACCCCGGTGAGGGCACCGGCGCCGCGGCCGAACGTGCCGGTCACGGCGACGCCCACGGGGTCGGCGCCTACATACTCGTCGAGCCAGTGGGCGACCTCCCCGGTGCGCAGGATCGCGGTGTCGAGATCAAAGCCGCCCTCGGCCTCCGGCTCGACCGCTTCGAGGTATTGATACAGCCGCTCGCGGAGCACCCGGAACTGCAGCGTGTCGAAGACCTGATGCACCTGCTCGCGATCCCAGCCGTGCCAGACGGCGTCGGTCGGCTTGACGGACAAGTCGAGGTCGTCGACGAGGCGGTTCAGCTCGTAGTTGCGCAACACGTCGGCGAGGCCGGCCCGCAGCCCGTCGCCGGCCTTGCCCTTGATCTCGTCGACATGCGCCACGACGCCGTCGAGCCCGCCGTAAGTCGTGATCCATTTCGCGGCCGTCTTCGGGCCGACGCCGGCGATACCGGGCAGGTTGTCACTCGACTCGCCAACCAGCGCGGCAAGATCGCGATACTGCTGCGGGCCGATGCCATACCGGGCCTCGACTGCCTCGGGAGTCATCCGCGACAGCTCCGACACGCCGCGGATCGGGTAGAGCACCGTGGTGTGATCCCCGACGAGTTGGAACGCGTCGCGGTCACCGGAGCAGATCAACACCTCGAGGCCGGCCTCACGGCCTTCGCGCGTCAGCGTCGCGATCGCATCGTCCGCCTCATAGCCCGGTGCCTCGACCACCGGGATTCGCAGCGCGGCGAGCACCTCCTTCACGAGCGCGACCTGGCCGGTGAAGTCGGTCGGCGTGGTGGCCCGGCCGGCCTTGTACTCCGCGTAGCGCGCGGTCCGGAACGACTGGCGCGATACGTCGAACGCCACGATGATGTGCGACGGTTTCTCGTCGCGAAGGACATTGATGAGCATCGACGTAAAGCCATAGACGGCGTTGGTCGGCTGGCCGGTCGAGGTCGAGAAATTCTCCACCGGCAGCGCGAAGAACGCCCGGTAGGCCAGCGAGTGACCGTCGAGCAAGAGCAACTTGCCCGAGCCGGTCGGCGTGGACCCGAGCGCTGACCCCGGTGCGCTGGCCTCGGGCCTGGTGGGCGCCGGGGTGATTGGCTCCGGGGTGGTTGGCTCCGGGATGGTTGGCTCAGGGGTTGTCGGGACTGGCGCGGTGGCAGCTGGTGTTGTGCTCACGTCTGGCGAGCCTAGTCGCCGCCCCCGACAATCGCCTCCGCCGTGCGGCGGCTTGGCTCGCGGACGTACTCGGCAAATGATCGAGAGCCCGAGCTCCGCGGGCGGCGACCTACGGGAGGTCGGAGGCGGCCGCCTCGGCCAGGATGCGGTCGGCGACATCGCGCATCGTCAACCGGTGGTCCATGGCGGTGCGCTGGATCCACTTGAACGCTTGCGGCTCGGTCATCTGGTACTTGGCCATCAGCTCGCCCTTGGCCCGCTCGACCGCCTTGCGCGTCTCCAGCCGGTCGGTCAGCGTCGCGACTTCGGCCTCCAGCGCGGAGAGCTCGGCGAAGCGGGACAGCGCAATCTCGATCGCCGGGACCAGGTCGCTCTTCTGGAACGGCTTGACCAGGTACGCCATGGCGCCCGGCCTCGCGTGCGCGCTCGACCAGCTCCCGCTGGCTGAACGCGGTGAGGATGATGATCGGGGCGATACGGGCGGCCGCGATACGTTCGGCCGCTTCGAGACCGTCCATGATCGGCATCTTGATGTCGAGGATGATCAGGTCGGGGTGCTGCTCCTCGGCCAGCCGTACGGCCGTCTCGCCGTCACCGGCCTCGCCGACGACGTCGTAGCCCTCCTCGACGAGCATTTCGGCGAGGTCGAGCCGGATGAGCGCCTCGTCTTCGGCGATCAACACGCGCGGGCGATGCTCCGGCGCACGGTTCTCGGCCACGTGACCCAACTCCCCTAACGGCGGTTGTTCGCGACACCGGCCTGCGGGTGTCGCGTCGCACAGCGTAATGGGTAGGCTATCCGAGCCGACGTCCCCGTAGCCCAATCGGCAGAGGCACGGAGCTCAAACCTCCGCCAGTGTGGGTTCGACTCCCACCGGGGGCACATCGCAGCACCACATATCCTCGAGCCGTCGATTATGCGTCGACGGCGTCGGCAAGCCGTTTCGTCCCTTCGGCGTCTACTGAGTTGATCAGGCGCGTTGTCGGTTATTTCGGCGGCCCGCCACGAGCGGAGCCGATCCGCAACCGGGTCGGAAGTCCTTGACACTCGACGGAAGGAGCCACCGTGTCTGACCACGCGGAGCAGGCCGACCGAACGCGTCCCGACATGCCGTCCACCGTCGCCAACGCGCGCGCGGTCGTCTACACGCAGACCGGCGGGCCCGAGGTCCTGCAGGGAGTCCAGCGGCCGATCCGGGAGCCGGGGCCAGGCGAGGTACGGATTCGGATGCATCGTTCCGGGGTGAATCCGACCGACTGGAAGGCACGCCAGGGCGGCGAGACTGGCCGCCCGGTAGATCCCCCGCAGGTGCCGGGACAGGATGGTGCCGGAATCGTCGACGCGGTCGGCGCCGGAGTCGAGGCGGCGCTGCACGGGCTGCGGGTCTGGGTATGGGAGGCCGCCGACCAACGTCCTGACGGGACCGCCCAGGACTACGCCATCGTTCCGGCCCGGCAGGTCGCGACGCTACCCGATCTTGCGTCGTACGACCTCGGTGCCTCGCTCGGCATCCCGTTCATCACCGCTCACCGCTGTCTTACGGTGACCGAGGACGGTCCGACGCGGTTGGGACCGGGCACCCTCTCCGGTCGCGTCGTCCTCGTCGCCGGCGGAGCCGGTGCGGTCGGCAACGCCGCAATACAGCTCGCCCGCTGGTCCGATGCGACGGTCATCGCCACCGTCAGCAACCCGCGCAAGGCTCAACTCGCCGCCGCGGCCGGCGCCGATCACGTCATCAACTATCGGCAGCAGGATGTCATCACGGAGGTTCGCAAGATCAGTCGGCGCGGCGTGGACACGATCGTCGAGGTAGCTCCGGCCGCCAATGCACCCATCGACGCCGCCGTGATCGCGCATCTCGGCTCGGTGGCGATCTACGCCGATGACGGCACCGAAGTCACACTGCCTGTGCGGCCGCTCATGGCGCCCAACGCCCGCTGGCAATTCGTGCTCGTGTACACGGCACCGGCAGAGGCCAAAGGGGTTGCGGTCGACGACATCGCTGCGGCGATCATCGACGGTGCGATTCGCGTCGGCGGCACCGCTGGTCTGCCGCTGCACCACTTCCCGCTTGACCGGGCGGCCGACGCGCATGCGGCGGTCCAACGAGGCGCGGTCGGCAAGGTGCTGATCGATCTCGTCGACGATTGATCCGCGCACGCCCATTTTTTCGCGGCGGCGCGGCCAGTAAATCGCTCGACCGGTCGTCGACGGCCTGCCACCCTGACAACAACGGCCATCGACGACGGGAGAACGGCAATGCGAGGACTCGAAAACTCTCTGCCCCAATGGATGCGAGCTTTCGAGGACACGCCAGCCTATGCACACCGTCAACATCGGGATTCTCGCGCACGTCGACGCGGGTAAAACGAGCCTGACCGAACGCCTTCTATTCGACACCGGCGTGATCGACCGTCTCGGAAGTGTCGATTCCGGCACCACCCAGACCGACACGGGCGACATCGAACGCCGCCGCGGGATCACTATCCGCTCGGCGGTCGCGGCATTCCCGGTCGGTGACCGTCAGGTCAATCTCATCGACACGCCCGGCCACAGTGACTTCGTCGCCGAGGTCGAGCGCGCGCTCGGCGTGCTTGATGGCGCCGTCCTCGTCATGTCCGCCGTGGAAGGCGTTCAGCCACACACGCGTGCGCTGATGAAGACGTTGCGGGCATTGCGGCTGCCGACGCTGATTTTCATCAACAAGATCGACCGCGTCGGTGCCCGGTCGCGCGATCTGCTCGCCGACATCGCTCGGCTGCTCACACCCGCGGTCGTGCCGATGGGCACGGTCCGCGACATCGGCACGCCCGACGCCACTTTTGACGGGTACGGACGAGTCGACGCTGCCACGGCCGCCTGGGCCCCGGTGTTGGCCGAACACGACGACGGCTTGCTCGCCGCACTCGTCGACGGCGAGGCACCCGATCCGGAACGGATGGCCGTCGCACTTCGATCGCAAACCGCGGCCGGGGCGGTCTATCCGCTGCTCTTCGGATCCGCGCTGTCCGGCGCGGGCGTGCCGGAGCTACTGGATGCGATCGGCACGCTGCTGCCGCCCTCGCCGCCGCCGGAACCACGGCTGCGCGCCCGGGTGTTCGCGATCGAGCGCGGTAACGGTGGCGAGAAGATCGCCTATGTCCGGTCGTACGGCGGCGACCTACGAACCCGCCAACACGTCACGGTCTATCGTCGGGACGGCGATGGCAATCTCGGCACGTATCGCAGCCACGTGACCGGAGTGTCCGTGGTCGGTCTTCCGAGGACGTCGTCCGCACACCTTACGGCCGGATTCATTGCCAAGGTCCGGGGCGTGGCGGATGCTCGCATCGGTGACCAGATCGGCTCACCCGATGCGCTCGACGTTCGCGCCAACTTCGCGCCGCCCACGCTGGAGACGACCGTACGCCCGGCCGGAACGGCGGGCACGCAGGAATTGCACGCCGCGCTCATGCAGCTGGCCGACGAGGATCCCCTGATCCGTACGCACGTCACGCCGGAGGGCGAGACCGCCGTCGCGCTCTACGGCGAGGTCCAGAAAGAGGTCATCGGCGCGACCCTGGCCGATGTGTACGGCATCACGGCCACGTTCGAGCCGAGTCGCGTCGTCCATATGGAGCGCCCGATCGGCACCGGCACCGGACTCGAACTGATCGGTCATGACTTCCTGGCCACCGTCGGGCTGCGCGTCGATCCCGGCCGCGGTGTCGACTACCGACTCGAGGTCGAACTCGGCTCGATGCCGCTGTCGTTTCACCGGGCCGTCGAGGAAACCGTACGGCACGCACTGGAACAGGGGATCTACGGATGGCCGGTCACCGACATCCGGGTCACGTTGACGCGCAACGGGTTCAAGCCGGAGACCGCACCGGGCCACTTCCGCGAGCTCGTGCCATTTGTCCTCATGCAGGCGCTCGCGGTTGCCGGGACGCGCGTCTACGAGCCTTGCCACCGTTTCGAGCTGGACGTGCCGCCCGATCGGCTCGGCCCGGTCGTGGCCAAGCTGGCGCACGTCGGGGCGAAGGTCGACACGACCGTTGACCGGGGCGCCTACTGGCGCGTCAGCGGCGACATCCCGGCCCGCGTCGCGTACGTCTTCCAGCAGCAACTGCCGGCCCTGTCCAACGGCGAGGGACTATGGTCGTCCTTCCATACGGCGACCGGGCTGTCGTCGGTTCGCCGCCGCGCCGTGCCCGCACCGACGGCAACCCGTTCGACCGGGTGGAGTACACGCGGTTCCTCGCTCAGCGCGATCTAGCGACGACCAGGCGATGACGACGCGATGACCTTCGGTAGGGTCGGTCCGGAACCCGTGGCGGCCGGAAGGGGTGGCATTCCGGTGGAGCGCGACGCGGTGGTCCAGCGGTTGCGGGCCGCCGGCTGTGTCTTCGCCGAGGATGAGGCCGAGCTGCTCCTGTCCGATGCCGGCAACGCGGCCGAACTCGAGGTGTCCGTTGCCCGACGCGTTGCCGGTGAGCCGCTGGAGTACGTACTCGGCTGGGCGGAGTTTGCCGGCCGCCGATTCGCCGTCGAGCCGGGGGTGTTCGTTCCCCGCCACCGTACGGAATTCCTTGTCGAACAGGCGGTTGCGCTCGCCCGGGATCTCGATGTCACCGGGCCGGGCATCCCATCCGTACCGCCGGTTGTGGTTCTTGATCTGTGCTGTGGGTCGGGTGCGATCGGTGCGACGATCGCCGCGGCGCTGGCCGCCGATGGAGCGGCGGTCGAACTGCACGCCACCGACATCGAGCCGGCGGCCGTGCGGTGTGCCCGTCGCAATCTCGCTGACGCCGGTGGGCACGTGTATCAAGGCGACTTGTTCGAGCCGCTGCCGGCCACGCTTCGTTCTCGGGTGCGGATCCTGTCGGCGAACGTGCCGTATGTCCCGACGGACGAGATCGCGCTGATGCCGCCGGAAGCGCGGGACCACGAGGCGCGGGTGACGCTCGACGGTGGGTCCGACGGCTTGGCAGTGCTGCGTCGGGTCGCCGCGGCCGCGGTGCAGTGGCTCGCTCCCGGCGGCCACCTGCTGGTCGAGACAAGCGAACGCCAGGCGGTGGATGCGGTCGACATCATGTCCGGCCACGGGTTGGCCGCACGGTTCGCCACGTGCGAGGAGGCGGCGAGCACCGTCGTGATCGGAACGTCCTGACGGGTGGCGCCGCACCAATCTGCGACTGCCGATCGGTACGACACCGGCTAGCGTGGTGGCGCAGGTGACATGATCCGAAAGGGACCCGCCATGATCTTCATTACCGCGAAGTTCCGGGTGCTGCCCGAGCACGCCGACCGGTGGCCGGATATTGCGAAAGACTTCACGCAGGCCACCCGGGGCGAGGCCGGGTGCCTCTGGTTCGACTGGTCGCGTAGTCTTGACGATCCGAACGAGTACGTGCTCGTCGAGGCGTTCCGTGACGGCGACGCTGGCGCTGCCCATGTGGGTTCGGACCACTTCAGGACCGCCCAGCAGACGCTTCCGCTCTATCTCGCCGAGACCCCTCGCATCGTGAACATGACGCTGCCGCAGGACGACTGGTCCGAGCTCGGCGAACTCGCCGTCCATCGGACGGCCTGACTCCTGGGACGGTCCGCCGCTCACCACGGCGAGCGCGGCCATTCTCAGGCTTGCGGGCTTAGCGGTTCAGGCCGGCGATCAGGTTGATCGTCGCGGCGATGATGAACGTGCCGTAGAGGTAGGACAAGAGCGCGTGGCGCAGCGCGTCCCGCCGCATCTCTGATGACGTCAGGGGCGTGTCGGACACCTGGAACGTCATGCCGATCGTGAAGGCGAGATAGGCGAAGTCGGTGTAGCGCGGCGGGCCGTCCTGATTGAAGTCGACGCCTTGGTTGTCGGCGTGGTAGATCACGGCGTACCGCAGCATGTAGGTCGTGTGGACGACGAGCCAGGACATCGCGACGCTGCCCACCGCCAGCGCGGCCTGCAACACCTGTGCCGACCCGTGGGCGTCGCTCGCGCGACCGATGAGAAAGCCGACCGCGACAAGGCTCGCGGCGGAGGCGATCAAGACGGTCAGGTCGGCGCTCGTACGCGTCGGGTCGTCGCGCACCGCATGCCGCTTGGTCGCGGGGCCGTCCAGCCCATGCAGGGTCAGCCAGGTCGAGACCAGGTATGTCGCGGCACTGATGTCCCAACCGATCAGCGGCGCCACGGCAACCGGACCGAGCAGGCCGATGACGACGGCCGCGGCCACGCCCGGCACCGCCGCCATCAGCACGTGCATCAACGCCACGTCACGTGGACGTGGCGTCGTGCCGGTGCCGTCAGCCACCGCTAGACCATACGTCGTCGCGACCACGCGGTTAGTACTGGCGACATATCGATCTCAACGGCGGCGTGATGCCCGATGAGCACCCGTCCGGCGCGGCTCGCGTTCGGTAGCCGGCTGCGCGGCATCGGTGGTCGGCGTCGACTCGGCCGCGGGCTGCGCCGCCGGTTGGTCCGAACCGGCCTGCGCTCCCGACGCGGCGGCCAGCTCGCCCGGCTGCGCCCGTGTGCCCGGTCGACGGCCGGCATCGATATCCGCACCCGGGTCGCCCGTCGACGTCATCGGATCCTCGCCGAGCACGCCGCGTTGGTCGAGCGTGTACAGCAAGACCAGCAACGGGATCACCGTCACCACCGCGACGCCAGAACCAGCCCAGCACCCACTTCAGCGTGACCGACGCGCCGGCCCCGGCGGACACGGTCAGATCGAACGGCAGCAGGTACGGATATCTGCGCGACGGCCCATGCCCACACCAGGGCGCCGACGCCGAGCGCGGCCACGACGCGCAGTGCCACGCGCGATCCCCCGCAGACCCCATGACAAAGGTCGCGCCGAGCGCGAGCAGCCCGACGGCCAGCAGCGGGATGCTCCGGTGGGTGAGCTGGTGGAACATGCGCAGTTGATCGTGGTGGAGAGCGAACGCCGCGCCGATGCCGCACAGCAACGCGACGACGGCGGCGACGAGCGCGCGGACCCGGAAGTAGTCGCGTAGCTCTGGCACGCCGCGGCGGGTGCCTCGACAACGAGATACGCGGCGGCGAGGAACGCGCCCATCGCGACCGTGAGCAGGCCGACGGCGATCGATATCCAGTTCCACCAGCTGCGACGGATCGCCGCTGCCGTCGGCCGGGACCCGGGCGGACGAGCGACGCGCCGACGCTGGCGCCGAAGAAGAACGGCGTCAGCAGCGCCCCGATCCCGAACAGCCAGCCGGCCCACTGCCGGCCGCCGGCTCGGGCGGCGTCCTTGCGCAGCGCGAAGTTCGCGCCGCGCAGCACGATGCCGAGTGCCGCCAGGGACAGCGGAACGAACAGGGTTGTCATGATCGGGCCGAACGCCAGCCCGAACGCCGTCCACGCGTGACCAGGATGAAGATCAGCCAGACGTGGTTGGCCTCCCATACCGGGGTCACGACCTCGTCGATCAGGGCCGCGCACCGCCGGCCGCGCACCGGCGCCCCGGCGACGAGGTCCCAGAAACCGGCGCCGAAGTCGGCGAGCCCCGACCACGCGTAGAGCATGATGCCGACAACGATGACCACCGCGACGCCAAGGCAAGGTTCACGACTCGCGCCGGTGTGCACCCGCGGCCACGCTCGCGCCCGGCTTCCGCGACCGCCGAGCGTCCGGGCGCGGCCCGTACGGGGCGGAGTCAGTCGTCGGGACCGTGTCGGTCCGCCATCGCGTCGCCATCGCCCGCAGCGACGATGACCGTGGCGACGGCGAGCAGCGCGTAGAGCACGAGGACCACGATGAAACTGACCGATACGCCGCTCGCGGTCGTCACCGCACTCGATGTTCGGGCGATGTTGTAGACGATCCACGGCTGACGCCCAACCTCGGTCGTGACCCAGCCAGCCTCGATCGCCACGTACGACAGCACGCCGGCGGCCGCCGCGACCCAGAGGAACAGGCGAAGGCGCGGCACGTCGCGTCGCGCCAGTAGGCGATGGCGAACCACGCGACCATCAGCAACAGAAGAGTGGCGATGAGCACCATGATGTCGAACGCGAAGTGCACGAGCGTCACGTTGGATGCCCGGTTGTTCGCCGGCACGACGGCCAGGCCGTTGACGTTGGTGTTCCGGCTGCCGCCAGCGAGGTAGGAATCAAGCCCCGGGATCTTGAGGCCACCTTCGACGGTATTCGTCGCCGCGTCGTACCGGCCGAAGAGGTATTCGGCCTGGTGGGTGCCGGACTGGGTCACGACCTCCATCGCGGCGAACTTCGCCGGCTGGTTCTGGTAGACCCATCGGGCGATGGAGTCGCCGACGACGAACTGCAACGGTGTCGCGATCGCGCCGACGGTGAACGGGATCAGGATGCCGAGACGGTGGTAGCGGTCGCGCCGGCCGCGCAACCAGCCGACCACGTAGACGGAGGCGACCATGAACGGCGCGGCCATATACGCGGCGAGCAGGAAGTGCGTGAGCTCCAGCGGCAGCGCGTCGTTGAACATGGCCTTGATCGGATCGACCTTCGTCGGCAGGCCGTTGGATCCGATCGGGAATCCGGCCGGCGAGTTCATCCAGGCGTTCGCCGAGATGATCGACACGGCGCCGATCATCGCCACGAACGGGATCGGGAAGCCGAGCCAGAAATGCGTCCACGGCTTCAGTCGACGCCACCCGTAGATGTAAATCGCCACCAGCAGCGCCTCGATGAAGAACGCGATGCCCTCGATGGCGAACGGCAGACCGAACACGTCGCCGAACGTCTTGGTGAAGCCCGGCCACAGCAGACCCATCTCGAACGAGAGCACGGTTCCGGTGACCGCGCCGACCGCGAAGAGCAGCCCGGCCGCGTGCGACCAGCGCGGGCCAGCGCATCGCGGCGGGTCGCCGTGGCGCAGGCCCTTGTAGTTGGCGATGAGCATGAGACGTCGGCAGAACCACGCCGAGCGGGACCAGGAGGATGTGGAACACCAGGGTGAAGCCCATCTGCGAACGCGCCGGCGTCAGTTGCACCGGCTGGCTCGCGAGCAGCATCCACTGTGTACTCACGGCGCCGCCCTCACCCCTCGGACGCGGTCGGCCGCGCGCCGCCCGCCGTTGCCGTGGCACCCATGCGGCCCAGCAGGTGATCGCCGACACGCACAGCGTTTGCCATCGCCGTCAGCGCCGGGTTGACGGCGCCGATGCTCGGAAAGACGCTCGTGTCCACGACGTAGAGGTTGTCCACCTCGTGGGCCCGACAGTTCGCGTCCACTACCGAGTCGGGTCCGTACCCATTCGACAGGTGCCGGCCTGATGCGCCACGCCGGCGACGGGGATGTCGGTCTTCATGTACGCGAACCGTGGCAGCAGTTGATCGGGGTGCATGCCGAGGTGCCCCAGCATCGACTTCAGCTGGTGGTAGAGGCGCTTGGACGCGGTTGGGTTGCTGCCTTTGTAGGCGAGCCGTACGTTCGCGTCGCGATCTAGGGTCACGCGGTTGTCCGGCATCGGCAGGTCTTCGGTCGACAGCCAGAAATCGACCGCGTGGTCGGCAACGTCGCCGAGCGCCCAATCGGGGGCGAGCTTCGTCGCGATCGGCTTCTCGCCGCGGTACATCTCGGCCTGCGACTTGCCGATCATCTGGATATTGCCCATCGGGTACGGGAAGTCCGGGCCTTCGAAGTAGAAGTCGTTGACGCCGAGCGTCTTCTGGAAGACGGTCGGGTTCGGCTCCTTGGACAGGGCGAGGACCGCCTGGCTGTCGTGGAACATGTAGTTGCGGCCGACCTGGTCGGAGCCGTTGGCGAGACCGTTCGGGTGCTTGTCGCTCGTGGATCGCAGCAACAGCTTGGCGGTGTTCGCCGCGCCGGCCGAGACCACGATGATGTTGGCGGCGTACCGCTCGAAGTGTCCCTCGTGCTCGACGACGACCGCGGTGACCTCGGTCCCGGCCGGATTGGTGTCGAGGCGTACGGCCATCGCGTCGGTCAGCAGCGTGACGTTCGGGAATTCCAGCGCCGGCCGTACGCCCATCACTTCCGCGTCCGCCTTTGCGTGCAGCGGGCACGGGAACCCGTCGCACGAGTCGCAGCGTACGCACGTGCTGTAGGGCATATTCGCCTCGTTCAGCAAGACGCCGCAGGGCGCGTGGAACGGGTGGAGGCCGTGGGCGGCGAGATCGTCGGAGAGCTGCTGGATCCGGGGCTCATGGGAGACCGCCGGGAACGGATACGGTGCGCTAGCACGGGGCTCGGTCGGGTCCTCGCCGTGCGATCCGTGCACCTGATACATCTGCTCGGCCGCCGAGTAGTACGGCTCCATGTCGTCGTACGAGATCGGCCATTCCGGCGAGATCCCGTCGTGATGACGTAGCTCGCCGAAGTCCTCGGCCCGCAGCCGGTAAAGCGCGGCGCCGTACAGCTTCGTGGCGCCGCCGACGAAGTAGTGGATCTGCGGCTGGAACAAATTGCCCTTGCCGTCGAACCAGGTGTCCGTCGAGATATAACGGTTCTCGACGAACACGTCGCTGGTCTGCCAGTTCTGTGGTTCCCGAGGCAGCCAGCTGCCGCGCTCGAGAATCAAAATCCGCTTGCCCGACG
>CAWFSH010000007.1:0-44619 GCA_963818495.1 uncultured Actinomycetota bacterium
CCGCCCGCGACCGCGCACGCGAGATCGCGGCGCAGCAGGCGTGAGCCGGGCCGCCGTCGGCGCGGGCCGACCGCACTGGTCGGCGGTCGGCCGGCCGCATAAGCTCTGCGGCTGTGGAGACCCCGGACGCCGTGCCGCCGTCTATCGCTCCGCCGGCGCCGGCGGGCGTGGCGGCTCATGACGGTGTGGCCGAGCAGCCCACTCCGGCGTATCTGACATCGCCGCCGCCGTCCGGCTCCTCCCGGTATCCGCATGCCGGGTATCCGCACGCCGGATATCCCGATCGCACCGACATCGGATATCCGATCACCAATGGTTATCCGCATTCGACGGGTTCGAACGGCCGGCCGGAATCGGCTGGGGCCTGGCCGTCGCCGTACCCGCCAATTGTCGTTTCGGGGGAGCGGCCGGGGCGTCGCGGGCGGACCGTGCCCATCCTCGTGATCGCGATTGTGGTCGCCCTCGTCGCAACGGTGAGCGTGGCCGTGTCTCGGCTGGGCGCGCCGGCGACGACGGCAAAAGGTCGATTCGGGGCCGTATCCGCACCGCCAAAGGTGTCGGCCGACCCCCACACGCTCGACTCGGTGCTGACCACGCAGTCCGCGGCGCTGATCGCGGGCGACGAAGCCGGTTTCCTGGCCGGCGTCGATCCCGCGTCCAAGATCGTACGGTCGGCCTACAAGCGCATGTACGCGAACCTTCGCGCCCTTCACGTCGTGACCTGGTCGCAGTCGGCGCCGGGCGGCCGAACGCCGATCAGCGGTGTCAAGCACTTCGACGTCGACGTGTCCTACTGCTTCGTCGTCACTACCTGCAAGGGCATGAACGCGCAGCTCAGCGTGACCGCCGCGGTGAAGAACGGCCGTACGTTGATCGAGTCGTACGTGCCGCCGGTGCCGAGCGAACGCTTCGATGAGCCGATCCCGTGGCAGACCTCCACGCTAACCGCGGTGACCGGTCCGCGCGTGGTCATCGCGGCGTCGTCGGCCGAGAAGTCCGAGCTCGCCGTGGCGCTGCCGATCGCCGAACGTGCCGCCGCCGCGGCCGACAAGTTCGCCATGTGGGGCAAGCCCGCCGTTTATCTGATCTATCTCGCCGGGCCGTCCGACGCGAAGTCGTGGTTCGGCGGCGGTCTGGAGCATTCGACCGGCGAGGCGATCGGGCTGTCGGCGACCGACATCGAGGTCATGGTGGTGCTGCCCGCGGCCGGCGAGTCGAGGTACGCCGGCCCGGGCCGGCTCGGCACGGTAATCCAGCACGAGATGGGCCACGTCGTCACGCTCTACGGCGACGACCAGGACACCGGACACGACTCGTTCATCGAGGGCATCGCGGAATTCATCGCCTACAACGGCCACTCGAGTTGGGCCGCCTACCGGCTGGACAACACGCGCGAATACCTCCTGAGCGGCAAATGGTCGGGCAACTGCTACCTGACCAAGGAGATCTCGAGTGACGACGTGCTGACCGGCTCGGCGGCGTACGGCATCGGCTACCTCACGTTCAAACGGCTCGCGAGCAAGTACGGCACGACGAAGATGCTCGACTTCTGGGGCGGCGTCGAGCGTGACGGGCTGACCACCGACCAGTCCGCTCGCAGGACGTTCGGCGTTGCGTGGAAGACCGTGAACGCGGACTGCGCAAGCTACATCCGCCGGACTCTGCACGCCTGACGCTCCACGCCTGACGCTCCATGCCGGACGCTCCACGCCGGACCGAACGGGGCAGGCATCAGCTGTAACCGAGTCGTGACCGTCGTACGACCTCGCGGCGGCTCGCTGGCCTACCCGGCACCGGCCCGACCACCTAAGCTCCGGCTGTGGGGAACCCCGACGCATCGGCACAGTCGAATCCGTCTACCGGCGACGGCGTCGAGGATCCGGCCGGCGGCCCGGGCGCGGCGCCTGCTGGCTATACCGCGGTTGACTCGCCGTTGACGTCCCCTGTCCCGCGTCAGGTCGACCCGACCGACTCCGCATTCATCGCGCCGCCCGCCGCACGAGCTGTGCCAGCCGCATCGGCGGTGCCGGCGGCGGCGAATCCACACTGGCCGGGCGCACCGAATCCGGGTCCGGTCGGCAGCCCGGCCGGCCCATGGCCGTACCCGATCTATCTCCCCGCGCGGCCCGCGCGTCGCGGTCTGGCCGTGCCCGTTCTCGTCTCCGCGATCGTGATCGCGCTCCTCGCGACCGTCGGTGTTTCGCTCGGTGTTGCCGTCGCCCGGTCGTCCGGGGCGCAGGGGCATGGCAGCTTGGGCGCGGTCAGCGCGGACGCGGCCGGGACGCGGCCGGGTGCGTCATTGTCGTCGGTGCTCAATGCCCAGTCGGGTGCGTTGATCGCTGGCGACGAGGCGGGCTTCCTGGCCGTGGTCGACCCGGCCGCGACATCGGCCGTCGGTGCCTACAAACGGATGTACGCAAATCTCCGGTCGCTGCACGTCACGACGTTCGACCAGTCGACGGACACGAGCGTCGTCGATGGCCGGACCGATGTGGACATCGATGCAAGCCGTCATGTCGACACCGAGTTCCGCGATGATCTCTTGAGCGGAGCGCAGGCCGACGCCGGTGATCTCATCGAGGGTGTTACCGCTCGGTGTGCGGAGCGATCATCTGCTCGATCCGGGTGTCCAGTTCGGCGATGTCGGCGGCGAGGGTGTCGATGCGGCGCAGCATGGTGGCGCAGATGAACGCGTGGTGGTCGTCGAAGTGGCCGGTCAACGCCTCGCGTAGCTGGGCGGTCTTGCGGCGCATAACGCGCGGGCCAGCCCGGCCAGGATCGTCGGGTTGCGTTGTCCGTCGATCATTGCCTGCAGCATCTGCCGTCCGGACACTCCGTGCAGGTCGCTGATCACCGAGTCGAGCTTGATCTGCGCGTTTCGAGGATCTTTTCCAGGCGTTGTTTCTCCGGGTCTGTTCCCGGACCAGGCTGCGCCGGTAGCGGGTCAGATCACGCAACGCCGGATCGGTTTGGGGTGACCAGACTCGGCCGGCACATCCCTCGCTCCATGACCTTGGCCAGCCAGATCGCGTCCAGCCGGTCGGTCTTCGGTCGGCCGGGTACGTTCTTGACGTGCTTGGCGTTGAGTAGCCAGCACGTGAAGCCTTCGGCTTCCAGCAGGTAGAACACCGGCTTCCAGTAGGCCGAGGTGGCTTCCATGGCCACCAGCTCGACCGCTCGACCCGTAACCAATCGGCCAGCGCCAGCAACGCCGGCGTCACCGATGCGTACTCGCGAACCTCCTGCACCCGCCGGTCCGGATTGGTCGGGTGCGGGACCCGCACGCACGCGACCAGGCCGGCCTTGCCGATGTCGATCGCGCACACCCGCGCGACCACCTGCACCGGCTCGTCTCTGCTGTCTTCCACCGGTGACGCCCCTTTCCTTCGCGCCGACAGGGTGGTCGCCCGCGGGAACGGTCGGGGTAGCAAACAGAGGCGGACTCGCGTGCTCGAAGCGACAAGGCAGGGCCCCTTGATCACGTTCCCAGCGTCAGACTCCTATCCGGGCTCGAAGCACCAGGCATCAACGACGTCGGCGAGCGACCACCCCGATTTTCACGCCCGGCATGGGCGTCACGATAGGGACATCGAGCTCCTATTGCCTGGCGTATCAGTGCGGCGACGCGTACCTGACCGCCTCCTTCGACATCGTCGACGGGAAGCCCAAGATCGTCGCGTACACGCCGCCCGCGGTGAGCGCCGACGACGTCGAGCCGATCCCGTGGCAGGCGTCGACGCTGTCGGTCGCGACCGGCACGGATGTGATCGTCGCGGCCGATGCCGCCGAGAAGTCACAGCTGTCCCGTGTCCTGCCGATGGCCGAAGGGGCCGCCGCAGCCGCGAACACGTACGCACCCTGGAGCGAGCCGCCGACCTACCTCGTCTATCTGGCCGACCACCGGGACGCGGCGAAATGGTTCGGCGGGATCCTCGAGGATTCCGACGGCGAGGCCGTGTCGCTGTCGCAGACGGACATCGAGGTGATGGTCGTGCTGCCCGACGCCGCGGACGAGCGCTATACCGGCACCGGTGGCCTGGCTATGGTGATCCAGCACGAGATGGGCCACGTGGCGACGCTCTACAACGATCCGCAGAACCCCGGCGCCGATTCCTTCATCGAGGGCATCGCCGAATACATCGCCTACACCGGCCATGCGAGCTGGGACGACTACCGACTCGCCGACACTCGCGAGTATGTCCGTGAGGGAAAGTGGTCCGGCCAGTGCTACCTGACCAAAGAAATCTCGTCGAGCGACGGGCTGACCGGCTCGGCCGCGTACGGCATCGGCTATCTCACGATCAAGTACCTCGTCGGGAAGTACGGTAAATCGGCGATGCTCGACTTTTGGGGCGGCGTCGAGCGGGACGGGCTGACCTCCGACGAGTCGGCTCGTACGACGTTCGGCGCGGCCTGGAAGACAGTGAATGCGAGTTGCGCGAGCTACGTCCGCCGGACGCTGCACGTCTGACCGGCGGTCAGAACCGAGCCCGTCGAGCCTGTCGATCAAGCGCGAGATCCCGTGATGCGGGCGGCACGTCCTCGATTGTGAGACGGGGCACCCTAGCGCAGCGATCCGCCCGACGCGCCCGTACGCTTGGCAGCATGCGCCAGGAGTGGCATAAATTCCGGAACCCGGGCCTCGATATCGGCCGGCCGCCGACCGATGCGGCCGAGATCGCCGCGTTCGGTCTCGACGACTGGCGCTCGCTGCCCCGCGAGCAGATGCCGCCATGGCCGGACATGGCCGAGGTGGACGAGGTCACCACCGTCCTGTCGACCGTACCGACGATCGTCGCGCCCTATGAGGTCGACGAGCTTCGGTCACGCCTGGCTCAGGTGTGCGAGGGCAACGCGTTTGTGCTGCAAGGCGGCGACTGTGCCGAGACCTTCGTCGACAACACCGAGGCGCACCTCCTGTCGAACGCGCGGACGCTGCTGCAGATGGCCGTCGTCCTGACGTACGGTGCGAGCCTGCCAGTGGTCAAGGTCGCGCGCGTCGCCGGGCAGTACACGAAGCCCCGCACCGCGACGCTCGACTCGCTCGGCCTCCCGGCGTACCGCGGTGACATGATCAACTCCCTCGAGCCGACCGAGGCCGCCCGCGTCGCCGATCCGAAGCGGATGATCCGCGCCTACGCCAATGCGTCCAGCGCCATGAACATGCTGCGCGCCTACCTCGGCGGGGGCATGGGCGATCTGCACGCCGTACACGATTGGAACAAGGGCTTCGTCACGACGTCCCGCGCCGGCGAGCGCTACGAAGCGCTGGCCGCCGAGATCGACCGGGCGCTCGCGTTCATCCGCGCCTGCGGCATGAAGGACGACGAGGCGTTGCGGACGGTCACGCTCTACTGCTCGCACGAGGCCCTCGCGCTGGAATACGACCGGGCGCTGACCCGGGTCGCCGACAACCGTGCGTTCGGCCTGTCCGCCCACTTCCTGTGGGTCGGCGAGCGCACCCGGCAGCTCGGCAACGCACACGTCGACTTCGTCTCGCGCATCGCGAACCCGATCGGTGTGAAGCTCGGGCCGGACACGACGCCGGAGACCGCGATCGAGCTGTGCGAGAGACTGAACCCGGACAACGTGCCCGGCCGACTCACGCTGGTGTCCCGGATGGGCAACCAGAAGGTTCGCGACGTCCTGCCGTCGATCGTGGAGAAGACGACGGCCGCCGGCTGCAAGATCGTCTGGCAGTGCGACCCGATGCACGGCAACACCCACGAGTCGTCCAACGGCTACAAGACCCGCCACTTCGACCGCATCGTCGACGAGGTGTTGGGCTACTTCGAGGTGCATCGGCAGCTCGGTACGCATCCGGGCGGACTGCACGTCGAGCTCACCGGCGAGGACGTCACCGAGTGCCTCGGCGGCGCCCAGGCGATCGAGGATGCCGACCTGCCCGGCCGCTACGAGACCGCGTGCGACCCGCGCCTGAACACTCAGCAGTCGATCGAGCTCGCCTTCCTCGTCGCCGAGATGCTGCGGGGTTAGTTCGGTGGCTGGTGGATCCGTGATCGGGGCCGGCCCGGTCGTCGATCTTCGCAGCGACACCGTGACCAGGCCGACGGCCGAGATGCGGGCCGCGATGGCGGCCGCGCCGGTCGGCGACGACGTGTACGGCGAGGATCCCACCGTCAACGAGCTGCAAAGCTATGTGGCCGCGCTCTTCGGCCATGAGGCGGCGCTCTTCGCTCCGTCCGGCTCGATGGCGAACCAGATTGCGTTGCAGCTGGCGGTGCCGCGGGGCTCGGAGCTGCTCTGCGACGGCGACGCCCACGTCGTCACGTACGAGATCGGCGCGGCGGCGGCGATCGGTGGGATCTCGACACGGACATGGCCGGCCTGCGGCCCGGACGTCGACGTCGATCTCGTGGCGTCGCTAGTGCGCCGGGATGGTTTTGGTGTGCCGACCCGGGCGATCGCCGTCGAGCAGACGCATAACCAGGGCGGCGGGGGAGTCATCCCGTTCGAGACCCTGCTGGGGTTGCGCGCTCTCGCCGACGAACGTGGTCTCGCACTGCACTGCGACGGCGCCCGGATCTGGCACGCGCACGTTGCCGACGGCGTGCCATTGGCCTCCTATGGCGCGCTCTTCGACACGATGTCGGTGTGCCTGTCGAAGGGGCTCGGGGCACCGGTCGGCTCGCTCGTCATCGGCAGCGCTGCCAAGATCGCGGAGGCCCGGACGATCCGCAAGCGGATGGGTGGCGGCATGCGGCAGGCCGGGATTCTCGCCGCCGCGGGCCGGTACGCGCTCGATCATCACATCGAGCGACTGGCCGACGATCATGCTCGCGCGCAACGGTTGGCGCAGGCCTTCGCGCCGTACGGTCTCGTGGACCCGGCCCGCGTACGGACGAATCTCGTCATGCTCGACACGACGAAGCACCCGTACGACGCATTGTCGGTCGTCGCGGCGGCCGCCGAGCATGGCGTACTGGTGTCGCCCATGGCCCCGCAACTCGTACGCCTCGTCACCCACCTGGATGTCGGTGACGCGGATATCGAGCGTGCGATCGAGGCACTGAGCCCGATCCTGGCCGCCTGACGCTGGGCAGGTCGACGCTGGCCGGCTCGCGCTGGGCCGCCTGACGCTGGGCCGGCGCCGGCCGGATATCGGGCGACGGCGAATCCGGGCGGTGATCCACCAGCATGGACGATTTGGGCCGCTGCAGCGACCGTAATCGTCCACGCCGGTGGATCACGAACACCGACGATCATCGCGTGACCCGATCCGACGGCCGGAGACGTTCCGCTTGGCGTACGTACGCGCGTAACATCGCCGTATGAAGTCGCGTGTGACGCTCAGTCTCGACGAGACCACGGTCGAGTTCCTCAACCGCGAGGCGAAGTCGCAGACCGGCGGAAACGTCTCCGCGTACGTCGACCGCCTCGTCCGGCACACCGCGCTCGCGGAGGCCGCCGCCCAGCTCGGCACCTGGTACGCCCGAAATCCCGAATACGCCGAGCTCGACGAGCTCGAGCGGAACTCGGAGTGACGGCGCGGCGCGGCGAAGTCTGGCGCTACGACCCGGTCGTCGCCCGCCGTGGCATCTCGACGCTACGGCTGATCGTGTCGGCCGACCCGATCAACAACGACCGCACCGTGCCCGTCGTGCTCGCCGTGAACATCGTCGAGACCGATCCGGGCAGTCTGCTCGCGATACCAGTCGACGAATTCGGCTGGGCCAACGCGGTCACCGTACAGCCGATCATGCGGTCCCGGCTCCTCGAACGCATGGCGATCGCGACACCGGACACCATGGACCAGGTCAGCGCCGCGCTCCGCGCAGCCCAAGACCTCTAGCCGCCCGCTGGCGGCGCTAGATGCGGCGGCGACGCCCACCGGCTACGACGCACGCTCTAGAGTCGCGAGAATGGACACAACCGTACGAGTCGCCGTCGTCACCGGAGCGACACAGGGGATCGGACAACGGATCGCGGAGGTGCTCGCCGACGACGGGTTCGCCGTCGCCACGTACGATCGGCAGCCGTCCGATGCACCGGGCGAAATCGGGCTCGTCTATACCGGCGACGTGACCAGCGAGACCGACGTGACCGCGTTCGCGGACGCCGTGATCGAACGCTATGGCCGGGTGGACGTCGTCGTGAATAACGCCGGCATCGCGGCCATCACGCCGCTGGAGGACATGACGCTGGACGCGTGGCGGCAGGTCATCGACGTCAACCTCACCGGCCCGTTCCTGATCACCCGTACGTTCGGCCGCATCATGCTCGGCCAGCCCGACGACGGGCCCGGGCGCCGTGGGTCGTTCGTGAACATCGCGTCGGTCGCGGGCTTGCGGGGCGTCGCCGATCGCGCGGCCTACAACGCGAGCAAGCACGGCCTGATCGGTCTGACCCGTACGCTCGCGGCCGAGTGGGGCGGCCGAGGCATCCGGGTCAACGCCGTGTGCCCCGGCTGGGTCAAGACGCCGATGGACGACGCGTCGCAGGGCGAGGGCGCCTACGGCGACGCCGACATCACCGACCATGTGCCGCTCGGCCGGTTCGCCACTCCCGACGACATCGCCCAGGCGGTCGCGTTCCTGGCCGATCCAACCCGAAGCTCCTTTATCAACGGCACCGCGCTGTCCGTCGACGGTGGCTGGTTCGGCGACGGCTCCTGGCAGTCGCTCCGGCTCGCCGCTCGCGATCGATGATCCGAACGCGAGCGATGATGGCCGTGCCGGCGAAGCGCCGCACGCGGCCGCTGAGTCTGCAACCGGTGAAGTGGTGACCCCGGACCAGATGGTCGCCGCGGCCATCGACGTCGCGGACACTGGTATGGCCGCCGGTGAACTGCCGATCGGTGCCGTCGTTGTGATCGGCGACGACATCGTGGCCCGATCGCATACCCGGGAGCGCGGCATTGGTCGCCGTCTCGTACACGCGGATCTGCTGGCGATGGTTGCCGCCGACGAGCGTCTCGGCTACGCGACGCGACCGGGGCCACTCGCCCTCGCGGTCAACCTCGAACCGTGCGTGATGTGCCTAGGCGCGGCGATGACTCTCGGTGTCGTTGAGGTGTTCTATGCATTGGAGTCGCCGGGCGACGGCGGCGCGGGGATTGCCGCCGAGTGGCGGAACAGCCCGGACACGCCGTTCTTCCGGGCTCCGACGATGACCGGTGGGATCCGCCGGTCGCAGGCGCGAGACCAGTTCCGGCGCTATTGTGCGGCGGCACCCGATTCCGGCTTCAAGACGTGGGCACGCACGCTCGCCGACCTGCCCGATCGTTAGCGGTCCGGGCTCGACGACGCGCCACGAACGTCAGACGCGTCCGCGCATCACCGCTCGGCGCCCGCGTTTCGCCCGCGACTCCAGCGCAAACGCGGCCTGCTCGAACTGGCCGACCGTACCCGTGTAGAAGTCGCCGGCAAGACCGCGGACATCGCGCGGATCGACCGCCCCCGCCGGCCGCATCCAGCGGCTCGATCGAGCCGCCGTCAGACCTCCCGTCGCATCACGACACGGTGACCGGTTGACGGTCGCGGTTGGCGCCCGAATCCGGCCCGGGCGAATTGGCTGACGGTGCCGGTGAAGTAGTCGCCCGAACTGTGGCGCGCGCCGTCGGTCTCGACGGGGTAGCCCTCGATGACGGACGCGCCCTGCTCGGCCGCCCAGTCGACCGCGGCGGCGAGCAAGGTGTGTCCGAGCCCGCGAGCGCGATGCGAACGCTTGATGAAAAAGCAGCTCACCGACCAGACACCGACCTCCTCCGGATCGAGCGGTGCGATCGTCGTCGACCGCAACAACCGTGGGTACGCCGACCGCGGCGCCACCGCGCACCAACCGACCGGCGCGCCGTCGTCGTAGGCGAGCAGACCGGTCGGCTCGCCGCCGGCGACGACGGCCTCGAACGCGGCCTTGTTGCCGCACACCGGATCGTGCGCGGCCGCGCCGGCGCCGGCCGACCAGTCCTTGGCGCGCAGGCGCCACCACATGCACCAACATCCGCTGTTGGCGCCGCCGCGGCCGAACAACGCGACGAGATCGTCCCACCGCCGGCGGTCCAACGGCTCAATCGACAGTGTCATCGCAGTTCCCTCAGGATGTCGCCCGCGAACCCGTTCGCCACGGTCGCGACGATGACCACCGCGACCACGACGGCGACGCTGCCGATGATCGCGGCGAGTGCGCAGCCCCAGCGTGACGGCGCGCGGGACGGCTGGTCGGGCCGTTGGTCGTCGCGCCACGGATCAGGACTCATGTCCGCCTACCGGCACGCCAGAAAGCCCACGTGGGTACGGAACCGGAAGGCCCCGTCCCGCGCGATGATCTCGTTGACCCGTACGGCGACCCGATCGAGGACCGGACCGTACGTCGCCGGGTCCCCGTACCAGGACGCGGTCGACTCGATGAAGGCGACGACCGGGGCCGCCTCGGGCACCGCGGCCGATCCGGTCAGATCCGTCCGCTCAACTTGCCGGAAATGGCGCCGCGCCGCGGTCTCGGCCTCGGCCAGGCTGAAGCGGGACGCGAGCCCGGCGGGATCGACCGACGTCAGACCGACATCGGCCGCGGCCGCCGTGTGCAGTTCATGCATCTCGCTTCGGTGCTCCACGTCGTTCGTCAAGATCAGCACGAGGCCGGCCGTCACGCGGGCCAGCTCGGCGAGCGCCCGGTCCGGCGACTCGAGGTGGTAGAGCATGTGCAACGCCAGCGAAGCCGCGAACGCCCGATCGCGAAACGGAAGCGCGGCCGCGGTCGCGACCGCGGCTGGGGGGCCGGCCACGGCCACCATGCCGGCGGACAGGTCGCACGCGACGACCGGCCGCGACGGGAGCGCGTCGCGCAGCGCATTGGCGTAGCGGCCAGGCCCGCAGCCGACATCGAGGACCGGTCCGTCGATCTCAGCGACGCGCCGGACTACCTCGTTGACCAGATCGATTCGGGGGCTCTGGTAGGCATAGATGGCCGTCCGAGCGGCCAGATTTGTCGGGTCCGCATAGGCGCTCGTGGTGAGCGCCTGTGGATCGGTGTAGGCCGACGACATGCGGCCCACGCTAGTCGTCTTCGTCGTTTGTACGGAACTTCGCCGGTCGTCGGGCCGCGGACCGGCCAACTCCCGTACATTTCGCTGCGCTGCGCTGCGCTGCGCGGTGCGGTGCGGTGCGGTGCGGTGCGGCGCGGCGCGGGCGCGGCGGCGCAGCGGGGCGCGGTGGAGCAGGGCGCGGCGCAGCCCGACTGGAGCGGCCGGCGATGCGGCTAGGCCGGGTCCGGGTGCTTGGTGACGTTCAACAAGTAGAGCGCTTCGCCGAGCTTCTCGATGAGAGCGAGCTGGGTTTCGAGGTAGTCGATGTGCTGTTCCTCGTCGGCCAGGATGTCCTCGAAGAGCTTGCATGAGGTGATGTCACCGACGGAGCGCATGTACTCGGCACCTCGGCGCAACCGGTCGACCGCCTCGACTTCGATCTTCATGTCGCTGGCGAACATTTCGGGCACGGATTCGCCGATCCGCAGCGCGAACAGTTTCTGGTAATTCGGCAGGGCGTCGAGGAACAGGATCCGATCGGTCAGGATCTCCGCGTGGCGCATCTCGTCGAGCGACTCGGCCCGTGTGTGCGCGGCGAGCGTCGTGTGGCCCCAGTGCTCCTGCATCTTCGCGTGCAGGAAGTACTGGTTGATGGCGGTCAGCTCGGCGGTCAGCTGCTCGTTCAGGAACTCGATGACCCGGGCATCGCCCTGCATGGATGAACCCCTCACACGTCGGTTAGGGGAAGCGTAGGCGAAATCGGGCGGTTACGCGGCGATTGGCACCTGTGCCACGGGAGCCTCTTCCTCGATCAACTCGCAGATGCGATCGAGGCAGGTGCCGCAGCCGGTGCCGGCGCCGCAGGCGTCGCCGACGGACTCCTCGGTCTCGGCACCGCACCGGATCGCGGCGCGCACGTCACATTCGCGCACTCGCTCGCAAATGCACGTGTACATGCGCCCTCCGGTCCCGTCGGCTGCGTGATCCATGTCCTTAGGCAAGGCCATCCTCAGTAAGGTTGCCCTAACCAAGAGGGCGGCGCAAGGGTTCTGTGCCCCGGTTCACTCCGGGTCGGCCGGCCTGACCTGCGGCAATGATCGACTCGGCCGGCGCGCGCCCACATGCGCCGGCGTGCGCCCCGCCCACATGCGCCGGCGTGCGCCTACGCACGGCGTCCAGTGCGGCGCCGATCATCGAACGTGGATCAGGCGCGGCCGCGTCGAGCGCTGGAGCGGTGGCGGCCCGTCGCGATCCGCCGGAGCGTGGCGATGTCCGCCGTGTGTCCGGCCGCGCGCTCGCTCGGGGTTTCGACGACGATCGGCACGCCGGCCACCGCCGGATGTGCGAACAACTCACCGAACGCGTCGGCGCCGATCAACCCCGCGCCGATGTTCTGGTGACGGTCGCGGAGCGAGCCGCGCCCGTCCTTGGAATCATTCGCGTGTACGAGCGCCAGCCGCTCCACGCCGCACGCCGCGACCAGCGCGTCGAGCGTTTCGGTCATCCCACCCCGCGTTGCGAGATCATGCCCGGCGGCCCACGCATGGCACGTGTCGAAGCAGACCCCGAGCCACGGATGGTGTTCGACCGCGTCGAGGTAGTCGGCGAGCGCCTCGACCCGGGCCGAAAGTGATCGGCCACCACCGGCACTCGGCTCGACCAGCAGGCGCGGCCAACCGGCCGCCATCGCGGCCTCGAGCAGTGGCAGTAACGTCTCGTGGAGCTGCCGGTACGCTGTCGGGGCATGGTCGGCGGTGACTGCGTTCCCGGCGTGGAACACCACGGCACGCGCACCGATCGCGGCGCCCCGCCTGAGCGCATGGTCGAGCGTGACCGCCGAACGCCGTACCGTCTCCGCGGTTGGTGATCCGAGATTGACCAGCAGCGATGCGTGAATGAAGGCCATCACATCGCGCTCGGCGCAGCCGGTGGTGAACGCCTCGTCCTGCGCGGGGTCACCGGTCGACAGCGCCCATCCGCGCGGATTGCTCACGTAGACCTGCACGACGTCCGCGCCGGTCGCGTCGATGTACGGCAATGCGGCCCGCGCCAGCCCGCCGGCCGCCGGCACATGCGCGCCGATTCGCCATCTCGTGTTCGTGGCGCCCTCCGACTCCGTGACCGGGTCGTCCGTCGCGGCGTCGCCGCGCGTTGGGACGAGCTCTCGCGGCACCGGTGTCCGACGCCGCGCGACGGCCCGGCCGACGGCAGGATCGGACGAGCGGTCGGATGCGTCGGTCAGGGCATGACCCACAGCTGCACCTGCGTGCCCTGGGCGACCGTCGTGCCCTGCCCCGGGTTCTGCTGACGCACCTGGCCGCCGGGGAAGTCCGACACTTGGACGGCCTGGAGGCCGGCCTGCTGCAGGATCTGTGCAGCCTGATCGAAGGAGTAACCGAGGTTGGACACGTTCGGCACCTGTACCTGCGGTGGTCCGGCGCTGACGGTCAGAATGATCGACGCGCCGGTGACCGCACCCGAGCCCGGCGGAAGGCTCTGCGCGATCACCTGGCCGGCCGGCAGATCGCTCTGCTTCGGCGTCTGCGCGACCGTGAGCCCGAGGTTCGTGAGCGTCTGGTTGGCCGTGTTGAAGTCCATGCCGACGACCTTCGGCACGGAGATCGGCGCTTTTCCTTTGCTTACGGTAACGGTGATCTGGGTGTTCGGTGGCTGGACGGTGCCAGGCTTCGGGTTGAGCGAGATCACGTAGTCGGCCGGATAGGTGTCGCTGTACGCGTCCACCCGGCGAACGACCATCTTCAGATCGTGGAGATCGCTTTGCACATCGTCGAACGACTTGCCGACATCGCTCGGCACGGTGTAGCGCTCCGGCCCGCGCGAGAGCGTCAACGTGATCACGCCGCCGCGTCGGATCCGTTCGGCGGCCGGCGGTTGCTGGTTGATGACGGTGTTCTTCGGGATCTTCTCCTCGAACTGCGGCGACCCGTAGCGGATCTCGAACCCCGCCTTCTTCGCCGCCGCGACCGCCTGCGTCTGAGTCTGGCCGACGAGTTTCGGCGTCGTGGTATACCGACCGAAACCGAACCACCAACCAGTCAGCGCGATCACCAGAGCGAGCACCGCGATCGTCGCGAAGAACGTGCGGCGGCCGTTGCGGCGGGACATCATCCGGTCGAACCAGCCGATGAAGTCGCCAACGGCTCCTTGGGTGCCACCGCCGTGGGACGCGCCGCCGCCTCGTCCGTCCGCAGACCGCCGCGGCGGTGTCCCTCGATCGCGCTCGCGCTCGGGCAGGCGGGACCAGGACGGGCGGTCAGATCCACCCGACGCGCGGCCCCGGCGTCCATTGCTGCCGCTGGCGTGGTTGGCCTTGATGCCGGCGTTGCCGCCCAGCAGACCGACCGCCACCGTCGGGGCGGCGACCGTCTTGTCGGACAGCGCGGTCTGGCCTTCGAGCCGGTCGTGTACGGCCTGGACCTCGGTCAACATCACGCCGGCGTCGCTGGGTCGCTGGGAGCGGTCGCGATGGGTGGCATGACGCACCAGCTCGTCGACCGAGTTCGGCAAGCCTGGCACGTACTTCGACGGTGGCGGCACGTCCTGATCGACGTGCTGCCCAGGCGATGTCGATTGGCTTCGATCCGTCGTACGGCACCCGACCGGTGAGCATCTCGAACAGCACGATGCCTGCGGAGTAGACGTCCGAGCGTGGGTCGGCCTCGCCGTCGCTGACCAACTCCGGTGCCACGTACGCCACGGTGGCCAGCAGTTGCCCGCCGCCGTCGTCCGCGCTCGCCTCGACCGCTCGGGCCAACCCGAAGTCGGCGACCTTGACGACGGCGTCGGCGAGACTGGTGCCGGTCGGTGACGTGGCGATCAGGACGTTCTCTGGCTTAACATCGCGATGGATGACACCCGCCCGATGGGCGGCCGC
The DNA here is from genome assembly GCA_963818495.1 of uncultured Actinomycetota bacterium. GTDB lineage: Bacteria > Actinomycetota > Actinomycetes > Mycobacteriales > Micromonosporaceae > DASQPR01. The sequence goes on from CAWFSH010000007.1 coordinate 14,880, forward strand.
GATCGCCGACAGCATCTGCTCGAGGATCGCGAGTGCCTCGATCGCGTCCAGCCGACGCTCGTCGGCCAGCATGTCGCGCAGCGTCCGGCCGCGTACGTACTCCATCACCAGGTACGGCAGTCCGTCGTGGGTGCCCTGGTCGTAGACGGCGACGACGTTGGGATGGGTAAGCCGGGCGATCGTCTTGGCTTCCCAGCCGAACCGCTCGACGAAGCGCGGATCGTCGGCCTGGCCGGGATGGATGATCTTCACCGCCACGGTGCGCTCCAGGCGCTCGTCCGTGGCGGTGTAGACGGTCGCCATCCCGCCGCTCGCAACGCGACCCCGGATCCGGTAGCGCCCGTCGACGAGCGCGCCGATCCAGTTGTCCGCGACCCTCGTGTTCATCGGCTGGCAGTCTAAGCGGCGCCGGGCGCGAACGTCGACGGGATCGCCGAGGTGTGGCGCGTGTCAGGGGTGATACTGCTGGTAACGAGGCCGCTCGCCACGGTTCGCGTCGCCGATGCGCTCTCGATGTGAACCGGTGGAGGTTCGCCCACTAATCCGGGCGGATCGGACACATCGGATCGACGCGAATTCGGCAAATGGGTACGAGACAACGGGCCTGCCGGACCGCGGGGCGGGATCATTGAGTCTGTGTCGGATGCCGGACGCTGACGCCAGCGGTTCGCGAGCGCGCCACACAGTGTGCCCGTGGCGGCGACGGTTTTGGCGGCGAGCGTGCTGAGGCCGACTACCCGCGCGATCCGCCGCGGGCGCCGACGATAGGCGTCGTACTCCGGATACTCCTGGTCGAGTCCGTAGAGCCAGGCATCCGAGCGGCGCACGACGGCTCGCTTGACCGTCCGTACGCCCGCGGCCGCGCGCCGAAACGTCGCGGCCGCGATATCCGATGCGCTGGTCAACGCCATGGCTGACTCCCGCCGGATCCCGGCCTCTCGTCGCGTTCGCCGCCGCGAGCATGGCATCGTGGACCTGTGACTGAATCCGTGACCGCCGGCGCGGTGGCCGGCCCCGCTGAATGGCTGACCCTGCCCGACATCGCCGAGATCTTTGACGTCAAGGTGACCCGGGTCCACCAGATGATCCGGGATCGTGAGCTCATCGCGGTGCGCCGAGACGGTGTGCTCCGAGTCCCGTCCGAGTTCGTGGTCAACCCCACCGCCCGCAAGCACCTCCCTGGCGTGCTCAATCTCCTACACGACGCTGGGTATAACGACGAAGAGACGATGCGGTGGCTCTTCACCGCCGATCCGTCCTTGCCCGGCACCCCGGCCGGCGGTCTCGGCGGTCCGCTGGCCACCGAGGTCAAGCGGCGCGCGCAGGCGCTCGGCTTCTGACCGGCACCGTGCGCTCGCGATGCGGCATCTGACCTACCTCGCTGTGCTGGCCGGGTGCCTGATCGGCGCCCTGTGGGTCGAGCCGGTGTTGCACGTCCATGTGGTACGGCGCTGGCGGCGGCTCGCGATCACGTTGGCCACCGTGGTGGTGATCTTCGGCGGGTGGGACGTGGCGGCGGTCGCCGCTGGCTACTGGCGCTACGACCCAGCGCAGACCCTATGGGTTCGCCTATTCGGCCAGTTGCCGCTTGAAGAGTTGCTGTTTTTCCTGGTCATCCCGTTTGCCGCGATCCTCGGATTCGAGGCCGTCCGCGCGGTGCGAGGCGGTGCGGCGCCCGCCGGCGACGAGCTGCCCGACGACGGTGCGGTTGACGAGGCGTACGACCAGGTCGGCGGCGTCGAGCACCGACAACCGCGGCCCGGTGAGCCTCGCGCTCCCCGATCTGGGCAGCCGCTGTCATGACCTATACCGTGGCCGCCGTTGTCGGCGCGATCGGAGCACTCGTTGTCGATCTCGCGATCCTCCGTACGCGTCTGGTGACCCGGCAGGTCTTCTGGCTGACCTATCCCATCGTGCTGGTGGGTCAACTCCTATCCAACGGTGTACTGACCGGCGCACGTATCGTGACCTACCGACCCGACGCGATCGTGGGCTGGCGCATCGCGTACGCCCCGGTCGAAGATCTTGGATTTGGATTTTCACTGGTGCTGGTGACGCTCTCGGTGTGGGTGTGGCTCGGTCGGCGCGGTCTCGACCGCACACCGCTCGCTGGTCGGCCGCACCGTCGACGGGGGCGCGGGGGCCGTGAGCCGGGCTGTAGGCCGGGCTGGTCTGAGCGGTTGGCGGCGGCGGACGCTGCGCCCCTTCGCCCAGGTGTCCGCGAAGACGTTGCTGCTGGCGGCCGCGGTCGTGATCATCGGGCTGGTCGCCGCCTTCGCTGTGATCGAGGCGAATGACGCCTCGCCGGTCTCCGTGCGAACGGCCGCGACCGCCGACGCCGGGCCGACGCCACGGTCCGGACTGCCGACCGTCGCCGCGAGCGCGCTGCCGGCGGAGGCACGGCAGGTCCTGGGCCTCATCGATGCGGGCGGCCCATTCCCGTTCGTCCAAGACGGAACCGTGTTCACCAACGCCGAACGCATCCTGCCGCAGCGGGCCGCCGGCTATTACCGCGAATACACCGTCCGAACACCTGGGTCGTCCGACCGCGGGGCGAGACGCCTCGTCGTCGGTCGCGGTGGCGACGTCTACTACACCGACGATCACTACGCGTCGTTCCGCCAAGTGCTGCGGTGACGCCGTCCATGCCACCGTGGTGACCCGCCATCGCGACAGCGCATCACCTAAACCGCCGCGTGAACGGCGCCGGTCGCGCCGGGCTCGGACGACAGCCCGTTCGAAGTCGACCCGATCGATGCCCAGCAGGGCGGCCAGAGGTGCCAACCAGTAGGCCGACGGAAGTCGGGTGCCGCGCTCCCAGCGCGAGACCTCGTGCCGGCTGACCGTAGCCATCCCGGTCGTCATGCAGAGTCGACCGGCGAGCGCCCGCTGCGAGATTCCGCGGCGCCGCCGAGCGGCCGCGATCATCGTGCCGGGCGCCGCCGTCGGTGCGAAGACTGTCGCCGCCGACGATGCGCGTGCCGGTGTCGCTGCTGGTATTGCTGGTGCTGGTGTTGGCATCGAGACCTCCGATCCGACGGTCGCCCGATGTGACCGTCCACCCATCGTGAGATCCGGGTACGACGCATTCTCGTACGCATGTTCGAATGGCCCCCTCGGCTGGCCCCTCCGCGCACCGTCGCGCGGCGTTAAGTCAAGCGGTCACCCCGATGCGCTGAATGGGAGCTGCCATGACCGATGTGCCGTTCGATCTCGCCGACCCACCGGACGAACCGCCGCCGGCCGTGCGCCAGCCGGTGATGTGGCGGGTGGCGATGTGTCTGTTCCGCGATCATGTGCCCGGCTTCGCCGGAGCCGGCGTCCTGGCTCGGTGTCGCGCCTGCGGGCAGGTTTGGCCGTGCCGTTGCCGGCGATTCGCCGAGCGGGCGCTCATCGACGCCTGCTCGGTGGAGCCGGGGACAAATGCCGCGGGGCACCGCGTGAGCGACGGTGGGGGTGCCAGCTCGGCAGCCGGTCGCGTCGATCAGGATCCGCGATGATCGGCGGTCAGACGATCCGGTGGGAGCGCCACCGGCTGGGACAACTACCGGGCGGAACCGATCGGGACCGTTACAGTCGTGGGGTGGCCCTAGGACTTCCCTCGGTCATGCCCGGTGGACAACCCGCCATCGGGGATCTTGTGCGCTCGGCCGAGCCGACGTTCTCCTTCGAGTTCTTCCCGCCGAAGGACCGAAGAGCGGAGAGCGCAGCTGTGGCGGGCGATCCGCGAGCTCGAGCCGCTGCGGCCGTCGTTCGTCTCGATCACGTACGGCGCCGGCGGTTCGACGCGCGACACCACGGTGGCGGCGACCGAGCGGATCGCGACCGAGACGACTCTGCTGCCGATGGCTCACCTGACCGCGGTCAACCACTCGGTCGCCGAGCTGCGCAACATGGTCGGTCGGCTGGCCGGGGCCGGGGTGCGCAACGTGCTCGCCGATCCGCGGCGACCCGCCGGGCAACCCGACGAGGCGACTGGATCCGCCATCCGCGAGGGCGTGACGTACGCCGAGGAGCTGGTCGAGCTGGTGCGCGACGCCGGCGACTTCAGCGTCGGCGTGGCCGCCTTCCCGTACAAGCACCCGCGCTCGCCCGACATCGCGTCCGACACCGCGCAACTTCATCGCCAAGTGCCGCGCCGGCGCAGACTTCGCGATCACGCAGATGTTCTTCGACGTCGACGACTACCTGCGGCTGCGCGACCGGGTGGCCGCCCCGGCTGCGACACGCCGATCGTGGCCGGCGTGATGCCGGTGACCAGCATCGGCACGATCGCGCGGTCCGAGACAGTTGTCCGGCGCGCCATTCCCGCCGGCGCTGGCCGCGCAGTTCGAACCGATCGCCGACGATCCGGAAGCCGTGCGGCAGCTCGGCATGGCGCAAATGGCCGCGAGATGTGCCGGCGGCTGCTCGACGAGGGCGTGCCGGGCATCCACTTCATCACGCTCAACCGGTCGACCGCCACCCGCGAACTATGGCGGGACCTGGCTCCCGTGCGCGCCTGAGAGGTTGGCAATGCCGTGGCTGTTCCCGTCGTGACCTGGGAGCAGTACGCGGCTGACTGGTCCGGCCTGCATGGCGGCGTCGACCTCGCAGAAGGCACGGCCGGGCGTGCGCCGGTGGCTATGGTTCGGGTTCGTCCTGGCGCGATCGTTGCACCGCGTCCGAGTCCCGGCCGGTGCGGTCACCGCGCTCGGTCTGTTGTCATCCGTCACGGTCATCGTGGTGGTCACGCACGGCAGCGGCGGCATTCTGCTGGCCGCACTGCTCGTCTTCGTGGCCACATTGGCCGACACCGTCGACGGGGCGCTGGCCGTCCTCAGTGGGCACACGACACGCCTCGGGTATGTCTACGACGCCGTCGTCGATCGGATCGGCGAGGCCTGCTGGTTGATCGCGTTCTGGCGGATCGGTGCGGCCGGACACATCGTCGTCGCCGCGGGTGCGCTGGCTTGGCTGCACGAATACGTCCGGTCCCGGGGAAACGCGGCGGGGATGACCGAGATCACCGCGGTCACCGTGGGCGAGCGTCCCACCCGCGTCATGCTCACGATCGGCGGTCTTGTGCTGGCCGGCTTCGCAGAATCGTTCAATCCACGCATCGCCGCCGGCATCGCCGCAATCGCGACCGCGGCCTGGATCGTGCTCGGGCTCATCGGAATCGCGCAGCTGCTGGCCGCCGTACATCGAGCGCTGGCCGGCCGACGTTGGCCGACGTGGCGCCCGCCGGGAACGTCGAATGCGACCACGCCGTCCGTGCCGCCGGCACCGGTCCCGCCGTTCGCCGGTGCGCCGGCCATGCCAACCGGCTCGAGCCCGATCGGTGCCGCCGACCGACCTGGAGACCTTTCGTACGAACGCGAGGGTGATGTCGCCGACGAGCGCGCTTGGTCTGGGGTCACATCCGTCGGCCCGGTCAGCGGTAGCCGCGCGGGCACTGCCGGTGGCCGCGATGACGCGCGACGGCGGAATTTCCGAAGTGGTGAGCTACGCCGCCCCGTCGGCCGACGAGCCATCCGAGGCGTCGCCGGACCTGGCGCTTAGCGAGCCGACGCTCGATGACCTGCTCGGAGATGCCGGCGTGCGGGTGCGCAGCGCGGTTGAGAAGCACGGCCGGAGCGTTACGGTCTATCGGTCGCAGGCGGCGGGTACGACCGAGGTCGACCTCGCGAACGCCACCGACGGCGGCGATGCCCGCTGCCTGTCGACGTCGCGAACGCCACCGACGGCAGCGATGCTCCGCCGCGTGGTGACGTCGCCACGGGCGCCGACCCGGCTCCGGATATCGAGGGCAGGTCAGCCAGCGATGTCGGACCCGAAGGCGACGTCGGCCATGACGATGCCGGCGGTCGCGACAGCGCCGGCGGCTCTGACGGTCCCGGCGGGTCGGTGCGGCGGTCCCGGCGGCGGTCGTGGTCCCGGCGCTGGTGGCGATGCCGGGCCATCGCGTCCGGGTGGGGACCTGGCGGCCGTGACGGTCCCGGCGGCGATGGCGGCGTTGACGATGCCGGCGACGCTGGCGGGCCCGACGCGCTTGACGGTCAGGGCGGCCCCGCCGGCCGTGTCGGCGGAGACCAGGCAGCAGAACCCGAGCTGGCGCCCCGGTCGTCGACCCGCGACCGGAGAGGGTCCGGCCGGACGACGCGGCGGATCCAGGACGGCCGCCCGCAACCCGGCGCGAATCCGGTTCGGCCGACGATCGCGGCGTGGCGCTGCGAAGCCGGCGGTCGAGGACGCCGGCCGGAGTCCGGGACAGGGAGCGGCGCAAGGCTCGGACCGTGGCGGTGGAACCTGACGCGAGGTACGCCCGTGGCGAGCAAAGCCGTACGGCGTGGCCGTCGGTTAGGGCAACCTGGTGCGGCGGCCCAGGATGGCGAAGGGTCGCTCGTCTCCCGGGAACACGAAGTGCCGCAACACGTCTTCGAACTCGAATCGCCGATAGAGCCGCCACGCCCGTGACGTCTGTTCGTTGGCCTCCGGCGTGGACAGCAGCGTACGGCGACCGGGTGCCATCCTGAGCAGGGCCGTCAGCAGCGCGGCGCCCACCCCGAAACCCTGGGCCGACGGCCGCACGTGCAGCTCGACCACCTCGAAACAGTCGCTGAGCCACGCGTGCCGGGCGTCTCGGCGCATGGCCGCCCGCACTTGGTCGTGCCACCACTGCCCGCGTTCGGAGAGGTAGCCGTAGCCGAAGCCGATCAGCCGCCCGCCGGTCGTCGACGGTGGCTACCGCCCGGAAGCCCGGTCGGCGTACGTGCGATGGCCATGTAGCCGCGCCGCGCCGAAAGCAACGTCACGTCGTACGACATGGCCTGGCCGTACACCTCGATGACGTCGTTGAGCCGGTTGCCGAAGTCGGCCGGGGTCCACGCCACGAGCCGCATTCCGGCCGGCCGATCCGTGTCCACCCGATCTCCTTGACTCGCGGCAACCCCGCGGACTCGCGCCAAGCCCATGGACTCGCGCCAACCTGCGGATTCGCGGCAACCTGTGGATTCGCGGCAACCCGTGAACTCGCGAGCGGAATCGCGCCGACCGTGACCCGGCGACCCGCCGACTCGCGGCGATCCGCCGGCTCGCGGCACCCGCGCCGAGCGGGCCTCGTCCAGCAAGCCTAGCGGGATCGCGGCCGGCGGGACCCCCGCTGCCGGCGTCACTCGACGTCGGTCGGCGTACCACCGGTGATGCGGACCAGCTCGGCGTACGTGGTCGGGAACACCGCGTGCGGGATGCCGCCCGCCGCCCAGATCTCGTCGTAGCCGGCGAGCGCGGTGTCGACGAGCGTACGGACCTGCTTCGGATGTCCGACCGGCGCGACGCCACCGATGGGCTGGCCGGTGTGTTCGCGGACGAAGTCCGGCGTGGCCCGCTTGAGCGCGCCGACGCCGATCGCGGCGGCGACCTTCGCCGTGTCGACCCGGTGCGCGCCGGATGTCAACACGAGCAACGGGTCGCCGTCGGCGGCAAAGATGAGCGAATTCGCGATCTGACCGACCGACACGGAAAGTGCGGCGGCGGCGAGGGCCGCGGTGGTCGCCGCGTCGGAGAGCATCCGGACAGTGCTCGGTTCGCCGGATCCGTTCACCGCGTCCGCCGCGGTAAGGGCGTCCTGCACCGTGCGTACGTTCATATGCATGGTCTTATCTTCGCGCATCGGCGGCTTCGCGCATCGGCCACCGACAACCGGCCGGCCGGACGCGGGGACGCGAGGCTAGGTCGGCGGCAGCTCGGCCGTTTCACCCGGCCCGGCGGTGCGCGCGGTCTCTGCGACGCCGACGCCGATCAGCACCAGAAGCCCGCCGATGAGCTGGTACGCCGACAGATGCTCGCGCAACACAACCCAGGCAACCCCGGCCGCGATGACCGGCTCGACCATGCCGATGATCCCGACGCTGGTGGGTGGCAGGTGGCGCAGAGCGGCCGCGACGAGCAGGTATGACGCGATGGAGCCGCCGATCACCAGATAGATCGCGAGGAGCCACACCGGAACGCCGTGCGACGTGTGCCCCAGCACGCCGATCGGGAACGCACCACCGGAGCGGAACGCCGCGAGGATGAGCCCGGCCAGCGCCGAGATGCCAAACGCCCACCAGGTCAGCGACACCGCATCACGTTGTGCGACGCCACGCGCGCCAAGCACGTAGTAAAAGCACAACAGGAAGGCGGCGGCGAGACCGGCGATCACACCGATCGTGTCCAGGCGTAGGTCGGCCTGCCAGAACTGCGTGATGCAGGCGAGCCCGGCGATGTTCATCGCGAGCCCGTACCAGAGCCTTGGTTTGACCTGTTGCCGCTGGCCGAAGCGCGCCCAGAGCGCGACGAGCAGCGGCGCCATGTACTCGAAGAGCAGGGCAATGCCGACCGGCAAGCGCCTGATGGCCACGAAGTAGAGCATCGGCACGAAGAAGAAACCAGCCAGCCCATACGTGATGAGCAGCGGTAGCTCGTCGCGCCGGATGCGCAGGCGACGCAGCCCCGGACGGGTCACGAGCGCGATCACGGTCAGGCCGGTCCACGCACCGACCGCGCGCAGCAAGGTGAGCCGGGAGGCGTCCACGCCGGCCTCGAGGATCAGCTTGGACACGGTTCCGTTGACCGCGAAGAGCACGCCGGAGGCCACCACCATGACGACGCCGAGTGCCGGGTGGACGGTGGTGCGGGCGCGGGTCGCCGTCGCTGTCACATCGGGAGGTTAGCCGAGGTCGCCGACGGTTTGTGAAAGCACCCGATGCGGTGTGGCCGGTTACCGCCGGTTGCTTGCTAGCCAATCAGTTCGCTGGCCGGCAGCGTCAGGAACTCCACGAAGTCGTCGCTCAGCGCGACCTGCTCGAAGAGCCGCTGTGCGTCGTCGTACCGGCCGTTGTCGAAGGCCTGGTCGCCGACCGCCGCGCGGATCTTGGCAAGCTCCTCGTGCTCGATGCCGCGCACGTAGTCGGCGGTGATCACGGTGCCTTCGGCCGTCGGTACGGCGTCCTGGATCCACTGCCAGATCTGCGAACGACTGATCTCCGCCGTCGCCGCGTCCTCCATCAGGTCGAAGATCGCGACCGCGCCGACGCCGCGCAGCCAGGACTCGAGGTATTGCAGGCTGACGCTGACGTTGTTGCGCAGCCCGGCTTCGGTGACGGTGCCGGGCGTCTCGGCGATGGCCAGCAGGTCCGCGGCGGTCACCGTCACTTCGGGACGTTGGCGGTCGAGCTGGTTGGGCCGGCCGCCGAGCCGGGCGTCAAACGCTTCCAGGGCAATGGGTACGAGGTCCGGATGCGCGACCCACGATCCGTCGAAACCGTCGGCCGCCTCGCGCTGCTTGTCGGCTCGGACCGCGGCGAGTGCCCGGTCGTTGACCTCGGGATTGCGTCGGTTCGGGATGAACGCCGACATGCCGCCGATGGCGTACGCCCCACGGGCATGACACGTCTTGACCAGCAGTTCGGTGTAGTTGCGCATGAACGGCACCGTCATCGTCACCTGTGTACGGTCCGGCAGCGGGGCGCCGACGCTGGTGTCCCGCAGTTTCTTGATCACCGAGAAGATGTAGTCCCACCGGCCCGCGTTGAGGCCGGCCGCGTGCTCACGCAGTTCGTAGAGGATCTCGTCCATCTCGAACGCGGCCAGGACGGTCTCGATGAGTACGGTCGCGCGAATTGTGCCCCGGGGCAGCCCGAGCTGGTCCTGAGCGGCGTTGAACACGTCGTTCCACAGCCGCGCTTCCCGATGGCTTTCGAGCTTGGGCAGATAGAAGTACGGCCCGATGCCGGCGGCGATGGCCGCTCGGGCGCTGACCGCGAGGTAGGCCGCGACGTCGAAGAGTGCACCGGAGACCGGTTCGCCGTCGACCAGGACGTGCTTTTCCATGAGATGCCAGCCGCGCGGTCGGACGACCAGCGTGGCGACCTCGTCGCCTAGTGCATAGTGCTTGCCGTCAGGGTTGGTGAAATCGAGGGTGCCCTGCAGCGCCGCCAGCAGATTGACCTGCCCGGTGACCATGTTGTCGAACGACGGAGTGTTGCTGTCCTCGAAGTCGGCCATGAACACTTTTGCGCCGGAGTTGAGCGCGTTAATGACGGTCTTGCGGTCGGTCGGTCCGGTGAGTTCGACCCGGCGATCGATGAGGCCGGGGGCGGCCGGCGCTACAGTCCACGCACTCTCGCGAATCTCCCGGGTCTCGGCGAGAAAGTCGGGGATGGCACCGTTCGCGAGCGCCACCGCACGCTCCGCACGTCGGTTCATCAACTCTCGGCGTACCGGCTCGAATTCGCGGTGTAACCGCACGATGAGAGCCAGCGCATCGTCGCCCAGAGTCTGGCGAAGCTCGTCCGGCTCCCGTCCCGGCGTGGTCAAGTTGGCGGCAGAGTCAACGCTCACGATCGTGCTCCTTCGGCTCCTGCTCAATGTCTCATCGCAACAGTGCCCGGTCGTCCGGCGTTGCCGGCACCCGCGGGTGCGCTCTCGCGGAGGGACAGCGTCCGGCAGTGCACCGGCCACGCTATCGTGCCACCGGTCATCGGAGCCTGCAGGCGTGCGGAGCCCGGCAGGCGATGCCGCCGACGGACGCGGCGGCCCGTAGCAGCGATTCATGGTCCGAGGGTGACGGACGCACCGCCGGCTATCCGTCCTCGCCGTCTCTCGCCGTCTTTCGTGGCTCGTCGGGACCGGACGTCGGGAGCGGACGTCGGGAACCGGGCGTTCGGACTCTCGGTCGGATCGATTGCGGGCTCGGCTTGGGCGGTGGGCCGGCTTGGGTCCGACGGTACGGGGTCGATTGCCGCACCGAATGCGGCTCGACCTGCGACTTCATCGACGTCGTATGGCTCCGTGGCACGTGGCCGACGGGTGATGACCCCCGCGGTAGCGCCCTTCGTCGACACGATCTTGACAAATCTTGGCGGGATGTGCGCCCGTCGTTGCGGTCTTGTCGTACCCGGGGTTTACTGTAGATGTGTTCGAACGATTGTTCGAATGAATCTCGGATCGATGCACTCGACCAGGGGTTCTCAGAAACAGGTTTCAGGATGACCACCGTTGATCTATCGCACATGACGGCTACTCGAAACGGCAGTGTTCGACCGGACTTGCCGCCCCCCGCGCGGGCGTGGCGAGCGTCGGAGGGCGCGTTCGCGGCGTGCCCTCCGCACGGACTGCAGCCTCGGCCAGGCTGCGGGACCGGGCATTCGCGGGCCTGGTCCCAACCGGGTGCGCCGCTGCCGTCCTCTGACCCCCGGTCGGTGGACGGCGCACCAGGGCCGGTCGGACGTGGTGGGGAAGCGCCACGTCCGACCGGCAGCACCAAGCCGCATCTTCCCGGCGGCCACACGCATCGACGCATCGTGCGTCGAGCGATCCCATCCGGGACTCGGATGGGCGTGGTTGAGGGAGGAAGGCACCAATGGGATCGACCCCGACGCTCTTCGCGGTAGACGCTCCGATGGCCGCCGAGGCGAGCGACGTCGTAACGGCACCGCCGTCCGGCCGGTGGCTGTCCGGACCGGTTCGCGCGGCCGACGCACCGACCGTTCCGGCGCATGCGTTCCCGCACCGAACTCCGGCGCAGCTCCTGGCGCTCGCGCGCCGTGGCCTCGACGAAGCGATCGAGCAGCGTGTCGAAGGCCTGCGTTACGCGACGGCCCACCTGGCCGCGCTGCGCGCCGCCGCCGCGGTCGTCGCGGCGCGAGCCAAGCCGGTGCCGAGCCGCCGCAGCAAGCTCACCAGCGTGTGGGACCTGCTCGCCCTGGTGGCCCCGGAGCTCAGCGAGTGGGCGGCCTACTTTGCGGCGAGCGCCGCCAAGCGGGCGGCCGCCGAAGCCGGCATCCCCCGTGTGGTCAGCGTCCGCGAGGCCGATGACCTCATGCGCGCGGCCGCGTCGTTCGTCGCCGTCGTCGAGCTCGCTCTCGGCCTCGTCCACCCCGGTCTGCTGGACGAACTCGTCGCCTGAGGGCGCAGGCCCACCGCTTCGCGAAGGGCCTGCCGTCCGGATCGGATGGCCAACATCCGGACGGTCGGCATCCGGCTCGCGGTGGGCGTAAAGCGATGGAACACGTGACACAGGGGGGACCGTCGTGGCCGACACCATGAGCGACGCCGTGGTCGACATCATGGTCGACAACGTGCCATTGCCGTTGCCGTTGCCGTCTCGGCCGCCAGGGACAGGTGGCCTGGCCACGGCCGGCTCGTCGGCCGCACAGACCGCCGCCGCTCTGGTCCGATCGATGGGGCTGGTTGGCCTCGTTCGGCCGGCGACCACGCCCACCGCCTTCCCGGATTCGGCTGCCGTCTCGCCCGTCATCGCGCCGGTCGTCGAGCCCGGCCCCCATCCGGATCCGTCCGCGCACGCGAAAACCGCTGGCCGGTCGAAGGCGGTCACCAAGGTGGTCCGCGGGACGGGGCGAGCGCACTCCGCCGTCCCTCGACTCCGGTTGGCCGCCGGCACCGGCGTTGCTGCCGGCACGAATTCCGGCAACATCGCCGGCGGCCTCGGTGCACCCGATCGCATGCTGCCGGTCATCCACCAACTGCGTCCGCTGCTACCCGGTGGTGGGCTGCGTCGGGGGTCGACGGTGGCCACATCCGGTGCCACTTCGTTGGTGATCGGATTGCTCGCCGCCGCGTCCCGGGCCGGCTCGTGGTGTGCCGTTGTCGGTCTGCCGACGTTCGGCACGGCGGCCGCGGCCGAAGCTGGCGTCGAGTTGAGCCGGCTCGCACTCGTGCCCTATCCGGGCCCGGAGTGGAGCACCGTCGTGGCGGCCCTGCTCGACGGGGTCGATGTGGTCGTCACCGCGCCACCCGGTCCGGTCGCCGCGGCCCTGACCGGACGCCTCGCGGCCCGGGCACGCCAACGCGGCAGCGTCCTCATCGGATACGGCCGGTGGCCGGGCGCCGACGTCTTACTCACCTCGACGCGTGGCGACTGGGAAGGGCTCGACGGCGGCCGGGGACGGCTGCGCAAACGCAAGCTCACCGTCACCGCTCGGGGGCGTGGCGCCGCGGCGCAACCGAAGGAAGCCACGTTCTGGTTGCCGGCGTACGAGGCGCTGGGTGCCGGCTGGTCGGTCGACCGGTGGCGGGAAGGTAGCGCCACCAGCCGATACGTAGCGCAGCCGCCAGGCGCATGTGCCGAGCGGACGCTGTCGCTGCTGCCGACGCCCGACATCACGATCATCCCGGATGGACCATTCGTCGACGAGCGCGAAGACAAACGCGACCACACGCGCCAAGAAGCCGCCTCATGAGCCGGACGCTGGTGCTCTGGTGCCCGGACTGGCCAGTGGTCGCGGCCGGCATCATCGACGGTGTGCCGGCGTACGCACCGGTTGCCGTACTGTCCGCCAACCGGGTGATCGCGTGCTCGGCGGCGGCCCGGCGCGAAGGCATTCGCCTCGGGCTCCGGAAGCGGGAGACACAGGCCCGCTGCCCGGAGATCGTGACCGTCGAGCACGACGAGGGCCGGGACGCGCGCGCATTCGAGTCGATCGTCGCCGACCGTCGAGGCGATCGCGCCCGGCGTCGACGTGGTGCGTCCCGGCGTGTGCGCGCTCGCCGCCCGTGGTCCGGCCCGGTACTTCGGCGGCGAGGAACGAGCCGCCGAACACCTCGTCGAGCAGGTCGCCCAGGCGTGCGCCGTCGAGGCGCAGGTCGGCATCGCCGACGGCGTGTTCGCGGCCGGGTTGGCCGCCCGTTCGGGTCGGATCGTCGCCGATGGTGCGACATCGGCGTTCCTGGCCGACTTCGATATCGCCGCGATCGGGGGTGGCCACGCCGCCAACTCGGCCAGCGGTCGGAGTCGAGCGGCCGCCCGCCCTAGTGGCACGCGTGGCGTGACCTCTCGGGAGGCCCTCGTCGACCTGCTGCGCCGGCTCGGCATCCGTACGCTCGGGGAGTTCGCCGCCCTGCCGCCGGCGGACGTGCTGGCCCGATTCGGCTTTGACGCGGCACTCGTCCACCGGCTCGCCGCCGGAGGCGACGAACGACCGCTCGCGACCCGCCAACCACCGGCCGACCTCGACGTCACCGAGCGGTTCGACGAGCCACTGGACCGGATCGACGCCGCCGCGTTCGCCGCCCGCGCGCTCGCCGTCCGACTGCACGAGCGGCTGGCCGGTCACGGTCTGGCCTGCACGCGTCTCGGCATCGAAGCGGTCACCGAGCGAGGCGAGGAGCTCTACCGCACCTGGCGCCATGATGGCCTGTTGACCGCGGCCGCGATCGGCGATCGGGTGCGTTGGCAGCTCGATGGTTGGCTGCACCGCCAGAATCGCCGCCGATGAGTAGCGCAGCCGCGAGGCTCAATAGACCCAGCGGCGGCATCGTGCGGCTGCGGCTCGTGCCCGACGGCGTCGTCGAGCATGCCGGGCTCCAGCTCGGCCTGTGGGGCGACGCGGGTGTCGAACGCGACCGCGCCCATCGGGCGATGACACGGGTGCAGGGCCTCCTCGGGCCGGAGGCGGTGGTGACCGCGGTCGCGAGCGGTGGCCGTGACCCGGTGGACGAGATCACGTACGTCCCGTGGGGCGACGAACGGCTGCCAGCCCGCCCGGCCGACCGACCGTGGCCGGGACGCCTCCCGCCGCCGGCCCCGGCCACCGTGCTGGTCGAACCGCTGCCGGTCGACGTGCAGGACGTCGCAGGAGTGCGGGTCGGCGTGACCGCGCGGCTCGCGGTCACCGCGCCACCGGCGCGCCTGGTCATCACACCGACCGGCGGCATCGTCGGCGCTCGGGTGGCGACCGCCCGGACCAGGCCCGCCCAGACCGCGGCCGCGAGACACGGTCGTGGAGATCGTCGGCTGGGCCGGGCCGTGGCCCGTGGACGAGCGCTGGTGGGCGCCCGAGGAGGCAAGCCGTCGCGCGCGGTTTCAGGTCGCCCTCGGCGACGGCCGGGCACTGCTGCTCTGCCTCACCGACGGCGACTGGACGGTGGAGGCGATCTATGACTGACCGAGCTATGACAGACCGAGCTATGACAGACCGAGCTATGACAGACCAAGCTCCCGCGGCCGACCGACCGCCGTGGCGAAGGACCGGACGCTGATGGGCTACTTCAACCCGAACATCTCGTGGAGCGAACTCGAGCGCCGGCTCTCCGGCGGAGCGACACCCGAGGACATCCTCGGCGGGGACGCGCACGGCGAACCGATCATCCCGCACCCGCCGGTCACCGACGTGCTCGCGAACGCGAGCGACGAGTGGGCCGGTGCCGACGGTGGCGACTCGCCCGCCTGGAGTCGCAAGCGGGCCGCCTACCAGCCGCCGGCGGGCGTACGGCCACCGGTCACGTCCACGGTGGACTACGCGGAACTGCACTGCCACACGAACTTCAGCTTCCTCGACGGCGCGAGCCAGCCGGAGGAACTGGTCGAGGAGGCGGTGCGGCTCGGCCTGTCCGCGCTCGCCGTCACCGACCACGACGGGTTCTACGGCGTGGTCCGCTTCGCCGAGGCCGCCCGCGAGTGGAAGCTGCCCGCCGTCTTCGGCGCCGAGTTGTCGCTCGACCTGCCCGGACCGCAGAACGGCGAACCCGATCCGGTCGGCCGGCACCTGCTGGTGCTCGCTCGCGGGCCGGAGGGGTACGCCCGGCTGTCCCGTACGCATCACCGAGGCCCACCTCGCCGGCGGGGAGAAGGGCAAGACCGGTCTACGACGTGGACGAGGTGGCCGGCGAGCTGCGGGACCACGCGCTGGTGCTCACCGGATGCCGCAAGGGTCCGGTGCCCGCGGCGCTGCTCGCGAGCGGCGTGGACGCCGCCGCCGCCGAGCTGGACCGGCTCGTCGCGCTGTTCGGCGCGGACAACGTCGCGGTCGAGCTGACCGACCACGGCGACCCGCTCGACGACGACATCGTGACGACGCGCTCGCCGACTCTGGCCGACGGCTTCGGCCTGCCGACCGTGGCCACCGGCAACGTGCACTACGCGACGCCGACGCGCCGGCCGGCTGGCCACCGCGCTCGCCGCCGTCCGGGCCCGGCGCAGCCTCGACGAGATGGACGGCTGGCTGCCCGCCGCGGCCACCGCGCACCTGCGGTCGGGGGACGGAGATGGCGGCGCTGCTTCGCCGCGTATCCGGGTGCCGTCGCCCGGGCCGCCGCGTTCGGCGCCGAGCTCGCCTTCGACCTGCAGCTCGTGTCGCCCGCAGCTGCCGGCCTACCCGGTGCCCGGCCGGGCACACCGAGATGACTGGCTGCGGCAGCTGACCATGGACGGGGCCCGAGCGCGGTACGGCCCGCACGCGGCCCGACACCCGCAGGCGTACGACGCAGATCGACCACGAGCTGGAGATGATCGAGGAGCTGGACTTCCCCGGCTACTTCCTCGGTCGTCTACGACATCGTCACGTTCTGCCGGGACAAGAACATCTACTGCCAGGGCCGGGGATCGGCGGCGAACTCGGCGGTCTGCTACGCGCTGCGGCATCACGAACGTCGACGCGGTGCGGCATGGAATCTGCTGTTCGAACGGTTCCTCGCGCCGGAGCGCGACGGGCCGCCGGACATCGACGTGGACATCGAGTCCGACCGTCGCGAGGAGGTCATCCAGCACGTCTACCGGAAGTACGGCCGGCAGCCACACCGCCCAGGTCGCGAACGTCATCTCCTACCGGCCCCGGTCGGCGGTGCGGGACATCGCCAAGGCGTTGGGATTCTCGCCCGGCCAGCAGGATGCGTGGAGCAAGCGGATCGACCACTGGGGCGCGCTCGACCGGCGGCAGTCGCCGTGAGGAGCATTCCGGCGCAGGTCGTGGCGTACGCCAACGAGCTGCCGACGTTCCCCCGGCACCTCGGCATCCACTCCGGCGGCATGGTGATCTGCGACCGGCCGGTGATCGAGGTGTGCCCGGTCGAGTGGGCGCGGATGGCGGACCGCACGGTGCTGCAGTGGGACAAGGACGACTGCGCCGCCACCGGGCTGGTCAAGTTCGACCTGCTCGGCCTCGGCATGCTCTCCGCGCTGCACTACGCGTTCGACATGATCGACACTAGCCGGCTCGCCGCCACCACCGACGGCCGATCGGTGGATCTCAGCACGCTCGCCTCGACGACGCCGAGGTCTACGAGATGCTCTGCCGGGCCGACTCGGTCGGCGTGTTCCAGGTGGAGAGCCGGGCCCAGATGGCCACGCTGCCGCGGCTGAAGCCCGCGAAGTTCTACGACCTCGTCGTCGAGGTGGCGCTGATCCGGCCCGGTCCGATCCAGGGCGGCTCGGTGCATCCGTACATCCGGCGTAAGAACGGCCTGGAGCCAGTCGAGATATCCCGCACCCGCTGATGCGCAACGCGCTCGACAAGACGCTCGGCGTGCCGCTGTTCCAGGAGCAGCTGATGCAGCTCGCGATCGACGTCGCCGGCTTCACCCCGGCCGAGGCCGACCAGTTGCGCCGGGCGATGGGCTCGAAGCGGTCGACGCGAGCGGATGCAGCGCATCCGCGACCGGCTCTACGACGGCATGGCCGCGCAACGGCATCACCGGCGCGCTCGCCGACGACATCTTCGTCAAGCTCGCCGCGTTCGCCAACTACGGCTTCCCGGAGAGCCACGCGATGAGCTTCGCCTACCTGGTCTACGCCAGCGCCTGGCTCAAGCGCTACCACCCGGCCGCGTTCTGCGCCGCGTTGCTCAACGCCCAGCCGATGGGCTTCTACTCGCCGCAGACGCTGGTCGACGACGCCCGCCGGCACGGCGTCACGGTGTTGCGCCCGGACATCAACGCCAGCAACGCGAAGGCCACGCTGGAACGGCCGCCCGGCTCGCGGGAGGCCAGCGCCGCGGGCGAGCCGCCGGCTTCGTGGGGCGTCGGCGGTCCGCGGGTACGGCTGGGGCTGAGTTCCGTCCGTACCCTCGGGATCGAGCGCTCGCGCGGCGGAGAGGCACAGTCCGTCGCCGAGCGGATCGAAGCGGAACGCGACCGCGGCGGCCCCTACCGGGACATGGCCGACCTGGCCCGGCGGGCGCGGCTGTCCACCGCGCACCTGGAGGCGCTGGCCACCGCGGACGCGTTCGCCTGCTTCGGCCTGACCCGGCGGGAGGCGCTGTGGGCGGCCGGCGCGGCGGCGCAGGAGCAGGCCGGGCCGGCTGCCCGGCACGACAACCGGTCTCGACGCGCCGATGCTGCCCGGGATGGACGCGGTCGATGAGCTGGTCGCCGACGTCTGGGCGACCGGCCTGTCGCCCGAGTGCCATCCGGTGCAGTTCATCCGGGGCGGCCTCGACAAGCTCGGTGCGCTCTCCATCGAAGCGACGATGCAGGTCGAACACGGTCAGCGGGTGTTCGTCGGCGGCATCGTCACGCATCGGCAGCGGCCGGCGACCGCGAGCGGGATCACGTTCATGAACCTGGAGGACGAGACCGGGCTGCTCAACATCGTCTGCTCGCCGGGCTTGTGGCAGCGGTTCCGTCGGGTGGCGCAGACGTCACCGGCGCTGCTCATCCGTGGCCGGATCGAGCGCTACGACGGTGTGGTCAACCTGAACGCCGAGCATCTGGCACCGCTCCGACTGCCGGTGCGCACCTCATCCCGAGATTTCCGGTAACTGTGCGTTTTCGGCACCTGTGAGACTCCGATGAGCATTGCCCCCGCCGGGCGAACCGGCTAGGACGCATCTGCGCCCGGCACTACGCTCTGCAGACGTGGAGACGACCCGTGCCGGGCTCACGCCCGGACCGCGCACCGCCGTGATCTGGTCCGCGCTGCGGGCGGAGCTCGATCGACGATCGGGCGAGCCACTGAGCGTGATCGACGTCGGCGGCGGCACCGGCGGCTTCGCCGTGCCACTCGCGCAGTCGGGGCACCGGGTCACGGTCATCGACGCCAGCCCGGACGCGTTGGCGAGCCTTCGCCGTCGTACAGCCGATGCCGGTGTCGCCGATCTTGTCAGTGGCGTACAAGGCGACGGCGACCAACTCGCCGCGCTGGTCGCGCCCCAAAGCGCCGATCTCGTGCTCTGCCATAGCGTCCTCGAAGAAGTTGACGATCCGGCGCAGGTGCTCGCATCGATCGCCGCCATCCTGCGCGCGGGTGGCGCGGCGAGCATCGTGGTCGCCAACCGCCGCGGTGCGATCCTGGCCAAGGCGCTCGCCGGGCACATCTCCGCGGCGGTCGATCTGCTCGCCGACGAGTCCCGGGGCGCCGGTGGAGCGAGCGTTGCCACCGGCCGTGTCGCGGCCGGCAGCGGCGCCGGCAAGAGCCAGCGCCGGTTCGACACCGAGTCGGCGAGCGCGCTGATCGCCGCCGCCGGCTTCGACGTCGAATCCGTGCACGGCGTCCGGGTGATCGCCGACATCATCCCCGGGACGCTCGTCGACTCCGACGCACAGGCGCTACTGAACTTCGAACTGGCCGCCGCCGGCCATCCGCCATTTCGGGACATCGCCACCCAACTGCATCTGCTCGCGCGGCGGACAGGCTGATCCGTGCCACCCCCGGACGCCAACTGGACCGTGCCACGCTACCGCGATAACAGCCTGCCGGACCTCCTGCCGAGCGTGCTGGCGACGCTCACCGGCGCGCGCGCCGAGTCGCTCGGATTCACCGATTATCTCGGTCTCCGTGCACGGCTCGACGGCGTACGGCGGATCGGTGTGGTGCTCGTCGACGGGCTCGGATATCACCTCCTCGGTACGGCCGCGGCGGCCGCCCGCGGGCTGTCGCCCGGCCGGGGCGGCGCGATCGCCGACGTCGTCGAGGGCCGGCTCGGCGAGTTGGGGAAGCTCACCGCCGGCTTCCCATCCACGACGCCGGTCAGTCTCGTCGGCCTCGGGACCGGCGCTCGCCCCGGTGAGCACGGCGTGATCGGATTCTCCGTACGGGTGCCGGGAACCGACCGGGTGCTCAACCACGTCAAGTGGTGGGACGATCCGGATCCGGACACTTGGCAACCCTTGCCCACGGTGTTCGGTCGGGCGGCGTCGGCCGGCGTCGCCGCGACCGTCGTGTCCCGCAAGGAGTTCACCGGCAGCGGCCTGACCACCGCCGCCTACCGTGGTGCCGCCTACCGCGGGGCCGGCAACGTCGATGCGCTAGCGGCCGAAGTGCGGTCCGCGCTCGCGGTCGGTAGCGGCCCGAACGTGGTGTACGGCTACCACCCGGACCTCGATCACGCCGGGCACGTCTCGTCGATCGCGTCCACGGACTGGCGCGAGGCCGCGACCGAGGTCGACCGGCTGGTGACGCTGCTGGCCGCGGACGTGCCGGCGGACACCGCCATCCTGGTCACCGCCGACCACGGGCAGTTCGATGTGCCCGACGACCGGCGCTTCGACGTCGACACCGATCGTCGCCTCCGTCGCGGCGTGGACGTCATGGCCGGCGAGCCGCGCGTGCGCTACCTGCACACGGCTCCGGGCGCCACCGACGATGTGGTGGACACATGGCGAGGCGTGCTGGGCGATGCCGCCTGGGTCGGGACCCGCGAGGAGGCCGTCGCGACCGGGTTGTACGGCCCCGTCGCGCCGAACCATCTCGACCGGATCGGCGACGTGGTCGTCATCTGCCGGCAGGACTATGTGGTCGTCGCGTCGGTCACCGCCGCCTCCGAGGCGCGACTCGGCGCCTACCACGGCGCGTTGACGCCGCCCGAGATGGAGATTCCGTTGATCGTGCTCCGCGGCTGAGGCGTCGGGTTCGGCGCCGGGCGGCTCGGCGGCCGTCGTTTGTCACAGCCGGTCGTTACGCTCGAGCTCGTGGGACGCAGTGCACAACTGCCGCGCCGCGGAAGCGGGCCGGAGCGGGGGAGCGAGCCGAACGATTTCGGCCCCACCGCCGACGATTCCCGCTGCCCCATCCTGCACGTCGACATGGACGCGTTTTTCGCATCGGTGGAGATCCGTCGACGGCCGGAGCTTGCCGGCAAGCCGGTCGTGGTCGGCGGAGCCGGTCCTCGTGGCGTCGTGAGTTCCGCGAGTTACGAGGCACGTGAGTTCGGCATACGCAGCGCGATGCCGGGCGCGCAGGCGCGCCGCTTGTGTCCCTCGGCGATCTTTCTTCCGCCCGACTTCAGTGAGTATTCGGCCGCATCCCGTGTGGTCATGCAGATCTTCCGTGACGTCACGCCATTGGTCGAGCCTCTGTCGGTGGACGAAGCCTTCCTCGACGTCTCCGGTGCGCGACGGCTGCTCGGCCGGCCGGCCGAGATCGGTCAGCACATCCGCGACCGGGTGTGGGACGAGCAACGGCTGACCTGCTCGGTCGGTGTCGCGCCGACCAAGTTCATCGCCAAGCTCGCGTCGACCCGGTCGAAGCCGAACGGTCTCGCCGTCGTGCCCGCCGACCGGGTGCTCGACTTCCTGCATCCGCTTCCGGTCTTCGCACTGTGGGGCGTCGGTGAACGCACCGCCGAGCAGCTGCGGCGCCTCGGCCTGCGTACGGTGGGGGACCTGGCGGCGGCGCCGATCGGCATGCTCCGTTCCGCGGTCGGCGAGGCGGCCGCCACCCATCTGCACGCGCTCGCGAGCGGACGCGATGATCGTGGCGTGGTGCCGACGCACGTCGAGAAGTCGATCAGCGCCGAGACGACATTCGACGTGGACATCGATGACCCGGCCATCCTGCGGCGCACGCTGCTCGCGCTCGCGAACCGGGTCGCCGGGCGATTGCGGTCGGCCGGTGTCGCCGGTCGGACCGTCGCGATCAAGGTCCGGCTGTCCGACTTCCGCACGCTCAACCGTTCTCGGACGCTCGGCAGCCCGACCGACGTCGCCCGGGAGATCTTCGAGGTGGCCGTCTCGCTGTTCACGGCGCTCGCTCCCGGAGATCGGATCCGCCTTCTCGGCGTACGGGCCGAGGGTCTCGTGGACGGCGCCGCGCTCGTCCGGCAGCCGGCCTTCGGTGAGCGCGAGCGCGGATGGTCGCATGTCGAGCGCGCGGCGGATGCGGCCGCGGCTCGCTTCGGCAACGCCGCGGTCCGGCCCGCAAGCCTGCTCGGTGCGGACGCCGTCGGGCACATGGCCAAGCCGGGCGACGGCGAGCGAGTGGACTGGTGGCCGATGCCAGGTCCGTGGAACGCGGCGGACCGAGACGCACCGCCACCGGAAGACCGGTAAGGTCCGAGCCGAGCGGGCATGCGGCCGGACCGGGCGACCGAGGCCGCGCGGTCCGGTCGGCCGCTCAACGTCGGTCGCTCAACGTCGGTCGCTGAACGTCGGCCGCTGAACGTCGGTCGCTCGCGCTGGGTCGCCCGCGCTCGGCAAAGATGACAATTCCAGGACCAATCTTGGGGACCAATGATGGGGACAGGCCGCCCGAACCATCGCAAATAGCGCATGATGTGTCTCGGACCAGGGCTTTTGTTTTACTTGCCAGGGCAAAATCGGCGCGCTTACTGCGAGTCGTCCCGCTTTCCGCTTGGGGTTCGCGCTCGTAGACTTACGAGAAGCAGCCGACCGGCTGTCGCGGTCGCTGCCGGCCGATGAGACCGGCCACGAAGACCGGGGAGGAGTGCCGTGCCACTCTCGGAACACGAACAACGCCTGTTCGACCAGATCGAGCAGTCGCTGGCGAAGGACCCAAAGTTCGCCTCGGCCGTGCGTGCCAGTGACCCGCGGTTCCATGCGAAGCGGCGGATCATTCTCGCCGCATTCGTCGCGGTGGTCGGTCTCGCGGTGGTCGTTCTGGGTGTGGCCAGCAAGAACCCGCTCGTCGGCGTCGCCGGCTTCGTCGTCATGCTTGGCTCCGCCGTCTTCGGCTACCAGGCGGCACGACATGGTCAGGGCGCCCAGATGCGCGTTGTCGGCGGCACGGCCGCACGGACCACCCGCGTCCGCCGCTCGTCCATCCTCGACAAGCTCGAAGACCGCTGGCGCGGTCGCGACAACTTCAACTAGATCGCGTTCCTCGGACGCCGCGCGTTCGATCCCACGCTCCGCACGACTCAGACTTCGACATCGCACGGCCCGAACGGGGCGGTCATCGACCGCCCTGTTTTTCGTGCCCGGAACCGACGCCCGGGCGGCGAGCACCCACACCCCGCGAGCAGGCGTCGACACCGACAACCGACGCCCGGCCGGCGGGCACCCACACCCGACGCCCGACGGCCGACCGGCGACCGGCCACCGGCGCCGGCCAATGAACGTCGATGCCGGCCGAAAGCCGGTGCCGGATCTTTCGAATCCGGACGCCGGCACGCGTCGCGCTGCCGGTCTCGTGCATCGCCATGACGGCAATATCACCGGGGACGGCAGCCTCGACGGCTGCCGTCCCCGGAGATGTGAACACCTTCCACGCTCGGCTCAGCGGCGGCTGCCTGCCAACCGACCGCGTACGTTCACCGCGTGTACGACGCTGTCACGAGCGGCCTGCATGGCTGCGCTCGTCGAGGCGACCGAACCGACGATTGCCGTTCGCCATCGGGACGTGACCGACGGTGGCAGCAGGGTCGCCCGCAAGCGGGTCGGCCACGGTGCCCGTTCGGCGAACGCTCGACGGATCCGTCGCAGCGCCCGCGCGAACGACGGCTCGATGCCCGGCCGGGCTGCGTACCGTGCGCGTTCCTCCGCCTGTCCGAGAGTGCGTACGTCGGCCACGACATCGTCGGGCAGGTACGGAGTGTTCGCGATGCGCTCGGCGGCCGTACGCGGGGTCTCCGACGGGTCGACGCCGAACCCGAAGTCGACCAACGTGTCCGTGAACTCGTCCCAGACGGCATGGATGCGTTTGCGTTCGGTCGTGACGATGACGCCGTCGTCGGTCACCACACCGACATCGGTGTCGCCGACCCGGTGCGCCGCGGTCGCTCTCGGTCCCGCCGTTCGCGCTCGGCGCAGCCGGGCCCGGGTGAGGAACGGGCTAGCGGCCAACGCCAGGACGACCAGGATGATGCCGAGTGTCCACCACGGCACCGGCGGTCCGCCGTGATGGCCAGCGCCGGCACTCGGGCCGGAAGGCCCGCCGGGCCGACCCGGACCCGCGCGATTCGTCGGCCCGGGCGTGATGTTCTGATCAGGGCCGGTGCTGCCCGACGAACCCGGCGCGATAGCCGTGGCGTTCGGATCGGGTGCCCAGATCGAGAACGACGTACCGCCGAGCGACGGCGTGGCGTCGAACGGCACCCAGCCGAAGCCGTCGAAGTAGACCTCGGTCCAGGCGTGCAGGTTCCGGTTCGTCAACGTCCATGTGTCGGGCGCGTTCAGGGCCTGGCTGCCCGGGTTGAAGCCGAGCGCGACCCGGGCCGGGTAACCGGCTGCTCGCACGAGCCACGCTAGCGCCGCCGCGTACTGCACGCAGTAGCCAGACTTGTTGACGAGGAAGTTGCCGATGTCGGTGCCGGTCGTCCCGGGCTTCGTTGTGGTGGAATATACGAACCCGTGGGCGTTGCTGAACCATTTGTAGAGCCCGAGCACGCGATCGTATTCCGTGCTGCCCTGAGTGGACTTGTCTTTGAGGACCGCGTCGACCTGCGGCACGTCCTGCTGCGGGATCTGTGTCATCTCCCGCTGTAGCGAATCGCTCGGCTTCAGCTGCTTGGCTTGGCGCAACTCGTCTTGCGTGTAGGTGGGCCGCTGGTAGTTAAATGAATACGTCAAGCCATTCGAGTTCGCGGTCGTGGTGAAGATCTCGTTGGAGTCCTGGTTGTACAACCATTGGTTGCTGACTCCCTTGAGGCTGCCGGATGTCGGCGTCACGTAGATCGGTAGATATTTGAGCGACAGGTTGGGCAGTGCCACGTCTGCGTGATGCTCGCTGAACGCGATGTTCGGGTTGTCGAGGATCGGGTTCGGTAGGCCTTTGTCCACCGGCTGACCGGTCGGCGTCACGGTCAGGAAGCCCTTGGTGGTGAGCTCGCTCGCTACGGCGAATCGCAGGTAACCCGGCGTCGGATCGTCGGTCGTGACCGTGGCCAAGGTGGTGTTGCCGTTGCTGGTCAACTGCCCGGCCAAGGTGGCCAGCAGGTCCACGGTGTTCGAGCCTTTGCACGTTGAGCAGTTGCCGGACCCGCTGCCGTCGCCGCCGACGGTGCCGAGCACGCCCACCAGACCCTTCCCGAAGCCGGGCGTGGCGACCGGCAGCAGGATCGCGAGCGCGACGCAGCCGACGGCAATTCGCCGGCCGACCGCCGCCAGCGGCGACGGCTCCCACATGTCAACGCCCTTGCCGTCGCCCGTGAAGCGGCGGCCGAACAGACGTACGCGATCGACGTTGTCGGTGACCAGCAGCCACAGGAATCCGGCCGCGCCGATCGCGAACGGGATGAACGACACGCTCTTCAGGTCGATCGCGACCGGCACCGCGTAGACCGCGAGCATCGGTAGGCCGGCCGCGGCCGGCCGGCGAAGGCCGACGGCGAGCAGATCGACCAGTACGGCGACCAGCCCGACGCCGGCGGTCGTGAGCATCAGCAGCCCAGGATCGCTGCGCACCGGGATGCCGAGGTTCTGGATATCGTCGCTGGCATCGGAGAGCAACTGTCCGTACTGCTGCCAGGCGGCTGGGCCGGGGATGAGCCCCAGGATCGCGTGGTCGCGGGCGCTGATCAGGGTGACGACGAGGGCAACCGCGATCACACCGGCGACCGGCTGGGCCCAGATGGGCAGCCGGAGGGCGCGGACGCCGATCGAGACGGCGCATACGACCGCCACGACGAAGATGCTGTCGATGAGCCACGACCAGTCGCTGAACAAGACGGACAGCGGCGCGGCGGTCATCAGCGTCGCGGCCGCGGCGACAAGTGAAAGGTGGCGTCGCTGGTTCATCGCACACCCCCCGACACTGTCTCGGCGAGCGTTGCGCGCCACGCGAAGCCTTGTGAGCCGCGACCGACCTGGGGCCACATGGTCGCCAGATCGGAGCCGTGCGGTACGTCGATGACACGCCAGCCGCTGCGCAACAAACCGAGACCGGCAACGGCGTACGCTTCATCGGCCGCCTCTCGCGCGGCGGTCGACAGGTTGAGCCACGTCGCGCTGTTGATCAGGAACGCCACGCAGGTCGTGCCGCTGCGCCGCAACGATGCCAGCATCTCCGCCTCGGCCTGGTCGAGCAGGCCGAGAATCGCGATGACGAGGCCGCCATCCGATCGGCGGCGGACCTGGTCGACGGCGACGGACAGATCGCCGTGCTGGGACGGCTGCACCTCGGCCAGGTGGTCGAGCAACGTGACGTCGTAACCGGCGGTGTCGACGTCGGTGCCCGCATCGGTGACCAGGCGCGCCTTGAATCCGGCGTGCCGCAGGTGTTCGGCGATGCTCGCGGCGGCCGAGACGGCCCACTCGAAGCTGGCTGTCGGCCCTTCACCGCGGTGGGCGCGCGCACGCGTGTCGAGCACGATCGTCGCGCGCGACTCCCACGGTTGCTCCTCCCGCCGGACCATCAGCTCGCCCGTCCGCGCCGTCGACCGCCAATGCACGCGGCGCAGGTCGTCGCCGTGACGGTATTCGCGGGTGGCCGCGTCGTCCTCGCCATGTACGGCGACGGTGCGGGCGTGGCTCTCGCCGGCGCCGGCGTACTCACCAGCCAGGCGCACCATGGGCAACTGGTGCACCTGCGGGATCACGATCAGGTGGTCGACGCTCGGGAACGACCGTGTCAGCTCGCACAGGCCGAACGGGTCGGTCAGCCGTACGACCAGTGGGCCAACCTCGAACCGGCCGCGTACGTCGGCGCGGACCGTGTACGCCACCGTGCTGGCGCGCCGCCGGCTGAGGCGTTCGAGCACGATGCGGGGACGGCTGCCGAGGGAGTACGGCAACCGGTCCTCGAGCAGCAGCGTGCCGGTGGTGAAGTTGGACAGGTTCTCCAGCCGCAGCAAGACGCGCGCCGTCATGCCGACCTGGACCCGGTTCGGGTCGAGCGACCGGTGGCACGACAGCCGGTAACGGCTGCGACCAACGTGCCACGCCGCAAGCAACGGCAACGCGGCAAGCAGGATCGCGACGCGCAGGAAGTCCTTCTCGCCGAGAATCAGCGCGGCGAGGGCCGCGGCACCGGCACCGTAGAGAAAGCAGCGCCCGCGACCGGTGAGCCCCCGTAAGCCTTCACGCACGACTAACGCCTCCGCGGGTCATATGGCGTGTTCGGCTGCGATGGCGGCGTGGCGGCGCGCGTCGGATAGGCCGCGCGAGGCGAGCGCTCGGTGGGCAGTGGCAGCCGGTGCACGATGTCGGACACGACCGCGTCGGTCGTACGCCGGGACAGCTGCGCTTCCGCGGTCGGGATGATGCGGTGTGCGAGCACCGGGACGGCCAAGGCCTGCAGGTCGTCGGGGACAACGTAGTCGCGGCCCTCGAGGGCGGCGACCGCTCGTGCGGTGCGCAGCAGTTGCAGGGTGGCGCGGGGGGACGCACCCAGCCGGAGATCCTGCGACTCACGCGTCGCGTGGCACAGCTGGACGGCGTAATACTTCACCGCATCGGCGACGTGTACGTCGCGGACGGTCTCGATCATGCGGCGGGCGATCGCGGCGTCGGCCACCGGCAGGAGGTCGAGCACCGGGTCTTCGGCACCGTGTGCGTCGAGCATCGCGATTTCGGATGCCGTGTCCGGGTAGCCCATCGCGATGCGGGCGGTGAAGCGGTCGCGCTGCGCCTCGGGCAGCGGATAGGTGCCCTCCATCTCGATCGGGTTCTGGGTCGCGATCACCATGAACGGCATCTGCAACTCGTACGTGAGCCCGTCGACGGTGACCTGGCGTTCCTCCATGCACTCGAGCATGGCTGACTGCGTCTTCGGCGAGGCGCGGTTGATTTCGTCGCCGACGACGATGTTCGCAAAGATCGCACCGGGCTTGAACTCGAACTCCCGCGCGTCCTGGTTGTAGACGCTCACTCCGGTCACGTCCGACGGCAGCAGGTCGGGCGTGAACTGGATCCGTCGCACCGAGCAGTCGATCGAGCGCGCGAGCGCCTTGGCGAGCTTGGTCTTGCCGACGCCCGGCACATCCTCGATGAGCAGATGGCCCTCGGCGAGCATGACCGCGAGTGCGAGCCGGATGGTCGCGGTCTTGCCCTCGATGACCTTCTCGATGTTCTCGACGATCGCGGCAGCCGCGGCGCCGAACTCGGCCGTCGACATCGGCTGGCTGCGCTCGTCGGCGCTGCGTTGAATGGTCACTGACTGTCTCCTAGGAATGCCGTTGGCTGCCAGTGACATTCACGGGCTTGCCGGTATGCCGCGCAGACCTTCGATGCCTCCCCGCACGGCTGTGTGCATTCTCTCAGGCTAGCCGGCTTTATGCGGGCCGCCGAGAGGCGCAAGGGTTACGGTGTTACCGCCATTTGGGCGGGTAGCGGTAACAAGATCATCACGTCTGTAGTGCGGTGCAACCGGCGCCCAGCGGCAATGGTCTGTACAAATGGATGCGTTTACGCACTGGACGAATGCCCATCCAAATCCGGCGTAGCGGGCCAATCGCCAGCCGCCGTTGGAAAAGGTCGCGGGACCACCGGGAAACTGAAATTCACGCTATCCGGCATGTTGCGGCTCGACAATGAGCCGTCCGCCCGGCTTATGCGTTGACTGGTGGGCTCGCGACCGCCGACCGCCCCGCCGGCAAGCCCGACATCGAATCCCAGCAGATCGAAAATTCGGCGGTACGTCGCCGGACGGTTGCCCGCGTCGGCCGGTCAGATCGCGCCGGCCACGACGACGTGCGGGTGCCCTGAGCCGCCATTCGGAAGCGCCGCCCGGAAGCCGCCGCTCAGACGGCGCGGCTCAGACGGCGCGGTTCAGAAACGGACGGCCGCAACGACGATGCACAGGAGGAGGAGCACGAGTTGGGCGTACCACGGCTCCTTGCGGCGCATGTGCACGATGACCGCACCGGCCATCACGATCGCAAGCCCGACGGCGGCCAGCGGGGTTAGGACCTTCGCGATGCCGGTCGCCCACGGCAGGACCAGACCGAGCGCACCGAGGATCTCCGCGGCGGCGAGCAACTTCACGTTGCGCGGCTCGACCGGCTCGACCCAGCCCATCTTTGGCTGCAGCTTCTCCTTCGGCTGGGTGAGCTTCGTGCCGCCCGCCCCGAGGAACAGCACGGCGAGCACGATCTGAAGCACCCACGCGACGATGTTCATCGGCGAATCCGTTCTGGCGTTGGGGATCTGGAGCGAGACGACTGGCCGCGGCAGTGAGATCGAAGGATTGCGGAGCGGGCCGCGCGAAACGTATCCCGCCGGCGTTTCCCGGGTCAACAGTTGACGTTGGCCCGGACCGATGGATGTCGGCTGAACGTTGGCTGTCGGCTGAGTAGTGGCTCGCGGCCGAGCGGCAAACCTCGGCGACTTGTCGCATCCGGCGCGCTAGGATGGACGACATGACGTACGCGTTCAGCCTCCTGCTTACCTAGCCGTGCTGGCGCGCCGACCCGGCGCTAACGCACGGCGACCCCTCCTGCGCGAGGGGCTTTTTTATGCCCTCGAGTTGATCTAGGCAGTGCCTAGGGTGTTCTGGACTGGCCGAGATCGCGGTCGGATGGAAGTGCGCCGACCAGCGGTCCAGGCGCTTCGAAACTGAAATGGTGAGTAGCAATGACGAACGACGCAGAGGTGCCTCCGTTTCGCTATACGGCGGCGCTGGCCAATGACATCGAGGCGCGGTGGCAGGAACGGTGGCGCCGCAGCGGCACGTTCACGCACCGAATCCGACCGGAACGCTGACCGAACCGGACCATCCGCGGGCCGGCGCCGAGAAGATGTACGTGCTCGACATGTTCCCGTACCCGTCCGGGTCCGGCCTGCACGTCGGCCACCCGCTGGGCTACATCGGCACCGACTCGTTCGGGCGATTCCAACGGATGCGTGGCCGCAACGTGTTGCACACCAT
>CAWFSH010000008.1:0-652577 GCA_963818495.1 uncultured Actinomycetota bacterium
GTGCCAGTTGTGAAAGTCGGGACAGAGCGGCCATGAAGGGGGCTCAAACCGTAGTGGCAAACGCCAACTGTTTGAATTGCTTTCGACGGCGGAAACTCGTCCGGGTCCAAGTACCAGGACAAGTCGATGGGCCTTGCGAAAGATCTCTTCGGCCACCGACCCAAGCAACAGTCGGGCAGCATGGCTGCGGGCTGAAGTACCCAGCACCGTCAGATCGATATCCTGCTGATCGAGGAATCGCGCCACTGCCGGCCCGGCTTCGCCTTCAATCACGCGGCTTGCGCAGCCTGAGAATTTGTTCTTTCGCAGCCACTCCGACATGGTTTGGCGTGCCCGCGTCCACACTTCTTTCTTCTTCAAGGACCGCAAATCCCGGGGCCCAAAGCTGTACTCGAAGGGGTCCACCGCATAGACGGCCGTGACCTTCTTTTTCTCCGTCCCGGCCAGGGCATGAGCAAAGGCCATGGCAGATACAGAGCCCGGAGAGAAATCTGTAGGCACCGCGATCCTGCCTAGCGATCCCTGACGTGCCCTTCCCGAACTCTTCATGGAAGCCTCCTGTCCTGACACACCTCGAGCGACGATTACAATGGTGGCGCCTGACCTGGCCGCCGGATGTGACGCTGATCACGGGACCAGGTGAAGTCTCTCACAACACGATCCCGATTTCGGAGTGGAATGAACGGCCGAGACTCTCTCGCCTGGATGTGTCGGAAACCAGTTCCCAGGCGGCCAGTGACGCCGGACGCGCTCTGCAGCCCAGACCCCAGATGATTTGCCTCGAAGAAGGCCGGAGTTTTTTTGTGCGCAGAAAGCAAATCGCATCGTTGGCTGTCCTGACCGCCGTCGTCTTGTGTTTACCCGCGCCGCGTTCAACCACTTGTGGGCGACGCCAGCCGCGCCTCTTGGAGTATTCGAGGAGCATGGCGATGTGGGCACGGTCCTGCATCCTGGTTCCGTTGAATATGACGCTTCCAAGGGAACCTACACCCTCACCGGCAGCGGCGAGAACATGTGGTTTGCCGCCGATGCCTTTCAGTTTGTCTGGAAGAAGATTTCGGGTGATGTCACCTTGACCGCTGACATTTCGTTTCCCACGACCACCGGAAATCCGCACAAGAAGGCGGTTCTGATGCTCCGCCAGAGCCTCGACCCGGATTCCGTGTACGCCGACGTGGCGCTGCACGGTGTGGGGATGACCGCGCTGCAATATCGCGACGAAAAGGGAGCGCTCACGCGAGAGATCCAATCGAATCTGTCCGGCCCCAAACGGTTGCGCATCGCAAAGCGGGGCGAGTACGTCTATATGGCGCTGGCCGCCGCGGAGGGCGAGCCGGAGGTGGCCGGCGGTTGGCTGCGTGTGCCCTTGCAAGGAGATTTTTACGTTGGGATCGGTGTCTGCTCCCACGATAAAGATGTCATCGAGAAGGCCGTATTTTCAAAAGTTGAGTTAACCACGCCTGCAACCACCACGACGAAGCCCACGCTTTACAGCACGCTGGAAACCGTAGCGGTTGATTCTGGCGACCGGCGAGTGGCGTATATCGCGCCTGAACACTTCGAGGCGCCGAACTGGAGCCGCGACGGTTCGTTTTTCATATTCAACAGCAATGGCCATATCCTGCGGCTGCCCGTGGGAGGAAGCAAACCGGAAATCATCGATACCGGATTCGCTACGCGCTGCAATAACGATCACGGCATTTCGCCGGACGCCACTCAGCTTGCCATCAGCGACCAGTCGCAGGAAGACCACCACTCCCTCGTCTATATCGTGCCCATTGGCGGCGGCACTCCCCGGCGCGTCACCAAAAATTCGCCTTCATACTGGCATGGCTGGTCGCCGGATGGAACGACGCTGGCTTTCGTGGGCCAGCGCAACGATGAATTCGATATCTATACCATCCCTGCGAGCGGAGGGGAAGAAACACGGCTCACCACCGCCAGAGGCCTGGACGACGGTCCGGAATATTCTCCTGACGGAAATTTTATCTACTTCAACTCCGAGCGCACCGGCACCATGCAGATTTGGCGCATGCGCAGCGATGGCAGCCAGCAGGAGCAAGTCACCTCGGACGAATTCAACAACTGGTTTCCGCACATCTCGCCCGATGGCAAGTGGATGGTCTTCCTCTCCTACGACCACAGCGTGACCGGACATCCCGAGAACAAGGATGTGACGCTTCGCCTGATGTCGCTGAGCGACAGGAAGATCAAGCTGTTGGCCAAACTCTTCGGCGGGCAGGGCACGATCAACGTTCCTTCCTGGTCGCCCGATAGCAAACAACTCGCCTTCGTGAGCTATCAACTGATTCCGGATGAGGGCGCGGAAAAGAAATAGAGCTTACGCGGAACAGGCTAAACACCCGCCTCCAGGGTGTGTTCCGTTTGTCATTTCCACTGAATGACGCCAGCCTCCCGACAGGCGTCGAGATAATCGCTCACCAGTTGCACAGGTAGAGGACCGTACTCGGCTGATACCGCATCCCGAATCTCTCCCACGTTTCGTTTGCCATCGACAAAATTTACGATCTCGTAGGCGTAGAGTTCCGAAAGGTCTTGCTCGTGAAGTAGTGGCGTCGCCTCGCTGTTGAGCAGCTTGATTTTCGCCAAGCGCTCGGGCCCAAGGCGCGCCTTGAGAACATCGTCGTTCTGATAGGTAAGCGGCCCGAACTCGCCGATGCGGAGCGGAATCTTTTGCGCTGCTGCGTCTCCCGCCCAGGGAGCTTTCGGTTCCGCGCCCTGCGCTCCTCGCGCCTGAGCCCGACTGTCGATCCAGGAATTGAAAGTTGATACCTGATCGGTGAGGGCCTTTTCCTGGGCTGAATGATCCGTGTCGGAACCGGCAAACTTGAGCAGTGAGGATAGCGTCGCAACCTCGCGGCGCAAGCCCTGGCGCATCAGGTTGCGCGCCTCGTACCACGCCGTGGCGGCGTTCAGCTTCGGGTCCGCCACTACTTGCTGCGCCTGTTGGAACAATTGCGCCAGCCGTATTTCAGACTGCGACGCATAAAAGGGAAGCAGGTCGCGCGACCGCTCCGCATCCAGGCTGGCATAAACATATCCAGCGGCGGCGCCCAGCAGCGCCACCCGGCGCAACTTGGTGGGATCGATCTGTTGCAGCGTGTCATGGTCGGTGTGAATGTAAATGTCGGGCCAGTCGCGCAGGTAGAGTGACGGGACCGCGACGGTGGACGAATCATAGTCGTCGTGATCACTGCCCGCAGCATAGGGAGTTACGTCCGCCAGAAACTGGTTGCGGGTGCCCGACTCTCCGGCGCGAGTCTCGATGACCGCTGCTTCCGGGGCATCGCCGCTGCCCGCATAGTTGGCTGCTCCGGTGCGGATAACATCGGCCAGGGCGGCGCCCACGTCGGTCACAAAACTGGGCAGCGACCACGGAGTTTCGGTCACGTGCAGGATGGATTTGTTCTTGAAGGGATCGCCGCCGACCATGTCCATGTGAATGTCGGCGCGCAGCCGCGCCCGGATGTCGGGATGGCGGCTGAGATAGGCCATGGTGCCTTCAACCTCCGGTCCCCAGACGAAGCGCAGCGTGCGTTTGGGACGCGGCAGGGCCCCGCTGCCAATCAGTCGCGCCAGCACGCGGGCCGATTCCAGAATGGTCACGCAGCCACTGCCGTTGTCGTTGGCGCCGGGCCGCTCATGATCCAGATGGCAGCTGTAAACTATTTCGCCCGCAGCGGATCGGTCCCGGGAATCACTCCGCTGACCACCGTCCAGTGTCCGGGCCCGACTTCAGCTTTCACTTTGGCATGCAGGACGAGCGGTTCTCCCGCGCGCAGTTGAGCACGCAGCGATTCAGCGGTGTCCCGTGAAATCATGAAGGCGAATCCAGCCGGCTGGCGCGCATCCAGATGGCCCCAGCGCACCAGGGTGCGATCCATGCCGGACCATGCCGTGCTCTGGTTGGGCATGTCGCTCACGATGCCGGCGGCGCCGTATTTGGCCACGGCCAGGGCCTGCACCCGGGCGAGGACGCCATCGGCCAGGACAATCTTTCCGCGTACGTCCTTGCCGGTGTAATCAGACTCATGGGAGCCGTCGCCTACATCCACCAGCGCGGCTTCCACATCGGCGGTGTGACTGTAGTCAGCCAGCCGGATCGGGTCGGTCGCCCAATCGCCCAAAAGCAGATGCTGCGGACGCACCTCCCACAGTTGTCCGGCTTCGACGGTCCAGCCCAGATAAGAACGCATCAGGCCGTATGAAGTTTTCCCGTCGATCGGGAACTGCTCGCTCTGGACTTCCGCCAGTCCGTACTCGCGCGCCCGCTGCAGAACAAACTGCGCGGCCTGGTCAAATTCGGCGGTAGCGGGAACGCGATGCAAACGGGTCAGGTAGCGCAGATTTTCGTAGGGGGCGGCGCCGCTGGCCTCATCGCGCAGTTTGATCCATTGCTCTGAGGAAAGAAACGGCTGCTGCGCAAGGCAAAGGTTGCGGCGGAGAAAAGCAGAACAGCAGCGAGAATTGTGCGGGCCATGGAGGGGAGAGCATACATTTTGCCCGTCCCTCGACGCAATGGTCGCTACTGCGTTCGTGAGCGCCGGGCGTCCCGCCGGGCTGTCGGGAGCGGCATCCTTGCCCAGTCCCATTGGACGAGCCGTTCGGGATGCGTGCATGCTACGGCAGCTACGCGCTGAGCGCGGTCATCCTCGAATCGTCATACCTGACGCGATCTGCTCCTCTTGCCTGGGGCGAGCAATGCCGGTCATACACCCGGTTGGCGATGCTCCACACACTTTCAAAGCCGGCATTCTGGGGCAGAATCGCGCTGGCCAGTTCACGAATGAATTGCATGCGACGGTTGAGACCGTCCATCTGCGTTACGAACCTGGGATCCTCAATATTGCGGATCAGAGGCATGGCGCATACCTCCTTGAAATTTTCACCTACACGAATAGATGATCAGTGCGATGCAGGAGAGGCGCAATCCGGTAAATTGGGGATTACTTTAGTACTAGACGGGAACAGGCAACTGGACAACGTCCGCTACTGGCCGGTTAGCGGTCTGCGAATGCGAGTCAACCTTCACTGAGGGCAGGCTGGCGGAACTCCATCCTCCGCCCAGGGCCTTGATCAGGGAGACGCTGGCGGTCATGCGCCGGCGCAGAATATCCACTGCGGCGCGCTCGTCGGCCAGCGCCGTGCTTTGCGCCGTGGTGACTTCCAGATAGCTGACCACGCCGCCCTTGTAGCGGTTGGTGGAGAGCTCGAGCGAGTGCTCGGCCGCGGCCACCGCGGCCTGCTGGGCCTGGGCTTCGTCGTTGAGAATGCGCAAGACTGCCAGATTGTCTTCCACTTCCTGAAAGGCGGTGAGGACCGTCTGGCGATAATTGGCCACGGACTCGTCATAGGCGGCCCGGGCCTGTTCGGAGACGGCACGGCGGCGTCCTCCGTCGAAGGCAGTCACGGCCGCGGACGCTCCCGCAGTCAGGAATCCGCTGGGTCCCTGAATCAAGGTCGTGATCGCGGTGCTTTCAAAGCCGCCGGAACCGGTCAGAGTAAAGATCGGGAAGTAAGCGGCCCGGGCCACGCCCACCTGGGCATTGGCGGCGGCCACGCGGCGTTCCGCGGCCGCGATATCCGGACGGCGTTCCAGCAGGTCGGAGGGAAGTCCCGGCGGGATATCAGGCGGCGGAGAATTCCACGCCGCCGCGGGAACGGTGAAAGTGGAAGCGGGTTGTCCGATCAGGGTTGCGATCGCATGTTCGTTCTGCGAGCGCTGGATCAACACATCAATCGCCTGGGTACGAGTATTTTCCAGCTGGGTCTGGGCCTGCGCCACGTCGACCGCCGAGGCCACTCCACCCTTATACCGGTTTTGCGTGAGTTCGAGCGCCCGTTCAAAAGAGGTTACGTTCGACCTCAGCAATTGCTCCTCCGCATCCAGCGTGCGCATCTGGAAGTAGTCGAAGGCGAGTTCGGCATGCAGACTCAGCCGCACCGATTCCAGATCGGCGGCGCTGGCCTGTGCGTTCGAACGCGCGGCTTCTACTGTGTGGCGTACCCGTCCAAACACGTCCGCTTCGTAGGACACATCCACCGGAATTACCAGGTCGGTTGCATTGGTTTGCGTGGATGCGGAAACCAGCGGGCGGTGTTCGGAAAGATGCTCGCGCGCAGCCGACGCGCCCGCGGTCACCGTGGGATAGTAAGCCGCCCGGTTGAACCGCACCAGCGCCCGCGCCTGCCGGAACTGCGCTTCCGCGGCTTTCAGATTTTCATTGGAGACATTGACTTGTTCTTCCAGCGCGTTCAGCTGCGGGTCCTGGAAAATCTCCCACCACTTGCCCCGCGCAATCTGATCGCTGGGTTGGGCGGTCTTCCAGGGTGGCGGCACTTCCTTGTAGGTGGGAGGCGCGGGCGCCGCGGGCTTGGTATAGCGCGGCCCCACCGCGCAACCGCTGAGCAGAAGCGTCAGAACCAGAAACCGACCGCGGCCGCGGACCTCGGCGGACCTCGGCCTCGGAGGATCAGATCCGAGGTACCGGCTCGATCCCAGGTCTGAAGTCCGAAGTCCGAGGTCCGACGCCCGACGCCCGGTCGTTCCTCACTGTGCCCCCTGCGCGATCCGTACCGTTTCACCTTCGACGACCGAATCCGGAGGATTGACGATTACGCTTTCATTCCCACTCAGGCCCGCAACCACTTCGACCTCGTTGCCGAAATCATGGCCCATGGTGATCGGCTTCAGGTCCACCTGCTGGCCTGGGCCCACCGTGGCTACACGAAGACCCTCGGAGCGGAAGAGCAGCGTATTGACCGGCAGAATTAATGACGAGGTCGGGGTGGGCAGCTTGAGATGCACTTCGGCATAGGAGCCGGTGAAGAGTTGTCCGGTCGGATTATTCACGGCGATCTCGACCAGCAGGGTGCGCGATGCCGGATCGATGGCATTGGCGGTGCGCACCAGCTTTCCCTGGAAGCGGCGTCCGGGGAATTCCGCCAGGGTCAGGTCGGCGGTAAGCCCCGGCTTCGCGGCCTGAGAATAAGCCTGGGGCACGCTGACGTAGACCCGTAGCTTGTCGGGTTGCGCGATGTGAAACAGTTCGTTCCCATTGCCTCCGCTGCTGCCGGAGTTGATCAAGGCGCCGATGTCAGTGTTGCGCGCCGTAATTACGCCGGAGAAGGGAGCGTAGATCTTTTGAAACGATTGCAGCTCTTCCAGGCGCTTCACATTGGCTTGCGAGGACTGCAGCGCGGCCTGCTTGGCCGCGTAGTCTCCGGCGGCATTGTCGGATTCCTGTTTGGAAACTGAGTCGGTCTTCAGCAGTCCTTCGTAGCGGTCGGCCGTGATCTTTGAGAGATTGAGATTGGCCTGCGCCGTGGCCAGATCGGCGCGGGCCTGGCGCAGTTGCTGGTTCACTTCCGGGGTGTCGATTTCTGCCAGCAGTTGGCCCTGCTTCACGCGACTCCCAATGTCTACATACCAGCGCTTCAGGTACCCGTTGGTGCGGGCGTAAATGGGAGCGTCGGCAAAGGCCTGCACGCTGGCGGGAAGAACAATTTCCTGTGCGGGAGCGGAGCGCTTGGCCTGGACCACGGCCACGGTGGGCACAGCCATCTCCGCGGTCTCCAGGCGCAAGGCCGTCCGCGCCTGGATCCGCGGGAAAATGCCGACAATCACCAGCACCACCGCCGTGAGCACCGCGAGCACAAGGATCCACCAGTGCGACCGTCGGCTCTTATTCGGACCTTCGGACCGGCCCGCCGTGCCTGCACCGGATCCGCTATAAATGCCGCTCTCGTTTTCAACCCTCATCCGCTCTCCCGAAAATATGGAAATACTATGATCTCAATCAAACCCGGGTTCAACTTTCGAATGGCTGCTCTGCCGCGTTCCGCCGTCCATGCAGCAGGCTGAAGAACACGGGAACAAAAAACAGAGTTGCGGCCGTGGCAAAAATCAAGCCACCAATCACCGCCCGGCCCAGGGGCGCATTCTGCTCTCCGCCTTCTCCTAAACCGACGGCCATCGGCATCATGCCGATGATCATGGCCAGGGCCGTCATCAGGACCGGGCGAAAGCGGGTGAATCCCGCCGCCATCGCGGCCGTCACCGCGTCCTTGCCTTCCTGCATCTGTTCCTTGGCAAAACTGACGACCAGGATGCTGTTGGCCGTGGCCACGCCCATACACATGATAGATCCGGTCAGGGCGGGCACGCTGATGGTGGTCCTGGTGATGAACAGGAACCACACGATGCCCGCCAGCGCCGCAGGCAGC
Source organism: uncultured Actinomycetota bacterium (assembly GCA_963818495.1). Taxonomy (GTDB): domain Bacteria; phylum Actinomycetota; class Actinomycetes; order Mycobacteriales; family Micromonosporaceae; genus DASQPR01. The sequence goes on from CAWFSH010000008.1 coordinate 8,248, forward strand.
GCCGAGATGATGATGAACGGATCCAGCCAGGATTGAAAGTTCACCACGATCAGCAGGTACACCAGCAGGATGGCAAATGCCAGACCGGAAAACAGCCCGGAGTAGGAGGAGTGCATGGTCTGGACCTGGCCGCGCATCACCATCTCCGAACCGCGCGGCAGTTCCTTGCGGCTGTCATCAATGATTTTCTTGATATCGTCGGCCACTCCGCCCAGATCGCGCCGTTGCACCGACCCGTAAATATCGATCACGGGCTGTATGTCGTAATGCGAGACCAGCGCCATCCCCGTATCGCGCTGGATGGACGCCAGCGAGCCCAGAATCGCCGGACTCGCCCCGCTGGACCCGGTAATCGGGATGTTTTCCAGCCCCTGCAGCGAATCCAGCCGGTATTGCGGAGTCTGGGTCGCGATGGAATAGCTCACTCCATTCTTGGGGTTGAGCCAGTAGGTCGGCGAAGTCTGGAAACTGCCGCTGAGCGAAATCAGCAGGTTGGTGGCAATATCGCGCTGCGTGAACCCGGCCAGTTGCGCCTTGGTCCGATCCACATTGATGCGCAGATGCGGTTCATCGAAGGGCTGCTGGATGCGCAGGTCGGCCGTGCCTGGGACCATCTCGGATTCGCCGCAGCAGTTGGTTGGCAAAGCGGCGGTTGTCCTGCAGGTTGTATCCGGTCACCTGGATGTCAATCGGCGAAGGCAGGCCAAAATTCAGAATCTGGCTCACGATGTCCGCCGGAAGAAAGGAAAAATCCACCCCGGCAAACTGTTGCGCCAGCTTCAGCCGCAAATCGTGGACATACTCTTCGGTCGGGCGATGGCCCGGATTCAGCGTGACCAGAATGTCGGCATCCGCCGGCCCGGTCGGAGCGGAATTGCTGTAGGAGAGGTTGATGCTGCTGTAAGGCAAGCCGATGTTGTCGATGATGCTGGAGATTTCGCGGGGCGGAATCTGTTGGCGTATGAAGGCTTCGATCCGGTCGCAGAGACCGGCGGTCTCTTCGATGCGCGTGCCGGCCCGCGCCCGCAGGTGCAGTTTGAATTGTCCGGCGTCGACTCTCGGAAAGAAGTCCTGCCCCAGCCAGGGGACCAGAAGCACGAACGAACCCACGCACACCGCGGCAAAGCCCCACAGGAACGCGCCGCGGTGATGCAGGCTGCGCTCCAGCATCTCGTGGTAGCGGTCCCGGAATCTTTCAAACGCCAGCTCAAACGCCACTTGCATCCGTATCAAAGGATTGCGGCTGGAAGTGTTCAAGTGCCCAGCCTCCTGTTCATGGCCGCGAAGCAGGTATTTGGCCATGGTCGGGACCAGAGTCCGCGACAGCAAGTAAGAGGCGAGCATGGCGAACACCACCGCTTCTGCCAGGGGAACGAACAGGTAGCGGGCCACGCCGGTAAGAAAGAACATGGGCACAAACACGATGCAGATGGCCAGCGTGGAAACAAAGGCCGGGACCGCGATCTGCTGCGCCCCATCCAGAATCGCCTTCTGAATCTCTTTGCCCTCGGCAACGTTCCGGTTGATGTTCTCAATTTCCACGGTGGCGTCGTCCACCAGAATGCCGACCGCGAGCGCCAGCCCGCCCAGGGTCATGATGTTGATGGTCTCGCCCAGCGCGCTCATGACGATGATGGAAGTAAGAATCGACAGCGGGATGGAAACCGCGATGATCACCGTGCTGCGCCAGCTTCCCAGGAAAATCAGAATCATCAGGCCGGTAAGGCAGGCCGCAATCAGGCCTTCCCGCAGCACTCCATTGATAGAGGCGCGCACGAATATGGACTGGTCCGCCAGAGGCCTGATCTCCAGTTCCGGAGGAAGCTGGGCCTGGATTCGGGGCAGCAGGCGCTTGATTCCGGAAATGATGTCGAGGGTCGAAGCGTTCCCGGTTTTCTGGATGGTAAGGAGCGATGCCCTCTTCCCATCCACCCGCACAATGTTGGTTTGCGGCGGAAAGCCATCGCGCACGTAGGCCACGTCACGGATGTAGATGGTCGTGTTGCCCACCCGCTTGATGGGAAGGTCATTCAACTCGGCCACCGTTTGCGGGCTGCCGTTCAGGTCAACGTCATATTCGAACTGTCCGATCTTGGAGGTTCCGGAAGGCAGAATCAGGTTCTGGGCGCTGATGGCGTTGACCACGTCGCTGGGCGAGAGGCCTTTCGCCTGCAATGCGTTGGTGTCGAGGTCCACCTGAATCTGCCGCAACTTGCCGCCGTAGGGGTAAGGAATGGCTGCGCCCGGAATCGTGACCAGCCGGGTGCGGATAAAATTCACGCCGTAGTCGAAGAGTTGCTGCTCGGAAAGTTTTTGTCCCGACAAGGCCAGCTGCAGAATCGGCACGGTGGAGGCGTTGTAGGTAATGATCAGCGGCGGCGTCGTCCCCGGCGGCAGCTGCCGCAATTGGGTCTGACAGATCGCGGTGATCTGCGCGATCGCCTTTTCGATATTGGCGTGAGGCTGGAAGAATACCTTCACCACCGCAATCCCGTTCAGCGATTGCGATTCGCTGTGCTCGACGTCGTCCACCGTAGTGGTCAGCACGCGCTCGTTCAGGGTCACGATCCGGCTGGAGAGGTCTTGCGCGTTCAGGCCGGCATAGTTCCACAGAATGCTTACTACTGGAATGTCAATGTTCGGGAAAATATCGGTGGGCGTGCGGAAGATAACGATCGGACCAAGGATCAGCAGCAGCAGAGCGACAACCACGAAGGTGTAAGGCCGGCGCAGCGCCAGCGCAACAATCCACATGAAGGCCTCTTGAAGTTACTCTTGCCGCAACTTTATATGGATGTGGGAAGCCGCGGTTCGGTCGGTAAATTTCGTACTTGTCTGGAAATGAAAAAGGCCGGCAAAAGGGCCGGCCTGGAGGGGATTTACAAAACTTTACTGATTCGGGTCCGGCTGGCTCGAATCGGATGCTGTCATCGGGGCGGTTCAGACGCGGCCGGTTCGGATCTGACTGATTGGAATCGAGCCGGTGGCGTCCTTCGTTCGGCCCACGGTTGCTGGCGATGACGGTCAAAGGGGCCTGCAGGGTGAAGTTCAGCACGGTCTCGGAGGGCAGCTTGATTTGCTGACCCTTGGTGGCTGCCTGCACGCCGCCACCCAGTCCGCCGCCGGCGGCCGCGCCTATCGCGGCTCCTTTGCCTCCGCCTGCGATGGCGCCAATGATGGCTCCGATGCCGGCGCCGGCGCCGACTTTCTCCGCTGTGTTCTTGCCCCGCGATGAACCTTGCCGCCGGTATTGATCAGTCTGCAGGCTGTAGTACTTGCCTCCCGACGAAATGCGGTCCAATTGCAACGCTACCACCGACTGGCCGGCAAATTTGCCCGCGCTTCTTCACTTCCACCAGATGACCTTCAACGTCATAGCCGGAGGGAATGACCACGTCGCCATCCACCGCCAGCGGAGAATCCAGCGTGGCATGGAAGGTCTGGCCCTGCTGGCTGGTCTCGGAGTCGATGGTATCGACCAGCCGCACTGCCAGCGTCGTCCCTGAAGGAATCGTAACTTTCTTGGGCGGAGGCGGTGGCGGCGGGGTAGAGGGCACCGCGGCCACTGGTGCCGGCGGAGGCGCCATCGCAGCCACCGGAGCGGCCGAGCTTGCGTCGCTGGATGAAGAGGGCAGGCTGCGCTCCCGCGGCTCATGCCTGCGAGGCTTGGGCGCCGGGGCCGGAGAAGGCTTCGTTTCCTCTACCGGTGGAGGCGTAGCTTCGGCGGTTTCGGCCGGTCGGCGGAGCGGCCACCTGCAAGTTATTGATGATCTGTTTGACCCCGGGCTCAGAGGAGGCGTAGCGGGCGGCGGCGTCGCGTTGCGCGTCATTGTCCACCGTGCCCGTCAGGGTCACGGTCCCGCCTTCTGCTTTCACGCCCAGTTGCTTGCCCTGCAGACCGGAATCCGAGGCCAATTTGGTCTGGATGTCGCTGGTAAGTTGGGCGTCATTCGGGGCCTTGGTGCAGCCCACGCCAACCGTCAGGATCGCGACCAGCATGATCGCGGTGATGTAAAGGGAAAGTTTCGCCTTCATAAGAAATGCTCCTGATTGAGCTAAACCGAGTCTGTACATAGTTTAGATGCAGAAAAGCCGTCGGTCTCATGCAAAATTGTGCGGGAAGAGCCCGCCGACACCTAACCCGTAACCGGGTGGCGGAGAGCGCATTTAGGCCCTGGTCCAGGGGCCTGGGATGGGAGCAGATTGCCGCGGTCGCCCGCTAGCCGTGTCAGTGTTGGCGCAGGAACTTGTAGTCGAGAATGGACGCGGCCAGGCCGACCGACTCCGCATCGCGGACATCCTTGCGGCGGATGATCCGGCCCTGGCACAGAACGGTGCTGTTCTTCTGGCCGGAAATCTCCTCCGGCATCTCGAACACCATTTCCACCAGCGTGTTGTCCGGCAACTGCTGGGGGCCGAGCAGGAGTACGCCCGACTGGCTGAGGTTTTCAACCGTGCCCTCATGCCAGGTCCCCAGGCCCTTGGGGCGATAGCGCACCGGGGCCTGCAGCGCCAGGCGCCGGGCGCGCGGAACCCAGGTCGGCTTCTTGTGGTTCTTGCTGCGCTGGGTCTCGCTGGCTGCTTCAGGCGCGTTCGCCACGCGCTTGATGCGCTTCATGGTCTTCCAGTCGTACTTGTACTCTGCGGCGCAAAGCAGGCACACCTGGTAGTACTGACCGTCGGCAGCCCGCCGAGGCCAGGAAAATTCATGGGAGCAGCGGCCAAGCATGAGGACATCCATTAACTTCTGTGGCATGGTCGTTTCTTCCGGAGAGGATCGCCGGGACGACCTATCATCCAACAGCGCTTGCCACTTGGGCTAGGTTACTTTCGTCTAATCAAACCGTTTCCCGCAACTGTGCTGGAAATATTGGTGGTTCTGTGATTGGGTTGCCACACCTTCAGCAAGAAGGAGGGCCACTTGCGCGCCACCCGAAATTGAAGTTGTCAGTTGCAGAAGTGGGCTCGGGGCCGCAACGAGGGCAATACCGGCGTGTATCATCACGGCGTGGATTCTGTCTCTGGATTTGTCCTGGCCGGCGGCCAGAGCTCCCGCATGGGCCAGGACAAGGCGTTGATGCAACTTCGGAGAGCGCACGCTGCTGACGCATGCGTTGGAGTTGGTCACGGCCGCCGCCGGAAGCGCACAGATTGTCGGCAGCGCCGCAAAATTCGCCGCCTTCGGTCCGGTCATCGAAGACATTTATCCGGGACAGGGACCCCTGGCCGGAATTCATGCCGCGCTGGCCGGAACAAGTACTGAGCTGAATCTGATCGTCGCAGTCGATATGCCATTTCTTGAGCCGGAGTTGTTGAGCTATCTGGTCGCCCAGGCGCGCCGCACGCCCGCGCTGGTAGTGGTGCCGGCAGCCGGCGGAGGCTTGCAGCCACTCTGTGCGGTTTACCGCCAGGCTTTGCGGAAGTTGCGGAACGATCGCTGCGCGCCGGAGAAAACAAGATCGACCGGCTGTTCTCCCAAGTCGAGACCCGGGTGATCGAGCAGGAAGAGCTGGAACGGAATGGCTTCACGGAAGAAATGTTCCGCAATCTGAACACTGAGCAAGACTGGCAGGAAGCGAAGCTGAAACTGTCGGCCCGGTGATTCAGAAGCATTTACTATTGAGCGCATCGGTCAGCGGTCCGACGGGCCAGAACAACTTTGCGCACTTTGCTGAGTCAAAAGCGTCCATAGCCGCAAAAGCGTTTAACCGCAAAGGACGCAAAGAAGGCCAACGAAACTAACGACCAACGACCGAACGACCAACGACTAACGACTGATCCATGGCCACCAACGGTAAATCAGGACCCTATATCGAGTTCAAGGATGTCTCCAAGGCGTTTGGCGACAATCGCGTGCTCGACCACGTCAGCTTCACGGTGATGGATGGAGAGACGGTCTGCATTCTGGGCCGCAGCGGTGTGGGCAAATCGGTTTCGTTGATGAACATCATGGGTTTTCTCAAGCCGGACTCGGGCCGGGTGATCGTGGCCCATGAGGACATCACCGACTATGGACCGGAAGACCTGGAACGCATCCGCAAGAAGGTCACCATCGTCTTCCAGAACGGGGCCCTGTTCGATTCGCTCACCGTGGGCGAGAACGTGGCCTTTCCCCTGCGCGAACGGCGCCAGCTTTCAGAAGAGCAGATTTACCAGATCGTCGATGGCCTGCTGGACATGGTCGGAGTGAAAGAAATGCGCGACCAGTTGCCTTCCGATTTGTCCACCGGGATGAAGCGTTCGGTGGCCATCGCCCGCGCTCTGGCCGCCCAGCCCGAATGCGTTCTCTATGACGAGCCCACCACCATGGTCGATCCCCTGATGGCGCAACTGCTGGGCGATCTGATCAAGCGGCTGAAAATCCAGTTGCACCTGACCAGCGTGGTCGTGACTCACGATATGCGCCTGGCCAAGAAGCTGGCCGACCGGGTGATGTTTCTCCACGAAGGCAGAGCTATTTTCTTCGGGACCTACGGCGAGATGGAGAAATGCGAAGAGCCCATCGTGCAGGAGTTTCTAAAGCTGGATGAGCCGGGCATAGAGGCGTCGATTGAAGTGACCTGAGTGCAGACAGGCGGCATTTAGCAATTGGCAATTGCCTCGTGTGTGGGTCGGCCACTCCTGTCCGACGCCTTTGAAGTTGATTCTGGTTGCAGTGCCTGGCTGCCCATGTATCACATGGGCCAATTGCAAAAGTGCCGGTTGCCCGACCAATCCCCTAAAATCCCTCGCCGACCAGCCGCTCCACCGTGAGCGATGAGTTCGCAGATTCTCCCTTCATCATCTTTTCCACGTACTTCGCCACCATATCCACTTCGAGGTTCACCGGATCGCCGGGTTTAAGCGATTTCAGGTTCGTCATCTTCACCGTATGCGGAATAATCGCGACCGTCACTTTCGTCCCTTCGATCTGGGCCACGGTCAGGCTGATGCCTTCGATGCACAGCGATCCCTTGAAGATCACATAGCGCGCCAGGTCCGGCGGTATTTCAATGCGCAGCCAGTAGTCGTCCGCTCCCGGAACTCGATCCAGCGCGAGAAACTTGCCGGTGCCGTCCACATGGCCCTGAACGATGTGGCCTCCAAAGCGACCATCGGCACGCATGGGCAGCTCCAGATTCACCAGAGCATCTTTCTTGATACGTGAAAAAGATGTGCGCTTCCAGGTTTCAGCCGCCAGGTCCGCGGCAAAAGTCTGGGGCGTGATTTCGACCGCGGTGAGGCAGACGCCGCTGACGGCGATGCTGTCGCCGGTCTTGAGTTCCTGGTTCAGCCGGGAAGCTGCAACCGTGAGGCGGCGGTTGCCGTTCTCCTGAGCGATGCCAGTGACGCGCCCGACCTCTTCGATGATGCCGGTAAACATGCAGTGCTATTGTAGCGCCGGCGTCCCGCCGGCTGGCCCGGGGGCGTCCCGCCCCCATAAAGCGCTAAGTTAAGGAGCTATAATTTTTGAGTAGCCCGCCACGCGACCAGAATCCAACTGTGGTCAGCGTCTTCAATCATCGATTGCGGCGTTCTTCCCCGAATGTGACGACGCTGTGATCCAGTGGCAACTCGTGAGTGTGGAGTTTCGCGGGCCCGTCACACGTGCTGTTGCAACCGTACTGGTCGATGAGATAGGGCACGCCTTCACCAGCCAGCAGCTTCGACGAAGTGGTGACTTCGAAATGCAGGTGCGGCTCGCGAGCGTCTCCGGAATCGCCAACCCGCGCCAGCACCTCTCCGCGCCGCACGCGATCCCCTGCCTTCACCCGCAAACTTCCCGGTTGCAGATGCATGTAATATGCGAACTGGCCACCACCCAGGTCGAGCGTGATTGTATTTCCCGCAACTGTTTCCAACGTAATTGGCACTGCCGGGTGGAACGCGTCGCCGTGTCCGGGGACGTTATCGGGAAGGCCATCTCTGGCGGTGACAACGCGGCCGTCAGCAACCGCCAACACTGCTTTCCCGTAGGAGTAATAAGAGCGGACGTCGCGCGCATCGCCAGAAAATGACGCTCCGTCCCTGGTCTGCATCCAGTCGATCGCGTACCGGCGCGAGTCCACCGGCTGCCCATCAAGGATGACAACGCCGCGCCGATGATGATTATCCTGATCGTTGCTGGGCCCATCGTCTGCAAGCCAGTCTGCCCCTTCTAGCGGCGGCCCGAGCACATGCAACTCAGTGTGATGTGTGGAAATGACCGCGCCTTCTTCTGGAGCGTAAGCCGTGGTCACGCGATGGAGCAGTCTGTTCGGGATAGGCGAGCCCCGGTCAAGCGCTATTGACATAAAGGCGATGGCGGTCTGGCCGTCGGCGATAACCAGCCTGTCTTTGGGGTCAGAAAGTGCCTTGCCACCCAAGGGCTGCACCATGGTTTCCAGTTGCGCGGTCTCAAAGGTCGCAATCGGTTTGGACGCTTCCGCATCGGCGTCGAGCACCTCAATGCGACTCAGCGAGATGGGCATTGGCATGAAGTTCGTCAAATGCAACTCGTACATCAGATAGACGTGCGGCCCGCTCGGGAATGCCGTAGGGTCGAACGGCACGTGCATTTCGAGCTGTAGTGGCCACGGAGGCCGATTGGCCGCCGTTTTGGTGTCGGACGGCTGATTTTGGGTTTGAGCGACAGCAGGATATGAGAAAAGGCACGCAGCTGCGAGGAGGATGAACGGGCGCATGCTCGTGGTACGCATTTGGCGACCACAAGGTTCCTTATTCTGGTTGGATTCTGGTTGAATCGTCCTCAATCCAGAAGGAATTCTGCTTAAGTTAGCGCTTTTGGGGCGTCCCACCGCTGTATTCGGCAGTTTGCATCGGAATCGCGGGGTGGGCAGGATGCCCACCCGACAGCCGGCGGGACGCCGGCGCTACTGGACTTCTCCGTACGGGTCCCGCAGGTATCCCTCAACCGCAAAGTCTTCGCCGAAACGGTGCAGCCGGATCGACTTCACATAAGCCGCTTCGCTCATGCGGGCGAAGCCTGGCCCTGTGGCAAAGGGTACTGAACCGGTTCCGGCCAGAATTTTGGGCGCGTAGTAAAGAAATACTTTGTCCACGATGCCCGAGGCCAGGGCCGCGCCGTTGATCATGGCGCCGCCCTCGACCAGCAGGCTGGTGATCTCCATCGTCCCCAGGCGGCGCGCGATTTGCGTCATGTCCGGACGGCCGTCTCCCACCCCGACCGGGATCTGCTCCACCCGGATGCCCTGGTCCTGCAGTTCGCGCTTCCGCTTCTCCTCGGCGAATGAGCACAGCACGAGCACATCTTCCTTGGCCGTCCTGACTACGCGCGACTCCGGGGGCAGACGCAGCCGGGAGTCAACAATCACCCGCAGCAAAGGCCGGCGCCGCGGCAGGCCGCTGCGATCGGTCAGCAGCGGATCGTCCGCGATGATCGTGCCCACACCGACCATGATGGCATCGTGGCCGTGTCGAAGCTGTTGCACGTGGGCGCGGGCCACATCGCTGCTGATCCATCCGCCGGTCGCGCCTCCGCCGCCGAGCGCCCCGGGGTGCTGCAACTCACCCGGAGGCGGGGCGATCTTGCCGTCCAGCGTCATGGCCGACTTCAGCGTGACCAGCGGCGTGTGCTGGCGAATGTATTTGGCGAAGGCTTCATTCAGTGCTTTAGCTTCCTCCTGCAAAATGCCTGAAGCCACGGAGATTCCTGTGCTGCGGAGGCGCTCAAAACCTTTGCCCGCAACCAGGGGGTTGGGATCCTGCATGCAGGCGACGACGCGGCGAATCCCGGCGGCGATGACGGCGTCGGCGCAGGCTCCGGTACGGCCCTGATGCGAGCAGGGCTCAAGGTTGATGTAAAGAGTTGCGCCGCGAGCTTTGTCGCCAGCCTGCTCCAGCGCCAGCACTTCAGCGTGCTTGATGCCCTCAAAGGTGTGCGAACCCTCACCGATGATGTGGCCGGCGCGATCGACAACCACCGCGCCCACGCAGGGATTGGGCGCAGTTAAACCAATACCTTTGCGGGCCAGCTCCAGTGCGCGCTGGAGAAAGTATTCATCGCCTTCGCGACTCGACGAGTTCGGCGGCGCCAGGAGTCGGGGAACTTTCGCGATCTTTTGCGGTTTTTCGGTTTGACCGCTTTCTTGGAAGTCATCAGGAAATCTTCGGCTGATAAGATTTGATGCCGCCGCAGGCTAAGCAAAAAGCGAATCCACAAAATCCCTGGGATTGAAAGGCAACAGGTCGCCGGCCTTCTCGCCTACGCCCACGTAGCGCACCGGAACCCCCAGTTCGCGCGATATGGCGACCACCACGCCGCCCTTGGCGGTGCCGTCGAGCTTGGTCAGGACGATGCCGGTCACGCCCGCCGACTCGGTGAACATCCTCGCCTGTTGCAAGCCATTCTGCCCCGTGGTGGCGTCCATGACCAGCAGGGTCTCGTGAGGCGCGCCGGGAATGATGCGTTGCGCGGTGCGCCGCATCTTCTCCAGCTCCGCCATCAGGTTGGTCTTGGTGTGCAGGCGGCCGGCGGTGTCGACGATCACGTAATCGGTGTGCCGTGCCGACGCGGCCTGCAGCGCATCATAGAGCACGGCTGACGGATCTCCGCCCGCCTTGGTGCGAATGACTTCCGTCCCCGTACGCTGGCCCCAGACTTCGAGCTGCTCGATGGCGGCGGCCCGAAAAGTATCGGCCGCACACAGCAGCACCGTCTTGCCCTCCGAGCGCAACACCTGGGCCAGCTTGCCGATGGTCGTGGTCTTGCCCGTGCCGTTCACCCCCACCACCAGAATCACCTCGGGCGTTCCGTCCACTCGGGCCACCGGGAGAGCATCGGCGGTCTTCAGGATGGCGAGAATCTCTTCTTTCAGCAGCCGCTTGAGTTCATCCACATTCCCGATTTGCTTGCGATCGGCCTTGTCGCGAAGTTTTTCCAGAACTTCGTGAGTAGTAGTTGTGCCCAGATCGGCCCCCAGCAGATTAGCTTCGAGATCATCCAGCGTGGCCCGGTCGATCTCTTTGCCGAAGGAGACCACCTCTTCGATGCGCTCGCTGAGATTTTCCCGGGTACGGGTCACCGCTTCCTTCATGCGATCAAGGAAGCTGGGTTTCTGCTGCTCGTCGAGGCTGCCAAATAGAGTCTGAATCATGAAATTTCGGATCCTGGAAGTGCTGCATCAATTATAGCGGGCGGGGGGCTGGTTCGTTGCGGCGGGCAAAATCAAACGCGCTTAACCGCAAAGGTCGCAAAGGTACCGCAAAGAGCGCCGAGAACCCGTGACCTTTTGCGCCCTTTGCGACACTTTGCGCCCTTTGCGGTTAAAGGCTCTTGCCTGCAAAGTGGAAGGCTATCGCCCCGAGGCTTCCGCTGCCGCCACGGCGGCCCGAACTTCAGGAGCAGATGAAGGCGTGACCGAAGCTTGAGCCGGAGGCGCCTGCGCCGCAGCCGTGGGCACGGTCACCACCGGCGCCTGAATACGGATTTCGCCGCGCTTGTAAATCGCCGTCAGGGCGGCGACCGCGGTGGGGTCCAGCCGCTTGCCGGAAAGATTGTGGATGATACGCAGTGCGGCTTCAGGATCGTGCGCCTGCTGATAGGGACGGTTGGTGGTCAGCGCGTCGAAGGTGTCGGCGACCGCAATGATGCGCGGCAGCAGAGGAATTTCCGCATCCTGCAGGCCCCGGGGATAGCCGCGTCCATCGAGGGATTCATGGTGCAGCTCGATGCCGGGAAGCATGTCCTTCAGTTGGGCCACCGGACGCAGAATGTTAGCGCCCTTGGTGGTATGGGTCTTCATGATCTCAAATTCTTCCGGGGTCAGAGCTCCCGGCTTTTTGAGGATGCGATCTTCAATGCCGATCTTGCCTACATCGTGCAACTGGGCGGACACGCGCACGATTTCCAGAAATTCCTCGGGATGCCCCATCTCCCGCGCGATCAGCAGGGAATAGCGCGTGACGCGGTCGGAGTGTCCACGAGTGTAAGGGTCCTTTTCGTCAACCGCGCCGGCCAGCATCTGAATGGAACTCATGAACAGTTCGCGGTTTTCCGTGGCGGCGCGTTTGAGGTCGAGCACGAATTGCTCGAGCTCCTCGGACATGGTATTGAAAGTCGCCGCCAGTTCTCCGATCTCGGTACGGCTTCTGAGTTTGACCCGCTGCGAAAAGTCGCCGCGCGCGATGGCCCGGCTCGAAGCGGTGAGAACCTCCAGTGGATTGGTGATGCGGCGCGCGGCAAAAATGCTGATGCCCACGCTCAGCAAAATGGCCAGCAACGCCAGCAGGCGAGCGCTGCGCTGCATCTCGTACACTCCGCGATACGCCTCGTCGCGTGGCTTCTGCACGATCACCGCCCAGTCCAGGTTGCCCACGGGGCTGTAGGTGCCGAGCATCTTGGTGCTGGTCGTGCCCTGGGTAACGCTGAATTCCCGGGTGGCCGCCACCAGTTGAGACTGGCCGCCCTGCTCCAGGAAGTTGCGTACGATCTCCGAGTTGGTCAAGTCCTGGCCGGTGGCGTAGTCGGGAGTGGCGCCGGCCACCAGCCGGCCCTCGCTATCGACCACGTAAGGCGTGAGCCCGCCGCGATTGACTTCCTGCACCTCGACGAATGGCAGCTTCAGGTATTGCGAGAACGACATCAGTTCGGTGAGGGGGTCGGCCCAGCCGATGTTGAGGTCGAGGAACAGCAGCAGGTTGTTCTTCTGGCAGAAGTCGACGTATTGCTGGATCGTCGCCGCGTCGACATGGTGGCTGTACGTGCCGCTTTTGCCCTTGAACCGGTCGGGCACGCTGACCACGAGATCGATGCCGAGCACAACCGGATGGGCCGGGTCGAGTTTCTGATAGACGGCGCCTTGTGCCCTCAGCCGGTGCAGCATCGCGGTCGACGGCACATAGGCCGGCCCGGTCGCCGCCGCGCCCGGCACGGCGTAGTACGCGACTACGCGATGAGTGGGCAGGATCGCGCCGACGTTCGGGTCGAACACCGCCGGGGTTGGTGCGGCCTGAACGGCAGTGCCCCGCGTTGTCTGCTGGCTGGCCTGAGCCGCGTGCTTTGAGCTCGGCAGCCAGATCGCCAGGATCGCACCCAGTGCGGCCAGACCACCCATCACACCGACGGCGACGAGCAACCGGCGGCTCGGTCGGCGCCGATGGGGCGGGATGGGCGGAAGTTGTCTGGGTGGCAGGGTGGAAACGGCCATGCGGACATCTTGCCCGTGTTAGGCCGCGATTTGTCTAATTTATGGACATCTGGCGGGTGAAGTTTTCATCCGCCACATGAGTTGACTTCCGTCTCAGCGCGTTTGTGCAAGCCAGGACGCATGCAGGCGGCCGTACACCGAGTCGGGTTCGGTCACCAAAACGTCGTGCGGACCGCGCTGGACGACACGCCCGCGGTCGACGACGATGACCTCGTCGGCCGCCTGGGCGGTGGACAGCCGGTGGGCGATGGCCACCGTCGTTCGCCCGCGGGTCACCTTTTCCAGCGCTTGCTGCAGCCGGACCTCGGTGGCCGGGTCGACCGCGCTGGTCGCCTCGTCGAGCACCAGAAGATCGGGATCGGCGAGGTAGGCCCGCGCGAGCGCGATGAGCTGCCGCTCCCCGACCGACATCGCTTCGCCCCGCTCCCCGACCGGAGTGCGTACGCCATCCGGCAGGCCGTCGACCCAGTCACGGAGCCCGAGTTCCGTGAAGACGTCAGCGACTCGCTGGTCGGAGAATTCGCCGCCGAACCGTACGTTGTCGGCGACAGACGCGTCGAACAGGAAACCGTCCTGCGGCACCATGACGACGCGCTCGCGCAGCGAGTCGAAAGCAACCGCGTGCAGCGGCACCCCGGCCAGGGACACCTCGCCGCGGCTCGGATCCATCAAACGCGTAAGCAACTTCGCGAACGTCGTCTTGCCGCTGCCGGTCTCGCCGACGACGGCGACCTTGGTCCGGGCGGCGATCGTGAGATCGACGTCCGACAGCACTTCGGGGCCGCCCGGATAGGCGAAGGCGACGTCGGCGAAACGGATCTCCACCGGGCCGGTCGGCAGGCGCTGGCCGTCGTCGCCCGGGTCGGCCACGTCCGGCGGCGTCTCGAGCACGTCGAGCACCCGGCGGAAGCCGGCGATCGCGTTCTGCGCCTCGTTCAGCACCTCCGTCGCGATCTGCACCGGCTGCACGAACAGCGTGACCAGGAACAGGAACGCGGTGAGCTGGCCCAGCGACAGCGAGCCGTGCACGCCGAGGATCACGCCGACGACGACAGTGCCCGCGGTGGCGAGCGCGGTCGCGATCTCGCCGGTGACGAAGCTGACGACGTTGGTCCGCTGCGCCTTGTACTGCGCCTTTCGGTTGGCCTCGATCGCGTCGTCGATCCGCCGCCGGGTGCGCTCGCTGCACCCCGTACGCCCGGATGACGCTGGCCCCGACGACGCTCTCGGCGACCGCGGCGAGCATCGCACCGATGCGCTCGCGGACCGCCGTGTAGCGGCGGGACAGCCGCTTCTGGAACAGCCGGATCACGACGACGAGCGGCAGGAACGCCACCCACACCAGCAGCGTGAGCTGCCACGAGTAGATCGCCATGACGATCGTGGTGAGACCGAGCTGGCCGACGCTGACCAGCAGGATCACGCCGCCCCATTGGAGGAACTGGCTGATCTGATCCACGTCGGTGGACACCCGCGCGACCAGCGATCCCCGGCGCTCGGCCTGCTGGTGGAGCATGGACAGGTCATGGATGTGCCGGAACGTGCGCGTCCGCACGTTGGCCAGCGCCGTCTCGCTCACGGTGTAGAGCCGGACGTTCATCAGGTACGTGCAGTAGAGCGTGATCGACAGCACGAGCACCGTGATCGCCACGATCTCGATCAGCACCCGCATATTGGGGCCACCATCGGCCGACAATCCCTTGTCGATGCCCTGCTGGATCGCGATCGGGATGGCCACCTTGCCGATCGTGCCGATCGCGGCCAGCCCGATCGTGCCGGCCAGTCCGGCCCGCACCTGCGGGGTCAGCGCCAGCCCTCGCCGGAGGATGGCGAACGTGGAGTCGGTGTTGGCGGTGTGGTCGGTCGCTACGTCGACGCTCATCCCACGAGCTCCCGTTCGTCGTCGCTGTGCCGGTGATCCGTCGCCGCGACGGCGACGTCGCCTCGAGCCGCGTCCGCCTCGGCCGCTTCCGCCTCGGCGGTCTCGTACGCGGTGACCAGTGCGGCGTAGCCCGGCACCGTGGCCAGCAGATCCGCGTGCGGTCCGGTCGCGACGACCCGACCCGACTCGACATAGACGACGACGTCGGCGAGCGCGATCGTGGCGCGGCGGTATGCGACGACGAGGATCGAGGCGGCCGCTCCCGATTCCGGTCTCGCAGCGCAGCCAGGATCGCGGCCTCGACACGCGGATCGACCGCGCTCGTCGCGTCGTCGATCACGAGCAGGCGCGGTCTTCCGGCGAGGGCGCGCGCCAGCGTCAGCCGCTGCCGTTGGCCGCCCGACAGCGAGGTGCCACGTTCGCCGACGCTCGTATCGAGGCCGTGCGGTAGCGCGGCGACGAAGCGGTCGGCCTGGGCGACCGCAAGCGCCTCGCGGACCGCGGTCCTCGCCGATGCCGGCGCGGTCCAGCGCGACGTTGCCGGCGATCGTGTCGTCGAAGACGAACGGGACCTGCGGCACGAGGGCGACCGCGCCCGCGAGCGCCGTCCGCGCTGAGGTCGGTCAACGCGCGACCGCCGAGCACGATCCGGCCGGTCGCCGGATCCATCAGCCGGGCGGCCAGCGCCGCGATGGTGGACTTGCCCGAGCCGGTCGGGCCGACGAGGGCCACCGTCGCGCCGGGCGGGACGGCAAACGTCACGTCGGTCAACACGGTCGGGCCGGATGCGTACGAAAACGACACGTGCTCGAACCGGATGTCGAGCGGGTCGCCGCCACGCGCGCCGGTCGAGCCGTCGAGGGCACCGGCGCCGTAGCGCATCTCGCCGGTCGCGGTCAGCACGTTGCGTACGCGATCGAACCCGACCGCCGCCCGGGGCAGCTCACCGAGCACGAAGCCGATCGCCCGGACCGGGACGGCGAGCACGCTGAACAGGAACGCGACGCTGATCACCTCGGGCAGGCTCACGGCGTCTTGGCGCAGCCGTACGCCACCGACGATGAGCACGGCGAGTGTGCCGAGGCTCGGCAGCGCGTCGAGGATCGGATCGAAGAGTCCACGGACGCGGCCCACGTTGATCATCGCCTCGCGCAGCTCGCTGGCCTTCGCCGCGAAGCGGTCCGTTTCGTACGTCTCCCGGCCCATCGTCTTGACGACCAGTGCGCCGTCGAAGCTCTCGTGGGCGGCCGCGCGACACCTCGGCCCGCAGTTGCTGGGCGCGCGCGATGCGCGGGGACATGCGGCGCGCGTACCAGAAATTCGCCCCGAACAGTCCGGGGAACACCGCGCAGCTCGACCAGGGCCAACGCCCAGTCGACGACGAACAGCGACACGACCGCGCCGATGAGCATGACCACGGTGCCCACGGCAAACGGCAACGGTGCGATCGGATACCACGCCGCTTCCACGTCGGCGTTCGCGTTCGACAGCAGCGTGCCGGTCGCGTGTCGCTGGTGCCAAGCCAGCGGCAACTCGAGATATCGCCGGGTCACCGCGCGCCGGTAACGGGCCTGCAACCGGTACTGCATCGACCCGGCCCCGAGGCGGCGACCGAAAATTCCGATGACCCGCGCCGCGGCGACGGCGAGGATGGCGAGCGGCGCCCATGAGCGAGGCATGTTCGTCGACCCGGTGACGCGCGAACGCGGGCTCGATCACCTTGCCGACAACGTCGCCGACGACGTATGCCGTCGCGACCGTCGCTAGGCCGAACAGGCAGCTCCCGGACACCGCGAACGTGAACATCCGTGGTTCGTCACGGATCCCCTGACGTAAGACGCGCAGCCCCTGACCCAGCACCCCCGGTTCCGACCGCATCCCCACCCCGTATCAGACTCATCCCCGTTGCGGTCCTTACCCTTTCACGATGGCGACCGCGCGTGCACGCGTGTTTCACGCCACAACGCCGGCCGGTTAGACGACCTAGCATCGTCAGCATGGCGCGAACCCAACTTCGCGCGCGTCGAACGTGCCGCGCTCTGCGACCGCCTCGACACCGTCGGTCCTGATCAACCGACGCTGTGTGCGGGGTGGACGACCAGGGACCTCGCGGCGCACCTGGTCGTACGCGAGCGACGACCCGACGCGGCCGCCGGCGTCGTGATCAAGCCACTGGCCGCGCATGGCGAGAAAGTGCGCAAGGCAGCCGCGGCCGGCGACTTCGCCCGCCTGGTCGACCGGTTGCGGCATCCGGCGAAGCTGTCGATGGCGGGACCCTCGGCCATCGATCGCATGGTCAATACCGGCGAATTCTTCATCCATCACGAGGACGTGCGCCGGGGCACGCCCGGCTGGGCGCCGCGCGATCTTCCGCGTGGTCTCGCGTCCGCCCTCCATGCGCAGGTACGGCTGGCCGGACGGTTCCGCCTGCGCAAGTTTCCCGCCAAGATCACGTTGCTCAGCCCCGACTACCCTCCGGTCACCGCGGGCGGTGGCGGCCCGCAGGTTACGGTCATGGGCGACTCAGGGGAACTGACGATGTTCTTCGCCGGACGGCAGCGAGCTGCGAACGTCGAGATCGACGGTCCGGCCGACCTCGTCGCCAAACTCCGTACCGCCGACTTCAGTCTCTGACCGCCGCGCCCAGCCCGCCGCGCCGGTGGGTTCGCCCGTGCACACGGTCAGAGTCGGGCGGCGTCGACGGTGGCCGCGTTGTTACGGTCTGGCGGGTTTGCCCGGTCGGTCGGGTTCGCCCGGTCGGTCGGGTTCACCGGGTCGGTGCGCAACTCACCGTCGGGTCCAGCGGACGGCAGTGTGACCTCGACGCGCAGAGCCCGGAGAGGCATCGCCGAGCGCAATCCCGCCGTTGTGCAGGCGCAGCAACTCGCGGACGATGGCGAGACCGAGCCCGGCACCGTCGTCATCGCTGCGCGCGCGCGAATTGTCGAGCCGGGTGAAGCGGTCGAACACGCGCTCGCGGTCCGCGGCCGGAATGCCCGGCCCGTCGTCGGTGACCACGAGGCGCAGCCCGTCATCGGCTTCGATGACCGTCACGGCGACCCGACTGGTGGCGTGCTTGACGGCGTTGCCGACCAGGTTGTCGACCACACGCCGGAGTGCCACCGGATCGCCCAGCGTGAGCGCGTTCGGATCGGCCGCGCAGGTCACCGGCACCCGAGCCTTGGCATAGCCGTGCGCGACGTCCGCGGTGAGCACGCCGACGTCGACCGCCTCGACGAGGCGGAGCTGCGGGTCGCCCTCGTCGGCCCGGGCGAGCAGCAGAAGGTCGTCGACGAGCCGCCCGAGCCGAGCGACGTCGGCCATCAGGTCGTCGGCCAGCGGCGCCTCGTCCAGGCGGTCGGCGACCTCCAGCTGCGTACGCAGGCTCGCGATCGGGCTACGCAATTCGTGCGCGGCGTCCGCGACGAATGCCTGTTGCCGGGCGCGCGCGGCATCCAACCGGTCGAGCATGTCGTTCAACGTCACGGCCAGGCGGTTGACCTCGTCCTTGCCATCCGGTACGGGCAAGCGCCCGACCTGGCGTCCGCTCGCACTGATCATCGCCGCGCCCTGCCGGAGGGACTCGACCGGGCGCAGTGCCCAGCCGACCAGCCGGTACGTGAAGGCGGCGAGTGCCGCGAGCAGCAGCGGGTACGCGACCAGCAGCACCGACTGGACGGCATCGGTGCTGTCCTCGACCGTACGGGTGGGCGACGCCACGAGCACCCACTGCGCGTTCGAGCCCTCGGTGGCCTTCGCCGCCACGACCCGAAGCGTGCCCTGCTCGCCGGGTTGCACCCGGCTGGCCGGGATGACCACCACGTCACCCTCACGCGCGTCGGCGAACTGCGCCCGATCCAGGATCGCGGGATCGTCGATCGACCGCGACGAGTCCCGTACCGTCCCGTCGGACCCGAGGACCTGCACGAAGGCCGTACCGACCGACTGGATCGGAGTTCTGATGCTCTTCGTCTGGACGAGCAACTTGACGTCGCTTGCGGTCTGCCGGGCGGTGGAGTCGACGCTGCGGATCAGCACCAGGTGCAGCACCATGAGGATCAACAGCCCACCGAGCGCGAGGCCGGCGGCCAGGCCGAACGAGCCGACGAGCGTCAGGCGCCCGCGCAGGCTCAGTCGGCGCCACCAGCGCACGGACGTCAGCCTTCGCTGGGTGCGGGCGCGCGCGCGGCGCCCGTCTCGGCGGCGTCGACGGGTTCCTCGGCCGCGGCCTCAATGGCGAATGCGTCCCCGTCGATGTCATCGATCAGGTCCGCGCCGGTCGCGCCCCGCATTTCGTCGGCCTTCGTCTCATCGAAGAGCCGATAGCCTGCCCCGCGTACGGTCTGCAGCGAGTGACGCCCGAACGGCTGATCGATCTTGCGACGGAGATATCCGACGTAGACCTCGACGACGTTCGGGTCGGTGTCGGCACCCGCGTCCCATACCCGGTCGAGCAGTTCGATCTTCGTTACCACCTGATCCTGCCGGCGCATCAAGTACTCCAGCAGAGCGTACTCGCGAGCGGTCAGCGTGATCTCCGTGTCGGCCCGCACCACGCGACGGCTGGCCGGGTCGAGGCGCAAGGAGCCGACGGCGAGCACGGTCGGCCGTTCCGGCGCCCCCCGGCGGTGCAGCGCCCGCAGCCGGGCGAGCAGCACGACGAACGAGAACGGCTTGGTGAGATAGTCATCGGCACCACAGTCGAGCCCGTCGGCCTCGTCGTATTCGCCGTCCTTGGCCGACAAGATCAATACCGGCACCCAGATGCCCTCTTCGCGAAGCGTACGGACGACCCGATATCCGGACAGCCGGGGCAGCATGATGTCGAGGATCACCGTGTCGTACGCCTCGTGCCGGGCCGCCTCGAGGCCGTCGATGCCGTCGGTGGCCAGATCGACCCGATATCCCTCGGCCGTCAGTCCACGCTGCAGGGCGCGGCCGAGCCGCGGCTCGTCTTCGACCACGAGTATGCGCATCGGTCCAGCGTGTCACGCGGCGTACGGCCTGGCACGCGTACGTCTCAGGGTTGCCACAGACGGGTCGCCGCCTCGCCACCCGCCGTGCCCCGCGGCAAGGCCCTCGCTGCCCTTGCCGTGCCGGCTCGCGGTGCTGATTCCCCCGGCCGTGAGTGCCGTCGGCATGACCCACGAGGCCCCGAACAACTGAGATTCACGTCGCGCGCAGCGGCTCGTAGCCCCCGCCGGCCTCGGCCTCGTTTCGGTCGGTGAACGTCCGGCCGGACGCGAACACCCGCCCCTTCGCGATCCGGTAAGACCCGCCGCTGAGAGGGAAAACCATCGCGGAGCCGCGCGGGCGTTCGACGACGGTCACGCCATCCGCCGCGATTTGTTCGATCGCGAGCAGGATATTGGAGCCGAGTTCGACGCACCCCTGGAGTCTCACCTCGACAGTCGGCGCTTGTCCCGACCGTCTTCACACGACCTTCACCGTGCTCCGCGCGCGGCACAGTGTGGGCACAGCTCGCCGCGACATGATAGACAATAAGCACGCAACCGGACGGCGTGCCCGATGAAGGACGCCGACCGAGGAGGTTGACCGATGGCAGCCCTGACCCGCCGCTCCGCCGTTCGCTGGCTCGTGCCGCTCGGCGTCGTGTGCGCGATCGCCTTGATCGCCGCGATGACCGCGGTCATTCGCGCGGCGGCCAGCGGCGGTCCGCTGCCGGCGCGCAGCGCTACGACACTGGTTGCGGATCTCGCCACCACCAACGTCGACTGGCATGTCCGGCACCGTCGCCGAGCGGGCTGACCTTGGTCTGCCCGCTCTTCCGTCCGGCTTGGGCGGCGACGGCAGCGCCGATTGGACGCAGCTGATCAGCGGATCGCATACCCTGCGGGTCTGGTCGGCCGGACCGACGATGAGCCGCGTCGCACTGCTCGGCTCGCTTGGCGAGTCCGACATCGTCCGCAACGGTGCCGACGTCTGGACGTGGTCCAGCGCCGACAACGCCGCGACCCACCTGCGCCTGCCATCGATCGGCGCCGCGATGCCTGGCTCGGATACCGGGTGTGCCGCATGGGCTACCGTCCAACCTCGCCCCGCTGCTGTCGAGGCTCCTGCCGGCGACGCCACAACAGGCAGCGGCCGCGATCCTGGCCGCGTTGAGCCCGACGACGTCGGTGCGGAACGCGGGTGCGGTGACGGTCGCCGGGCGGTCGGCGTACGAGCTGGTTATCGCGCCGCGCGATACCTCATCTCTGGTAGCGAGCATCCGCTTGGACATCGACGGCACCGAGCACGTGCCGCTGCGACTGCGCGTGTTCGCGAAGGGCTACGGCACGCCGGCGTTCGACATCGGATTTACCCAGGTCAGCTTCGATCGGCCGGACGCGTCGGTCTTCCGCTTCTCACCGCCGCCCGGCGCCACGATCACACAGGTCCCGGCCCCGTCGCCGAAGCAGCCGTCGACGACGACGCCAACCCCGAATCGCGCATCGGCGCCACACGTCTCGGTGATCGGTTCAGGCTGGACGGCCATCCTCGCCGTACAAAGGCCAGACGCCCGGCCCATCGATGAGGTACGGCGCGACTACGGACACGCGGCCGGGGCAGTCCGAACCGTTCTGGCGGCTCGATCGCTCGGCGCGATCATCCAGGAGTTGCCGACGGTGAGCGGAAGTTGGGGAAGCGGCCACCTGTTGAGCGCGCGCCTGCTGTCCGTACTCATCACGAACGACGGTCGTGTGTTCGCCGGCGCCGTCGCACCGAGCGCGCTGTACGCGGCCGCCGCGTCGCACAAGTGACGCTCGCGGTCGCGAGTAGCGGCCTCACGAAACGGTTCCGGTCGGGCCAGGTCGCGGTCGACGGCATCGACCTGGCGGTGCCGGCCGGCAGCGTGTACGGGTTCCTCGGCCCGAACGGCTCCGGCAAGACCACGACGATCCGGCTGCTCCTCGGTCTCATCCGCCCCACGGCCGGCAGCCACCGTCTGTTAGACGCCCCGATGCCACAGTCGGCCGGCGCCGTCCTGCCCCGGATCGGAGCGCTCGTCGAAGGGCCGGCGTTCCATCCGTACCTGTCCGGGCGGGCGAATCTGCGACGCCTCGACGCGGCCGACCGCACCGTCTCGCCGTCTACCACCCAAGCGCGCATCGACGCCGCGCTCGAACGTGTCGGCCTCCTCGCCGCGGCGGGCAAGCGATACCGCTTCTTCTCCCTCGGCATGCGGCAGCGGCTGGCGATCGCGAGCGCTCTCCTGCGGCCGCGCGACCTGCTGATCCTCGACGAGCCGACCAACGGCCTCGATCCGCAGGGCACCCGTGAGGTGCGGTCGCTGCTCAGCGATCTGGCCGCTGGCGGTGCCACGGTGGTGCTCTCCACGCACCTGCTGTCCGAGGTCGAGCAGGTGTGTACGCACGTCGGCGTGATGCACCTCGGCCGACTCGTCGCGCAGGGCGACTTAGCCGCGCTGCGGGCCGGCACGGCGCCACGGATCGAGATCCGCACGTCGCGGCCCGACCTCGCTCGGGCAGAGCTGTCCCGGCTCGGCCTCGCCGATGCGGCCCTGCACGGCGACACGGTCACCGCGCGGCTCGGCGACGTAGCACCGGAGGCCGTGGCGCCAGCGTTAGTGCACGCGGACGTGCCCCTTTACGGGCTGCGTGTGCTCACCGCCGATCTGGAGGAACTGTTCGTCGAGCTGACCGGCGAGGGCTTCGATGTCAGCGGCTGACCTGCCAGGGGTGGACATGACAGACGCCGACATGACGCACGCCGGCATGACAATGGCCGACACGCCAGGCGGTGACATGCCAACGGCCGACCGTGAGCCGGTCGGCGGGGCCGACGGCGTGGCGGAACCGGCCGACCAGACCGAACCCGCCGACAAGATCCAGCAGACTGAACCCGCCGCCGCCGGTCGGCGCTGGTCGACGCGGCTGTTCCGGTCCGAGCTCTGGCTGATCTTCGGCCGGCGGCGCAATTGGGTCGGCCTGGCCGTGCTGTGTTCCGTACCGATCGTGATCAATGTGGCGACCAAGGTTTCCGCGCCGACGGGCGGTGGCCCGGACTTCTTCGTCAATATCGCGAGCAACGGCCTGTTCGCCGCGCTCGCCTCGCTTGTCCTCGAGTTGCCGCTGTTCCTGCCCGTCGCGGTCGCGGCGATCTCGGCCGACGCCATCGCGGGCGAAGCGAACCTCGGCACCCTGCGTTACCTTCTCGCGGTGCCGGCCGGCCGAACCCGGTTGCTGGCCGTGAAGTTCGGCGCGATCGTCGTGTTCGCACTGGCCGCCACGCTTCTCGTGGCGGTCGTCGCGGCCGTCCTCGGACTGATCCTGTTCGGCGGCGGCCCGCTCACCACCCTGTCGGGCACCGCGGTCTCGTTCGGCGCCGGCACCGTACGGGTGCTGCTCGTCTGCCTGTACGTCACGGTCATGCTGGCCGCCCTCGGTGCCGTCGGGCTGTTCGTATCAACGCTCACCGAGCAGCCGATCGGCGCGACGATAGCGATCCTGGTCCTGGCGCTGGGAAGCGAGATCGCCGACGCCATCCCGCAGCTCCACGCGATCCATCCGTACCTGCTCACGCACTACTGGCTGTCCTTCGGCGACCTGCTCCGCGATCCGATAGCACTCGACCGCACGGTGCCTGGCCTGCTGTCCGCCGCTGCGTACATCGCGATCTTCCTCAGCGCCGCGTGGGCCCGGTTTACCGGGCGCGACGTCGCCAGCTGACCGGAGGGTGGCCACGTGCGCCCGCGTACGCCTACCCTTCGGTAACACAAGCATCGCCGTTGCATTTGTCGCCGGCGAACACCCGCGCGCCGACCGGACACCGACCGAAGGATCAACCGATGTCGCTTGCGATCCCCTACCGCTCCATCCCGGACATGCTCGCCCAGCGGGTCGCCGCGACGCCGGACGCTCGGGCGTTCGGCTATCCCGACCCGGTTGGCGGCATCGGCTGGATGAGCTGGGCCGACGTCGGCGCGCGCGCGACCACGATCGCCGCCGGACTGCTCGGCCTCGGGGTCGGCCCGGAGGACCGGGTCGCGATCCTGTCCAGCACGCGGGTGGAGTGGTTGCTGGCCGACTTCGGCATCATGAACGCGGGTGGCGCGACGACGACCGTCTACCCGACGACAGAGCCGGAGGAGGCGTCGTTCATCGTCGCCGACTCGGAGTCCGTCGTGTTGATCGCCGAGAACGCGGCGCAGGCGGCCAAGATCTCCGGCGCGACGCTCGAGCACCTCCGTCACGTCGTGCTCATCGACGCGATCGCCGGCGACGAAAGTATCGGTCGGCGTACCCGTGCTGTCGCTCGCCGAGCTGGAGAAACGCGGAGCGGACGCTCTGGCCGCGGACCCCGACCTGGTCGCCCGCACGGTGGCCGCCGTGGCGCCGGAACACCTGGCCACACTCATTTACACGTCCGGCACGACCGGACGGCCCAAGGGCGTCGAGCTCACCCACGCCGGTTGGTGCTGGCAGGCGGTCGCGCAGAGCGAAAACGGGCTGGTTACGGCGGACGACCTGCAGTACCTGTGGCTGCCGTTGTCACACTCGTTCGGCAAGACGCTCGCCTGCAGCCTCGTGCACGCCGGCCTGCCGACCTATGTGGACGGTCGGGTGGACAAGCTCGTCGCGAATCTCACGCTGGTCCGACCGACGCTGATGTGCGCCGCACCGCGGGTGTTCGAGAAGGTCTACAACGCCGCCGCCGGTTCGGCCACCGCCGCGGGCGGCCTCAAGGCGAAGATCTTTACCTGGGCGGTACGGGTCGGAAAGCGCGCCACGACACTCAAGCTAGCGGGAAAGCCAGTGCCCGCCGGGCTTGCGGCCCAGCAGCGCGTCGCCGACAAACTCGTGTTCTCGAAACTGCGCGAGCGGCTCGGCGGACGCATCCGCGTGCTCGTGTCCGGCTCGGCCCCGCTGTCGAGCGACATCTCTGAGTTCTTCGCCGCCGCCGGTCTGCCGATCTACGAGGGATACGGGCTGACCGAGACGTCGGCCGGCAACTTCGTCAACCCGTTGGACGGCTTGCGGATCGGTACGGTCGGCCAGCGGCTCGGCGACCTCGAATGCAAGATCGACGGGGACGGCGAGATCCTGATCCGCGGGCTACCGGTGATGCGCGGCTACCACAATCTGCCGGAGGAGACGGCCGCCGCACTGACCGCGGACGGCTTCTTCCGCACCGGCGACATCGGCGAGCTCGACGCCGACGGCTACCTGCGCATCACCGACCGCAAGAAGGACCTCATCAAGACGTCCGGCGGCAAGTACGTGGCACCGTCGCACATCGAGGGGATGTTCAAGGCGATCTGCCCGTACACGTCGCAGGCGCTCGTCGTCGGCCAGGCGCGCAACTTCTGCACGATGCTCGTCACGCTGGACCCGGACGCGATCGCCGCCTGGGCCGCGGGCGGCAGCCGCTCGACGGCCAGCCGTACGCCGAGATCGTCGGGTCGGCCGCGGCGCGCGATCTGGTCGGCGGCTACGTCGCCGAGCTCAACCAGAAGCTGAATCGCTGGGAAACGGTCAAGAAATTCGTCGATCCTGCCCCGCGATCTGTCCATCGAGGACGGTGAACTCACGCCGTCGCTCAAGGTGAAGCGCCGCGTTGTCGAGAGCACGTTCGCGTCCGACATCGAGTGCGATGTACGAGGGTGCGCTCGTCGAGTTGTGAGACCAGCCGCGACTGGCCGGCCGCGGTGGCGTCGCGTGCCCGACATCTGCCGTCAATAACCCGGCGCGGTGCTTGACGAGGAGCGCGCCACCTGCCATTGTGCCGTCGAGCCGGCCCCACCGAGATTGTTCGTCAGCGGTCTTGACGACGGCGTGGTTGGCGTGTCTCTTATAAGATCCTGTGATTCATCGAGCTCAGTCACGCGCAGATCCTCAGTGCGCCCCCTCGGCGATAGGAGCACGTTCGTGAATCCCAACCAACCGCAATACCCGGCGCCCGGCAATCAGCCAGCGCCGGCGGGCGCGGGCCGCGGGCTGTCGTTCGCCCTGTCCGACGTAGTCGTCGGCGGCGGCGCATTCCTGTTCTTCATCTTCTCGTTCACGCCGCTTCTGTCGGCCGGTCCCGACCACACGAACCTGTGGGACTTCATCTCGCCGCTCGGCTGGTGGGTCGCGGTCGCGAACGTCCTGCTGCTCGCGACCGCCGTGGCCGCGATGTGGTGGGCACGCGACAAGGAGTATGTCGGCTTCCGCCGCAGCCACGTACAGGTCGCGCTCGGCCTTTACGTGTTCCTTTTCGTTCTCGGCCTCCTGTTCGCATACCACTCGTTTTTCGGCTGGGGCGGCTGGCTGATGCTGCTGTGCTCGCTCGTCGCGCTGGCCGGTGCCGTGCTCGGACATCTCGGCATGCTGCAGGAGTCGGTCGCGATCCCGACCGGGCGCGCGTCCAAGCCGGCCGCGCCGGCGGGCTACCAGCCGCCGGCCGGCGGTTACGCGCCGCCCAGGCTCGGCGGTTACGCGCCGCCGCAGGCTCAGGGCGGCTACCAGCCGCCGGCGACGAACTACACGCCCGGACAGGCGCCGGCTCAGCCTCCGAACCAGGGCGACGGCGTCTGACCGATCCACGCGAGCGCCCGGCGCCGGTCCATCACCGGGTGGGCCGGCGCCGGTCATCGTACGATCAAGCGACTCGCACGGTCAAGCGACGACCGTCAGCACGGTCAAGCGACCAGGGCCGGTGCCTCCCACGTTCGACGGCTGCCCCGAGCCACGTCGGCGTACGCGGCCGCGATCCGCGACACCGCCTCGGTCAGTACGTCGCCGGAGAGCGTGAACGGCAACCGTACGAAGCGCTCCAGCGTGCCGTCCATGCCGAACTTTGGGCCAGGCGCGAGCCGGACGCCGAACGTCTCGGCCGATCGGGCCAGCGCGCTCGACACCGGGGCATCCAGTTCCGCCCATAGGGTCACGCCACCGGCCGGCAGCCGGAACCGCAGCGCCGGCAGCTCACGGCGTAGCGCCGCGGCCAGCACATCGCGCTGCTCGCGAAGCTGCACGCGCCGGGCCGGCACGATGGATTCCGAGCGCGGCCAGCAGCTCGACCGCGACGAGCTGATCCAGAACCGGCCCGGACATGTCCACGCCGACCCGGACCGCGGTCAGGCGCTGGACGATCGGCTCGGTCGCGCGGATCCACCCGATCCGCAGGCCGCCCCAGTAGGGCTTGCTCATCCCGCCGATGGAGATCACCCGGGCGTGCCGATCGTGCGCGGCGACCGGCAGTGGCATCGCCGCACCCCGTCGCCGCCAAACCGTCCAGCGGCAGGTCGACGAACGTCTCGTCGATGATGAGGTCGGTCCCGGCGGCGTGTGCGACCGCCGGCAAGGCCGCCCGCAGTTCGCTCGCACATCAGGTGACCTGTCGGGTTCTGGAACTCCGGGACGAGGTAGGCGACCCGGGCGCTCGTCTGCCGTACGGCGGCGAGCAGCAGTTCCGTGTCCCAGCCGTCGGCGACGCCGTACGTGTGCACGCGATGACGTCGTGCCGCGAAGGCGGCGAGCGCGTTGGGGTACGTCGGCGACTCGGTCAGCACCGTGCTTCCCGGCGGCGCCAGCAGTCGCAGCGCCAGATCCAGCGCGTGCTGAACACCGTTGGTCACCATGATCTGCTCGGGTGAGGTCGGCACACCGCGGCCGGTGTAGCCTCGGCCACCGCCGCCCGCAGCTCCGGCAGGCCGGTCGGGTGATAGCCGGCACCCGACAGATACCGGGGCAGCGCGGCCACGGCATCGCTCGCGGCCGCCGCCATCTCCGGCGGTGCGGCCAGTGCGGCCGTCGCGAAGTCGATCAGATCCGGCGCCGTCTCCGGCGTCCACCATCCATTTTGTCCCACACGTACACCGCCCGGCAGCCGCGTCCAGCTGCCGGCGCCGCGCCGGCTGTCCAGGTGCCCGGACGTACGCAGCACGTTGTACGCGCCGGTCACCGTCGTACGACTGATCCGCAGCGCCTCGGCCAGTTCGCGCTCCGCCGGCAGCCGTACGTCGAGCGCAAGTCGTCCGTCGGTGACCAGCCCACGCAGCGTGTCGGCGAGGGCAAGATAGTCCGGGACCGCGCGACGGCCATTGCCACTGGACTGCCATGGACCCAGTAGCCGGACGAGTTGGCTCCCCCGAATTGCCCGCGTCACGGCCACTCACCACCAATTGGCTCTTGGTTCACGCTCGATTGGCCTTCAGAGTGGCATCCATGGCTCGGATTGGCAACCTCCCGCTGCGCGATCGACCGCGACGCCGCCTCGCCGCCCTCTTCCTCGGGCTCGCGCTGTACGGCACCGGCATGAGCCTGATGATCGCGGCGAACCTCGGGCTTGACCCCTGGGACGTGTTCCACCAGGGCATGGCCAAGACTGACCGGGCTGAGCTTCGGCGTCGTGGTCATCGTGGTCGGCGTCTTCGTGCTGCTGCTGTGGATACCGCTGCGCCAGCGGCCGGGCATCGGCACGGTCAGCAACGCGATAGTCATTGGACTGGTCGTCAACGCCGTCAACGACGTCCTGCCGGTGCCGCACGAGCTGTGGCTACGGTGGACGTACGCGGTCGCCGGGATCGTCGGCACCGGTGTGGCGTCCGGCCTCTACATCGGAGCACGTCTCGGCCCGGGCCCGCGCGACGGTTTGATGACCGGCGTGGCGCGAAGTGGCCCGGTCGATGGTTTGCACAGATCCGGGTCGTGCGTACGGCGATCGAGCTGACCGTTCTTTTCGTCGGCTGGCTGCTCGGTGGCACCGTCGGTTGGGTGACGCTGCTGTTCGCCGTCTCGATCGGCCCGCTGGCGCACGTGATGATCCCGCTGTTGTCCGTCCGCGACCGGGAGCCCGAGCCGGTGTTCGTGTCGCTGACCGAGCCGGCGCTCGATGTGGTACCGGCGTCCGGCGCGACCGGCTAACGAGTCGGCTCGCGGCCGTTGCGACCGTTGCAGCCGCTGCGGCCGTACCGCCTCGGCGGTGATCCACCACGGTGGACCATTAGCGTCGCGATCGCGGCCCCAATCGTCCACCGTGGGCGATCACAGCGAGACTCACGCTCCTCGGTCTGTGGATCTCGTCGGAGATCCGCTCAATTCGTCATAGCCAGGCTATGACCAAAAGATTGATACTCTCTTGGCATGGTTGTCCGGCGGGATGGACCGACTCATCGTCAACGGCAGGCGCTGGCCACGAAGGACCAGATCGCGCGGGCCGCGCGTGGGCTGTTCGCCGAGCGTGGCTACGTGCCGACCACGATCGCCGCGATAGCCGAAACCGCCGACATTCCGGCCCCGACGATCTACTCGGCGTTCGGCGGCAAGGCCGCGATCCTTCAGCATCTCGCTCACCTCGTCGTGGCCGAGCTTGAGGTCGATCGGGTGCACGAAGACGCGATCGCCCACCCCGACCCGGCGACCGGGCTGCGGATGGCCGCGGGGCTCCAGCGTCGACAGTTCGAGCTCATGTACGACGTCATCGCGATCTACCAAGAGGCGGCTCGGGTCGACCCCGACATCGCACGGGCACAACAGGTCATCCTGGCCAATCGGGAGCGCGCCTTCCGGCGACATCTGACCGCGATCGCACGCCAGCTCACGCCGCGTGTGACGGTCGAGCAGGCGGTCGACATCTACGTGGCACTGGTCGTACCGGAGATCTACCGGACGCTCGTGCTCGAACGCGGATGGACGCCCGAGCGTTACGAGGTGTGGCTCGGCGATGCCCTGGTGGACCAGCTGCTGACGCTGAAGTAGCTCGGCACTTGTGCTCAGCGCACCGGATGCCCGGCCGCCCGCAGCGCCTGCTTCACGTCGCCGATCGACACCTCGCCAAAGTGGAAGATGCTCGCGGCCAGGACGGCGTCCGCGCCCGCCTCGACCGCCGGCGGAAAGTCGGCGGCGGCGCCGGCGCCGCCCGACGCGATGACGGGTACGTCGACCGCTTCGCGCACACGCCGAAGCAGCTCGATGTCGAAGCCGCGCCGCGTCCCGTCGGTATCCATCGCGTTGAGCAGGATCTCGCCGGCTCCGAGTTCAGCGCCGCGCCGCGCCCACTCGATCGCGTCCAGGCCGGCCGAACACCGGCCACCGTGGGTGGTGACCCCGAACCCGCCGCCCGCCCCACGACGCGCGTCCACCGACAACACGAGCACTTGATTGCCGAAGCGGCGCGCGATGTCGGCGATGAGATCCGGCCGTGCGATGGCCGCGGTGTTCACCGCGATCTTGTCCGCGCCCGCCCGCAGCAACACATCGACGTCGTCCGGCGGTGCGTACGCCGCCGCCGACGGTCAGCGGCACGAACACCGTCTCGGCGGTCCGGCGGATCACATCGAGCATCAGCGCGCGGTCTTCGGCCGACGCCGTCACGTCGAGAAACGTGATCTCGTCGGCGCCGTCGGCCTCATAGCGGGCGGCCAGTTCCACCGGGTCGCCGGCGTCGCGCAGGTTGGCGAAGTTGACGCCCTTGACGACACGGCCGCCCGCCACGTCGAGACACGGGATCACACGTACGGCAACGGCCACGCCGACCAGCCTAATGGCGCCCGTCGCGCGGTCCGGCGGCGCCGACAATGCATCCCAGGCACTGAGCCGTCCGCCCGGCGGTAGCCAGCCGCAGCGGCCGTGACCGGACGGGAACCCGTTCGGTCACGGCCGGACATCAACTAGCGCGACCAGGTGGCGATGAGCGTCGCCCGGCCGATCGTGTGGGCGACGATGTTGAAGCCCGCATAGCCTGGCGTTACCGAATCCGGGATGCCGAGGGCGTCGGTGTCAAGCGCGTGTACGGCGAAGATGTACCGGTGCACTGGGCCGGGCGGCGGCGCCGACCCGTCGTACTGCTTTTGGCTCATGTCGTTCTGCAGCCGGATCGCGCCGGCCGGTAGGTCGGACGAGGGTCCACCGGCGCCACGGGGCAGCGACGTCGTGTCGGGGCCGAGCCCGACGATAAGCCAGTGCCAGAAGCCGGAGGTCGTCGGTGCGTCCGGGTCGTAGCATGTCACCGCAAAGCCCCGCGTCCCGGCCGGCGCTCCCGACCAGGACAGCGACGGGCTCACGTTGTCACCACCGGCACTGTCGTGCACATGCGTGTCGGCAAGGCGTTGCCCATCGGTCATGTCGTCACTGGTCAACGAAAACGACGGCACTTCAGGCAGCGTGTCGTACGGATTCGGTACAGGGATCGGCATTGATACCTCCCGAGAAAGATCGTTGTCCGGGCAAACGTTAGCCCGCGGCGACCGGCTTCGCGCGGGAACTCCACCCTCGCCGCCGGACCGATCACGCCGCGAGGGCGACGACCTCGACCTCGACCAGGTGATCGGGGTGCAAAAGCCCGGCCACGATCACGAGGCTGGCCGCCGGTCGGACCGCGCCGAACAACTCGCCGTGCACTCGTCCGACCGCGTCGGCGTCATCTCGGCGGGTCACATACATCCGGGTGCGGACGACGTTCGCCGGCGGGATTCCGAGATCGTCCAGCGCGTCGAGCGCGATCCCGAATGCCGTACGGGCCTGGGTCGCCGCATCGCCGACGCCGACGACGGCGCCGTCAACTGTCGCCGTGCAGCCCGACACGAAGGCAAGCCCGTCGGTGCGTACGACCCGGGCGTACCCGTAAAGGTCTTCCCACGGACCGCCCGACCCGCGGCGCTCGACGCCGCCGACGAGGCCGGTCATGCCGCGGCCGCCGAGGCCAGCGTCCGCAATGCCTCCGCGACGGTGAACGCGCCGACGTAGAGCGACTTCCCGGCGATGACACCCTCCAGGCCGATCGGTTCGAGCTTTGGCCAGCGCCCGCAGATCGTCCAGCGTGGACACGCCGCCGGAGGCGATCACCGGCGCGTCCGTCCGCGCGCACACCTCGCGCAACACGTCGAGGCCAGGGCCGGTCAGGGTGCCGTCGCGCGAGATGTCGGTGACCACGTATCGAGCGCAGCCGGCGGCATCGAGGCGCCCGAGCATCTCGAACAGGTCGCCGCCATCGCGGGTCCAGCCGCGAGCGGACAGTGTCCAGCCCTCGCCATCCGGCGACCCGGCCGCACGCCGCCGCACGTCCAGGCCGATCGCGATCCGGTCGCCGTACTCCGCGATCACCCGGTCACACCACTCGGGCGCCTCCAGCGCGGCGGTGCCGATGTTGACGCGCGCGGCGCCGGTCGCGAGCGCGGTCTGGAGCGAGGCGTCGTCGCGGATGCCGCCGGAGAGTTCAACGTGCACGTCGAGCTTCGCGATCACCTGCGCGAGCAAGCTCAGCGTTCGAGCCTCGGCCGAACGCGGCGTCGAGATCGACGAGATGGACCCAGGCCGCGCCGTCACGTTGCCAGGCCAGGGCCGCGTCGAGCGGATCGCCGTAGCGCGTCTCACCGCCGGCAACGCCGTGCGGTGCGAGGCGCACGGCCTGGCCGTCCGTCACATCGACGGCGGGCAACAAGGTCAACATGGGTACGCCTTCCGAAACGCTCGGGTGTTGCAAACGGTCGATCCTGTTCAGTGCCTACGTCGGTCGTTGCTCCATCTGTCAGTGGCTACGCCGGTCAGTGGCTCCGCCGGTCAGTGGCTCCGTCGGCCGAACGCCAGGACGATGATCGCGGGCGCCACGATCAACAGGGTGGCGGTGAGCGCGATGCGGGTCGCGAAGCTCGCCACATAGGTCCAGATCAGCCACAGCGCGACCACGGCGGCCAGGCTGATCATGATGCGTTCACCGTAGCTCCGCCGGGGGTAGAGCTTGCCCACGCGGCGGTCGGGCCGGCGTGGTGTCACCCGCCGGATCAACTGACGCCGCTTGGCTTTCCGCGCCACGGCGCGTTCGCGGGCCGCGCGGGCCTTCGCCGCCTCCGCCTCGCGCTCGGCCCGGCGGATCGCGCGCTGTTTGCTCACCTCGAAATCCTCACCGCTCCGCTACGCCGGCTACCCAATTCCGCAACAGCGTAGCGCCCACGTCACCTGACTTTTCGGGGTGGAACTGGGTGCCCGCGAGCGCTCCGTCGGCGGACTCGGCGGCGGCGATGAACGGCTCGCCGTGCGTCGTAGTCGAAGTGTTCACTGTCGGGTCGGTGGCCGCGGCGGCATAGGAGTGGACGAAGTAGAAGCGCGCGTCCGGATGGATGCCGGCGAACAAGACGGAGTCGGCCGGCGCGTCGACGGTGTTCCAGCCCATGTGCGGCACCCGGTCGGCCCGCAGCCGCCGTACCGTCCCACCGAACAGCCCCAGGCCCTTCGTGACCACGCCATGCTCCTCGCCGACGGCGAACAGGATCTGGAATCCGACGCAAATGCCGAGCACCGGCCGGCCGGCCGCGACGCGTTCGGAGATCATCGGTCCCGCGCCGATCGCATCGATCCCGGCCATGCAGGCGGCGTACGCGCCAACGCCCGGCACGACGAGGCCATCGGCCGCGGCGGCGCGATCGAGGTCGGCGGTCACCGACACGGATGCTCCGACGCGGGCGAGTGCGCGCTCGGCCGAGCGAAGGTTGCCCGAGCCGTAGTCGAGCACTACGAGATCGACCACAGGATCCCCGCGGCCAGGGCGAGCAGACCAGCCACTCCCATGCCGATCACGACCGGTTTCGGCAGACCCTGCTTCTGAAACGAGTAGGTGCCGCCGAGCAGGAACCCGCCGAGCACGATCAGGAGTACGCCGTACGTCACAGGACGCCCTTCGTGCTCGGCACGCCGGCGCCGTACGGCTCGAGGCGTACGGCGTCGCGCAGCGCTCGGGCGACCGCCTTGAACTGTGCCTCGACGACGTGGTGGGCGTCTGGCGAGCTGCCCGGCCGGGACGCTCGCAACACCGAGACGTGCAGCGTCAGCCGTGCCGCGTGACCGAGCGACTCCCACACGTGCCGCGTCATCGACGTCGGATAGATCGGGCCGATGTACGGCGCGAGCGGCGGCTCGTCGTGCACTACGTACGGCCGGCCGGACAGGTCGACGGCCGCCTGGACAAGGACCTCGTCGAGCGGGATCACGGCGTCACCGAAGCGCCGGATCCCGCGCTTGTCCCCGAGCGCCTCGGCGAGCGCGGCACCGAGCGCGAGCGTCGTGTCCTCGATCGTGTGGTGCGCGTCGACGTGCAGGTCGCCGATCGTCTCGACGGTCAGATTGAAGCCGCCGTGCTTGGCGATCTGGTGCAGCATGTGGTCGAAGAACCCGATCCCGGTGGCGATCTTCGCGTCGCCGCTGCCGTCGAGATCGAGCTCGACCTGCACCGAGGTCTCGCCGGTGAGCCGCTCGATCGTCGCCGTACGTCGGGCCGGCAACGCCGTGCCGGCGGCCGGCGTCGCGTCGCTGTGCACGTCGAAGTCGTCCGACGACCGCGTTGCGCTCGCCGAATCGGGTCGCCGCGATGACCTCGGCATCGACGATGCCCTCGACCTGGCTCTTCGCGGCCGGCACCACATCACTCATCGCCACTCGCCTCCGTCGGCCACCGCCGCGCCGGATGGCGCGATCGTCCCCGGTATAGCGATCACGTCGCGCACCGCGGCCAGGAACGCCTCGTTCTCGGCCGGCGTGCCGGTGGTGACCCGCAACCAGCCGGCCATGCCGACGTCCCGGATGAGGACGCCACGATCGAGGATCGCACGCCAGGTCGCCGGGGCATCCATCAGACCCCCGAAGAGCACGAAGTTCGCGTCGCTCTCGGCCACCGGCAGGCCCAGCCCGCGCAACTCGGCGACGAGGTAGTCCCGGCCGCGTTTGATCGCCTCGACCGTTTCCAGCAATGCGTCGACGTGTGCGAGCGCGACCTTCGCCGCGGTCTGCGTCAGCGCCGACAGGTGGTAGGGCAGCCGTACGAGTTGCACGGCCTCGACGATCTCGGGCGACGCGGCCAGATATCCCAGCCGGACACCGGCGCAGGCGAACGCCTTGCTCATCGTGCGCGTGACGACGAGGCGCGGGTGCCGGTCCAGGTGGGCGAGCGCCGTCGGCGTGCCCGCGCGCCGGAACTCCGCATACGCCTCGTCGACCACCACGATTCCCGGTGCCACGTCGAGGACAGCGTCGACCACGGCCGGCGGCAACGCCGTACCCGTGGGGTTGTTCGGAGCGCAGAGGAACACGACGTCCGGTGCGTGCGCGCGGACCTGGGCCACCGCGGAGTCCGGGGTGAGGCCGAAGTCCGCGTCCCGCACCCCCGCGATCCATTCCGTCGCGGTGCCGAGGGCGAGCAACCGATGCATGGAGTACGACGGCGCGAAGCCCATCGCGCGGCGGCCCGGACCGCCGAAGACCTGCAGCAACTCCTGCTGGATCTCGTTGGAGCCGTTCGCGGCCCACACCCGCGACGTGTCAAGACCATGACCCAGGTAGCCGGCCAGGCCCGCGCGCAATTCCTGCGCGTCGCGGTCGGGGTAGCGGTTTACCGTGGGTACGACTTCGGCCAGGCTCGCCGCCATCGCGGCGGCGACGTGCGGCGGCATCGGGTACGGATTTTCGTTGGTGTTCAGCCGCACGGCGACGTCGAGCTGTGGCGCGCCATAGGCGGACAGGCCCCGCAACTCGTCGCGGATCGGCAGCGTGTCGATCATGTGCGCCTCGCGGCTGTGCTACGCCTCGGCGGGATCATGTGCGCCTCGCGGCTGTGCTACGCATCGGGAGCCTCGTCGCGGGCGGTGATGGCCTCGCCGTGTGCCGGCAGATCCTCAGCGTCGGCGAGCACGACGACGTGCGGCGCCAGCCCGGCCAGCGCGTCCGCGCTGTACTCGATGATCTGCATGCCCTTGAGGAACGTCTGGACGGTCAGGCCACCGGAATGCCGGGCGCAGCCACCGGTCGGCAGGACGTGGTTCGAGCCGGCCGCGTAGTCGCCCAGCGAGACGGGCGAATACGCCCCGACGAACACGGCACCGGCAGACGTGATCCGGTCGGCGACCTGCCGGGCATCGGCGGTCTGGATCTCCAGGTGCTCGGCACCGTACGCGTTGAGCAGGGCCAGGCCGGTTTCGATGTCGTCGACGAGAACGGTCGCCGACTGCGGTCCGGACAGCGCCTCGGTGATGCGATCGCTGTGCTTCGTCGCGGCGACCCGGGCCGCGGTCTCACGGTCGACGGCATCGGCCAGCCCATCCGACGTCGTCACGAGCACGCTCGCCGCCATCGGGTCGTGTTCGGCCTGGCTGATCAGATCCGCGGCGACGTGGCGAGGATCGGCCGTCTCGTCCGCGAGAATCGCGATCTCGGTCGGGCCCGCCTCCGAGTCGATGCCGACCACGCCCCAAACGAGCCGCTTCGCCGCCGCCACCCAGATGTTGCCCGGGCCGGTGATCATGTCAACGGGTTCGCACGCGTCGCCCTCGGCGCGATCCTCGGCCGCCTTGCTCGCCTCGCCCGCTGTGCCGCGCGTGCCGTACGCGAACATCGCGATCGCTTGAGCGCCGCCGACCGCGAAGACCTCGTTGACGCCGAGCAACGCGCACGCAGCGAGCACGAGTGGATGTGGACGACCGGTCTCCCGCAGAGGCGGACTCGCGACCGCGATCTCGGTGACCCCGGCGAGCTGGGCCGGTACCACGTTCATCACGACACTGGACGGATACACGGCCCGGCCGCCGGGGACGTACAGGCCGACGCGACGGACCGGGCGCCACGTCTGTGTCACCCTGCCACCGGGCACGACCTCGGTGACGACATCGTTGCGCCGCTGATCGCCGTGCGCCCGCCGGGCGTTCGCGATGGCGATGCCGAGGGCTCGTCGTACCGCCGGATCGAGCGCCTCCGCGGCCGCGGCGATGTCGGCGTCGTCGACGCGCAGCCGCGACGGCGTCACGCCGTCGAAACGTGCACTCGCCGCCTTCACCGCGGCGGCGCCATGCTCGCGGACCGAGACCACCACGTCGCGGACCGCATCCGCGGCCGATTCGACGTCGAGCTGGGCGCGCGGCAACCGGGCCACGCGCGCCGCGTCGGAAATTCCACGCAGGTCA
Organism: uncultured Actinomycetota bacterium; assembly: GCA_963818495.1. Classification (GTDB taxonomy): domain Bacteria; phylum Actinomycetota; class Actinomycetes; order Mycobacteriales; family Micromonosporaceae; genus DASQPR01. The sequence goes on from CAWFSH010000008.1 coordinate 45,167, forward strand.
ATACGCGTCAGCACCGTCCAAGTCTAGACGGACGTCCACGCTTCGGACCTACGCCGACCAGCAGCTGGGACGGAACGGGGTCGGCGCGGCCTGCGGCCCGTCGCCAGCCGCCCATGATCGGGGTTAGGCTTTGCGCCAATGAGCGAGCGGCTGCCGTTGTTTCCGTTGGGGACCGTGCTGTTCCCGGGACTCGTGCTGCCGTTGCACGTGTTCGAGGAGCGCTATCGCGCAATGGTCCGTCACCTGATCCGCGACGACGACGTTCACGGTGCCTTCGGCGTCGTCGCGATCCGGCTCGGACGGGAGACAGTGGTCGGCGATACGGCGGTCGACGGGACACCGATCGATCAAGCCGAGGTCACGTTGCACCAGGTCGGGTGTACGGCCGAGATCCGTCAACTCACCACGCATCCGGACGGCCGATTCGATCTGGTGACTGTCGGGCGACGCCGATTCCGCATCCGCGAGCTGCACCGGGGCGCCGCGCCGTTTCTCGAGGCCGACATCGACTGGATCGACGAACCGAACGCCGACGCGCGCGCCGAGTCGCTGGTGCCGGGGATGCTCGATCTGTTCCAGCGTTATCTGCAGGTGATCCGCACAGACGGCGGCGAAGGCGGCGAGCAGCTGCCCGACGACCCGGCCGTGCTGTCCTATCTGATCGCCGCGACGGCGGTGCTCGCGGTCGACGATCGACAACAACTGCTTGCGGCCGACACCCCGGCCGATCGGCTCGCGCTCGAACGCCGGCTGATCAATCGGGAGCTCGTGCTGCTGCGCGAACTCAGTGCCCTGCCCATCCCGCTCGGTGATCTCGCCGCCGCTTCCAGCGACAACTGAGCTGCGCGTCGGTGCCGGGCCTCGGGTCCGTCGACCCTCAGGTGGTAACGCTCAGGACCGGTGACACTCGGATCGGTGAGACAGGCATCGGTGACACTGGGATCGGCGACGCTCAGGTCTGGCCCGGCTCGGCGTGCGGCGCCGTGGTCGTCGGGGTCCGGCCACGCCGGCCGCCGACTAGCGCCGGATTGGCCGTGAAGCTCGCAATAAGCAGGTACGTGACGATCGCGGCGATCGCGAGATAGAGCAGAACCCCACTCAGGTACGGCAACCAGCCGTGCCAGAGCCCGATGTTGCCGGCCTGCTTGATGCGCAGATCCGGTGGGATCAGGACGACCTGCCCGATCTTGCCGTGTCGCGCCTCGGCGAGAGCGTGCCCGCGGCCGATGTTGTGGCCGAAGCGCCATGCGATCCAGCCGGCCGCGATGCCGCCCACGGCCAGCGCGACGACGATCAGCGGGCCGCGGAAGCGGCGCAACGCAACCCAGGCGATGATCGCGAAGAGGATGCCGGCGCCGATCGACAGCAGGATGAACCACGTCTCCTGGCCGGCGCGCTGCTCGCCGTAGGGCTGTTGCAGGAACAGGCCGTCCGACTCGATCACGCCCGGAAGCCACGGCGCGAACGCCGACCACATCCAGCCGAGCGGAATCCCCAGCACCGCGACAACGACGGCGACCGCTAGCGCGGCCAAGGTCTTCGACTTGCGGGACGGCCGGGCCTCCACGGCCAGCGTGGTCGGTGCGACATAAGGGGACCATGGGCCCGGCTCGGCGCCGGGATATGCGTACCGCTGTTGATCCGCGCTCGGATAGCTCGGGTAGGAGGCTCCGCCGTTGGCCGGATCCGCGGGTGTCGCACTGGTCATCGAGCGATCCTCACATGCTGGTGATTCGGCGCGGCGCGCGGGCGGATACGATTCGGGCGGCCTGAAGGCCATCGTGACACGCCAACCTTGGCAGCGTCCGGCCGACCGCCCGACGTCGCCTGCGGTTCGCGTCGCCACGACCCGGGACGCGGGGGCGAACCGGATCGAGCGTCGCTGCCGGCGGCGCAGTCTGCTACGCCACGGCGGTCGGGCCCAGGAGCGCCTTCAGATCGGCCATCAGCGCGGTCGTGGGGGCGACTCGCATTGGGCTCAGCCGCAGCACGGTCGCGCGCGATCCGTTGACCAGCCGTACGTGCACCTCGGCCGGCCCGGGATGGCTGACCAGCACCTCCTTGAGCCGGTCGACGAGCGGTGGCGTGCAGCGCGACTGCGGCAGCGCAACGACGACCGGCTTGACCGTGTCCGGTGCCGTGGTGTCCGGGATCGACAGGTCCATCGCCATCAGCCGCGGCTGGTCGTCGCGCCGGTCCACGCGTCCTCGGACAACCACGATCGCGTCCTCGGCCACATACTGGCCCACCAGCTCGTACGTATTCGGGAAGAACATCACCTCGACCGCGCCGCCGAGATCCTCCAGGGTGGCACTCGCCCAGCTGCGGCCCTGCTTGGTGATCCGCCGCGAGACACCGGAGAGGATGCCGGCCAGCGTGACGATCTGACCGTCGCCGACCGTACCCTCTTCCAGCAGCGCCGAGATCGGCATCTCGGCGGCGGCCGAGAGCACGTGTTCGAGCCCGAGCAGCGGATGGTCGGAGACGTAGAGGCCGAGCATCTCTCGCTCGAAGGCGAGCCGGTCGCTCTTGTCCCATTCGGTAGTCGGGATCGGCGGCGTGACCGCCATGCTCGGTCCCGTCGTCGCCGGCGCCGAACGCATCGCCGAATAGGTCGTACTGACCGACCGCCTCGTTCCGCTTTACGTCCACAAAGGAGTCGATCGCGTCGGCGTGCACCGCCAGCAGCCCGCGCCGCGAGTGTCCAAGCGAATCGAACGCGCCCGCCTTGATCAGCGACTCGACCGCCTTGTTGTTGCACGCGACGGCGTCGACCTTGCGCAGGTAGTCGTAGAAGTCGGTAAACGCGCCCTTCTCCCGGCGCGCCCGGCGGATCGACTCGACGACGTTGACTCCCGACGTTGCGGACGGCGGCGAGTCCGAACCGAATGTCGGTGCCGACCGCCGCAAACCGCGCATTCGACTCGTTGACGTCCGGTGGCAGCACCTTGATGCCCATGCGACGGCATTCGGCCAGATAGACGGCGGACTTGTCCTTGTCGTCGCCGACGCTGGTCAGCAGCGCCGCCATGTATTCGGCTGGGTAATTCGCCTTGAGGTACGCCGTCCAGAACGACACCAAGCCATACCCGGCCGTGTGCGCCTTGTTGAACGCGTAGTCGGAGAACGGGACGAGGATGTCCCACAGCGTCTTGATCGCGGCGTCGGAGTAGCCGTGCTCGCGCATGCCCTGCGAGAACGGCACGTACTCCTTGTCCAGGATCTCCTTCTTCTTCTTGCCCATCGCCCGGCGCAGCAGGTCGGCGTTGCCGAGCGAATAGCCGGCCACCTTCTGCGCGATCGCCATGACCTGCTCCTGGTAGACGATCAGGCCGTACGTGTCGTCGAGGATCTCCGCGAGCGGTTCGGCCAGCTCCGGATGGATCGGCTGACCGGCTTGCGGCCGTTCTTGCGATCGGCGTAGTCGTTGTGCGCATTTGCGCCCATCGGACCGGGCCGGTAGAGCGCGAGGACGGCCGAGATGTCCTCGAAGTTGTCCGGGACCATCGAGCGCAGCAGCGCGCGCATCGGGCCGCCGTCGAGCTGGAACACCCCGAGCGTGTCACCTCGGGCCAGCAACTCATACGTCTTCTTGTCTTCGAGCGGCAGCGTCTCGAGCACGAGGTCGATGCCGCGGTTGTCGTGGATCGACGCGAGGCAGTCATCGAGCACGGTCAGGTTGCGCAGCCCGAGGAAGTCCATCTTCAACAGGCCGATGTATTCGCACGCGCCCATGTCGAACTGCGTGATCACCGCGCCGTCCTGGTCGCGGCGCCAGATCGGCACGACGTCGAGCAGTGGCTCCCCGGACAGGATCACCCCGGCGGCGTGTACGCCGACCTGCCGCTTGAGCCCCTCCAGACCGCGAGCCGTGTTGACCACGGTCTGTCACGTCCGGATCCGACTCGTACAGCGCCCGGAACTCGGCTGCCTCCGGATAGCGCGGATGCGAAGAGTCGAAGACGCCGGCGAGCGGCATGTCCTTGCCCATCACCGGCGGGGGCATGACCTTGGTGATCTTGTCGCCGAGCGCGAACGGGTAAGCCGAGCACGCGCGCCGCGTCTTTAATGCCGGCCTTCGCCTTGATCGTCCCGTACGTCACGATTTGCGCGACGCGCTCCTCGCCGTACTTCTCCGTCGCGTACCGGATCATCTCGCCGCGCCGGCGCTCATCGAAATCCAGGTCGATGTCCGGCATCGAAATGCGCTCGGGGTTGAGGAACCGCTCGAACAGCAGGCCGTGCGGGATCGGATCCAACTCGGTGATGCCGCAGCGCGTAAGCGATCAGCGCACCGGCGGCCGACCCGCGTCCGGGACCGACCCGGATGCCGACCGGCCTTCGCGTGCGCGACGAGGTCGGCGACGACGAGGAAGTAGCCCGGGAAGCCCATCTGGGCGATGACGTCGAGCTCATAGTGCGCCTGCTTCACGTGCGCGTCCGGAACGCCGTTGGGGAATCGCCGAGCCAGGCCGCGCTCGACCTCGGCGCGCAGGAACGTCTCTTCGTTCTCACCCGCGGGCAACGGGAACGACGGCATGAGATTGCGGGACGCGAACACGCTGGAGTAGTCGCCGATCCGCTCCGCGATCTCCAGCGTTGCATCGCACGCACCGGGCACCTGCGCGTCCCAGATCGCGCGCATCTGGGCGGCCGACTTGACGTAGTAGTCGTGACCGTCCAGCTTGAAGCGCTTGGGATCGGCCATCGTCGACCCGGACTGGATGCACGTCAGCACTTCGTGCGCGTCGGCGTCGGACTCGTACGTGTAGTGCAGGTCGTTCGTCGCGACCGCCGGCAGGTCCAGCCGCTTGCCGAGCCGGAGCAGGTCGTCACGGACCCGCTTCTCGATCTCCAGCCCGTGATCCATCAACTCGAGGTAGAAGTTGCCGGCGCCGAAGATGTCGCGGAATTCGGCGGCGGACTCGCACGCCTTCTCGAAGTTGCCGATCCTCAGCCACGTCTGCACCTCGCCGGACGGGCAGCCGGTCGTGCCGATGAGACCCGACGCGTAACGGGACAGCAGCTCGCGGTCCGCGCGTGGCTTGTAGTAATAACCCTCCAGGCTCGACAGGGAGCCGAGCCGGAACAGGTTGCGCAGGCCGTCCGCGTCCGCGGCCAGCAGCGTCATGTGCGTGTACGCCCCGCCGCCGGACACGTCACTCTCGCCGCCATCGGCCCACCGAACGCGGGTCTTGTCCCGCCGATCCGTGCCCGGCGTGAGATAGGCCTCCAGCCCGATCACGGGCTTGATGCCGGCCGCAGTGGCCTGCTTGAAGAAGTCGTAGGCCCCGTAGAGATTGCCGTGGTCGGTCATCGCCAGCGCCGGCATGTCGAGCCGCGCGGTCTCGGCGAACAGATCCTTGAGCCGCGCGGCGCCGTCGAGCATCGAGTACTCCGTGTGCACGTGTAGATGCACGAAAGAGTCACTCATGCTCTGATCGCCTCCCGGGCTGTCTACGGGCTCGTGACCGGGCGAGCGCCCAACGCCGACGCAACGACATTAGTCCGCACGGCCGACGGAACGCGCGCACGACCGGCCGATAGCGCGGTGACTTTCGCGATTCGCTCCGGGACGACCGTCTGACTCGCACCGCGGTGACTTCTTAACGCTAGTGGACCGGTTGGGTTGTCGCTCAGCGGACGAACGGCTCCACCATCACGCCGGCCGCCTGCAGCCACGCGCGGCGTGTCGCCGGGGCCAGCTCGGTGTGCTCGATCGACGAGCCGGTCTCGAGCATCGGGTCGTACGGCACGACCGCGACCGCCCGCGTCCGAGTGGCGAAGTGCGTCGCGAGATCTTGGAGCAGCGTGGACGGGTTCGGTGTCGGGCAGGACAGCAGAGTGACCGCGTTCGCGGCAAGATCGCCGAGGCCGGTGTCGTAGCAGCAAGTCGAGCATCCAGTCGGCGGTGAACGCGGCATCCTCACGCGGCACCGTGGTGATCACCAGCTGGTCGGCCATCTGCAAGATCGTCTGCCAGTTGGAGCTTTCCACGTTGTTGCCCGTGTCGACACAGATCACTTCGTGGGTCCGCCGGAGCAACTCGAGCACACGCCGGACGGTGTAGGGATCGAGCTGGCGGGCAAAGCGCGGGTTCTCCTCGCCGGCCAGGACGTCGTACGACCCGTCCGAGGCGTGTCGCAAGTAGTCGTCGAGCCGGTCGAGCAACTCGTCGCCGTGGTAGGAGACGATGTCGTCGAGATCGTTGACGAGGTGCCGGATGGTGCGCGCATGCCGCGCCGAACCGGCGCGGAGACCGAGCGTGCCACGCAGCTCGTTGTCGTCCCACGCGAGCACGCCGCGGCCGCGTACGCCGCCGATCGTGGCCGCCGCCAGCACGGTCGCCGTCGTCTTGTGTACGCCGCCCTTCGGGTTCGCAAACGCGATGACCTTCGTTCCACCGAGATCGCGACGCAGGGTGGCGACGATCTCGTCGACCCCGGCGTTCGTCGGGGGCGCTTGCCACTCGACGCGGCCACTCATACGTCCCCGGCCGCGGCTCTGCTGCGGCGGTGCGCCGATACGCGGCGCGTTGACCGCCCGCGTTGCCGCCGAACCGTACGTCGCCGGCGGCGTCGGCTGCGTCGGCGGCGCGGGGACATAGCCCGTGCTGGTATACGTCGCTGGCGCCGCGGCGGTGGCCGGTGGCGGTGCCACCCCCGCCGGTGCGGCGGCGCGACCGGCGGCCGGCCCGCGAGCCGACCCACGGGCCGGCTGCAATGGCGCCGGATTCGTTCCATTTGCCGCGGGGTCGACCAGTCGTCCGTTGGGTGCGGCCGCCCGACCCATAGACGGTTCGCCGGAACCGCCACCGCTCACCGGCTGGCGATAGCCGCCGCCACTCACCGGCTCGAACAAGCTGCCACCGCTCACCGGCTCCCGATAGCCGCCCCCGCTGACCGGATCGAACAAGCTGCCACCGCTCTCCGGCCCGCGATAGCCGCTGCCACTGACCGGCTCGAACAAGCCGCCACCGGCTGCTGGCGCTCCGTATACGCGGGTCTCGCCGCCGCGCTGCGGGGGCGGCCCGACCGTACCTCGGGTCGGTGGGCCTGTGGGCTCCTGGTGGGCGGCGCGGGACGGGTCGATGATGCGGTCGCGGCCGCGATCCGGAGCCGCCGCCCGACCCCAGGCGTCTCCGCCGGCCGGAGACGCCGACCGGCCACGGTCGCCGCGTCGCCCGTTGCCGACCTGACCGGGATGACGATCGTGGTCATCAGGCCGGTCAGACGGTGGCCGGTGCTCGTCGACCGCGTCGTCGAACTCATCGGCGCCGGGACGGTTCGCGAGACGAGCCCGATCGAGCAAGGAGCGCCACCGAGGCGTCGGTTCGGCGCGATCCGCTGCCTCCGTGCGATCCACGCGCTCACCTCCTGCCGCTCGGCCACCGCCAAAGGCGGTGGTGACCAGGGTACGGTCAGCAACCGACTTCTGGGGCGTCTGGTACCCGCCGTTCGGCGTGCGGCAACGCGGCTCATCAGGGCACGGTGGCCGCGAGCGCGACGCGACGACCGTTGTGATCGTTGTGCCGGGTCGGCCAGACACCGATCCCCACTCTTTCACATCGGCGCTCGGATGCCATCACGCTTCGGTCTCTGTCGGTCGGCGTGCGACGTGCTTCACGATCTGACCCCTTCGTCGCCCCCGGGGCGGGTCATCGTGGCTGTACGTCCTCCAACGGCGGCGGGTACGCGATGTCGGTCTGGTCGGGCAACACCGGCATGAACGTGTCTTGACTCACATCCGGCGTCAATGGAACGAGGTCGACGACGCGAATCCCGTCTCGCCCCGACAGGACTTGAAGCGCTTGCAGCGAGCCATGCACGACGGCGCCGAACGCGCACGTACATTCCTCGGTGTACGCCGCCTTCTCGACCATGTCGGCGCTGAGGTTGGTCTGGTAACGCTCCTTCAACACGTTCTCGTCCGCCGACTGACCCATCTGGTCGATCTTCGTCTGGAGATCTGCCGCCGCGCCGTCGAGGTACTGGGCATGTGACGTTATCGCTTTGACGACATCGTCCGGGATCACGCGGACTGGCGCCTCGACGACACCGGCCCGCTGCGCCCAAAGGAACACCTCGGCTGGCTCGGCCCCGGTCAGCAGCGGCGCTAACTGCTCCGGCCGCAGATACGACCTAAATGAGACCAACGCGTAGCGCGAGGTCGGCGCACCAACCGGTGCATCCGCCGCCACGGCCGCGTCGAGGTTCGATTGGCGCGTGGCGCGGTACTGCAAGATCACATCGCCAGCGGACACGCCGACGTGGATCCCGGGCGACTTCGGGGTAGCGGTCGCCGGTCGGGTCGCGGCGTAGACCGCCACCACCGTCAGTGCCACACAAGCAACGGCGCCGGTCGTCGCCACCACCCGACCCCACAACGAACGGCGACCGAGGCCCGCCAGGGCACCTCCGACGGGTGGCAGAAGGCGGCGATCGAGGGCCCGCAAGAAGCGACCGACTCGGCGTGCCGGCGGCCCGGCCGCCGCTCGTCGCGGCGCCGCCGGCAACCGCAGATTGACGGTACGTTCGGTCAGCGCGCTCGGCACGGCGCCGTTGGATCCGATAGCCGCGCCGGCGTCGGACTCGGTGGGTCCGGCGGCCTGCCGTGGCATCCGTACCGTGTCGTCGCTTCGCAACGCGCCGGGGTGCGGTCGCGGTGCGGGGATCGGCGAATCTGCGGCCCGTGCCGCCCGTGCGCCCGACGTACGCGTGCCCGGACCAGCCACGCCCGGACCAACCCCGACGCCACCGATCCGGCCGCCGAGGATCCCGGTCGCGTGTCGCCGGATCCGCCCGGTCGCGGCCGACCATTTCGACATCGGCCGGCCGTAGCGGTCACGCCGCGGCCGCTGGCCCCGCCCGGCCGGCTGCGCGGGCGTTGACGGCGGTGTGCCGGGCGTCGTCGGCATACCCAGTCACGCGGCTCGGAGGATCTCGAGCGCTGTCTCGAGATCGTCCGGGTACGGACTCGTGAACGTCACGATTTCACCCGTTCGGGGGTGGGCGAACGAGAGCGACTGAGCGTGTAGCCACTGCCGTTGCAGGTGCAGCCGGGCCGCCAGGGTGGGGTCGGCTCCGTAGGTCAGATCGCCAACGCAGGGATGCCGGAGCGCCGCGAAGTGGACACGAATCTGGTGCGTACGGCCGGTTTCCAGCCGTACGTCGACCAGGCTCGCCGAGGGGAACGCCTCGAGCGTGTCGTAATGCGTGACGCTTGGTTTACCGCCAGTGACCACGGCCCACTTGTAGTCGGCTGTCGGGTGTCGGTCAATCGGCGCATCGATCGTTCCTCGCAGCGGGTCCAGGTGACCCTGGACGACGGCGTGATAGCGCTTGTCGACGTCCCGTTCGCGGAATGCTCGCTTGAGGACGCTGTAGGCGTGCTCACTCTTTGCGACAACCATCAAACCCGTGGTTCCGACGTCCAGCCGATGCACGATCCCCTGACGCTCGGCTGCTCCGGACGTCGCGATCGTCTGGCCAAGCGCGATCAGGCCGGAGAGGACGGTCGGGCCAGTCCACCCCGGACTCGCGTGCGCCGCCACGCCGACCGGCTTGTCCACCACCACGATGTCGTCGTCGCTGTAAACGATGCGAAGGCCAGCAACGGACATCGGCGGGATCGGCGCGCCCGAGCCGGGCGCTGGCGGCAACGTGACGTCGAGCCACGCGCCGGCGGTCACCTTGTCCGACTTCGACCGCGGCACGCCGTCGATCATGACGTCACCGGCTTCGACGATCGCCGCGGCCGTGGTCCGGGACAGCCCGAACAGCCGCGATACCGCCTGGTCGACTCGCAGTCCATGCAGGCCGTCAGGGATCGGTACGGATCGCCGTTCACCGTCGGGAGCGGCCGGACCATCCGATGTGCTCACCGGCATCAGGTCCGCGCTCGCGATCCGTCGCGATGCCGGCCAGTGAGCTCGAGCAGGACGGCCAGGATCACACCGATCGTCAGGCACGAATCGGCAAAGTTGAAGATCGCGAAGCCCCGCCCCGAGTTGCTGAACAGCGAAATGAAGTCGACAACCTCACCTCGGAACGGGGCCGGCGCACGGAACAACCGATCGATCAGGTTGCCCAGCGCGCCGCCCACCACCAGCCCGAGCGCGATGGCCCAGCCAACCGAGCGCAGTCGCAGCGACAGATAGGCAATCGCACCGACCACCACGATGGCGATGGCCGGGAAGACCCAGGTGACGTGCGTCCCCATGCTGAACGCGGCGCCACCGTTGCGGATGAGGTCGAAGTAGAGAACGCCGCCGATGACACGCACCGGCTTACCGTCGCGGAGGTGAATGATCACGAGTTGCTTCGTGATGATGTCCGCGACCACCGCCAGGATGGAGACGACGACGAGCACGGCGACGGCGCGCGCGCGGGAGCCGTGCGGTCCCGGCGCATCGCTGGCGTCGTCGGAATGCCTCACGGCACGCGTGCTGTCGTCGCCCGTGCCACTCACGGTGTCCAGGTCAACTCCGTCCGGCTCGGCCTCGGTGTGCTGCGACGATCCCGAACCGGCGATGCTCACCGCGGCCGCCGGTCGAACGTGCGATGCGCGGGATTCGTCGGGTCTCGCATCGTGCGCGGTAGTCGCCGCCCACGGGCCTCACCGGTGCCTTTCCGTTCCGCCGGCGGCGGACGGCGATGCTAACGCCGCTCCTCCAGCTGCTTGCAGGTCACGCAGAGGGTAGCCGACGGGAACGCGGCCAGGCGCTCCACCGGGATCGGGTTGCCGCACCGCTCACACCAGCCGTAGCCGCCCTCGTCGAGTCGCTCCAGCGCGCGCTCGACCTGGGTGACCCGCTCCAGGATGCTGTTGGCGAGGCTGATTTCCTGCTCGCGCTCGAACGTCTTCGTGCCGGTGTCGGCCTGGTCGTCGCCGGCCGAGTCGGTGAGCCGGTCACGCTGCAACTCGGTGATCTCGGACAGCGTCAGGTCGTACTCGTCGCGGAGCTCGCCGAGGCGCTCGTGGAGCGCGACCCGGATCTTCTCGGTCTCCGCCGCGCTCCGCTCGGCGCGCGGTGCGACCTTCGTCGCCGTCTTGCCCGACGTGCGCGGCGCCGCGGTGCGCGTCGCGGTCGAGGTCGCGGCCGTCGTCTGGGTGTCCGCTGGCTTGGCCATGATGTCTCCCTCGGCCGCGGAGTGCGCGGCGGTCGTCGAAGTGGTGCCGGTCGTCGGAGTGCGGACGCTAGCCTTCGTCGTTTCGGACGCTCGAGCGTCCGTCTTGGTTGCGCCGCGCGGCTTGGTTGCCGCCGGCGCTCCGGCAGCAACGCTTCCGGTCGGCGTTGTCTTCCCGGCCGATCGCTGCGCGTCCGGGGCGTCCGGGGCGACTGTGACAGCCTTCGCCGCCGCGCCGCGCGTGGTTTTCGCGGATGGGGTCTTCGCCGCGGGCTAGCCGTCCGGGTGGCTGCGGCTTGCTTCGCCGCGGCCGGTGCGGTCGTCGACCTGGTCGCGGCCGACTTCGGTGCGGCTGCCTTGGCCGCGGTTGACTTGGCCCCAGTTGCCTTGGCCCAGTTGCCTTGGCTGGCCTTGGCCGCGGTTGACTTCGCCGCCGTCGCCTTGGTCGTGGTCGACTTCGCCGTCGTTGTCTTGCTCGCGGCGGCCCCGGTCGCGGCGGACTTTGCCGCGGTCGGCTTGGTCGGTGCGGTCGCGCTCGTCTTGCCGCTGGTCTTGGCCGGGCCGGCCTTGCCGGCAGCTGGCCTTGCTCGCGGCCGACTTGCTCTGGACCGGCGCCGCCGTGGTTCTCGCCGAATTTCCGGTCGGTGTGGTCTTGCCGGCCGCCTTCGCCGGCGCCTTCACTTGGTCGCGGCCGGCTTTGCAGCGACCCGCTTCCCGCCGGCCCCGGCCGATCCGTTGGCTTTCGCGGTGGTCGATGCCTTTTTGCCGGTACGCCCGGAAGTCGCGGCGGCCGACACGGTCGCCGTGGTGGCGCGGGCCCGACCCGCGGTCTTGGCGGCCGCGACCGAGCGGCCGGCCCGACCCGCGCTCGGCACCGTTTCGGTCATGTCGGCCGCGCCGTGTGCCGTCCGGGCGCGCGCCGGCGCCGTGCGCTCGACACCTGCCCTCTCGGCCATCACATTTCCCCCTATATATGAAACGACAGGCGCGGCGTGGCCGCGCACTGCTAAGGCTGGCAAGAATACGGAACCTAAAGCTGGCCGACAAACATGCCACACGATCTAACCAGAATTCGGTCACGAAGGGCATCTACCTCGGATTATTGGTAACCCACTGGTATCGGACCGTCAATCATGGTGGCGACGGCGGAAGTGGGGGCGATGCCGCAGCTGCGTACGGTCCGGAATCCACCGTGCGAGAAGGCCACGATGGCTGACGGCGGCAAGTCGATCGGCCGTGGCGTCCCGTACCGCCTCAGTGGCGACGATGAGCAGCGCATCGCCCGCTTTGAGCCGGGTGCCCCGATCCGGTACGAATCCCTGGCCGTCCCGGGTCACCATCGTCACCACCGCGCCGACCGGCAGCCGCAACTCGTCGAGGTGAACGCCGTTGAGTTTGCTGCCGGTCGGGATGTCGAGCTCCAGCAGGTCGGCGCCCATCCGATCGAGCGGCGCGGTCTCCACGTGCAGATCGGTCGGTTGGCTGTCGGCGGTCACGCGGGTGAGCCGGGCCACTGGCGGCAACGTCGTCCCCTGCACGACCGTGAAGATCACGACGACCACGAACACGACATCGAACAGCGCCTCCGCGCCGGGCAACCGCTCGGACAATGGCACGGTGGCCAGCACGATCGGCACCGCGCCGCGGAGGCCGGCCCAGGACAGGAACGCCTGATCGCGCCATGGCCAGCGCAGCGGCGTCAGGCTGACGGCAACGGATATCGGCCGGGCCACGAAGAGGAGCACCGCGCCGACGATGAGCCCGGGCACGACCGCGTGGATCAACCGGCTCGGCGACGCGAGCAACCCCAGCAGCACGAACAACCCGATCTGCGCGAGCCAGCCCACGCCGTCGGCGAAGCCGAGGATCGACTGCCGATGCGGGACCCGGGCATTGCCCAGCATGATGCCGGCCAGGTAGATCGCGATGAAGCCGGACGTGTGGGCCAAGGCACCGACCGCGTACGCCAGGATGGTCAGGCCGACCGCCGCCAGCGGATACAGGCCGGCCGCCGGCAGCGCGACGTGCTTGAGCGTCCACGCGCCGGCCCACCCGACCGCGATGCCGATCAACGCGCCGCCGACCAGTTCGCCGATCGCCTCCGGTATGTGTACCCAGCTGAAATGCGCGTTCGGCACGGACAGCGCGAGCACCAGCAACACGACGATCGCATCGTTCATGCCGGATTCGGCCTCGAGCGTCGCGCCAACCTTTGGCCGCAGCGGCAGCCGCCGCAGCGTGGAGAAGACCGCGGCGGCGTCGGTCGGGGACAGCACGGCGCCGTAGAGCAGAGCGAGCTGCCACCCGAATCCCAGCAACGCATGCACCATCGTGCCGAGGACAGCGACGCTGACGAGCACGCCGACGGTGGAGAGCACGGTCGCGGCGCCGAGCGCCGGTCGGATGGCGGACCAGCGCGACGACAGGCCGCCCTCGGCGATGATCAGGATCAGTGCGGCCAGCCCGAGATGCCGGGTGAGCTCGGCATTGTCGAACCGGATGCCGAGGCCCGACTCGCCAAGAAGGAGGCCGAAGCCGAGATATACCAGCAGGCTGGGCAGGCCGAGCCGGCTCGACAGCCGGACCGCGACAGCGCCGGCCAGGACGACCGCGGCACCGATCAGGATCGCGAGGTTCAGCTGGTAGGTCATCCGCCGAGTGCCGCTCCGCGCGCGGCGGCGAGCCGCTCGGCCAGGTCCTTGCGGCGGTCGCTGATAGCCACGAGCTTGTCGCGGCTCGTGTCCGGCTCGCACCGCAAGGTCACGTCGTCGTACGCCGAGTGCCTGGGCAACGGCAGACAATGCGGCATCCGTCGCGCGGCCGTCGACGGGCGGAGCGTCACGGATGGCACCAGGGCATCCGCGACGGACCGGTGTAAACGCCGCCATGTCCGGGCGGCCCGGCTTACCGCAGCGGGAAGGTGACCATGACCCATTGTGCCGAAGTTGCGACAGACGTACCCGTCAATATGCAGGTGGCGAGCCGCTTGGGGCGCTCGTCGGCCGCTCCCGGTGGCGCTGATCGCGGTCAGACCTGCGATGCCTCGGCGAGCAGGTTCGTGTCGGGCTCGCACAACGCGCACGGCGTGAAGCCGAGTTCGATCGCCTCGCCAATCGGCAGCGGCTCGCTGTCCCGACCCATGAGGTGTACGCAGTGCGCAAGGTGATAGCGCGGCCGACCGTCGATCACCAATACCTCGCGGGACAGAGCGGCCACGCGGGCGGCGTCGTCGAGCGAGACCGACTCGGCCTCCGGCTCGTCGGCCGGAATCTCGTCATCGAACTCGTCGTCATACTCGTCGCTGTCGCTGTCGTTTGCGTCGAACGGCGCGGCGGATGTCATGCCGTCGCGGCCGGCTGCGGTCAACCCGGCGTCATCGGTTCCGGTTTCCGTTGTCGACTCCGATCCAGGGTGTGTCGACGTGCCTTGAGGCCGAACGTCGCGGTCGTCCGTGTCGGTCGGACCGCGGCGGGCCGCCGCCTGCGTAGGGATAGCACCCCGGCTGGGCGATTCGCCCGATACCGGTGGCGTCGGTTCGGCGCCCGACACCGTCCCGTCGGGAACACTGCCGCGGCGGAACCGGTCCCACCGGGACCGCCGTCCGGCCTCGACCGTCTCCCGAAACGGCGACGGGAACACCTGCGTCGGCGTGTTGTCACCGGCCGGCGCGTCCGCGTCGTCCTCGTCGGCGGACTGGCGCACGCCGACGACGAGAACGATGGCGGCGACCACCGTCGCCGCCATCGAACCCACGATCAAGGGGTTCGAGCCGTCCACCACGCCGCCGACCAGCAACCCGACAGCGACGAGGATGAGTAGAACGCTTCCGACTATCACCACTTACCGCCTGCGGGGGTAGGCGATTACCGGCTGGGCGAGTCGATGGCGGACCGGTTGCCCGCGCCCCCATAGGCGTTGGTCGTGCCGGCCGACGCGAGACCGCCGGAGTTGCCGCCGCCGGGACGGTTGGTGGCCTCGCCCGGGCGGCCCATCTCCGCTTCGAGTCCTTCGCCGCGGCCGTGCAGGTCGCGGAGCTGGCTCTCCAGGTATGCCTTGAGTCGCGTGCGGTACTCGCGCTCGAACTGCTTGAGCTCCTCGATGTGCTTCTGCAGTGCGGTGCGCTTGGTGTCCAGACCGCCCATCGCCTCGGCGTGCCGGGTGCGCGCGTCCCGATCGAGCGCCTCGACCTTGCCCGGGCGTCGCGGGTGAGCTCCTCGGACTTCGTCCGCGCGTCGGACAGCAACTTGTCCGCCTCACGACGGGCGTCGGTCACGTGGTCGTCGGCGGTGCGCTGGGCCATCATGAGCACCCGCAGCGCCTGCTGCTCGCCGTCGCCCGCCGGAGCCGCGCCGCCCTGCGAGCGGAGCTGCTCGAGCTCGGACTGCATGGAGCGAGCCGCCTGCTCGGCGGCCGCCTTGTCGCGCTGAAGGCGGTCAAGCTGTGTTTTGAGGTCGCCGTTCTCCTGGGCGAGACGCGAGTCGGCGCCGGGACCGGTCGCCTGACGGGCGTGCACCGCCGGACGGAGGCGCGCAGCTCGTTGTTGTCCTCGATCAGGCGCGCCAGCTCGCGCTCGACCTCGTCCAGGAACGCGTCGACCTCATCTTCGTCGTAGCCCCGCTTGCCGATCGGGGGCTTCTTAAAGGCGACGTTGTGGACGTCGGCCGGGGTCAGCGGCATCGAGACTCCTCGGTCAGTCAGTTGCGGGTGCCGCGGAAGTGCTCACCACGTCAACGGCGCCCAGGTGCGGGCACGTGACTAGATCAACACGCCTGCCACGACTCTCATCAGCACGTACAGGATAAGCAGCAACACAAGGAACGCTATGTCGATGCTCACCGTACCAATTCGCAACGGTGGGATCACTCGCCTCAACGCATGAAGGGGCGGATCAGTGACGCTCCACACCAATTCGAGTGACGCCGCCGCTCCCCGACCGGGTCGCCATCGCCGGGCGTACTGAAGGACATACGTCAGCGCCAACCGGATGATGAGTAAGAGCAGGAGGAAGTACAGCACCAGGTAGAGGACTTGACCAATGATCGACTTCATGACGTGCGGTCGCAGCCTCCGTGCGTCGGCGCCTGCGCCACACCGCGAAGTGTCGGACAGCAGACAGATTCATCATGGCGCCGTCAACTCCGGAAGAAGCCGCCCTCGGCGATCTTCGCCTTGTCTTCGGCGGTGACCTGAATGTTCGCCGGCGAGAGCAGGAACACCCGGTTCGTCACCCGCTCCATCGTACCCCGCAGGCCGAAGGCCAAGCCGGCGGCAAAGTCAACCAGTCGCTTCGCGTCCGGCTCGGCCATGTCGGTGAGGTTCATGATGACCGGTACGCCGTCCCGGAAGTGCTCACCGATCGCCCGCGCCTCGTTGTACGTGGTCGGGTGCAGCGTGGTGATCTGGTAGCGGCGGTCCTCGGCGGCGACCGGCGGCGCGACCCGTTGCGCCGGAACGGTTTCGGGCTCGGTCTGCCGCTCCGGCGCCAGTGCGAGATTGTCGCGGGTCGGATAGGTTACGGCCGCCGACGCGGACGTCGTCGTGGTGCGCGGCATCGGCCGTACCGTTGTCGGCTCGGTGTCCCGCATGGTAAGCACCGTGCTCGGCCCGCTCGATGCGGTCGGCTCGTTCGCCTCGGTCAGTGGTCACGCGTGCGGCATCGCGCTCGGCGCGCGCCTCGGCGAGCCGGTCGGCGACGCGGGCCCGGACCACGGCCGACGGATCGGCGTCGTCGTCGCCGTAGTCATCGTCATAGCCGCGGTCGTATCCGTAGCCGCGCTCGTCGTCGTCCTCGATCAGGCCGAGCCACACGCCCGCCTTGCGCAGTGCACTCACGCCATCCCTCTTCTCGCCCCGTGTGGCGCTGCCGCCCGACGGCAAGCCACGTCCCCTGCGTGATTGGCGCTTTGCGGTCCGTCACGCAATTACCGGCTGATAGCTCTGATTGTCGCGGTAGATCCGATTGTTGTTATATGACGGGCCCGCCGCTTATTCACCATGCGATGCCCTAAACAACATCCGTGTAATTCGCTGTCCGATCAGGCTACCCCAGCTTCGGGCGCATTCCGAGCAACGCGCTGCCTACCCGTACGTGTGTCGCGCCCCGCGCGATGGCGGCCTCGAGGTCGTGGCTCATGCCCGCCGACAGGGATTTCGCATCTGGGTACGTCGCCCGCAGCCGCTCCGACTCGGCCGCCAACACGTCGAAGGCCGCCTCCGGCGACATGCCGAGCGGCGCCACTGCCATGAGACCGGCAAGTCGCAGCGACGGCTGACCGGCGACCGCGTCGGCGATCAGGGGCACGTCGCCGGCCACCGCACCGCCCCGCGTCGTGTCGCCGTCGATGCTGAGTTGTACGAAGACCTCGAGCGGCTGCGCCGTCGCGTCGCGGGCCTTTCCGAGCGCGTCGACCAGGCGGACACGATCCACCGAGTGGACGGCGTACGCGTAGCCGGCGACCGCTCGGGCCTTGTTGCGCTGCAACTGGCCGACGTGATGCCAGCGAACCTCGATGCCGGCCGCGGCGATCTCGGCCACCTTCGGTGCCGCCTCCTGCTCGCGGTTCTCGCCGATGTCGCGTACGCCCAGGGCGGCCAGGTGGGCCACATCCGTTGCCGGATAGGTCTTGGTTACGGCGACGAGGGTGAGCTCGGACGGATCGCGGCCGACCGCCGTGCACGCGGACGCGATGCGCGCCCGTAGGCGCTGCAGGTTCGCGGCGATCTCGGCCGCCCGGGCCGAATCGCCGGCCGCCACGCCGTCCGAGCCGCCTGACCGGCGCCATTGCCGGCGCCCGCTGATCGCTGCCGCGATGATCGATCTCCCCAGGAAATTCGTGGTCGCCGCCGGCGACGGCGGCGACATCGCCCGGCGCCCAATGGTTAACCGGGCTCGGGTCAGGCGCCGTTCTTCAGGAAGTCCGGCACGTCGACGTCGTCGAACAGCACCCGGCGCGGGGTCTGGGCGCCCACCGGCTGGACGCGGCAACCCGCCGTTCGCGGTCGCGTCCGTGCTCAGCCGGAATCGTGACCGTCGGCTTGCGGGCCTCGGCCGGCTTGTACGCCGGCGTGCCGCCGTCGAATCCGGCCGCGATCACGGTCACCCGCACCTCGTCGCCGAGCGCGTCGTCGATGACCGCGCCGAAGATGATGTTCGCGTCCGGGTGGGCCGCGTCGGTGACCAGCTGCGCCGCGTCGTTGATCTCGAACAGGCCGAGGTCGGAGCCGCCGGCGATGGACAGCAGCACGCCGCGGGCGCCGTCCATGCTCTGCTCCAGCAGCGGGCTGGAGATGGCCGCCTCGGCCGCCTCGACCGCGCGGTTGTCGCCGCGCGCGCTGCCGATGCCCATCAGCGCGCTGCCGGCGCCGCTCATCACGCTCTTCACGTCGGCGAAGTCCAGGTTGATCAGGCCAGGCGTCGTGATCAGGTCGGTGATGCCCTGGACGCCGGAGAGCAGCACCTGGTCGGCCTGGCGGAACGCGTCCATCATGCTGATGCCGCGGTCGCCGAGGGCGAGCAGCCGGTCGTTCGGGATCACGATCAGCGTGTCGCACTGGTTGCGCAGCTCCTCGATGCCGACCTCGGCCTGCACCTGGCGCCGCTTGCCCTCGAAGGAGAACGGGCGGGTCACCACGCCGATCGTCAGCGCGCCGATCTTGCGGGCGATGTTGCCGACCACGGGCGCGCCGCCGGTGCCGGTGCCGCCGCCCTCGCCGCAGGTCACGAACACCATGTCGGCGCCCTTGCAGCACCTCTTCGATCTCGTCCCGGTGATCCTCGGCGGCGTTCTTGCCGACGTCCGGGTTGGCGCCGGCGCCGAGGCCGCGGGTCAGTTCCCGGCCGACGTCGAGCTTGACGTCGGCGTCGCTCATCAGCAGCGCCTGCGCGTCGGTGTTGATCGCGATGAACTCGACGCCCTTGAGCCCGACCTCGATCATGCGGTTGACGGCGTTGACGCCGCCACCGCCGATGCCGACGACCTTGATGACCGCCAGGTAGTTGTGCGGAGGTGTCATCGACATCCTTCCCTTCCGCGTGCTACGGCGACCATCCCGCTGGGTGTTCCTTAGGTAGATCGCGAGGGTGAGGAGAAACCCTCACCCTCTACT
This sequence comes from uncultured Actinomycetota bacterium, assembly GCA_963818495.1. GTDB lineage: Bacteria > Actinomycetota > Actinomycetes > Mycobacteriales > Micromonosporaceae > DASQPR01. Next base: position 64,402 of record CAWFSH010000008.1, read on the forward strand.
AGAGACTTAGACATATGTCAACACTGCCTCTCTGGGCAACGTATGCAACGCTTCGCCGCTAACCAAGGACCTCGTACGGCGTGTCGCCGCCGGACCGGCCCTGGAATGCCAAAACGCGACCGCGCCCACGTCCGAGGCCGCTCCGCGGAGGGCTACCACGGTCCGGACGCTCACCCGACGCGGCCATGGTGCGGGCAATCAGTGGACGGTGACCACATCCGGCGCGCTGACATCGATGACCGTGCCCGATCGACCGAGCAACGAGGTCGCGACCCGGGCCTTGGTCGCATTCTCGGTCGCGTCGCCCCAGACGATCTCGCGCCCGCCGGTCAGCATCAGCTGGATCTCGACCGGCGTACGCGCGCTGACGTGGTCCACTTTGTCGCGCAGGCCGGCGGCAGCGACGCGAGCACCGCGAGTGCGCCCGGGTGGCCGGGTCGTCTGGTCCCGGATTCGTCAGGTCAACGACGACCACACCGGGCGGCACGCTGCCGACCGTACGGAAGGCGACGCCGGTCGCGTCGACCAGCCGGTACGACGTCGATGCCGTCGATGCCGTCGATGCCGTCGGAGCCTTGGTCACCGTCGGAGTCTTGGTCGCTGTCGGAGACGCGGTCGCCGCCGACTGGTACGGCCGCGACCGGCGCCCGCAGCCGTACGTCGATGATGACGTCGACGGCAGGTGCCGTGACACGTCCGCGTGCGCGACACCGGCCAGGCCCTCGACCCGACGGGCCACCGCGCCGGTATCCAGACCGAGGAACGGTTCGCCCGGTCGGCACCGCCGGCCGCCGTTCGGACGTCGGTCGGCGCTCGACGAACCCGGCGCCGCGTACCTCGACATGCGACGACACCGAGCAGCGACGTGCCATAGCCGGCGTACCCGAGCCCGGCCACGACGACGAGCACGGCCGCGATCGCGAGCAACGGCCGGGCGCTGCGCCACCGCCGAGCGCGAGCACGAGCGTTGAATCGTCGCACCGACGGCGGGATGGCCGTGGCCGTGGCACGGACGAGCCGCCAGCGTCGGGTGCCCGGATCCATCACCGCCGGCGCCTCAGGCGATCGGTTCCGACGGCGTTTCGGCGGCATGCCGCGGCGCGTACGGCCGAGCCGGCTCTCCGGACGATCCGCCCCGGCCGTTCGGTCCGTCATCTCCGGGACCGAAGCCGCCCGGGCCACGGCCATCGTCGTCCGGGATCGTCGCCGGCGTGCTCGGCGAGTGCCGACACGAGCTGGTCGCCCATCAACGAGATCGGCGGCGCACCCATGGTGACCACCACGTCGCCCCGGCGCGCGCGGCGCAGCACCTCGCGCGGCACGTCGTCCCAGATCGGAACGAAGACCTTGTGCTCGGGCGGCAGGTCGACCGCGGCGGTCAGCGCGACGCCGCCCTCGCCCGGCCCGCGATGCTCGCCCGGGCCGAACACCTCCAGGATCACGGCCTCGTCGGCGATGGCCAGCGCGGCGGCGATCTCGGCCTGGAAGTCGCGGGTGCGGTACACCCGGTACGGCTGGAAGACGACGATCAGCCGCCCGTCGCCGGCGACCTCCCGCAGCGTCTCCAGCGCGGCGGTCATCGAGGTCGGGTGGTAGGCGTACTCGTCGTAGACCCGTACGCCGCCGGCGGTGCCCTTGAGCTCGAATCGGCGCCGTACGCCCGGGAACGCCGGCCAGCGCCTCGACGATCGTGTCGATGTCCACGCCCAGCTTCGCCGCGGTCAACACCGCCGCGGCCGAGTTCAGGGCCAGGTGGCGGCCCGGCACCGGCAACGTGATCTCGCCGAGCGGCTCACCGTCGAGGGTGGCCAGGTAGCGGGCTGCCGGTGCCGGCCGTGACGCAACTCGGTCAACCGCAGGTTCGCGTCGGGCGCCTCGCCGTACGTGTAGACGGTCTGCCCGGCCGCGCGCGCCTTCGCCGCCAGTCGCGCGTGCCCGCGTTGTCGGCGCACGTGACCACGAAGCCCTCGGCTGCGGTGAGCGCGGCGAACTCGGCGAATGCGTCCCGCAGGCCGGCCAGGTCGCCGTACGTGTTCAGGTGGTCGGCGTCGATGTTCGTGATGATCGAGACGTACGGGCGGTAGCGCAGGAACGACCGGTCGCTCTCGTCCGCCTCGACCACGAACAGTTCGCCGGTGCCGTGGTGGCCGTTCGACCCGGCCTCGGAGATCTCGCCGCCGATCACGAACGACGGGTCGAGACCCGGCGTGCTGCAAGACCCACGTGGTCATCGACGTCGTGGTCGTCTTGCCGTGGGTACCGGCGACCGCGATCGCGCGCCGGCCGGTCATCGCGGCCGCAAGCGCCTCGGAGCGGTGCAGCACGCGCAGCCCGCGCCGGCGGGCCTCGACCAGCTCCAGGTGGTCGGCCGGGATCGCGGTCGAGTAGACCACCGTGTCGACGCCGTCCAGGTTGGACGCTTGGTGGGTCATGTGGATCGTGCCGCCGAGCGCGCGCAGGCCGGCGAGCGTCGGCCACTCGCGCAACTCGCTGCCGGTGACCGGGATGCCGCGGGTGAGCAGCAGCCGGGCCAGCCCGCTCATGCCGACCCCGCCGATGCCGATCAGGTGAACCGTGCCCAGATCCTCGGCGGTGAGCATGTCCGCCTGCATACCCCGACCATAGTCTCAGCCATCATCCCAACGCTCAGCCGTGCTACCGCGCCGTCGGCGCGAGGCCCTGCGACGCTCACGCAAGCCCGCCGCCTCGTAGACGAACGACCGCAGCGCCTCGTCACCGTCGCGACGGCCGTACGCCGCGGCGGCCGCACTCATCTTCGCCAGCGCCACCCGATCGTGCGCCAAGCGGGATGATGTTCTGCTCGATCCAGGCCGGGGTGAGTTCGCCGTCGTCGACGAGCAGCCCGCCGCCGCGCCTCGACCACCGGCAGCGCGTTTCGCCGCTGCTCGCCGTTTCCGTACGGGAACGGCACGTAGATGGCCGGCATGCCGACCGCCGCGGTCTCCGCGCAGGTCATCGCGCCGCCCCGACACAGCATCAGGTCGGCCGCCGCGTAGCCGAGCTCCATCTCCTCGATGAACTTCACGGTCACGTACGGCACCGGCAGGTCGGTCGGGATCTCCACCGGCTCGTTGCGCGCGCCGATGACGTGCAGCACCTGGACGCCGGCGGCGTGATCGCCTTGGCGGCACCGGCCATCGCCAGGTTGATCGACCGGGCGCCCTGCGACGCGCCGAACACGAACAGCGTCGGCAGGTGCGGGTGCAGTCCGAAGTGCGCGCGCGCCTCCTGCTGCCGGGCCTGTCGGTCCAGCGTGGAGATCGCGGTGCGCAGCGGCACGCCGGTCACCCGGGCATGCCGCAGCGACTCGACCTGCTCGACCTGGTACGGGAAGCCGACCGCGACATTCTTCGTGAACCGCATGCCCATCTTGTTGGCCACGCCCGGCGGCACGTTCACCTCGTGGATCACGGTCGGCGTGTGCCGCCGCCATGCGGCCAGGTAGGCCGGCACCGACACGTACCCGCCGAAGCCGACCACGATGTCGGCCTCGACGTCGTCGATGACCTTGCGCGCGGCCCGGGTCGACCGCACCATCCGGTCGGGCGTCCGGACCAGGTTCATGTTCACCGATCGCGGCAGCTGGTACGCCGGCACCAGCCGCAGGTCGTACCCGCGCGGCGGGATGATCTCGTTCTCCAGGCCCCGCGGCGTGCCGAGGCAGGTGATCCGCAGCGCCGGGTCGTGCCGGCGGAGGCAGTCGGCGAACGCCAGCAGCGGGTAGATGTGACCACCGGTGCCGCCACCCGCGAGCACCACCGACCGCAGCTGCCCCATCAGTCTCTCCTCATCGCCGTCCGGCCCGTCCACCGCTTATGTCACCCCGCATCATGCCTGACCCCGCATCATGCCTGGCGGCTCGGCGCCGGTCGGAGGCGGCTCGCACTCGCCGTTGTCGCGGCGACCCCGCCCGCGATGGCCGCGGTCACGCGGGCGGTGGGTCGGCCGGCGTCGTCGCGCGATTTCGAGGCCCCACGGGTACGCCCACCCGCCCGGCCGCCCACGGAGTCGGTCCGGAACGCGTCCGATCGTGGCGACTCCGAACCCAGCGACTCCGGACGCAATTGCTCCGGGCGACGCGGACGCGGGGGCGGGATCCGGCGCCGATCCCGGTTCGATGTATCGGTGCTCCGGGGCGGCTTAGGCCCCGCCCGGCGAGGTCGTCGATCGGTCTCGCCGTCGGCTCCCGGCAATGCGCGGCAGCGGTGCCCAGAGCAGGCGTACCCACCGATCGGGCGGACGGGCATGCAGAGCGCGAGCTGCATCCGGCTCCGCCCGCGCGAACGACGCCAGCACGCCGACGGCGGCCAGCACGACGACGAGCGCAGAGCCACCGTCGGAGATGAACGGAAGCGGCAGGCCGGTGATCGGCAGGATGCCGATCACGCCACCGATGTTGATCGTGGCCTGGCCGACGAGCCAGGTCGTGATGCCGGCGGCCGCGATGCGCCGGAACGGGTCGGCCGACCGGCGGGCGATCCGGAATCCGGTGTAGGCGAGCACACCGAGCAATGCGAGCACGACGAAGCAGCCGACGACACCGAGCTCCTCGGCGATCAGCGCGAAGATGAAATCGTTGTGGGCGTTGGGCAGCCGGCCCCATTTCAGGTGGCCCTGGCCGAGCCCGACGCCGAACCAGCCACCGTTGGCGATCGCGTAGCGACCTTCCAATGCCTGGTAACACGGATTGTTGGGGTCGCTCACGTCGCACTTCGCCGGTGACGACAGGAAGCCGGTCAGTCGTTGCACCCGGTAGCTCTGGACGAGCACGAGCGGGATGATCCCGGCGATGCCGACCGCGGTCAGCCAACCGAACACGCGCAGGCGGACGCCGGCGGCGTACATCAGGCCGACCAACAGGATGGCCATGCAGATCATCGTGCCCAGGTCGCCGTAGCCGACGAGGAGCAGCATCAACACGGCGCCGGGCACCAGGTTCCCCGCGATGTCGCGGAAACGCTTCTCGGTGTTCCCGGCCTGCGCCAGCACGCCCGCGCCCCACAGCGCCAGCGCGAGTTTGCCCAGCTCGGACGGTTGCATCTGTACAGGACCGAGATAGAGCCAGAGGTCGTCGACGCGGATCGGGCCGATTCGTGGTGCGCCGAGTGCACCGATGCTGACGAGTCCCTGTGCGAGGTCCTGGACGCCGACGAGCAGCAGCGCGACGGCCATCAACGGCCGGGCCACGGAACGGTACGTACGCACCGGCAACCGCTGGGTGAACCAGAACGCAACGAGACCGATCAGCGCGTATACGGCCTGCCGGGTGACCGATGCGTACGGGTTGCCGCTCGTCACGTACGCCTCGACGCTCGTCGCCGAGAAAACCATGACGAGACCGATCACGAGCAGCAGGCCGGACGTCGCGAGCAGCAGGTAATACGACGAGAGTGGGCGGGCGAGAAGGCCACGCAGCGCGGCCAGCGGATCGTGCCCGGCGGCTTTCGGGTTCGACGCCTTCGACGCCTGACGCCCACCGCGCGCGGGCCGGCCGCTCGACGTCGCCGTGGTCCGTCCGGGCCCGACGGCGACCGTGCTGCCCGGCGGAGCTTCGGTGTCCACTCGGCACCTCCTCGGTCACGTCGGCGCGGTTACGGTCGCTGCGATGTTGACCGCCGCCGCGACTAGTGGCCGGTCGAGGCGGCCGGTGGCCGGTCGAGGCGGCCGGTGGCCGGCGCCGCGACTTGTGGCCGCTCGCCCTGCCTGGCGTCAGCCGGCCGGGTCCAACGCGCGCACCGCCGCGGCGAACGCGTCGCCACGCGCGCTGTAGCTCACGTACATGTCCTTGCTTGCCGCCGCCGGCGCGAGCAGCACGGTGTCTCCCGGCCGGGCGAGGCTGGCCGCGGCCACGACCACCTCGCCCATCGCCCTATCATCGGTGGTCGGCACGTCGACGACGGGCACATCCGGCGCGTGTCGCGCAAGTGCCGCGATCACCTCGGCGCGATCGACGCCGAGCACCACGGCGCCGCGGAGCCGGTCGGCGACCGATGCCACCAGGTCGTCGACGTCGACGCCCTTCAGCTGGCCGCCCGCGATCCACACGATCGACGGGTAGGCGGCCAGCGATGCGGACGCCGCATGTGGGTTCGTCGCCTTGCTGTCGTCGACGTACGAGACGCCGGCGATCGTCGCCACCGTCGCATTGCGGTGCGGCTCGGGCCGGTATCCAGCCAGTCCGGCTCGTACGGCGTCCGGACCGACTCCGTACGCCCGGGCCATCGCGGCGGCGGCGAGCGCGTTGCTCACGTTGTGCGCGCCCGGCGGCCGGATCGCGCTCGCCTCGATCAGCGGCACCGACACATCGGCATCGGCGTCACCAGACCAGTCCACGCGGTCGACCAGCAAGCCGTCCACGACGCCGAGCTGGCCCGGCTTCGGCACGCCCGACCGTGAAGCCGACCGCGCGGCCGGTGACCTTCGCGAGTCCGGTTGCCACCAGCGGATCGTCCAGGTTGCCGATGGCCACACCGCGCGCCGCCGGGGTGGCCGACCGCCAGATCTCGAACTTCGCGGCGACGTACGCCTCGAATGTGCCGTGCCACTCGAGGTGGTCGTCGGCCGCGTTGAGAAACGCACCGACCTCCGGCGCGAGCATCGATGACCAATGCAGCTGGAAGCTCGACAACTCGACGGCGAGGACGTCGAACGCGTCGCCGCCGGCGGTGGTCGCCGCGGAGGTCACCAGCGGCTCACCGATGTTGCCGAGCGCGGCCGTGCGCAGACCCGCCGCCCGCAGGATCGCCGCGAGCATCGTGACCGTGGTCGACTTGCCGTTGGTTCCGGTGACCGCGAGCCAGGGTGGCGCATCCGCGGCACGCCGACGCCAGGCCAGCTCCGGCTCGCTGTAGACGTCGATCCCGGCCGCGACCGCGGCCGCCGCCAGGGCATCGTGCGGTGGTACGCCGGGTGAGACGATCACATCGTCGATCTCGTCGAGCAGCTCCAACGGCGGCGGATCCGCGATGACCACCGTCGCGCCGGCCCCGGACAGCCGATCCAGCGCATCACTCGGTCGGCGGTCGGTGATGGTGACCTCGTCGCCGTCACGCAGGAGGGCCTCGGCGCTCGCGATGGCGGCCATCCCGGCTCCGACGACGAGATGCGATCGAGCCATCAGCCCAGCGCCCGGAGGAAGTCGCCGTAGAACAGGCCGAGCGCGACGGCGACACCGATACCGGCGATGATCCAGAAGCGGATCACGATGTTCACTTCGCTCCAGCCGGCGAGTTCGAAGTGATGATGCAGCGGGGACATCCGGAACACGCGGCGCCCGGTCGTCTTGAACGAGATGATCTGGATGATCACCGACATCGTATCGATCACAAACAACAGGCCCATGATCGGCAGTAGCAGCTCGGTCCGGGTCGAAACCGCCAACGCCGCGACCAGACCGCCGATCGCCATCGAGCCGGTGTCACCCATGAACACGCGCGCCGGTGACGCGTTCCACCACAGGAAGCCGAGCAGTGCGCCGGCGGCCGCACCGGCGATCAGCGCGAGCTCGAGCGGATCGCGTACGGAGTAGCAGTAGTTCTTGGTGAAGCTGGGCGCGGTCGGATCGCCGCACCAGTGCCGGAACTGCCAGAACCCGATCACCATGTACCCGGCGAACACCATCATCGACGCGCCGGTCGCGAGGCCGTCCAGGCCGTCGGTGATGTTCACGCCGTTCGTCGACGCCATCACGATCGCGATCGTGACGATGACCGCACCGACCTTGCCGATGTCGAGCCAGGACACATCGCGGACGAACGAGATGAACGTGCTGCCACCGTCCGCCCATTGGTCGGGAAGTAGAGCGCGATGGTGCCGAACACACCACCGACGATGAGCTGCAGGAACAGCTTCCCTCGCCCGCTGATGCCGAGGCTGTTGCGCTTGCGGACCTTGAGGAAGTCGTCGGCGAAGCCGATCGCGCCGCAGCATACGAACAGGCCGAGCAGCACGAGGCCGGTGATGGTCGGGCCGGACGGCACCGTGTAGTTCTTCGGCAGCGTCTTGAGCGTCAGGTGACCGGCGACGTAGGCGATGAGCGTGCCGGCGATGAAGACGAGGCCGCCCATCGTCGGCGTACCACGTTTGGTGGTGTGGCCGGCCGGGTTGATGTCGCGGATCGGCTGGCCGGCCTTGAGCCGGATCAACGCCTTGATGGCGAGCGGCGTAGCAGCAGCGAGAAGACGAACGCGACGCAGACCGCGACGATGACGGAGCCGACCGCTGTCATGCGCGACCGTCCGGATCCTCGGCGGCCGCGCCCGCGCTTCCACCCATCGAGGTCACCGGCGGGGACAGTGCGTCGAACGCCGTCATGCGCTACCGTCCGCTGCCATCGGCGACCGGGCTCGGGCTTCCACCCATCGAGGTCACGGGCAGGGACGGTGCGCCGACCGTAGGTCCAGGCGCTTCGACTAAATCTTGCTCGCGCAGCGCGTCGGCCACCGCCCAGGTGCGATAGCGCGACCCCTTGACCAGCACGACGTCGCCGGCGCGCAGCTGATCGCGTAGCGCCTCGATGGCGGCCGTCCTGGTCGGCGACCATGATAGCGGTGCCGGCCCAACCGGATACCGCGCTCCGCGCCGTCCCGGATCGGTCCCGCGCCGTCGCCGACGACGATCAACCAGTCGACATCGAGTTTCGCGGCGAGTCGCCCACCTCGCGATGTCCGGCCGTCTCGTAGTCGCCGAGCTCGGCCATGTACCCGAGCACCGCGATCCGGCGCCGGCCCCGACCGATATCGGCGAGCGCGTGCAGCGCGGCCGACATCGAAGCCGGGTTCGCGTTGTACGAGTCGTCGATGACGGTGATCCCGTCGGCGCGGTCGAAGACGTCCATCCGCCGCTTCGACACCAGCCGCAGCTCGACCAGCCCGGTCAGCCACGTCGTCGAATGGCACTCCGGCGGCGAGCGCGACGGCGGCGGCGGCGAGCGTGTTGCCGACCTGATGCCGTCCCGGTACCGCCAGCTCGACGCGGCGCCGATCCGGCCGGGGCGACCAGCGTGTACGCCACCCGACCGGCCGCGTCCACCACGACGTCCTCGGCTCGTACGGTGGCGTCCGGGGCCTCGCCGACGTACACCACCGGCGCCGCGGTCCGGCTGGCCATCGCCCGTACCCGTGGGTCGTCCGCGTTGAGCACGGCCACGCCGTCGGCCGGAAGCGACTCGACCAGCTCGCCCTTTGCCTCGGCGATGGCCTCGACGGAGCCGAACTCGCCGATGTGCGACGTGCCGACGTTGATCACGACGCCGATCCGCGGCGGCGCGACCTGGCACAGGTAGCGCATGTGGCCGGCGCCCCGCGCGCCCATCTCGAGCACGAGGAAGCGCGTTGCCTCGGTGGCCTGCAGGACCGTGTACGGGTGGCCGAGCTCGTTGTTGAACGAACCGGGCGGCGCCACCGTCGCACCGATCCGCGACACGAGTTGCGCGATGAAGTCCTTGGTGGTCGTCTTCCCGCACGAACCGGTCAGCCCGATCACCATGGTCGCCGGTAGGCGATCGATCACGTAGCGCGCCAGCCGCGCCATCGCGGTCCGCGGGTCGTCCACGACGATGCTCGGCACGCCGTCGATCATGCGCTGACCGAGCATCGCGACGGCGCCCGCGGCCACCGCGGCGGCCGCGTAGTCATGCCCGTCGACCTTCTCCCCGACGAACGCCACGAACAGGCCGCCCGGCGAGACCTTGCGCGAGTCGAACTCCACTGTGCCGGTCACCCGCACCTGTGGATCAGATGCGATCAAGACGCCGCCCACGGCCGCGGAAATCTCCGCCAGCGACAACGCGATCATGCGACCCCACCTGCCGGTACGGACGCCGGAGGCTCGCGGTCGTCGCCACCACCGTCCGCACGTTGCGCGGCGCCATCCACGGCGCCCCCCGCGGCGATGCCGCCGACCCGATCGCCGAATCGTGCCGCGAGAGCCGCGGCCAGCTCGACCCGGTCGTCGAACGGATGGATCTGTCCGTCGATCTCCTGGCCGCGTTCGTGACCCTTGCCGAGCAGCGCGATGATGTCACCCGGAGCGGCCCGCCGGACGGCCTCGTCGATCGCGGCCCGGCGGCCGGCCACCTCGATGATCTCGATGTCCACGTCGGCCGCGCTCGCGCCGCGCAGGATCTCCGCCCGCACGACGGCCGGATCCTCGGTGCGTGGATTGTCGTCGGTGACGATGAGCAGGTCGCACCCCCGGGCCGCGGCGGCGCCCATCACCGGCCGCTTGCCGCGATCACGGTCACCACCGGCGCCGATCAGGCAGATCGTACGGCCACCACCGTTGCCTCGGGACGGTCGGCAGGGTGGCGTCGGATGAGCCCTGCTCGCGGAGCGCGTCGAGCGCGGCGATGATCGCGTCCGGCTTGTGCGCGTAGTCGACGACGCCGATGACCGGTCCCGGGGCGTCTACCCGCTCCAGCCGGCCGGGCACGCCGGCGCAGGCGGCGACGCCGTCGGCCGCAACCGTCACGTCGACCCCGGCGGCGACCAGGCTCGCGATCGCGAGCAGGGCATTGGCGACGTTGTGCCGGCCGGGCAGCCGTACGCCGGCGGCCACCGCGAGACCGTCGGGACCGTACGCGGTGAACCGCTGAGCGAACCCGTTGCGCTCGACCTCCGCCGCGCGCCACGTGGCCGCCGCACTGCCGTCGGCCGAATACGTCACCGTCGTCGGCTTGTACAGCGGCTTCAGGGCCGGATCGTCGGCGTTGAGAATCTCGGTGTCGCACCGGCCGTCGAATAGCTTCGCCTTGGCCGCGAAGTAGTCGTCCGCGTCGCGGTGGAAGTCGAGATGGTCCGAGCCGAAGTTCGTGTAGCCGCCGACGGCGAAGCGCGTGCCGCCGACGCGGTCGAGCGCCAGCGCGTGGCTGGACACCTCCATCACCATGGCGGTGACACCGCGCTCGACGGCCGCCGCGAACAGACCGTGCAGGTCGGTCGCCTCCGGCGTCGTACGCACGCTGTCCACCACCAGATCGCCGAGCCGTGTCTCGACCGTGCCGATCAGGCCGGTGACGTGGCCGGCGGCGCGCAGACCGGACTCGATCAGGTACGCCGTGGACGTCTTGCCGGCCGTACCGGTGATGCCGATCAGCGTGAGTCGGGTGGCCGGCTCGCCGTAGATCGCGGCGGCGGCCGGGCCGAGCACGGCGCGCGCATCCGGCACCACGATCGCCGGCAGTCCGACTCGGGCGGCGGCCTCCTGGCCGGCAGCGTCGGTGAACACAGCGACCGCGCCGGCAGCGGCGGCCGCGGGCACGTACGCCGAGCCGTGGGCCCGGGCGCCCGGCAGGGCGGCGAACACGTCGCCCGGCCGGACCTCGTTGCTCGCGTGCGTGATGCCGGTGACCATGACGGTCGCGCCCGCCACGCCGCCAATCGAGGCACCGGCATCGACGACCCGCGCATCACCCAGCCGGGCGGCGATCTCGGCGATCGATCGCGGGATAGGCGCGCTGGGACGCGGATAGCCTGGCACGGCGTCAGACCCTACCCGTCCAGTGCTTCCGGACGGTACTTGACGCCCGAATCGGGCGCCGTGTCACGTTCACTCGACCACCAAACGTCACTCCCGATCGAGATGCGCCGCCCGCCATTACGGCGCCATCGAAGCACGCCGTCCGGTTCACGGCGCCATCGAAGTGCGCCGACCATCGGTCCAGGCGCCTAGAGTCAGCCCGTGATCTCGAACGTCGGCGCCTTCGCCCCGTTCGGCGGCACCCCGAAATGCTGCAGCGTGAAGGTCATCATGTCGTGGAACGTCGGCGCGGGCACGGTCGTGCTGGATCCGCTGTGTACGTGGGCGAACACGCCGATCACGTAGCGCGGGTTGTTGGCCGGCGCCATCCCGACGAACGAGACGACGTTTCCCGGCTCGTATTTGCCGTTGGAAACCTGCAGACCCGTACCCGTCTTGCCGGCGACCTGATATCCGGTGACCGCCGCCGTCGTACCCGTAGCGCCCTTTACCGTGGTGACCGCCTCCAGCAACGTCCGCATGCGTGGCCGCGGTCTGCGGGGTGACGCACCGTCGCGGGTGACTGGGGCCGCGCTCGGCGTTACCTTGCCGTCCGCGGCGACGATCGCCTTGACCAGGTGCGGCTGCACCCATGTGCCGTTGTTCGCGATCGCCGCGTAGGCCGCCGTCATCTGCAACGGCGTGACCGAGATGCCCATGCCGATCGGGATGGAACCCCAGCTCGAACCGCTCCAGTGCGACGGCGGCTGGACGAGACCGCCGGATTCGGCCGGCAGGCCCTCGTTCGTCGGCTGGCCGAACCCGAACTTCTGCTGGTACTAGTACAGCTTGTTCGCGCCCAACTCGCCGGCGACCCGGATCGTGCCGATGTTCGACGAGAACGCGAGGATGCCGGGCACGGTCAGCTTCGTACCGTTCGGGAACGGATGCGTGTCGTGGTAGGTCGTGTCGCCCCGCTTGATGCCGCTGCCGACCGGGACCAGCGTCTTCGGCGTGATCACGCCCTCGTTGATCGCACCGGCGAACGTGATGAGCTTGGCCACCGAACCCGGGTCGACCGCGATCTGGGTGGCCGCGTCCAGCCGGTCGGCGGTCGAATAGCTCTGCCACGCGCGCCGCGTCGAAGGTCGGATAGCTCGCCTGCGCCAGTACCTCGCCGGTGTGGGCGTCCATGACGACCGCGGCCGCGAAGTCCGCGTGCGCCTTCGACATGTGGTCGTAGAGCATCTGCTGGACCTCGTACTGCAGGTCGCGGTCGATGGTGAGCTCGAGACTCGACCCGGGCCGGGCCGGCGTCGACTCGTCGTAGCCGCCGGGCAGCTCGGTGGACAGGTTGCCGTCGCCGACCTCGTACGTGTGCGAGCCGTCAGCGCCCTGCAACTGCTTGTTGTAGGCCTCCTCCAGCCCGGCCAGACCGGCCGAGTCGTTGCCGGTGAATCCGATCAGGTTCGCCGCCAGATCGTGCCCGGGTTCGTCGCGCCGCTGGTCGTAAGCAGTGCCGATGCCCGGCAGGTCGAGCGCCTGTACGGATTGGGCGGTCGTCGGGTCGAGCCCGCGCGCGAGATATTCGAACTCGTCCGGCGACCCGTCGGCCCGCGTCTTCGACGACAGCTTCGGCAGCAGCTCGGAGACCGGTACGCCGAGGAGGTCGCGCAGCTTCGCCGCGGTGCCGGCCGGGTTGACCACCCGGGTCGGGTCGGCGAAGACATACCGGGCGTCGAGGCTCTGCGGCGAGCACGTTGCCGTTCCGGTCGACGATCGAGCCCCGCCGCGCCTCGAGAACGGTGGTGGTCAACCGATCCTTGAGTCCGGCCGCCGCGTACGCCCGGCCGTCGGTGAGCTGCAGCAACACCAGCCGACCACCGAGCACGGTGAAGATCAGCAGCGCGATCACGGTTCCGATGCGCAGGCGCTTGGTCGGCCGGAACGTACGCAATGGGGGCCGTACGCGCCGCGGCCGGCCGTCGCGAGACGCACGGGGCGGCGTGCCGCCGCGACTCGGCAGTCGGCTCGGCTGCCGTCGCGGTGTCGGCCCGGAAGTGCCGTCGCCGGCGCGCGACCGCGCCGCGTCGGCCCGCTTCGGGCCATGCGGCGCACCGCGGGACACGTCGCGCGTCGGGATCGCCGTCGACGCACTCGCCCGACGGCGGGCGGCCGATAAGAACGCCGGCTCGTCATCAAGATCATCGTCCCGCTCGTCGAGATCAGCACGGTCGTCGAAATCGGCGTGGTCATCGTCGAAACCAGAGTCGCGGTGGTAGCGGTCGTTGCGGCCATTAACTTGTGCGCCGTCGGACCTGGCCGCCCGGCGCGGTCCCGGCGTACGGGACCGACGGTCAGCCGACGGATCCGCCGGCCCGCCGTCGACAAGTCGAAGGGCGGGCCGGTCCGGATCCGTCGGGCGGTCAAGACCGGTCTCCCGTACGGTCCGACCACGTGGGGTGTAGGCGCGCGCCTCGGAGATGCCGCCCCGACCGGTGCCGGCCGCGCCCGGGCGACGCGCGGACAGCGGCCCGATCTCGAGGACGCCCGGCGTGCGCCGACCGGTGCGTCGGGCACCGCCGACCGGTTCGTCGTCGCGCCGCTCCGCCATGGCTAGTGGCCTGCCGCCGTCGTCGAGTCGGCGCCGGCTGTTCCGGTTGCCGTACCCGTGCTCGGTTTGGCATTGGGGCCTGACGGTGTGGACGTCTGCGCGGTGACGCTCGGCGTCCTCGCGGCCGGCTGCGGAACGCCGACGACCGAACCGTCCGGCATCTGGATATAGGCGAGGGTGCCGGCCGGCACCAGCCCGAGCTTGTGCGCGGCCGCGACCAGGCTGCCCGGCGACTCCTGCTGCGCCAGGTTCTGCTGGAGCTGCTGCTCCTGCTGGTTGAGGCCGGCCTGCTTGCTCTGCAGGTCGTTCAGGCGGAACTGGTTCGCGTTGATCATCGTCGTGAGCACGAGGATGCCAACGACACCGAGCACCACGATGCCGATCAGCATGGCGACGAACGGCGCCCGAGCCACGTTGACCGGCAGCGGCGGTGCCACCAGCAACCGACGACGGGATTCGGCTGTGCTCCGGCCCGCGGCGCGGTCGGCGGCACGCTGCGCCGCGCGGGCGTCGGCCGCCTCCCGCTCAGCGACGGTCCGCGAGCGTGTCGGGCCCAGGTCGTCAAAATCGACTTCCGCGGGTACGGCGGCGAGCGCGGCACTGCCGTCGACCGGGAAGTCGTGTGCGGCCGTGGCGGCACTGCGGCGCACGGCCTCGGGCGCCGGGTTCTCGCCGCTGCGGCGAGCGGCGGGCACAGTCGCGCGGCCGGCGGTCGCGGTGGCCCGCGCTCGCGTCGACGGCGTTGCCTGGGTCATGCCGGGCCGGGTGGGACGGCCGCGCTGTGCAGTCATCGTCGCTCCCTCGTCGTGCTCGTGCTTGTCGTGTCGGTCGTGGCGCCGCTGTTGTCCGTCTTGGAAACGGAGCTGTCGGTCGTGGCGCCGCTGTTGTCGGTCTTGGAAACGGTGTTGTCGGCGTTCGAGTGGCTACCGGCCGGCGTCGGGTCCGGCCGGTCGCGCCGTGCCCGTCGTGCGGTCCGTGATGTCGGTTGATCTCGGTCGATGCGTTCCGCGGCCCGGACCCGTACCGAGGCGGCGCGCGGATTAGCCGCCACTTCCGCGTCACTCGGCCGCTCGGCACCGCGGCTCACGATGCGAAACTCCGGCTCGGTGCCGGGCGGCGCGACCGGCAGATCCACGGGGGCGGTGGACTTCGTGCGAGGAGCGATCGCCGCCTTCGCAATGCGGTCTTCGAGCGAGTGGTAGGACATGACGACCATCCGGCCGCCCGGCGCGAGCGCGTCCAGAGCGGACGGCAACGCGCTCTCCAGCGCCGACAGCTCGCCGTTGACCTCGATGCGCAGCGCCTGGAACGTGCGCTTCGCCGGGTTGCCGCCGGTGCGCCGCGCCGCCGCCGGGATCGCGTCCCGGACCAGGTCGGCCAGGTGCGACGACGAGACGAGGCGAGCCTTGGCCCGTTCCCGGACGATGGCCGACACGACCCGGGGCGCGAAGCGCTCCTCGCCGTACACGCGGAGGATCCGGGTCAGCTCACCCGGCGGGTACTCGTTGACTACCTGCTCGGCGGTGACGCCTCGGGTCTGGTCCATGCGCATGTCCAGCGGTGCGTCCTGCGCGTAGGCGAACCCGCGCTCGGGCCGGTCGAGTTGCAGCGACGAGACGCCGAGATCGAACAGCGCGCCGTCGATCGCCTCGTAGCCGAGGCGATCGAGCACGTCGGGGAGCTCGTCGTAGACGGCGTGCACGAGATGTGTCCGCGACGGCGTAGGGCGCGAGCCGATCGGTCGCCCGTGCCAACGCTTCGGTGTCGCGATCGAGCCCGATGAGCACGAGCCGCGGGTGCGCCGCCAGCACGGCTTCGGCATGGCCGCCGAGGCCGAGGGTCGCGTCGACATGGACGGCATCGCGTTGCGCGGCCGGCCGGGACAGCGCCGGATCGAGCAGGTCGAGGACGCGGTCGAGCAGCACGGGCACGTGTCCGCCGGGAGTCGGACGGCCGCGATCGGACGCGGCCGCGCCCGGTGCCATCGGCGGCCCGATCTGCATGGTGAACACCCCCTGCGGCGCGTGCCGCCCCTTGATCGACGACGTACGCGGCGTCGTCCGGTCGCTGACGCAAAGCACGGCCTTGAAATGCGTCAGCACAAGCGCGCGGCGAGCCGTCGCGCCGGTTCAATTGCCTCGATGCTGGTCGCGCGGCGACGGGCCGACCGGACCGCTCCCCCCTCGTGGCGCGTCGGTCGATCCGTCACCGCGTGCGGTTCGCGGACCGCGAGCGATGGTCTGTTGTCTCGAGTTTCTCGTCTGGCCGCGTGCCCGCGGCGGTGGAAGACGACCCATCGATGGCCGGTCGATGGGTCGCGGATGTGTGGCTGTTGACGGGCCGTGATCCGTACCGTCAGATCCCCATCCGCTCCTGCGTGCCTGGCACCGGGGAAGAGGTGTCAGGAACGAAAGCGCGGGTGGAGATCTGGCCGTACGGCTCGCTCGTCGCGCATCGCCAACCCGGGGTCGTCACAATCCGCTCGGCAGCACCCCCTCCTCGATGTCGGAGAACGCGTCTTCACTCTCTGCGAGGTACGTCTCCCAGGACTGCCGGTCCCAGACCTCGACCCGGCTGCTGGCACCGATCACGACCAACTCGCGCCCCAGTCCGGCATAGTCACGCAGGTGCGCCGGGATGGTGACGCGACCCTGCCGGTCGGGCACCTCGTCATGCGCGCTCGCGAAGAACACCCGGCTATAGGCGCGCGCTGCCTTGTGCGTGACCGGCTGCTCATGGAGCTGGCCGGCGATGCGCCCGAACTCGGCGGTGGTGAACACGTACAGACAGCGCTCCTGTCCTTTGGTGATCACAACACCTCCCGCGAGCTCGTCCCGAAACTTGGCCGGCAGGATCAGCCGACCCTTGTCGTCGAGGTGCGGCGTGTGGGTGCCGAGGAACATCGCACCCCACCCCTCACGTCAACCGACCCTCCACTGATGACGGCCGGTGACCCGGTGATCTCCGCCAGTGCGCACCACTGTACTCCACTTCACTCCACCGTCAATGAGAATGCGGCCGAATTACGGCGCGTCGATCCACAGATGCCCAGCTCAGCATGCATGGAGCGCGGTGGAGTAAGAAAGCGGACACGGCGCGTCAGGCGTCGCCGCAGCCTTGCCGGCCGACCTCGGATTTCGGAGGGTAGAGCAGCTAGCGATCCACTCAGCCGGTGCGCGATCCGCGCCCGATCCGGCTCAGCGCGCGCTGAGGGAGCGAAGTGGAGCGCGCGACTCGTCCCTGCGGGATCGGCCCACGTCGCCCGGCAAGATCCCCGCAACTTCATAGAAGTTGCGGGGATCTTGCGCCCAGCATGTTAAGCGGCGGACGCGGGACGTAGACAGCCCCGGCGCGCCGACCGCGCCGGGGCTGTCCAACGGTCGTGACACGCCCGCCGCGAGTCACCGACCTCCGGCGGCGCCGACATCATTGTCGACGTCGCCGGCAACCCGAAGATCCGCCGACAGCGTCACCACCGGGCCGTCTGCCAGCCGGGTCACCGGGAACCCGAGGCGATCGAACGTACGGATCATGGCCGCGTTGTCGCGGTACACGTGGGCATGGGCGACGATCGCTCCGCCCGTCGCGGCGAGACCGACCAGGCGCCGAATCAGCGCCGTACCGACGCCTCGCCGCTGCACGGCGTCGTCGACCAGCACGGCGATCTCTGCGTCCGGGCCATCGAAGCCGAGCGTACCGACGCCGACCACCAATCCGGCCGCGGTCACGCCGATGAGCGTGGCGGCCGGCGATCGCGGCCGGCGAGCGGACGGGCGTCCACCGAGGAACCGGTCGCGCAGACTCGCCACCGAACACCGCCCGTAGAGCGTCTTGATCGCATCGATATCGGCGTCCGTCGCGGTCCGGATCTCGATTTCGTCGCCGTTCGCGCGCGCGACGATCCATCGCACCTCGGCGGTACGGCGGACCTCGGCGGCCAACTCGACCAGCGCACGGGCGCGCGCGTACTCGGCCGGTGTGAACGGCGGAGCCGGACGTTCCACGAGCAGCGTGCCACCGGCCGGATCCGGGATCTGCATGCGCGTGTCCGCGAACCCTGGCCGGTAACTGTCGGCGGGCGCGGGGTGGCGCACCACGGTGGCGAGCAGGATGCCACCGAGCGCGTCGGTCAGCTCGTCCGGGTCGCGAACGATGCGAGTGGCTGCGCTGAGCGCCTCGGTCGGCGGGTCGACCAGGTGGTGCGCCTCGGTTCGCCGTACCCATGGATCTCGACCGCGCCCACGCTCGACGGCGGCGAGCAGTTCGTCCTCGCTGAGATCGTTCGGGGCATCGACGAGGAAGTCGTCCACGGCGCCGGCCTCGGTGCCGTGCACCTGCACGGACAGGATATTCACCGACTTGAGGGCGAGGCTCGCGGTGAGTACGGCGAGGAAGCCGGGTCGGTCGTCCACCGTTGCGCGGACTCGCCAGAGCGTCATGGATCCCCCAGGTGCTCGCGCCGGTCGGGCGGCCGCGCTGCCCCATCCGGCATGCGTCCATGCTGCCAACCGCGAGTTAAGGCAAGATTTCGCGGCGATTGCCGGCGATCACAGTCGCCGTCCCACGCCCGCGCTTACAACGGGTAGCTCTTACAGCGGGTAGCTGAAGAACAACGCCGTCTCGCCGGGGTGAACGGCCGGGTCGTAGAGCGTCTCGTCGAAGCCACACAAGCTGAATCCCTGGCGGAGGTAGAACGCGATCGCCGGGCCGTTGACGTTCTGGGTCTCGAGCCACAGGCACCGGGCCGGAGTCAGCTGGGCCCGACGTACGACGGCGGCCATCAAGGCGGCACCGACACCGCTGCGCCGGGCCGCCGCCGCGACATAGAAGTCGCCGATCTCCGCCCGGCGATTCCACTCCGCGTATTCAACGTGGGCGTAACCGACCGTCACGCCGCCACGGCGGGCGACGAGGCCGCCCTCGCGCGGGGTCATGTCGTATCGCTTCGTCCGGGCCGGGATCGTCACCGGTCCGACCAACTCGACCGACATGGCGACGCCGTCGGCCCCGGTACGTCGCTGGATCTCGTACGCGGTTGTCGTCGTGAACGAACGATCGAGCGCGTCGACGGCGGGGGCGTCGGTCGGCAGCCGGATCGGACGCGTGATGATCACGCCGTCGATGGTAGGCCGGTTTCGCCGCCGATCGACCGTCCCCGCTGTCGGCCTTCCGCGCTATCGACCGTCCCCGCTGTCGGCCTTCCGCGCTGTCGGCCGATTCCGCTGTCGACTGTCCGCGCCGTCGAGCGTCCCGTGGATGCCGTGCTCGGTCAGCCCGAGTCGCGCTCCACCAGGTGGGTGCCGAGGATGACGTACTGCTGCCCCGGCTCGACGCCGCTGATCTTGTCGTACAGCAGCCGTGCCATCGTTCGACCCATCTCCTCGACCGGCTGGTGAACGCTCGTGAGCGTCGGCAACGTCTGGCTGGCGAGCACCGAGTCGTCAAAGCCGACGATGGCTATGTCTTCAGGCACGCGCCGCCCGGCTTCCCGCAGGACGCGCAGCACGCCGAGCGCCATTGGGTCGGATGCCGCAAACACCGCGTCGATGTCCGGGTGCGCCTTGAGGAGCTTACGCATCGCCGCCATTCCTGAGGCCTCGCTGAAGTCGCCGTACCCGATGAGATCCTCGACCACCGGTAGCCCGGCGGTGGTGAGCGCCTCGCGATAGCCGGCCAACCGCGCGATGCCGACGCCCATGTCTTGCGGCCCGGTAATGGTGGCGATCCGTTTGCGGCCGATGTTCACGAGATGAGTCGTGGCCTGGCGGGCACCGCCGACGTTGTCGACATCGACAAAGCTCACGCCGGCCGCCTCGGGCGCGTCGAGCATCCGCGCGAAGCGGCCACCGAGCACGACCGGCAGGTCTTTCTCGGCCAACATCGCCGGCAGCGGGTCGTCCGCATGCAGCGACAGCAGCAGGACGCCGTCGACGTGCTGCGGCGTCAGGTGCTGATGCACCCGCACCCGCTCCTCCGGGGATGTGGCCAGCGCGAGCCAGAGCTGCAACGGCGTTTCCGCGAGCATCGAGGAGATGCCCCGGATGATGCCGGCGAAGAACGGCTCACCGAACAGCCGGTCTTCGGACTCCGAGATGACGAGCGCCACCGAGTCGGTCCGTTGGGTGACCAGTGCACGGGCGGCGCGATTGGGTACGTATCCGAGGTCGGCGATCGCTCGCTCCACCGCCGCCTTCGCCGCCGGGCTGACCTGCGGCGATCCGTTGATCACTCGGGATACGGTCCCGCGCCCGACGCCGGCTGCGACCGCGACCTCTTCGAGGGTCGGGCGCAGTGGCGACCGTTGCCGCTGGTTCACCATCGAGCCTCCTCCTCGAAGCCGGCCGACCCGCCGTGATCTTCGATCGTCTTCGTCATTCTCGCCGCCGTACAACGGCGACGTTCATCTACCCCGCGCAGCCAGTTGTCCCGCCCTCACCAATGCCTATGGGATTGCCTGTCGAATCGGCTCGGGAGCGCTCCCATGAGCGTTTCGCCTGATTGCTCTCCTGTCAATGGCCCGACAGGTGACGGATCGATGTCGGTTCGCCCTCGGCCGCCGTTGATCCGGCCTCGTCGGTGCCCCGACCGCACTCGGACCGCGGGCGCCGACCGGCCGCCTGAGCGCTCCGGGCCCGTGCCCGGGCGGGCACGGGCCGCAGGGAACTGTACGGAACTTCGGCGCTCGAAGGCCGCCACGGCCGCCAACTCCCGTACAAGTGCGGCCACCGAGGCCGGGCCGCCCCGCACTGCGGGCTGGGCGACGGCGGGGTCGAGCCGCGCGGGCACGGGCCGCGCTGGGCTGGACCGAGCCGCGCCGGGCCGAGCCGAGCCGCGCCGCGCCGCGCCGCAGGGACTGTACGGAACTTGGGCGCTCGAAGGCCGGCGCGACGGCCAAATCCCGTACAACTGCGCGGTGACAGCCCGGCGCGGGCGCAACCGACAGGCCGGCGCGGGCGCAACCGACGGCCCGGCGCGGGCGCAACCGACGGCCCGGCGCGGGCGCAACCGACGGCCCGGCGCGCACCCAACAACCGGCCCGCGCCTAACCGACAAGCCCGGCGTGCGAGAGCAGCTCGACGCCGAGCCGAAGACGTCAGTGGAGACCGAGCTCGGCGATCGACACCTCGCGCATCTCGACCTTGCGAATCTTGCCGGTCACGGTCATCGGGAACGCCTCGACGATCTTGACGTACCGCGGGATCTTGTAGTGCGCGAGCCGGCCGGTGCAGAACGCGCGGACGGCGTCGGCATCCAGCGGCGGCGCCCCGTCGCGCATGCCGCACCCAGACCATCAGCTCCTCGCCGTATCGCTCGTCCGGTACGCCCACGACCTGCGCGTCGACGATGTCCGGATGCGTGTAGAGGAACTCCTCGATCTCGCGCGGATAGACGTTCTCGCCGCCCCGGATGACCATGTCCTTGATGCGGCCGACGATCGATAGGTACCCGTCGTTGTCCATCACCGCGAGGTCGCCGGTGTGCATCCAGCGTGCGGCGTCGATCGCTTCGGCCGTGCGGTCGGGCATATTCCAGTAACCGAGCATGACGCTGTAGCCCCGGGTGCAGAACTCCCCCGGCTCGCCGCGTCGGACGGTATGCCCGGACGCCGGGTCGACGACCTTGACCTCGAGGTGCGGATGGACGGCACCGACGGTCGAGACGCGGCGTTCCAGATCGTCGTCGGGCCGGGTCTGGGTCGAGACCGGCGACGTCTCGGTCATGCCGTAGCAGATCGTCACCTCGGCCATCCCCATTTCGGCGATGACCCGCTTCATGACCTCGACCGGGCACGGCGACCCGGCCATCACGCCGGTGCGCAGGGTGGACAGATCATGGTCGCGGAACGTCGGATCGGCCAGCTCCGCGATGAACATCGTGGGTACGCCGTACAGCACGGTGCAGCGCTCCGCGACGACGGCATCCAGCGTGGCGGCCGGCTCGAAACCCGGTCCCGGGATGACGATGCACGCCCCGTGCGTGACCGCGCCGAGGTTGCCCATCACCATCCCGAAGCAGTGGTAGAAGGGCACCGGGATGCACACGCGGTCCTGTTCGCTCCAATTCTGAGTGCGGGCGACGAAGTAGCCGTTGTTCAGGATGTTGTGGTGCGAGAGCGTCGCGCCCTTGGGAAAGCCGGTCGTGCCCGACGTGTACTGGATGTTGATCGGGTCGTCAAAATCGAGCGTCGACTCGCGCTCGGTCAGATTCTCGGGGCTAGTCGACCCACCGCCCGCGACCATCGCCACCCATGACGGGGTGCCGATGTAAACGACGTCGACCAGATCGGGGCAGTCGCGGCGGACCTCGTCGATCATGCCCCGGTAGTCGGACGTCTTGAAAGACTCGGCCGACACGAGCGTACGGATGCCGGACTGTTGCAGAACGTACGCCAACTCATGGCTGCGGTACGCCGGGTTGATGTTGACGAGAATCGCGCCGATCCGAGCGGTGGCGAACTGGGTCAGAACCCACTCCGGCACGTTCGGCGCCCAGATGCCCACCCGGTCGCCCTTCTCGATACCGAGGGACAGCAGGCCCTTGGCGACGGCATCGACGTCGGCGGCCAACTCGCGGTAGGTCCAGCGCCGGCCGGTCGGAACGTCGATCAGGGCATCGCGATCACCGTGCGCGGCCACCGTCGCCGCGAGGTTCTCGCCGATCGTCTGCCCGATCAGCGGTACGGTCGAGGGCCCATTCACGTACGCCAGCGCCGTCATTGCCGCCTCCAACTCGATCCGCCCGGGCGGCCGCCACACCGACGTCCGGCCTGGCGCTATCCGCCCCCGGTCAGGTATTGCCCGCCAGTCTCCGCCTCTGCCCGCGATTGTCGCCCCCGATCGGCGGACGGCGCCATCCCCCGGCGCTGGGCCACCCCCGACGCTTGTCGAGGGTCGGGAAATGCCCACGCCGGCATCTCGCCGGATCGGCACGCCGAAAGTCGCCGCAACTACGGCTCGTCGTTCTACCGTGGATGCAGCGGGGGTCGGGGTGTCACTCGCGTCGTTGCCATCCCGGCCGCCGCCCTTTGCCCCTGGCAACGCCGCCCCCTGGCAACGCCCCCTGGCAACTCTGCCCCCTGGCAACGCTGCCCTCACGCACGGACCGCGACCGCGTTATGCCGCGGCGGTCCAGCCGATCTCGTCGAGGAACGCCCCAACGGCGCCAATGACCGTGGACATGGCGTCGAGCGACCGGCTGATAGGCCCGTCCACGAGCAGGCTGTGGTCGGCCCCGGGGATCTCGCAGACGTGCGGCGACAGCTCGCGCGCCACATCGCCGTCCCACGATCGGTCGGCCGTCCCCCCAACGATCAGTGCCGGCGCCGTCCTGGCGCGGATCCCCTCCGCCGCGCTCGGCGCCGTGAGCACCGGCGTGAGCCAGATCGCCGGCAGGCCAAGGCGCGCCGCGATCGGCGCGGCCGCGACCCCGAGCGACTTCGCAATCACGAGTGGCCGGACGCCGGCCGCCGTCATCTCGCGAACGGCCGGACCGATCTCGTTCGACACGAACTCGAGCGGATCGTCGACCGGACCGTACGGCCGGCTCCAGGAATGCGGCCGCAGCTCGGCGCGGCGGCGCGCGGCCGTCATCGCCGGGTAGTAGAGCACCGGGCCCTCGACGCCGTACGCCCGTCCGGGCAGCACGAAGACGACGCGATCGCTCATGCCATCCGTCGCAGTAGCGCGGTCGCACGGTCGGGATCGAAGGCACCCGGATGGAAGTCGCGGCCGTACCATTCGCGGATCTCGGC
The DNA here is from genome assembly GCA_963818495.1 of uncultured Actinomycetota bacterium. Classification (GTDB taxonomy): domain Bacteria; phylum Actinomycetota; class Actinomycetes; order Mycobacteriales; family Micromonosporaceae; genus DASQPR01. The sequence goes on from CAWFSH010000008.1 coordinate 88,245, forward strand.
GTGTTCGGGGTGGGCGTGATCGGCGATGGCGGCGAGGAAGCGCTCGTATCCGTACGTGCCACCGACGTCCTCGGGCGGGCAGGCGCCGGCGCCGTCCAGGCACCACGGATACCGTTCATCCGCGTCGGCCAGTAGCACGTCCTCGACCGTCACGTGATGCTCCCACCAGTCGCCGAAGTCGTACGTGTAACCGAACCGGTCGTCCTTGGCCACGACGTCGTCGAGCCGGTGGTCGATCTCATCGCGCATGTCCAGTAGCCCGTCCGGATCCGGTTGGCCGTACTGCACCGTGCCGATGTCGAACGAGTGCAGATGGCAGTCTTGCCAGCCCATCGCGAGTTGGATCACCCGGTGCACCCGATCGAGCGTGTACGCGCCGGGCACGGCCACGCGTCGCCACACCGGCGGGGTCACATCCGCCAGCGTGATCTTCAGGTAGTAAATCTGCCGCGCCATCGGTACCCATCTTGTCGGGGCAGGACAACCTCGATGCCGCCCATTCTTGACGCACCGCGCGCCCGAGCGCAGGCTGAATTCGTGATCTGCCGCGCGTGTCGCGACAAGCGACATGACAAATGCCGAGGTCGATCGTGGTGCGACTGCCAACATCGGCCGCCGGATCCGACGCCTCCGGCTACCGGAGCGCCCGGCGAATGAGGACGGCCGCCGAGCGAACGACATCGGGAGCGCCCGGCGAGTGATGTGATGAGCGCATGCATGCTCTCGCGCTCGACGACGGACCGCTGCTGGACACCGACGCGCTCACGGCGGCGTACGCGCCGGACCGGGCGAACCCGGGTTTGCGCCTGAATTTCGTCTCCAGCATCGACGGCGCGGCGACCGTTGACGGCAAATCGGCACCGCTCGGAACCCCGGCCGATAAGCAGGTGTTCGGCCTGCTGCGCCGGCTCTGCGACGGTCTGATCGTCGGCGCCGGCACGGTGCGTGACGAGAACTACCGGGCACTCCGATCCGACGATGAGCAGCGCCACTGGCGCCTCGACCACGGACTACAACCGCACCCACGTCTGGTGATCGTGTCGTCGCGACTGGACCTCGACCCATCGGCGGCGGTGTTCGCCGAGGCACCCGTACGCCCGATTGTCGTCACGCATCGGCGTTCGAAGGAGGCGCCGCGGGAGGCGTTGGCCGAGGTCGCCGACGTGATCGTGCATGGCATCGACGAGGTGGACCTGCCCGGCGCCGTCGGCGAGCTGCGCGAGGCGTACGCGTTGGATCAGCTGTTGTCCGAGGGCGGCCCGCAGCTGTTCGCGAGCCTCTATGCCGCGGACCTGGTCGACGAGCTGTGCCTGACGCTGTCACCACGGCTGGCCGGGCCGGGCGCGGACCGGATCATCGTCGGTGACCGCGGCGCCGACATGCCACCGACGACGGCCATGCACCTGCATCACGCAATCGCCGCCGACAGTGCGCTGCTGCTGCGGTACGTCCGCGTCGACTGACCCACCCCGGCCGGGGTGGCCGCGACGGATCTTGGCTCGTGTGACAATCCGCCGTATGCCTGGAACCGCCCTCATCACCGGCGTTAGTCGCCGCGTGGGCATCGCTTACACAGTCGCCCGGCGCCTTCACCACGACGGCTGGCACGCCTCGTTGACCGGATGGCCGGCGCACGATGACGAGCAGCCGTGGGGCGGCGACGACTCGCCGCCGGACCTCGCCGGCATGGCGTGGCGGGCGGCCGACCTGAGCGACCCGTTCACGCCGGACCGCCTCGTCGCCGACCACGTCGAACGCTTCGGTGGTTTGGACGCGCTGGTCGCGGTCCACGCTCGGTCGAGCGACCAGGATCTCGAACATCTCACGGCGGTTGAAGTGGACGCCTCGTTCGCGGTCAACGCGCGGGCCACCGTACTGCTCGTGCGAGCAGCGGCTCGGGCCGGAGTCCGTCGTGTCGTGCTCTTCACGACCGGCGTGCACCAGGGCCCGATGCCGGACGAGATCCCGTACGTGCTCAGCAAGGCCGCCATCCAAGGCGTGACGGCGACGCTAGCCGCGGCGCTGGCCCCCAGTGGCGCGACGGTCAACTGCATCAATCCGGGGCCGGTCGACACGGGATACGCCGACGCCGAGACGCGCGCCTTCGTCGCATCGCGGATGCCGCTCGCCGAGCGATGGGGTGCACCCGACGACATCGCCGGCGCGGTCGCGTGGCTCGTGTCGGACGACGCGGCGTGGATGACCGGCCAGACGATCGATGTCGACGGAGGCTGGGGCATCCGGTCCGGCGTACCACCGCGCGCTTAGCGCAGAGCGCCCCAGGCAACGATGCCGACGAGGACCGCGACGGCGAGGAAGCACAGGCCGATGACGGCCAACGCCACGGTCGACCACCGTGTCTGGGCGATGAGCTGAGGCCGCACGATCGGCGCGCGCTCGCTTACCGTACGCAAGATCGCCAGCGGCACAAGATCGTCGTGAAGGTATCGGCCGGCCGGGCGGCTCACCGGTCGCCGCGACGCACGCCAGGACGCCCGACGCGCCATCCGAGCGCGTCGACGAACCGCTCGGCGCTCCGTCGCCTCCTGCCTCGGCATATCTCCAGCATGCGCCACCAGGCGAGTCCCATCGATGCCGATGTGTGCTACTCGTCCCGCCGAAGCGCCCGCCGCGATCCTGAGCGGCCCGATGCGACCGCCGCACCCTTCCATACCGTCGGAATTGCGTCTTTCGCCCGGAAACCGGACCCCGCGCGATGAACCTCACGCGCGACGCACGGCGCGTGCCCGTGCCCGGACCGCCGTCATGGGGCACGATGTCACGGATGCGTACAGACGATCGAGAGATCATGTCCGGCCCGGTGCCACGCGAGGCGTCGAGCGAACGCGTCAGAGCAAAGGGGTCGCAAGCATGAATGAGCCGGTCGGACGCGTGCTCGGTACGGCGGACGCGACGCCACTGCAGTTCTGGGTGGCCGTGACGCCCGGGTCCTATCTGCAGCTCGACGACGTGGTCATCACCCACCGCGACGTGCCGGGCCGCCAGCCGGTCGCGATCTCCGGAGTCGTCACCCAGGTGCGCGCCCGTCACGAGGGCGCCGAGTTCGAGTCTGACGTGTTCGCGATCGCCGAGGGCACCCTGCCGGCGCAGGTCCAGGAGGCGGCCGAGATCACCACAACCCGGGTCGAGCCGGAGGTGTACGTCCCGCCGGCACCCGGCGCTCTCGTCCACCGCGCCGCCGGCGACGAGCGGAACGCGGCGCTCTACTTCGACCGGATGGAAAAGCGCATCCCGATCGGCACCGGACGCGACGGCGAGCCGCTCTACCTGAACGCCGAGTTCCTCGACGGTTCGCGCGGCGCGCACGTGTCCATCTCCGGCATCTCCGGCGTCGCGACGAAGACCAGTTTCGCGACGTTCCTGCTCTACAGCACGTTCCGGTCCGGCGTTCTCGGCGGCGAAGCGGCCAACACGAAGGCGCTGATCTTCAACGTCAAGGGCGAGGACCTGCTGTTCCTCGACCATCCGAACACGCGGCTCGACGAACCGACGGCGGCGGCGTACGCGAAGCTCGGCCTCGCCGCCGGCGCGTTCCCGGACGTCGCGGTCTACGCCCCGCCCCGCGCCGGCGACACCTCCGGCACCCCGGACGTGTCCAGCCGGCTGGCCGGCGTCGACACGTTCTACTGGACGCTGGCCGAGTTCTGCGCCGACCGGCTGCTGCCCTACGTGTTCGCCGACGCCGACGACGAGAAGCAGCAGTACACGATGGTCGTCCACGCCGTCGACCGCATACCTGGCGAGAGCGGCGCAGCCGGCCGACGGCGGCGTGACGATCGACGGCACGCGCCTGGGCAGCTACGCCGATCTGGTCGACTACGTCGTCGCCGCAGCTCTCCGACGACGCAACCGCGGATGCTCTGGGCCGGCACGGCCGTCGGCCTCGGCACGATCAACGCGTTCGCCCGCCGGCTGATCGGCTCCAAGAAGGACCTGGCCCGATTGATCCGTGGCGACCTTGGGAGCGCGGCCGGCAAGCAGGGCCGGGGTGACCTGCCGTCGCGGCGCGCGCACGCGATCAACACCGCCGAAGCGGCCCAGGTCACGGTCGTCGACCTGCACAACCTGGCCGACCGCGCCCAACGCTTCGTCGTCGGCGTCACGCTGCGCACCGAGTTCGAGCGCAAGGAGAAGGCCGGTACGGCCAAGCCGCTGCTGTTCGTCGTGCTGGACGAGCTGAACAAGTACGCACCACGCGACGGCACCTCGCCGATCAAGGAGGTGCTGCTCGACATCGCCGAACGCGGCCGCTCACTGGGTGTCGTGCTGATCGGCGCGCAGCAGACCGCGTCCGAAGTGGAGCGCCGGATCGTGGCCAACTCCGCGGTCCGGGTGGTCGGCCGGCTCGACCCGGCCGAGGCGTCCCGCCCCGAGTACGGCTTCCTGCCGCCGGCCCAACGCGCCCGAGCCCTGATCGCGAAGCCGGGCACGATGTTCGTCGGCCAGCCGGAGATCCCGGTACCGCTGGTGGTCGAATTCCCTTTCCCGGCTTGGGCGACCCGGCCGGCGGAGGCGGGCGCCGCACCGAACGCGACGCTGCGCTCGATAACCCAGGCGGTCGACCCGTTTGACGTGATGGCCGGCGACCGCACCGGTGAGCTGGCCGGCGCGCGCGGCGGGCGGCTCGGCAACGGCGCCAGCCTGTCCGACGACGACATCCCGTTCTGATGCCGACGTTCGTACGCCCGCCAGGGACGGCGACCGGCCCGCGAACCCACCGACGACGCTGAAGGAGCCGGCTGCGTGAAGATCCTGCACACGTCCGATTGGCACGTCGGCAAGGTCCTCAAGGGCCGTTCACGCATCGACGAGCACATCGCCGTGCTCGCCGACGTCGTTCGCATCGCCCAGACCGAGCAGCCCGACCTGGTCATCGTGGCCGGCGACCTGTTCGACACGGCCGCACCCTCGCCGGACGCGAAGCGCATCGTCACCCGCGCGTTGTCGGCGCTACGCGCGACCGGCGCCGACGTCATCGCGATCGGCGGCAACCACGACAACGGGGCCGAGCTGGATGCCCTGCGCGCGTGGGCCGAGGCGGCCGGCATGACGCTGCGCGGCACGGTCCGCGACCGGGCCGCCGACCATATCGTCACCGGCGACGACCGCGGGGGGCGAGGCGTGGCGGGTGGTTGCGCTTCCGTTCCTGAGCCAGCGGTACGCCATCCACGCGACCGAGATGTTCGCGCTCACCGCGGCCGAGGCGAACCAGACGTACGCCGACCACATCGGGCGCCTGATCGCGGCGCTGACGGCCGGGCAGTCCGCCGACGCCGTCAACATCGTCACCGCCCACCTGACCGTGGTCGGCGCGAAACTCGGCGGCGGCGAGCGGGACGCGCACACGATCCAGTCGTACGCCGTGCCGTCGACCGTGTTCCCGGGCAGCACGCATTACGTGGCACTCGGACATCTGCACCGCCGGCAGACGGTTGCCGGCCCGTGCCCCGTGCACTACAGCGGCTCACCACTCGCGGTCGACTTCGGCGAGGAGGAGAACGCGCCGTCGGTCACAATCGCCACGGTGACGACGGCGACCGCCGCCCGCACGACGCACGTGCCGATCGCATCCGCGCTGCCACTGCGTACGGTCCGGGGCACGCTCGACGACCTGGGCCGCTTCGATGCCACGGCGCCCGGCTGGCTCCGGGTGTACGTACGGGAGCGGCCCCGGGCCGGGCTGCGGGAAGCCGTACAGGACATGCTTCCGAACGCTCTCGAGGTGCGCATCGATCCGGACGTGTTGGCCGATCTCGACCCGGCCGGTGCGCGCGCGCCTCGGCAGGTCGGCCGGACGGCGAGCGAGCTGTTCACCGAGTACCTGACCTCGCAAGGGCACGCCGATAACGACGTCGCCGAGCTGTTCGACCGGCTGCACGCCGAGGTCGAGTCGGCACCATCGAACGCGCCCACAGGGGTCGGCCCGCAGAGCGTCGGGGCACGCTGATGCGACCGCTGCGCCTCGACATGGCCGGCTTCGCCGCCTTCCGCGAGCCGACCACCGTCGACTTCACCGACGCCGATTTCTTCGCCCTGGTCGGACCGACCGGCTCCGGCAAGTCGACCGTGCTCGACGCGATCTGCTTCGCGCTCTACGGCACGGTTCCCCGCTGGAACGACCGTCGCGCGATCGCGAACGCGCTCGCCCCGTCGACCGCCGAGGCCCGCGTACGGCTGATCTTCGAGTCGGCCGGCCGGCGGTACGCCGCGACCCGGGTGGTCCGCCGCGACGGAAAGGGTCGCGTGACGACCAGTCACGCCGGCCTCGAACTCCTGCCCCGCGGCTTCGACGTGAGCCGGCTCGACAGCGGGCTCGACGCGGGCGACCTTGGCGACCTGCTCGCCGGCACGCCGGCCGAGATGGACGCCGCGGTCCTTGCCGCCGTCGGCCTGCCGTTCGAGCAGTTCACCAGCTGCGTCGTGCTGCCGCAGGGACAGTTCGCCGAATTCCTGCACGCGAAGCCGGCCGTACGCCAGCAGATCCTGGTCAACCTGCTGGGCCTGTCGGTGTACGAGAAGGTCCGGGAGCAGGCCACCAGCCTTGCGGCCGTGGCCGATGCCCACCTGTCGGCGACCGACCGCCAACTCACCGAGCTCGCCGGCGCCGACGAGGCGGTCGCCGAGGCCGAGGCCCGGCTGGCCGAGTTGGAGCGGCTCGCCGGTGACGTCGACGAGGCCGTACCGGCGCTGGAGAAGGCGCGACTGGCCGAGGAGTCGGCGCGGGCGGCGCTGGCCGCGCTCGACGGCGAGTTGCGGACGCTCAGCCGGATCGCCGCGCCGGGTGATGCGGTGGCCGTGGCCGCTGCTGCGACAGCGGCCCGGACGGCGCTCCACGACGCGACGGCCCGCGTGCTGGCGGCCGAGGAGCGCGAGGAGAAGCTACGCGACGAGCTGCTCAACGCCGGCGACGCCGCCGAGCTGCGACGGCTGATCGACGCGCACGGCGAGCGCGCGCAACTCGCCGACGAGGCCGGCAGCATCGCCGAGATGCTGGCGTCGGCCGCAGCCGAGCACGAAAAGTCGGCGGCCGCGCTGGCCGCCGCGACGGAGGCGGCCGACCGGGCAACCGCGCTGGTCCAGGCGGCCGAGATCGAGGTCGAGGCGGCCCGGACGGCCGACCGCGCGTCGACGCTGCGCCCGCACCTCGTCGCCGGTCTTCCCTGCCCGGTGTGCGAGCAGGTCGTGGTCGACGTGCCCGCGATGCCGGAGGCGCCGCGTCTCGCCGCCGCCAATGCGACCTTGGACAAGGCACGGCGAGGCGCGCAGGCGGCGGCGAACGACGTCAAGACCCGCGACCGGGCCGCGCGCGATCTCGATCGTCAGCTCGCCGCGGTCGAGGCTCACCGCGATCAGCTGGCCGCCCGGATGACCGACCTCGATGCGCGGCTGGCCGGCGCGCCGGGGCCGGCGACGCTGCGGGACGAGCTCCAGGCCATCGCCGCTCTCCAGCGGCAAGTCGAAGACGCGACGGCCGGCGTACGGTCAGCGCGCGAGGCAAACCGGCGGGCCGCCGCCGACGCAAAGCGGGCCGAGGAACGGGTGCAGGCGGCCTGGCGTACGTTCGACGGCGCGCGCGACGGCGTGGCCACGTTCGGGCCGCCCCCGGCGGAACGCGACGATCTCGGCGCGGCCTGGGCCATGCTCACCGAATGGGCAGTCGATCAGTCGGCATCCCGCGCCGGTCGGCGGGACGACGTCGTGGCGACCGCGCAGACGGCCAGCGCCTCGGTCGTCGAAACCGAGTCGGCGATCGTCGCGCTGTTCGTTGCGGCCGGGATCGATTCGGCGGCCGGGGCCGACCATGTACGGGTCGCGACCGTCGCGGTCGAACAGGCGCGCGCGGCCCATGCCCGGCACGCCGAACGGCAGGCGCAGGCGGAAGCGTTGCGGGCGGCCCGGGCCGGTCACGAGCACGACGGTCGGGTAGCCCGAGCCCTGGCCCAGCACCTGCGCGCGAACAACTTCGAGCGCTGGCTGCTGGCCGAGGCACTCGACACACTCGTCGACGGCGCTTCGCGGATCCTGCGTGAACTGTCCGGCGGCCAGTACGACCTCGGTCACGAGAAAGGCGAGTTCTACGTCGTCGACCACCACGACGCCGCGCTGCGCCGCCCGGTCCGTACGTTGTCCGGCGGTGAGACGTTCCAGGCGTCGCTGGCCCTGGCGCTGGCGCTCGCCGAGCAACTCGCCGGCCTGTCGACGAACGCGGCGAGCCTGGAGTCGATCGTGCTCGACGAGGGCTTCGGCACCCTCGACGCGGCCACTCTCGACGCGGTCGCGGCCACGCTGGAGAACCTGGCCGCGCGTGGAGACCGTACGGTTGGCGTCGTGACACACGTGGCCGCGCTCGCCGACCGGATCCCGGTCCGCTTCGAGGTCACCAAGAATGCCCGGACCGCATCTGTCGAGCGGGTGGGCTGACATGCGGATGTTCGTGGACGCGTGGGAGCCGGGCTACGGCACGGCGATGGATCTGGCCGAGGACGGGCCGGCGCAGCGCAGCACGGCCGCGCTCGACACCGATCTGGAGCTGCCGGCCGACGACTGGCGGCCGTTGCTGCCGGGGCCAGGCACGACGGCCCCGAGACGTGGTCCATGTCGTCGACGGCGTACGCCGGATCGACGCGCGCGTCTGGCTGGAGACCGACGATCAGACGTACCCGGGCATCGCGGCGTCGTACGCGGCCGGCGTCGTCTCGCTGTGATCTTCGGGCCGGGGTGGCCGAGCTGGTTCGGGCCAAGATCGAACGAGGACTGTTCAGCGCCTCGCCGGACATCGCGCCGATCGGCGTGCCACCGACCCGTTACGAATCGGTTCCGCTGGACGACCACGGCCCCAACGTCCTGGTCAACGCGGTGCAGGCGAGAATGACCGGCATCGAAAACGACGTCTCCGCGTCGCTCGACGAGGGCGACCTGGTGGTCCGCGACGGTCCGCTGCGTACCCGCTCATCGGGCGCGAACGTGATCGGATACGTCAAGACACACAGCCGGCAGTATCTCGACGACCGCCTGACGGCTGTGGTCACCGGCCTGCATCCCGGGCAGCGCTCACCGATCTTCACCATCGAGTCGCAGCGACCGATCCATTCCTGGTATCTGCGCCTACCCGGCCCGGTCGGCTCGGCGTGGGCGGGCATCGTCCGCATCGAGTGCAGCGGCGATCTGTCCACCGACGCCGCCGTCTCGCTCGCCGACATCTCCGCCGTTACGTTGCCGCGCTTCGCGTCGACCTCGTACAAGGACGCGCGCGCGCCACAGAATCTGATCCCGATCGCCGGTCTCGAACGGCGACTGCGCGCCCTGCTCGGCGATTCGCGCCTCCTGCATCGGACCCTGAGCCGCAACGCATCGCGTGCGGCGGACCAGTCAGCGGGCTTGTCGGCGGGGGCGTCGGCATGACCGCGCCCGCCGCGACGCAGGTCCGTCGCATGCCGATCCCGGAGCGCTACAGCCTGGCCGGCACGCTCGCGCCGCTGGTCATGAACCGGCACGATCCGGTCGCGCGCATCGGCGGACACTCGGCGTGGTGGGCGGCCCGCACCCCGGACGGCCCGGGCACCCTGCACTCTGGAGCGGGACGGCGGTGCGCTGGTCGCCACCGGCTACGGTCCGGGCGCGTCGTGGGTGGTCGACCGGGCCGACGCGGTGGCCGGGCTGCGCGATGACGTGTCCGGCTTCGGGGCGATCGCCGACCTCGATCCCGTGGTACGGGATGCCTGGCGCCACCATTCCGGGCTGCGCCTGACCGCGAGCGGTCGGGTGTTCGCTCTGTGCGTGCCGGTGATCATGACGCAGAAGGTGACCGGGCTGGAGGCATCTCGGGCCTGGCTCGCGATTGCCCGTCGGTTCGGCGAGCCGGCTCCCGGCCCGCTCGCCGGCCTGCTGCTGCCGCCCGATCCGGCCGCGATCGCCGCCACGCCGTACTGGGGCTTCCACCGGTACGGTGTCGAGCAGCGCCGCGCCGACGCGCTCTGCCGGGTAGCGGCACTCGCCGACCGACTGGACGCGGCACCGGACGCGGCGACGGCCACTCGCGCTGCTCACGTCGATACCGGGCATCGGCATCTGGACCGCCGCCGAGGTGGTCCGCGTCGCGTACGGCGACCCCGACGCGGTCACCGTCGGCGACTATCACCTGCCCAACCACATCGTCGTACGCGTTGACGGGCGCGGCTCGTGCCGGCAAGCGCGACGGGACGCCGGTGCGCATTTCGTCGGCCGACGAGCGGATGCTCGAGGTGCTGGAACCGTTCCGGCCACAGCGCGCCCGAGTCGTCCAACTCCTGTTGGCCAACGGCGCCGCGGCGCCGCGCTTCGGACCACGCTCGCCGGTCCGGTCGTTCGCCCGGTTCTAGACCCAGTTGCCTCTCGCCTTCCGGCTACCGTCCGTTGGCGTTCTGCGGCGCGGGCTACCGTCCGTTGGCGTTCTGGCGCGGGCTACCGCCCGCCAGCGTTCTGGCGCGGGTTACCGCCCGCCGGCCGGGGCCGGCGTCGCCATCTCGTAGGTGGTCCCGGCGCGGTCCCGGACGAGCACGCCCTCGTCGACCATCAGCCGGCGCAGTTGGGCGACGTCGTCGGAGACGACCGCGAGCCGGCGGTTGATCTCGGCTTCATCGACCGCGCCATCGAAGTCGATCAGTCGGCCGAGCAGCATGGCGAGGTCGTGTCCGTGGATCGAGACGTCGGGCAGGGTGACCAGCCGGCCATGGGTGAACACGCCGCGCAGGCGAGGCGCGTCGGCAAGCAGGTCGTTCAGCGGATTCTCGGCATCCAGATCGTCGGCCGACTTCGCGCAGTATGGCCGGACGTGCCGTATACGTCTGGTCGATCCGTTCCAGCAGACCCACGCCGTGCAACCGGGACACGGCGTCGGCGACCTTCCGGATCGGCGCATCGACGGCGGCCGCGATTTCGGCGATGGTCAGCGGGCGCTGCCCGGCGGCCGCGCGGCGCGTCAACTCGCCGACGATCGACAGGCGTAGTGGATGCGACAGCTGCGACAACAGGTCGGCGGCGCGAGCGCGCGCGATGGTCGACATGGAAACCTCCGAGCCGTTGGACTCGGGCCACGGTAGCCGGCCGCCCGGTCACGGTCGCGCGAATTACGGGTTGGCTCAGCCGCTGGTCAGCACGTCCGCGAGGAGGAAACTGACCGGCCGCTCCAGCTGCTCGTACGTGCACGACGCCGGCTCCCGGTCCGTCCGCCACCGGACGAACTGCGCGGTGTGCCGGAACCGTACGCCCTCCATGTAGTCGTAGCGGACCTCGAGCACCCGCTCCGGCCGCAACGGCACGAAGGACAGGTCCTTGCCCGCGTTCCACCGGCTGGTCTCGTTCTTGCGCGGCGTGCGCTCGCCTTCCACCTGCTTGGCCCAGTCCCACGGATGCCCGTCGAACGTCGTGACCAGCGGCTGCAGCTCGGTGAACAGCTTCTTGCGCGTCGCCATCGGAAACGCGCCGACGACGCCGACCGACGCCAGCACGCCCCGGTCGTCGTAGAGCCCGAGCAGCAGGGAACCGATCGCGTCCGGGCCTGACTTGTGCACTCGATAGCCGGCGAGCACACAGTCCGCCGTACGCTCGTGCTTGATCTTGCTCATGACACGCTTGTCCGGCTGATACGTCAGATCCAGTCCCTTCGCGATCAGCCCATCGAGGCCCGCACCCTCGAACTGCTCGAACCAGCGGCGTGCCGTCTCGATGTCGCGCGTGGCTGGTGTGATGTAGATCGGCGGCTCGGCATCGGCGAGCGCCCGCTCCAGCATCTCGCGCCGCTCGGCCATCGGTCGACCGGTCAGGTCGTCGTCGTCGAGGGCGAGCAGGTCGAATGCGACGAAGCTCGCCGGTGTCTCGGCCGCAAGCAGGTTGACCCGGCTCGCCGCCGGGTGGATGCGCTGCTGAAGCGCCTCGAAGTCGAGCGTGTTGCGGGCCGTGTCGGCGAGGACGATCTCGCCGTCGATGACCGCTCGCAGCGGAAAATTCGCCCGGACCGCGGCGACGACCTCGGGAAAGTAACGAGTCATCGGCCGCTCATTCCGGCTGCCGATCTCGACCTCGTCGCCGTCGCGGAAGATGATCGATCGGAAACCGTCCCATTTCGGCTCGTAAAGCTGGCCGGCGGGGATTTCGCCGATCGGCTTGGCGAGCATGGGCGAGACGGGCGGCATGACGGGTAGCTTCACCCGCCCATTGTCTCTGCGACGCCCGACATTCCCATCGACATCCGGCCGGAGAATCCGAGCCGTCCTGGCCGAATCGCGCGTCGGCTCGGCCGCCGCGCGGCGACGACGACCCTCGACCACCGACGGGTAAGGCCCCGGATGCCAGGGTCGGTCAGTACGCTCGACGTCGGCACACCTGTGCGACGAACGACGAGGGACGGTCGATGAAGCGGCGATTTGTGGTAATTGCGGCGGCGGCGATGCTCGCCCTGACCGCGTGTACGTCGTCGACGCCCAAGCCGAAACCGTCGACGGCATTGCTGCCCGCGCCCGGTGTGGCGTCCGGGTCGGCCGGCACCAGCACGGTCAGCTGGACACCGCTGCAGCGACGTAGCGAGCCAGATCCTCAACCAACCGGTGCGTGGTTATACCTTCGATTGCGGCTCGATCAAGGTGCCGCAGGACTGGCAGCACCCGAACAACGGAAAGACGTTCGACCTCGCGCTCATCAGGGTGCGTAACAACAATCAGAGCAACCGCGTCGGGTCGCTGCTCGTGAATCCGGGCGGCCCGGGCGCCTCGGGCGTCGAACTTGCCGTCGAGCTGACGCAAGAGCTGCCGAACGCGATCACCGACCGTTTCGATCTCATCGGTTTCGACCCCCGCGGTGTCGGTCACTCGACCGAGGTGCAGTGCATCAGCGCGAAAGACCAGGACAAACTCTATGCCGAGACGCCCGATCCGGTCTCTGCCGCGCAGTTCAACTCGATCGTCACCGACACGAAACAGGCCGAGACGGCTTGCGGCACGAAGTACGGCGCGCAACTGTCGCTGTTCTCGACCGAGCAGGCTGCCCGCGACATGGACGCGATCCGTGGCGCGGTCGGTGACCCGAAACTCAGCTACCTCGGCTACTCGTACGGGACGCTCCTCGGCGCCGTCTACGCCCAGCTGTTCCCGACGAAGATCCGTGCGATGGTGCTCGACGGCGCGATCGATCCGCTGCAGGGCGCCGTGGCGCGGTCGGAAGCCCAGGCCGGCGGCTTCGAGTTGGCGTTCGGGGACTTCGTCACCTGGTGCAAGGCGAACGCCAGCCAATGCCCGATCTGGAAGGACCCACGTGCCGCCGTCGTCAGTGCGATCGCCGCGGCCGGCAAGGCGCCGCTGACGAACGCCGACGGTCGCAAGGTCACCGACGGCTGGGTCTACTACGGGATCATCAGCGCGATGTACAGCCAGCATCTCTGGCCCATCCTCGGTCAGGCCATCGCCCAGCTCGGCCAGCACAACCCGCGCCTGATCATGGCGTTGGCCGACCAGTATGTGGAGCGCGACGCGAGCGGCAACTACTCGAACCTGCTCGACGCGAACCTCGCCGTGAACTGTGCCGACTTCGCCAGCGAGCCGACCGTTGCCCAGGTGCGGCAACTGCAGTCGCAGTGGCGCACGAAGTATCCGTTGTTCGGCGCGTCGGCCGCGGTCGGGCTGCTCAGCTGCGCGCACCGGCGAATGGCCGGGCAAGGACGATCCGTACCCGACCGGGAAGGCGGTGGGTGCCCCGCCGATCCTTGTCATCGGTACGACGAACGATCCGGCCACGCCCTACGCCGGCACCGCGAAGCTCGCCAGCATGCTCGGCGTGGGCGAGGTATTGACCTGGCAGGGCGAGGGTCACACCGCCTATCCACAGACGCCGTGCATCACCAACGCCGTGGACAACTACCTGCTGAATCTCCGGATGCCGCCCGAAGAACACGGTCTGCCCGAAGCAGTGACCGCCACGATCTCCGCTCCGCGCTGCTACGCGGGTCTGGGTCGAGCCCGGCTGGGCTGCACGCGCATCGGCTCGCCGGGCATCTTTGGATACTCCGGCGGATACGGCATGTCGCCGAGGCCGGCCCGCTCGTCACGCTCGACCCATTCGAGCAGCGGCGTGAGATCGTGCGCGATGTCGTCGATCGCTGCGTGCGGATCGCCGATCGCCGCGATCCGGGGCGGCACGGTCGCGAGATCGAAGTCGTTCGGCTCGACCTGCGGCAACTCGTCCCAGGTCACCGGCGTCGACGCGGTCGCGCGCCGGTTGGCCCGCAGCGAGTATGCGCACGCGATCGTGCGGTCCCGGCACATCTGGTTGAAGTCGAGGAACACCTTCTCGCCGCGCTCTTCCTTCCACCAGCTCGTAGTGGCGAGATCGGGCCGGCGCCGCTCTACTTCCCGGGCCAACGCGATGACCGCCCGGCGGGCCTGGATGAACGTCCAGTCGGGGCGGATGCGCACGTAGACGTGGATGCCCCGGCCACCCGAGGTCTTCGGAAACCCGACGAACCCGAGATCGCTCAGCACCTCGCGCACCGCGGCTGCCACGGCCACCGCATGGGTGAAGTCGGTGCCCGGCTGCGGATCGAGGTCGATCCGCAGCTCGTCGGGGTTGTCGGTGTTGCTGGCCCGCACCGGCCACGGGTGGAAGACGATCGTGCCGAGCTGCGCGGCCCACGCGACATGAGCAAGATCGGCTGGGCACAACTCGTCCGCCGGGCGTCCGCTCGGGAATGTGATGCGGGCCGTGCGCACCCAGGGCGGAACACCCCTGGTCGGTATGCGCTTCTGAAAGAACGTCTCGCCATCGAGGCCCTCGGGGAAACGCTGCAGGGTGGTCGGACGGTTGCCGAGCGCGCGCATGATCCCGTCGCCAACGGCGCGGTAGTAGTCGAAGACGTCGCGCTTGGTGAAGCCACGATCCGCGAAGTAGATCTTGTCTGGGCTGGTGAGCCGCACGGCTCGGCCCGCGATGTCCACCTCGGTGGCGTCAGTCCCCTTGGCCATGTCGGGGACTCTATGCCACCGGCCGGACAATCTCCCCGTTCCGCCGGTGGCTCGGCGGAGGTGCCGTTCGCGATCGGTAATCGTCGAGCGAGCCTGCCCGTCGTACGGTTGGGGCATGACGGATTACGTACGCTCCACCGATGCCCTGCCGCAGACCGAGGACGAGTGGAAGGCGCGGCTGACGCCGGCCGAGTTCCGGGTGCTCCGGCAGTCCGGGACGGAGGCGCCGTTCTCCGGCGAGTACGTCGAGACGACGACAAAAGGGACGTATCACTGCCGGGCATGCGGCGCGAAGCTGTTCGATAGCGTCACCAAGTTCGACTCGCACTGCGGCTGGCCGTCCTTCGACCAGGCGATCCCCGGAACGATCCGGTACATCGAGGACCGGTCCCACGGCATGGTGCGCGTCGAGGTCCGGTGCGCGAATTGTGACTCGCATCTCGGCCACCGCTTCGACGGCGAGGGCTACACCCCGCTCAATGCGCGCTACTGCATCAACTCGCTCAGCCTGCGGCTCGAGCCGGAGACCGCCGCCTAGCGTTCGCACCGACTCGTCGCACCACCTCAATCGTGCAGGGGGCGCACATGTCGCCGGGTGATCGGCCCGGCGGCACACGATGGACGCCGCCGGGACATCGCGTCCCGGCGGCGTCGTACTTTCCACAGGCCGGCGCGTCGCGGAGTCCGTGGCATGGGCGACCGGGAGTCACGCGCGATCGGGCACCGCGTCGCGAACGACGTCACCGGCCGTCCGGCACCGGAATCTCCAGGAACGACAGTCCCCCGAGGTCGAGGAACATGCGGTCCGGCGCACTCACGATCCGCATCACGACGTCGCCGCATGACACGCAGCGGGCGACGATGCCGGCCGCCTGGGTGTAGACGTGAGTCGTCCCGACCGCGTTGACGCTGCCACAGTTGGCACAGCGCCCCTGCGCGTTCGTGACGTCGACCGCGAAGACCTGGCGCAGCGCGCCGCCGAGGGCATTGCCGTCGACGTAGTCGGACGAGTCGATGAAGGCGTCGGTCATGTCAACCTCCGGTGGGTCCGAAACGTTCGGTGCGGATGCGTTGCGGGTCATGACCGGCGTCGACGAGGAAGTTCGCGACCGCCTCGACAAAGCTTGTCGGGCCGCAGACGAAGACGTCCGGTTCGAGCGATGCCGGCCAGCCGTCGCCCACGAGGCGCGCCGCGTCGACCCGCCCGACCTGGCCGCGCCACCCCTCCGGCGCCTTGCGCGTGTACGCATAGGCCACGTCGAGCCCGCGATCGTCGCGTACGCGTTGCCGCAACTCGTCGGCGTACATCGCGTCCTCGGGCGTACGGACCGAGTAGATGAGCCGGAACGGCGTACGACTGCCGGCGTCGCTCCGGGCGCGCAGCATCGACATCAGTGGTACGACACCGGAACCGCCGGCCACCAGCAGCACGGGCGCGGTTTGGTCGGGCGACCAGACGAAGTAGCCGCCGATCGGACCCCGCAACTCGATCGGATCGCCGGGCTGCGCGACGTCGACCAGATACGGCGACATCTCGCCGTCCTCCACGAGTTGCACACTGATTTCCAGACGGCCGGGTGCGGGCGCCGACGCGACCGAATAGCTGCGCTGCGCCGAGTAGCCGTCCTCGGCAGTGAGCTTCACATCGACATGCTGTCCGGCCAGATGGGACGGCCACTCCGGCACGTCGAGCGCGAGCGTCACCGCGCTCGGCGTCTCGCGCCGGACGGCCGAAACCGTCGCGACCTTCCAGGTCAGTCGCCCCAGTACCGTTGCTCTCGCCACGGGTCTCCATAGTTGTGATAGCCGGCGGTTTCCCAGAATCCCGGCTGGTCGTCATGGGTCAACTCGATCGCGCGCACCCATTTGGCGCTCTTCCACAGGTAGAGGTGCGGCACGAGTAGGCGAGCAGGGCCGCCGTGCTCCGGCTGCAACGGCTCGCCGTCGTATTCGTAGGCGACCCACGCCTGACCGTCGAGCAGATCGGCCACGGGCAGGTTGGTCGTGTATCCACCGTACGAGTGCACCAGCGCGTAGTCGGCCGCACTCTCGACGGAGTGGAACAGCGTGTCGAGGGCGACGCCACGCCATGGAGTGTGCAGCTTGGACCATTTGGTGACGCAGTGGAGATCGACCGTGACCGACTCGCTCGGCAACATCTGCAACTGTGACCACGACCATTCGTGCCGTTGCCCGTCGGCGATGATCGAGAATTGCCATTTATCGGTGTCGACTCGGGGCGTCGGGCCGGCCGACAACACTGGGAACCCGTCGGTCAGATACTGGCCCGGTGGCAACGCGTCATTGCGTTTGCCGCGGCCGGAGAACCCGCGATTGATGACCGCCATACCGTCTCCCTGCGCGTGAGTAGGCGTTCAGGCAGATTATCAACGTCAGGGCGCCGGCCGGGCCCGCGTCCGCACATTCGCCGCGTCCGCACATTTGCCGCGTCCGCCAAGATCACGCCGTGGCGGCCCGAGCAATGAGTGCGAGCAGGTCCTCGACGTCCGCCTCGAACTCGCGATCCCAGTCGACCGCCTCGTCCAGATACGTCGCCAATCGAACGTGCGCCGGCACGCTGCCGGGCGCGGCCAGTGCTCGGCGACCGCGGGGGTCGACCGTCCCCGCACTGAACCGACCGTTCACCTGGCTCAGCGCATATCCGAGGCAGAACGTCGTGAACAAGCGTTCGAGCCGGGGCACCTGCGCGTCGGGCACGCCCGCGTCCAGCAATGCCTGGTAGACGAAGTCCACCAGGCGTACGGCATCGCTCGTCACGGCCGGCCGATCGAAGAGGAGCGTGAACGCGGTCGGATGCCGGCGCGCCATGTCGCGCGCGCCATCCGCTAGTCGGCGCAACCGATCCGGCCACGGGATCCCCGCCACGGCGAGGGATTCCGGCAGGTACTCCCCCAGCATCCGGTCGACCAGTCCGTCGAGGAGTTCGGCCTTCGACCCGACGTACGGGTAAAGAGCCATGGGGGTGACCCCGACCTCGGCGGCGACCGCACGCATCGACATCGCCGCGAGTCCGTGCTCATCGGCGAGGCGCAGGGCGGCGTCGAGGATCGCGGTGCGGTTCAAGGGTTGACGTTCCGGGTCGGTCACGTTCTACACTGTAGATCTATACAGCGTAGATCACAAAGGCGGTCGGCATGCTCGAAGCGATCAATCTCCGCAAGCGGTACGGCGCGGTCACCGCGCTCGACGGATTCGACCTGACAATCGAGGCCGGCGAGATCGTCGGCCTGATCGGTCACAACGGCGCGGGCAAGACGACGTTCGCCGAGATCGTCACCGGGCTGGTGCGGCCCGACCACGGCCTGGTGCGAGTCGACGGGATCGATGTCCGGCGGTCCGCCCGCGCCGCGCGCGCTCACATCGGCTACGCCCCGCAAGAGTTGGGGCTCTATCCGACGGCGACCCTGCGGCAGAACCTCGCGCTGTTCGGACGTCTGCACGGTCTGCGGCGCCGCACACTCACGCGGGCGATCGAGGCAACGTCCCACGACCTCGCGCTGACCGAGGTGCTCGATCGCCCGATCGACGTGCTGTCGGGCGGCCAGAAACGTCGCGCCCAAGCGGCGACCGCGTTGCTGCACGAGCCGCCGGTGCTGCTGCTGGACGAGCCCACCGCCGGCGCCGACCCGGTGACCCGCGATGCGTTGCTGTCCGTCGTCGCCGCCCGCGCGCGGGCGGGCGCCGCCGTTTGCTACACGACGCACTACCTACCCGAGCTCGACCAGTTGGCGGCCACGATCGCCGTCGCCGCGCACGGACGGGTGATCGCCCGCGGTGACCGTGCGACGCTGGTCAACGGTCTCACCGATATCTCGGAGCCGAGCCTCGACGACCTCTATCGGCGTCTGACCAGTGGCGCCGACGACCGTCTCGCGGGAGGCGACCGTGTCGGCTGACCGTGCCATGGCGCTCATCCGCCTGAATGCGATCCTGTTCGCCCGCGATCCCGGCCCGCTCATCGGTCGCGTCGCGATGCCGCTGGTGCTGATCACGCTGATGCGCCCGCTCTACGCCGCCGCGATCGGGTCGGTCGCGGGCACCGCGCAGGCCGTAGCCGGGATGCTCGTCACGTTCTCGTTGCTCGGCATGTCCATTGTGGGCAGCTCGATCCTGGTCGAACGGATGTGGCACACCGCCGAGCGCCTGCGGTCGAGCCCGGCCGCGATGGGCGAGCTTCTGTTGGGCAAGGCAGCGCCGGCGCTTGCCCTGCTCGTCGTGCAACAAACCGTGATCCTCGGGTACGGCCGACTGGCCTTCGGCCTGCGCATCGCGTCGCTATGGCTGCTCGGCGGCACGGTGCTTGTCTGGGGAACGACGTTGCTGTGCATCGGAGCGATGCTCGGCACGCTCGCGCGGAGTGGCGGTGGCCTGAGTGCGATGGTCGACCTCGGTAGTCTGACGCTCACCGGGCTCGGCGGCGCGTTCGTGCCGCACAATCTTCTGCCCGGCTGGGCACAGGCGATCGCACCCGCATCCCCCGGCTACTGGGCCATGCACGCGATGGACGCCGCGTTCACCGGGACCGTACGCACCGCGCTGACCGGCTGGCTGGCCCTCGCGGCCTTCGCCTTCGCGGCCGCCGCGGTTGGCGGCTTCCGGCTGCGACGTGGCTGGGGCCGCGGCACACCGGCGTGAACGCGGCCGCTAGGCGCGACGGCGCGGCCACCAGCGGGAGCGGCGAACCGACCGCTTCGGTGCATCGCCCCGCGTGACCGCCTCGGTTGTGGCTGCCGGCGCCGCTGCCGCCGCGGCTCGAGCATCGCGCCACTCCCGTACGACGGCATCGACGTCGACCGGCTTCACCGCGACCGGCGGCCCGTCCACCGGTCCACGCCGCGCTAGCAAGATGCGGTCGTTCAGGTCGGTCACGACCTGCCGGACGGCCGTCTCGGTGCGCTTGCGGGCCAGCGCCGTCGGCAGATCCTCGATCTCTTTACGCAGCGCCAGCGCCGGTGGCAGGCCGGAGGCGGCAATGCTCTCCCGGCGTACGAGTCCCTTGAGCCACCACTCGGCGTCGTACTCCTCGCCATTGTTCGGCAGCGGTTTGCCGGCGCCGGGCAGGTCGTCGAAGTCGCCCCGCTCCTGTGCTTCACGCAGTTGCCGGTCGATGCGCGTCTCGTACCAGCTCGCCATGCGCGCCTCCCGCCGGGCACCGGAACCGCGCGGCCTCGGCCGCACACGGTCTGGACCACGAGGATACCCGGCCGGCTCGGTCAGCCGGCCCACGATTGCCGGGCCACGGTGACATCGGTGCCCGTCCGGGTCGACTCCTCGATCGCGAGCGCGATGAGATGGTCCTGGCAGGCCTGCGCAAGCGGGTATGGCGGCGGTGCGTCGCCGCGAGCCCACGCGCCGGTCGCCTCCACGATCGCGGCCACGGCGATGTCGTCGTCCGACATCCCGCTGCCGACGAACGGATTGCGGTAGACGACGTCTCCGTCAAAGCTGACGTGCTTGAGATCGAGGCCCTCGAGATTCAGGTCGATGCCGGTCTGGCGACGCGACAACGCCGACGCGATCGGCGTGGTGGGATCGTGTAACCGAATCACGGTGTCGTCGACGATCTCGCCCGCGCTTCCCCGAATCACGATCCGCCTCGTACGCAATGGGTTCCACCATTGGTTGTCGGTGAAGTCGTAGAGACCCATCCGGCCGCCGAAGTCGATGGTGGCCACAGTGGTGGTCGCCGGTCGCGGCACCGCGTCGTGCGTCCAGCCGTCCGGCGTCAATGGGTCGACGAGCGGCGCGACGAACGCTCGAGCGTTGACCGTCGCCGGCTCGTACGCGACGCCGAGCAGCCCGCGGATCACGGAGATCGCGTGGTAGAGGTGGGTCGACGACACCTGGACCGACGTCGGGTCCCCGATCGTCCCCCGGCCGATGATTTCCCGCCGCGCGGCATGGCCGGGCATCAGCAGATACTGCTCCGCGACCTGCACCAGGCCGCGTGCGCCGACGTCGGACCACAGCGCACGGAGCCCATCGGCGTCCGGTGCTGGCGGCGTCTCGGCCAGGACGGCGATTCCCCGATCGACGAGATCGCGCGTCACACCGGGCGTAGCGGCCCAGGGAACCGAGACGATCACGAAATCCGGCCGGCCGCTGGCCAGCATGCCGTCGACCGTGGTGAACGCCGGGACACCCCACTCGCTCGCGACTTGGGCGGCACGGCCACTCGTACGCGTCACGACGCCGGATACCCGCAACCGGTCGGGCACGGTGGCCGCGATGCGGACAAAGAACCGCGATCGCCAGCCCGTGCCGACGATCGCGAACGTGGTGGCCACGCGCGGCGCCCGGATCAGTGGAACGCGATCGTCAGGTCGGCGACCTGTCCGTCGCGCCATCTGATCGTCATTGTCCCGTCGCCGCCGCGATCCCAGGAGAAGCGCACCTTCGCCGCGTCCTCGTCGACCGGTTCGACGGCCACCACGGTCATCGTGTCATCGGGCGGCTGCTTCGCGTACGCCGTCGCAATCGCGGCCCGACCCTGGTACGGACCGACGGGCACGTCCTCAAACCGCATCTGCGCGTCATCGTCGAACGTCGCCACGAATAACGACCACTCGCCGGTCAGCACCGACGCGTTGAACAAGGCGGCATGTTCGTCGACGGCGCGCAGCAGGTCCTCCACGGTTGCGACCTCTCCTCGGCTCGACCTCGGTGATCATCTTTACCGCTATCGCGATGGTACGGCGTTGGTCCGGTTAACGCATCGCGAGCCGATATGATAGCGCTGTTATAGTTTCGCGGTGACCGCACGCCCTGAACCGACGAGCCAAGCGCTCGGCACTCGACTGCGCTCACTTCTGGACGCTATGGACGGCGACGTCGCGCGGGCCGGAGCCGACGTCGGGCTCGGCGACTACCGGCCACGCTTTTCGCCCTTCGTCCGGGTCCTAGTCGAACGCGGACCATCGACCATTCGCGAGCTGGGCAACGCAGTCGGCGTCACCCATTCGGCCGCCAGCCAGACAGTTGCGCAAATGGCGCGCCGTAACCTCGTCACCTTGACCGCCGGCGCGGACGCCCGGTCGCGCCTGGTCGACCTGACCGATATGACACGGTCACTCCTGCCGGCGATTCAGGCGGAGTGGGTCGCCACCGCCGCCGCGGCAGCCGCACTCGACGCGGAGTTGCCGTACCCGTTGAGCGATCTGGTGACGGCGGTGCGCGACGCGCTCGCGCGCCGTTCGTTCCGCGAGCGCATCGCCGACGCGGCCGCCGCGCTCGACGACCCGGCGCTCGACCCGTTCCGCGCTTCACTGACCAGCCGAACGAAGGAGACACCGCGTGGCTAGGCGTTTGCTTGTCGATGTTCGACCGCTGCGCGAGTCGCCGCCGTTTCGGCGATTGTGGATCGGCAGCGGCTTGTCGGGTATCGGCAGCCAGATGACGGTGTTCGCGGTCGCGTTCCAGGTGTTCACGCTCACGCACTCGTCGTTTGCGGTCGGCGCGGTCGGTCTCGCGACGGCGCTGCCGGCGATCGCACTTGGACTGTTTGGCGGGTCGGTCGCCGACGCGGTCGACCGGCGACGGCTATGCATCGCGATGACTAGCGTCCAA
Organism: uncultured Actinomycetota bacterium; assembly: GCA_963818495.1. Taxonomy (GTDB): domain Bacteria; phylum Actinomycetota; class Actinomycetes; order Mycobacteriales; family Micromonosporaceae; genus DASQPR01. The sequence goes on from CAWFSH010000008.1 coordinate 110,840, forward strand.
GCCCTGATCTCGGTTGCGTTCGCGGCTCAGGCGTTCGCCGGTCTCGACCAGGTCTGGCTTCTCTACGTGCTCGTTGCGCTCTCGTCGATCGTCGGTTCGATCAACGCCCCGGCGCGGCGAACGTTCCTTGCCCGGCTGCTCCCGCCGGAGCGAGTTACCGCAGGCGCGGCGCTCAACATGCTGACCATGCACGCGGGCCTCACGATTGGACCGGCGGTCGCCGGCATCATCGCCGGTACGTGGGGTCTCAAGGTGTGTTACCTCGTCGACGCGGTCAGCTTCGGCGCGTCGCTCTACGGCCTCGGCCGGCTACCGTCGATGCCGCCGCAAGCCGGCGCTTCGCGACCGGGACTCGCCGCGGTCGTCGATGGTCTGCGTTACATGACCGGTAATCGCGTGCTTGTCGGCGCATTCCTCGCCGACATGAGCGCGACCGTCCTGGCTATGCCGTTCGCGCTCTTCCCGGCCATCAACGCCGCGCACTTCGGCGGCTCGCCGCGCACGCTCGGTCTGCTCACGACGGCCGTCGCCGTCGGAGGCATCATCGGCTCCGGGCTGTCCGGCCCGGTCGGACACGTTTCGCGGCAGGGCCTGGCGATGCTCGTCGCCGGCGGAGTCTGGGGCGTCGCGCTGGCGGGATTCGGCCTGTCGCATGCGCTCTGGCTCGCGCTCGTACTCCTGACGATCGCCGGCATCGCGGACGTCATCAGCGTGGTCTTCCGCACGGCACTGGTGCAGACGATCACGCCGGATCGGTATCGAGGTCGGGTCAGCGCGGCCGAATACGTTGTCGGCGCGGGCTTTCCGCAGCTCGGCAACTTCCGCGCCGGTGCGGTCGCCTCGGCGACGTCGGCCGGATTCAGCGCCGTCTCGGGTGGCTTGGCCGCGGTCGTCGGCGCCGGGATCATCGGGATCGCGTTGCCCGCTTTCGTTCGGTACGACGCGTTCAAAGTCCGCGCGTCGGGCGACGGCACCCTAGCCGACGATGCGCCGGACGACGCCGTGGCACCGGGGGACGGCGCAGCTAGGCGGCGTCGTTTCGAAGACGGGCGCCGGGTCCCGGCGCCATCCACAGCTTCGCGTTATCCGGCAGAGCGTGACCAGACTCGCACGTCATTGTCAGGTGAACCGGTGCGCCGCAGTCCGGATGAGTCAACGTGACCGGTGCGCCGTCGGTCGAGCGGTATTCGTCGCCCCACGCGACCAACGCGAGCAACACCGGCCGCAGATCCTTGCCGGCCTGGGTCAGGCGGTATTCGTAGCGCGTACGACGGCCGGGCTCCTGATAGGGCACCTTCGTCAGCACTCCCTCGTCCACCAGCGTGGTGAGCCGTCGGGTCAGCACGTCGCGGGCGACGCCGATGTGTTCGCTGATGTCATCGAATCGACGTACGCCGTTGAACACCTCGCGCAGCACGAGCAGCGTCCAGCGGTCGCCCAGCACATCCAGCGCCCGGGCGGCCGAGCACGCCTCGCCGTCGTAGTCGAGCCATCGCATGTCTTCATGGTACCGAACTGGGTTGCTCATCCAAACTCAGGTGTTAGTCTGAGTTCTTCGGACAGACCCAGGGAGGCCGCCGTGCTGATCCGACCGTGGCGTACGGGTGACGAAACGCTCGCCGGCGCCGCCACCGCGCACATGTCGGTGACGAGCCTGACGAACCGCTTCCTCGCCGGCACCGGTGGGCGGCTGCCGTCGGCGTACGTCCGGCACATCACCGTTGGACCTCGCCCGACGTGGGACGCATACGTTGCCGTGGGCGACGGGCATCTGATCGGCTGGGCCGAATTCGGACGGGTGAACGCGACCTCGACGGAGGCCGACCTCGCCGTGATCGTCGCGGATCCGTGGCACCGGCGGGGCATCGCGTCCGCGATGATTCGCGCGCTCCTTCCCCGTTGCTTCGCAACGGGCGTCACGCGCCTCGGCGCCGACACGCTGCCCCGAAACACCGCCGCCCACGGCCTGCTCCGGTCGCTGTTCGGCGACCACTTGCACGGCGAGTTCAGCGACGGCGTCGTCCGCTACACCGTCTCGGTCGCCGATCTCACGGACTGTCAGATGGACGCCGTCGCCCTCGCCGTCGTCTGACGGCGGTCGCCGCCGGCCGCCGCCGGTGCGTTCGCGGCCGCCTGACGACGGTCGCCGCCGCGGCCGCCGTTGATGTTGGTCATGTGCACCCATCCGGACGCGGCGATGCGTGCACTTGCCCAACATCACGGCTTCGACCGCGATAGACCCGCCGAGTCACCTCGACCCGAATGGCGAAGCCGGACCCGCGCCCCCATCTCCGCCGAGGCCTCATGCAGCTGGCGGTCGGCAAGGCGAACCGCGTCGGCCACGGACGCCTCTTCGAATGCGGCCTTGACCGCGTCGTAGGGTCGCCGGCGACGTAGCGACGAGATCACCTTGAACGTGATCGGTAGGATCTCGATCACGAAGAAGATCACTCGGAACGCGACCACGAACGGTCCCATCGGCGTCGGCGGCAGCAGGAACCGGTGCATGCGGCAGAGCACATTCGTGCAGCGCGGCAGCGAATCCTGCACGACGGTGTCCGGCTTGCGATCGTTCACCAGCTGGTTCAGCGCCGCCTGTCGGACAAGAAGCCCCTTCACGCTGCCCGGATCGCTGGACGCGGCGGCGATCGCGGCCCGTTCGGCCGTGGCCGCCTGGCGATCTTCGGACGCCAGCGTGGCCAGCGCATCCGCGTTGATCGCCTTCACCGCCACGTTCCGCGCCCCGATCGCGGCGTCCGTCTGATCGAGACGCGCGGACAGCGTGTCGACCATCTTCTGTGTCGCGGCCCGGCGTCCCTGCAGGCTGTGCGAGGCGGCACCGTCGCCCCGCATGCCCGTACTCGTGACCGGCGTGCCGTCCGACAGCGTCCCGGTGAACGGCAAGCCGTCACGCTCGGCCGCGGCCGCGGACTGCAACACCTCGAGGTCCTTGCGCGCGTTCGCGAGCTGCTTGGTGATCGTCGCCGCCTGGGCACGCAGGCGTACGACGTCTGGATCGGAGGCACCGGATAGTTGCGCTCGTTGGGCCGAACGCTGCATCGCCTGCGTCTTGGCGTCGGCCTGGATCGCTGCGATGCGCTGGGCCTGATTCTGCTGCTCGATGTAGCCGGCCCGCTGCGTGATCTCGGGCGCGAAGACCAGGAACAACACCATCTCCGCGGCGATGAAGCTGGTCGCGACGGCGAGGGCGATCCGCAGCGATGCGACGACCAGCACGCGTACGACTTCGCCAAGCCGCGCGGCGACCGGATGTTTGGTCGTCACGTCGCCGTCGGTGACGTGCTGCCAGACCGAGTCGGCCGGCGCGTCCCGCAGGCTCGCGACCTGACCCCGGCTGAAGTGGTACGGGTTGAAGCTGCCCGATACGAGCGCCCGGTCGAAGAAGAAGATCAGCGCCGCCCACACGAGACCGACCAGCACCGTGACCGGTGTGATCGTGAACCGCCCGGCCAAAAGGAAGCTCGACGCCGCAAGCCCCGAGATCGCGGCCACCAGCGCGGTCAGGATGACGAGGGTGCCCTGCACGACGAACTCGGACTGCTCGATCGGCGCGTACGCGAGGACGCGCAAATCCGCGCCGGACGCGAAGAGCACGAACCGTCGGGCCGGCCCGGGCGACGGATTACGCAGTTGACGCCGCACCAAGACGGGTTGCTCCGGTGGATCGGAGACCTCCGGCTCTTCGGCCCGATGCGCCGCCGTGGACAGCCATGGCGCCGGCGACTCCGGGACGGCAAGCTCGACCGTACGGTCGTCCGTGTCGGCAAGCAGCCACGTATCACCCGGCCCGGCTCGGTCGCCCCCCGTGTCGCCGCCGACCATGATCCTCCTCCACTCGCGATGAGTGCCCCCATGACCGGCATGACCGGCATGTCCCCTCAGTGTGCCGTCCGCATGCATCCGTGTCCCGAACTCACGCACCTGGTCACGACGCCCGCGATGTCCGGTTGGGGCGCGGATGGCTCGACGACCAGCCTTGTGTACCATGTGGTACATAGGCGGCTGGACACGCGGCAGCGACAACTGGGAGGGACAGGCATGGACCTGAGCAAAACCACGACGGCGAACGCCGATGTTGCCCAGACATGGGCGGCGTTGACCGACGTCACGACGTGGCCGAACTGGACGAAGTCGATGACATCCGTACAGCGGTTGGACGACGGCCCGCTGCGCGTCGGTAGCCGGGCGCGCATCAAGCAGCCGCGGATGCCGGTGATGACGTGGCAGGTCGACGAGATACGCGACGGCGAGGAGTTCACCTGGTCGGCACCGGCGCCGGGCTTACGGGTCACCGGCATTCACCGCGTGGCCGCTAACCCGGACGGGACCACCCGGATCGAGTTGGAGATCCAGCAGCGCGGGCCTCTCGCCGGCATCATCGGCTGGCTCACCGCGGCCCGCAACCGTCGTTATCTGGAGCTGGAGGCGGCCGGACTCAAGGCGGCCAGCGAGGCCGGATCGGTCGGGCCCGGCGCCGCGTGACCCAGCCACCACGGAATCGCGGCCGGAGTCCACACCGGAGGCGCCGCGTGATGCGCTGCTGCGGCGGTGCATCGAGGCGCTGTCCCGTACCGGCTTCAGCGACCTCAGCCTGCGTGAGATCGCGCAGGCCGTGGGCACCAGCCACCGGATGCTGATCTACCATTTCGGATCGCGCGACGGCCTGCTCGCCGCCGTCGTCAACGCGATCGAGGCGGAGCAGCGGACCGCGCTCGCGGAACTTTCCTCATCGAACGCCGACCTGACCGACATCTCGGAGGCGTTCTGGCAGCGGATCTCCGACCCCTCACTGGCGCCCGCCGAGCGCCTGTTCTTCGAGGTGTACGCGCACGCGCTCCACGAACGACCGTGGACCGACTCGTTCCGGTCCACGGTCATCACGGCCTGGGAGCAAACCCTCATCGAACTGTTCACGAGCCACGGCTTCGCGACCGACGACGCGCGAAGCCGAGCCCGACTCACGCTCGCCGTCGCCCGCGGTCTGCTCCTGGACCTGTTGATCACCGGCGACCGTGACGTGCTTGACACCGCTCGCGAGCTGTTCGCACCGATATGATGCCGCCGCGACCGGGCGTGGCGGCATCAATCACTGGCGCGCCGGCGATCTCAGGCGTAACGCCAGTTGCGGCGCTCCTTCTCCGCCTCGTCGTCGGGTTGGAGCCGGCGCGTGTCGACGGACGCAATCATGTCCGCGGGTGAGATCGGCGCGGGCAACTGCCCGAACCGGAGCCATCGGAACAGCTCCGCTTCCTCATCGGTGATCAGCGAGATCTTGTTGGGGTCCTCCTCGTCGGGCTCCATATCCGGATCCTGCCGCACCCGTTTACGTGGCCGCAACGGATGCGCCAGGATCCGGCACTGCCGCGCGTCGGCACACGGGCGCCGAACGGCGCTGACTATGCCGCCGAACGCGCCAGTCGCCGAACGGCCAACTCCGCGAGCATCGCCGCGCCATCGCCGAGGACGCTGTCGTCGAACGCAGCGCGCGGCGAGTGATTCGTCGGCGCATGTTCCGGATCGTCGGTGACGCAGGCGCCCAGGAACATGTACGACCCGGGGACCCGATCCAGCACTCGCGAGAAGTCCTCGGAGCCGGTGATCGGATTCGGCATCTCAGCGAACCGCTCCTCGCCGAAGATCTCGCGTGCGGTCGCCGCGACGAACTCGTACTCGGCGGCGTTGTTCGCCGTGACCGGATACTCGCCCTCGAAGTGCGCCTCGACGCGCAGCCCATACGCGGCCGCGATCCCCTCGCACAACTCGACCGCGTACTTCGCGACCTGCTGGCGTACCTCCGGATTGAACGTACGGATGGTCGCCTCGAACGTCGCCTCGTCCGGGATGATGTTGCGCCGGGTGCCGGCTTGGAACAGCCCGACCGTGAGCACGACCGGCTCGAATGCGTCGATCCGCCGGGACAGCATGGTCTGCAGAGCGGACACCATCTCGCAGGCGGCCGGCACCGGGTCGAGCGCGCCGTGGGGTCGCGACCCGTGGCCGCCGGCCCCAATGACCTTCACGAAGAGGCCGTCGGACGCCGCCATCAGCGGCCCCGGTCGGGAGACGAACTGGCCGCGCGCGATGACCGACGACTGGACGTGCAGACCGTACGCCGCGTCGGCCGGACGACCAGCGGCATCGAGAACGCCCTCGGCGATCATGTGGCCGGCGCCATCCCAGCCCTCCTCGCCCGGCTGGAACATGAACACGACGTCGCCGGTGAGATCCGCCTGCCGCGCCGCCAGTAACCGTGCCGCACCGACGAGGCCCGCGGTGTGCAGGTCGTGTCCGCACGCGTGCATCGCGCCGTCGTGATGGGACGTGAACGCTTCGCCCGAGTTCTCCGTTACCGGCAACGCGTCCATGTCGCCGCGCAGCAGTACCACCGGGCCGGGCTTGCCACCACGCAACACCGCCGTGATGGACGACAGCCCGGTGCCGGTGGACACCTCCAGCGGCAACGGATGCAACGCGGCGAGCACCCGCTCCTGCGTCCTCGGGCAAATCGAGCCCGATCTCCGGAATCTGGTGCAATTCCCGGCGCAATGCGACCAGCTCCGGCTGCAGCTCGGCGGCATCCTCTCGCAAGCTCATGCGGGGTCCTCGCGGAAACGTGGAGCGTAGCGGAGCGTTTTCGTGGGGTGCCTCATCCGTTTCCTCCTGTCAGCGGCCGACACGGTCAGCGGCCGTTACCGAAGCTACCGACGACACGTGGGTCGACGCGAGACCGGGACCCCTACCTCGCGTGGCAACCTCTTGCCGATTCGCTTGCGGGGCGGTGCATGGGATCGCACTCGCGCGGTGGCGACCGATCAGCGATGCTGACGGCTGTGGAGTTGAGACCCGGGGAGTTGAGAGCCGTAGAGATCAGAGCGGCGACCGCGGACGACTGGCCCGACCTCTGGTCGATGCTGGGCAAGAACGCGCGCGCCGGCGAGACGTACACATGGCCGGCCGACATCACTGAGGACGCGGCCCGCGCGCAGTGGATGAAGCAGCCGCCGGGTCGCACGGTGGTGGCAGTGGACGACGACGGTACGGTCCTCGGCACCGCGTACACGCGACCGAACCAGGACGGGCCGGGCGACCATGTCGCGAACGCCGGTTTCCTCGTCGATCCGGCGCATTCCGGTCGTGGCATCGCGCGGCAGCTCTGCCAACACGTCCTCGACCAGGCGCGCGCCGACGGCTACCGAGCGATGCAGTTCAACGCCGTCGTCGAGACGAACACTCGAGCGGTTGCCCTGTGGCAGTCGTTCGGATTCGAGATCCTGACCACCGTGCCGGAAGCATTCCGGCATCCGACACTGGGATTCGTCGGGTTGCACGTCATGTATCGCCGGCTTTAAGCGCGACGCCTGACCGATCCGCCTTCGCGCGGCGTCGACGAACGCGAGGACATCGTCCGGCGACGGCTCATTCGCGTCGTCGCCGCACTGACGGGCCAGCGCAGCGCGTACGACCTCGTCGTGCGGATAGCCGGCGAGATACCACTCGCCGCCGGCCACCTTCGAGCGCAGGGTGCCGTCGGCCGCGAAGCGGAGCGCGCGGCAGGCGTTGAGGACGGCGTACTCGAACGGCGCCGACGACACGCCCCACTCCAGCTCGGCCTGCATCGCGGTGACCAGACGCGGGCGTGGCACCGCGCCGAACACCGACGCCGGCGCCGGTCCGACGGCCGCCAGCCCGGAACGCCGGCAGACCTCGGCGTAGAGGATGAGGTCGTCGTCGCCGGGGTGTCCGGCGCCGATCACGACCTCATCCGGCGGGCCGACGTGCACCTCGAAGCCGCAGTCACCCAGGTCCGCGGCGGTGGCGGCGGTGATGACGCTGAGCTCCAGGCCGATGCCGGGGCACGGGTACGCCACAGCGAGCAGCGCCGCTCCGAGCGCCGCCTGACGATCCGCCGGCACGGGGTTCTCGACCACCACGAGCACGTCGACATCGCTGCGCTCGGGCCGGAATCCGCCAAGTGCGGCCGATCCGTGAACGTACACGCCGACCAACCCACCCGCGCCGACGCGCTCGTCGACCACGGCGGCCAAGCGGTTGCCGTACCCGACAAAGTCGATCATGGAGCGCAGCTTACCGCGCACGCTGACATGTCGACGGTGGTGTGGTGTCAGCGTCGTGTGCGTGCCGTGTCAGCGGCGCCGGCCATCATTCGTGCCATGACATATGCGATCCAGGCCGAGGGTCTGGTCAAACGCTTCGGCAAGACGGTGGCGGTGGACGGTGTCGACCTGACCGTGCAGCCGGGGACCGTGCTCGGCCTGCTCGGGCCGAACGGCGCCGGCAAGACGACGGTCGTCCGGATGCTCGCCACCCTGCTCCGACCGGATGCCGGCAACGCCACGGTCGGCGGATTCGACGTCGTGAAGGATGCCGACCAGGTGCGGACGATGATCGGCCTGACCGGTCAGTACGCCGCCGTCGACGAAGACCTGACCGGCTTCGAGAACCTGCTGATGATCGGGCGATTGTTGGAGATCCCGAGGAATGCTGCCAAGCAGCGCGCCCGCGATCTGCTCGACCGTTTCGAGCTGTCCGAGGCCAGCAACCGGTCGACGAAGACGTATTCGGGCGGCATGCGACGGCGCCTCGATCTCGCGGCCAGCCTGGTCGCCACGCCGAAGATTCTGTTCCTGGACGAGCCGACGACCGGCCTCGATCCGCGCAGCCGCGGTGACGTATGGGCGATGGTGCGCGAGCTTGTCCGCGAAGGCACCACTGTTCTGCTGACGACGCAATACCTCGACGAGGCGGATCGGCTGGCCAACGAGATCGCGGTCATCGACCACGGTCGCGTCATCGCGAGCGGCACCGCCGCCGAACTCAAGGCCAAGGTCGGCGGCCAGACGCTGGATGTACGCCCTACCGACCCGGCCGATCTCGACCGAGTTTCCGGCATCATCCACGCCGCGGTCGGCACCGCACCGGCGCGCGGCATCGAAGACCCTGGACTGCTGTCGGTCGCGGTCGACGATGCACAGGCGCTGCCCATCGTCGTCGGCCGGTTGCAGGCCGACGGGATTCCGGTCACCGAGCTTGCGCTACGCCTCGCGAGCCTCGACGAGGTGTTCCTCGCGCTGACCGGTCACATCGCCGACGAGGCGACCGAGGCGTTCACTTCGACAGGAGATAACCGATGACCACGATCACCGCGACCGTTGGCGGTCGCGCGCCCGTTCGCCGCATCGGGCCGCTGCGGTCCGCGAGGCACGCGCGAACGCTCGCCTGGCGCGCGCTCGTCCGGATTCGGCGCAACCCGGAACAGCTGCTCGACGTGACGCTGCAGCCGATCATCTTCACGACGCTTTTCGTGTTCCTCTTCGGTGGCGCCCTCGCCGGCATGAACCGCCACCAATACCTGCAATTCGTATTGCCCGGGATCATGGTGCAGACGCTGATATTCGCGAGCGTCGGCACCGGCGTGGGTTTGAACACCGATATCACGAAGGGCATCTTCGATCGCTTCCGCAGCATGCCGATTGCACGGTCGGCCCCGCTGTCCGGCGCGATCCTCGGCGACATGTTCCGCTACGTCACGTCCTTCGCCGTTCTCTTCGCGTACGGCTCGCTGCTTGGCTTCCGGGTGCAGACGAATGTGGGGTTGGCGCTGGCCGGCGTCGCCGTACTTATCGCGTTTGCGTTCGCGCTGTGCTGGATCTGGGCGCTGCTCGGCCTCTACGTGCCGTCACCCCAGAGCGTGCAGGGCTTCGGGTTCATCATCATGTTTCCGCTAACGTTCGGCAGCAACGTGTTCGTCGCCACGGCCACTCTGCCGGGCTGGCTGCAGGCGTGGGTCAAGGTGAATCCCGTGACGGCGCTAACCGACGCCATGCGCGGCTTCTACCTCGGTGGTCCGCTCGCGACGCCGGTCTGGCACGCGCTGGCCTGGGCGGCCGGGATCGTCGTGATCTTCGCGCCACTCGCCGTGCGTCGCTATCGCCAGATCGGCTGACGCCGCCCGGCGCCTCGGTCACGGTTCTCGCGGCTCGACCGGCCCGGCGGGGTCGACGCCCGGTGCCGGACTCGGCGTCTGGTGGCCGGCGACCGGCGGCGGAGCTGTACCGGCCGATACCGGCCGGCGATGTCGTTCAGCCGCGCGGTGACCTTGTCGAGGTTGGCGCTGCCCGCCATGATCTCGTTCGCGGCCTGCGTGATCAGGTCGACGTTCGCGGCGCCGGCGCCGTTCACACAGTCGGTGGCGCCACGTGCGTACGCGGCCAGAGCAGCGGCCCAGTTGTGCTGCGCCGACGCATCCGGGATCGGGGCGTACGCCTGCGCCGACTCGACGTCCTTACGCAGTTGATCGCAGCCGGCGCCCATTGTCGTCATGTCGGCGGCGTTGGCGGCCTTCTCCAGCGCGCCGAAGTCGGTGCCGAGCGTCGTCAACTGCTTCTCGCCGCCCTTCGCGACCCAGGCGGCCACCTCGGTGACGAGGGTCGCGTTCGGCGGCGCGGTCGCCGCGGCACTGGCCGGCTCGGGCTGCGGTGGAGTCGTCGCTGCCCGCGGCATGGTCACCGCTGCCGGCGCGCCGGATGCGGCCGGCGCGCTAGGCGCGGCCGATGCGGTCGATGCGGCGAACACGGTGCCGGCGACGGCGGCCGCGGTCAGAGCGACACCGGCGACGGTGCGGCGAAGCATGGAGTGCGAAGTCAACGGGGGGCCTCCGGAACGGTGTACGCCTACGATGCGTCGCGGCGCGCCTACATTTCGTAACGAGTACCGGACCCAGGTTACGGAGGCATTCGCCGGAATTGCGAGCGTTTCGCACGACGCATATCGGCATATAACCGTCACTTGCCACCGGCGCCACAACGGCCCCGGCGTGGCGTCAGCATGCCGCGTCCACGGACCCGGCCCGGCCGGGCCGGGCCGGATCGGGCCGGATCGGGTCGGGCCGGATCGGGCCGACGATCGACCGGAACTACTGCTGGCCGGCGGGCCCGGCGAGTGGTGAGAGCGGGTCGGGGCGGACCTGCGGGCGCCGCTTCACACTGCTCAATGCCGACGACGCGTGCCGATCACTCTTCGATCGGCACCGGTTGGTCACTAGCGGCGGCGACCAACACCGGTCGCTCCAGGAGGCTGACCGAGACGCGGCGTCCCTGAGGCACGTCCGGCGCGAAGTGCGACGCGACGTCGGCCAACAGCTCGACGCCATCGGCGCGGAGCAGCCGCAGACGTGTGGTCGCACCACGGAACGTCGCGACCATCACGACCGTGTCGCCGCTGTCGTCCGGTGTGACCACGACCGCCTCCGGCCGGACCAGGATCTGGATCGGGCCGCCACCGGGCGGCGAGACGCCGTCGGCCGGCAACAGCTGCGTGCCCACCCGTACCATCGAGCCCGGCTCGGCCACGGCGTCCAGCCTGTTCATCCGCCCAACGAACTCGGCGACGAATTGCGTGGCCGGTCGGTCGTAGAGCTCCTGCGGCGTGGCGCATTGCTCCAGCCGGCCGTCGCGCATCACACCGACCCGGTCGGCCAGGGACAGCGCCTCCTCCTGGTCGTGCGTGACGAAGACAGTCGTGACGCCGAGCTCGAGCTGCAGCCGCCGGATCTCGTCCCGCAGCTGCTCGCGGACCTTGGCGTCCAACGCCGAGAGCGGCTCATCGAGCAACAGCACGCGCGGCGAGATGGCCAGCGCACGCGCCAAAGCGACCCGTTGCTGTTGGCCGCCCGACAGCTGGTGCGGGAACTTCTTGGCATGGTCGCCCAGCCCGACGAGTTCGAGCAACTCGACGGCGCGGCCGCGCCGCTGCGGACCGGATTGGCCGCGCATCCGCAGGCCGAACGCGACGTTGTCGCGCGCACTCATCGTCGGAAAGAGGCTGTACGACTGGAAAACCATGCCCATGTCGCGCTTGTTGGCCGGCACGTGGGAGACATCCTCGCCGTCGATGAGCAGCGAGCCCGAGGTTGGCCGGTCAAATCCGGCCAGCAGGCGCAGCGCCGTTGTCTTGCCACAACCCGACGGGCCGAGCAGAGCAAGCAGTTCGCCTGGCTCGATCCGCAGGCTGAGCCCGGCGAGCGCGGACGTCGCCCCGAACACGCGGTGGACGTCGCGGTATTCCACGGTGGTGCCCGATTGCACGACGCCCGATTGGACGATCGAAGTAGCCGCGGACATGCGTCAGCCTCGCTTCTGGGTGCCACGGCGCCAGTTGAGGGCACCGATCATCAACAACAGAACCTCGACCAACAGCAAGCTGAACACCGAGACGGCGGCCTGCACCTGACCAGAGGTGGTCGGCAACTGATAGAGCCAAACCGGGAACGGCTTGGTGTAAAGGAGGATCGACGAGATGGTGTATTCGCCCATCACCAATGCGAAGCACAGGAACGCGGCGTTGATGATCGCCGTACGCAGCGGCGGCATCAGCACCCGAAACAGTACGGTCAGCCAACCGGCGCCGAGACCGCGCGCGGCCTCGACGAGCGTGCGCGCGTCGATGGAGCGGATCCCGGCATCGATCGTACGGAAAACGAACGGCATCGCGAGCGTCACGTACAGCAATGACAGCACCAACGGGTGCCCGCTGCCGCGGATGTACGTGACGAACGATGACAGTCCGCCCTTGTTGTCGCCGACCCAGGCGAACGTGTCACTGACACCGACCACCAGCACCACCGGCGGGAAGACGAGCGGCAGTAGCGTCAGCGTCTCGACGACGCCGCGCGCTCGGGGCAGCCGAAGATGCAACAACAACTGGGTGGGCAGCATGAGCGCGAGCGTGATCAGAATCGTGACCGCGGAGAGTTCTAGCGAGTAGACGAGCGCAGTGGTGAACCCGATCTGGCCGGTGGCCGGCGTCGCGAAGATCTGCCGATAGGCGGAGAAGCTGATGCCGCCGTGCACGTGGTCTTGCACAGTGAAGCTGATGGCCGCGATCAGCGGTCCGATGAAGTAGATCCCAGCGACGATCAGGATGATCCAGCGCAGCACGGCCCCGCGGGCCGGTCGGCGTGGTGCGCGACGCGCCACGGCCGGTTGCGGGGCGGCATCCGGCTGCGCGACTTGCTCCAATGCGGCGCTCACGACAGCCACCGCGACGTACGGCGTTGCAACAGCTGGTAGATGACGGTCAGCGGCAGTACCACCACGATCATGTCGAGTGCCAGCGCGGCACCGAGATTCTCCTGTCCGGACAGCACATTGCCGGAAAGCACGCTCGCGATCTGCGTCGGAACCAGCGGGAATGACTGACCGGCCAGCGCATTCGCCGTGGCGTACGCCGAGAACGAGGAGCAGAACAGCAGCAACACCGACCCGAGGAAGTTGGGCAGCAGGACGGGCCCGGCGACGAGCCGCCAATAGTGCCACCGACTCGCGCCCAGGTTCTCGGCCGCCTCCGCCCACTGTGGTTTGAGTCCTTCGAGGGCCGGCGTCATCACCAGCACCATCAACGGGACAAGGAAGTACATGTAAACGAGCGCGATGCCCGTCATCGTCGCGAGCTGGAAGTGCAGGTCGCTCTGCAGCGAGAAGCCAAAATGGTCGTTCAGAAACGTGGTGACCACGCCGGCGTTGCCAACCGTCGCGATGAACAGGAACGCAAGCGGGATGCCACCGAAATTGGCGGTCACCGCCGACGCCGACGTCACGACCTGCTTGAGCAACTCGCTTCGGCTATTCACCACCGCGTACGCGAGCAGGATGCCGACGACCGCGCCGACGATCGCCACAATGGCCGATAGCTGCAACGTGTTGACCAGCGAAGTCCGGTACACGCCCCGTAGCGATTCGGCGATGTTGCTGCCGCCGAAGCTCGTCGTGGTGGTGTGCACGAACTGCTGCGTGACCGGGTCGCGCACGGTCGAGGCGGACGTCGCCTTCTTCAGGAAGGCGTTGTAAAGGATGAAGCCGATCGGCAGCAGGAAGAAGATCAAAATGTACGCGAAGAACGGAACGAGACCGAGCCAGCTGGCGCCGATCCGGCGCGGAAGCCCGCGGCGGGGCCGGGTTGACCCGGCCCCGCCGCTATCGACTGTCTCGTCACGGGGCTCCTGCGTGGTGGACAGCGTGTCGGCCACTACGCGACCGCCGCTGCCCAGTTCTTGGTGACCGTGTCCTTCGCGGCGGTGATCTGAGCCTGCGTCGGGTTGAACGGGTTCGCGTCCGTCACGGACGGCAGCGATGCCAGCGCCGTCGCGTCGGCCGAACCGCCCGACTGCATGGCCGTCAGCTCAACCGGCCGTGCGAAGCCACGGATCCAGCCGTTCTGGCCACCGTCTGCGGTCTGGCTGTAGAGGAACTCCTCCCACAGCCGCGCGGCCGCCGGGTGCGCCGCGTTGATGCTCACGGCCTGTGCGTAATACGCGGAGACCAGACCGTCCGACGGGTCGGCGACCTTCCACGTCACGCCCTGCTGCTTCAACGCCGTCACGTTGCCGAGTTGCAGGTAGTCCCAGTCGAGAACGATAGGCGTCTCGCCGGAGGCCACCGTCGCCGGCGTGACCTTCGTCTTGTTGAAGATGCCCTCCGAGTTCAACTTCTTGAAGAAGTCGATGCCGGGCTGGATGTTGTCCGCCGACCCACCGTTGGCCAGCGCCGCGGCCCAGACCGCCTCGAACGCCGCGTTGGCGCTCGTCGGGTCGCCGTTGAGAGCGACCTTGCCCTTGAACGCGGGGTTGTCCAGATCCTTGATCGTCGTCGGGCAGCTGGCGACCTTCGTCGCGTTGCAGCCGATCGAGATATAGCCGCCGTAGTCCGAGTACCAGAGGCCGCCGGAATCCTTCAGCGCAGCCGGGATGTCATTCCAGGTCGCCACCTTGTACGGGGCGAAGTCGCCCTCCTGCGCACCGGACAGTGCGTACGAGTTACCGATGTCGACGACATCCGGAGCGCTGGACTGGCCCTTGGTCGACTTGACCGCGTTGATCTCGTCACCGCTGGAGCCATCCGGGTTCTCGCTGTTGATCTTGATGCCGTACTTCGCGGTGAACGCGTCGATAATCGCGCCGTAGCCCGCCCACGTGCGCGGGACGGCAATCAGGTTCAGCGTCCCTTCCGCCTTGGCCGCCGTAACGAGCGCGTCCAGCCCACCGCCGGCCGCCGCGGACTGGGCAGTCTTCCAGTCCACCTTCCCCGTGGTGTTGCTGCCGCTGGCAGACCCGCCGCCACTCGAACTCGAACAGGCCGCCATGGCGAGCGCAAGCGCACCCGTCCCGATGGCGATCCCGATAGGCCGCACACCCTTGAGTAGCACGTGATTCCCTCTCTGCTGGCGCACACCCGCGGCGCATCCTACGGACGCGGGGCGACCATCACGGTCGAGACAGACAGTGCGGGTCGCGAGGTAAAACCTAGTTAAGGTGCGGGTGCGTCGAGGTGAATGTACGGCGACGGATCGGTCACGGACAAGGTGTCGAATTCAGTAGGTAAGGTGGCAGCGGTGGTCGAACTTCACGTCACGCGCTTCTCCGACCTGGACGCCGTCACGCTGTACACGATTCTGCGGCTGCGATGCGACGTCTTCGTTGTCGAGCAGCACTGTGCATACTCCGATGTCGACGGTCGCGACCCGGAGCCGGGCACGCGACACCTCTGGCTGACGGCGACGGACGGTGGCTCCGAGGAGCCGGTGGCGGCCGCGAGCGACCGGACCGGCGAGGCCGAGCGGACGAACACGATGCCGGGCATCCTGGCGTACCTGCGAATCTTGGATGATCCGGATGGCGCGGCCCGCATCGGTCGGGTCTGTGTGGCCCGCGACGCACGTCGTGCCGGTCACGGCGCCACCCTGTTGGCCGCGGCGCTGGAGTTGATCGGCACCGCGCGGGACGCGGTCTTGGATGCGCAGGCCTACGCGACCCGGCTTTACGAGGATGCCGGCTTCGTCCGGGACGGCGAGGAGTTTCTCGACGACGGCATCATGCACGTCCCGATGCGGCGATTGGCACAATAGTCGAACAATAAACGTGAGGCAACAATATTTGCCTACGCAACTAAGTGGTACGGATCACCGACGCGAAGGGAAGCCAACGCTAGGCCGCGGTCGTTTGCTCGGACGTATCGCCCCCATTGTTCGAGGAGATCTTGGCATGACCCAGACCGCACTAGCACCGTTGGCGCTGTCCGACGACGCTCAGGAGCTTGCTGTTCCGCTCCGCTCGCACGGCCAACTCGTTCACCGACGAGCCGGTGAGCGACGAGCAGGTACAGGCGATCTACGACCTGATCAAGTGGGCGCCGACATCGATGAACCTGCAGGCGTTGCGCATCGTCCTGGTCCGGTCGCCGGAGGCCCGGGCCAAGCTCGTCGATCACATGTCGGACGGCAACAAGGCCAAGACGGCGACGGCGCCGCTGGTGGCAGTGCTCGCCGCCGACGTCAATTTCCACGACGAATTGCACCGTACGTTCCCGCACTTCCCGGGCGCGCGCGGCGTGTTCGCCGGCGACGACACGGCTCGCGAGGGCGTCGCCAAGTTCAACGGCGCGCTGCAGGTCGGCTACTTCATCGTCGGCGTACGCGCCGCTGGCCTGGCCGCCGGACCGATGACTGGCTTCGACGCCGAGGGCATCAACGCCGACCTCTTCCCGGACGGCGAACACAAGGTGCTCGCCGTAGTGAACATCGGACACCCGGGTGAAGGTGCGTGGTTCGACCGGCTGCCGCGGTTGGATTACGACGAGGTCGTCAGCGCCGTCTGACGTCGCGGTTCAATCGGGGGCTACGGGCGCGTCCGCAGACGCCGGGTTCAGAGCTTTCCGCGTGTACGCGGAACCGAAAACGGTTGCGTGGGCGGCTAGGCCAACGTGGCGACGATGTCGCCGATGGACCGACGCCGACCGGTGTAGAACGGGACCTCCTCGCGGACGTGCCGGCGGGCGCGCGACGCTCGCAGGTCCCGCATCAGGTCCACGATCCGGTGCAGCTCGTCGGCCTCGAACGCGAGCATCCACTCGTAGTCACCGAGCGCGAAGCTCGCGACCGTGTTCGCCCGCACGTCCGGGTAGCCGCGCGCCTCATGCCGTGCTCGGCGAGCATGTCGCGGCGCTCCTCGTCGGGCAGCAGATACCACTCGTACGACCGGACGAACGGGTAGACGCAGACGTACGCCCGAGCGTCCTCGCCGGCCAGGAACGCCGGCAGGTGGCTCTTGTTGAACTCGGCCGGCCGATGCAGCGCCATCTGCGACCAGACCGGCGGAGGTGGCGGCCGAGCGCCGTGCGCCGCAACCGGCTGTACGCGTCCTGCAGGGCATCGCTGCGTCGGGCGTGCCACCAGATCATCACGTCGGCGTCGGCCCGCAGCCCGGCGACGTCGTAGGTGCCGCGGATCGACGACGTCCTTCGCCGGCCAGCTGGTCGAACAGCGACTCGACCTCGGCGGCGAGGTCGTCGCGCACGGCCGGCAGCGGCGTCTGCGGCCCGGAACACCGACCACATCGTGTAGCGGATCGTGGCGTTCAGCTCGCGGATCCGGGCGGCATTCGACTGCTCGCGGTTGCGCGGCGTGCGGTTCGACCTGCGGCTCGACGTGGCCGTTCGGTGTCGGCATCTCGTTTGGTTCGGTCATGAGTACAACGCTCCGATGACTTGATCGGCGGCCCGTTGACCGGACCGGATGCAGTCGGGAATGCCAACGCCGTCGTACGCCGCGCCGGCCAGCGCGATCGGTCGGCGGCAGCGCGGCCCGGGCGGTCGGCGACCCGGTCGAGGTGGCCCGGGCGCGTACTGCGGTAGCGCGCCGCCCCACCGCGTCACGGTGGCTTGCCAGCGGCGCCGGCAGCGGCGCGCCGAGCGATCTCGCCCAGGCTCGCGCGTGCGCGAGATCGGAGCAGCATCGTCGTCGGAGCCTGCAGCACGGCTCGTCGCCGTAGCGGCCGAGCGAGCGCGCGCGAGCAGCACGGCGCCGTCCGGCTGAGCCGGCCCCACTTGGTGCGTGAAGACCGTGACGGCTTTGATCGCGTGCCCGGCCACGGCCGGGACCAGGCAGCCGACGCCATCCAGGACGTGCCGTCAGCGGCGCCGGCGGGCAGCAGCCATGGTGACCAGCGCGATGCTGGCGTAGTCCAGAGCACCGACGCTGCCGGCCGCGTCGGCGGCGAACGCCGGCCAGCAGCCGCGCCGCCGGATGCGGACGGCACGCCAGCACGACCGCGTCGACGTCGAGCGGCCTGGGGTCGCGGGTCGAGCCGAGCACGAGCCGCCACCGGTCGCCGATCGGCCGATCTCGCGTACCGGCCGGCCGAGCCTGACGACGCGCCGCCGGCATCGCGATGCCGATCGCGGCGACCAGGCGGCTCAGACCGCCGGCCACGGTGGCGAACGCCGGCGCGCTGGGCGCGCGCACGCCGCGGCAGCGTGGCCCGCACCGCGGCCTGCAGCGTGTGCTCGACGCGGCAGGCGTCGGCCAGGCCGGCATGGTGACCGCGAGCGACAGGTCGTCGGCCCGTCCGGCGTAGACGCCGCCGAGCAGCGGGTCGACCAGATGGTCCACCACCGCGTCGCCGAAGCGCTGGCGTACCAGCGCGCCGACCGCGACGTCGGCTCCTGCGGTCAGCACCGGACCGACCGGCGTCGTGGTCGCTGTCCGCGACCCGCGCGGCGCCCGCGATCGCCGGGCCACGCGGAACATCCGCGGGTACGCCCATGAGCGTGCCGCCGGGCATCGGCCGCAACTCGCCGGCCGCGAATATCGCGGCCGCCGTGGTCTGCGGATGCGATCAGCGCGTCGCCCAGCCCGACCCGATGCGCGAGCGTCACGGCCGCGCTCGCGCGCCGCTCGGATCGTCGGCCGCCCGCGTGAGGAACGTCTCCGCGCCGGTCTCGACCCGCCGGCCGGCGATGCGCGCCGGTGCGTAGCTTGCCGCCGAGCGCGCCGGCCTGCTCGAGCACGCGTCGCGTCACGTCGTCGCCGAGCGCGTCGTGCAGCGCGAGGCGCGGCCGCGAGGCCGGCGATGCCGCCGCCGATGATCGCGACGTGGCGCTCCATGCCCGTTTTAGCCCCCAGTGTCTGGCGTGACCCGCTCGGCAGTGGCTCAGCGGGCGGACAGCTTGTGTACCAGATCGACCACCCGGGTCAGCACGTCCGGGTCGGTCTCCGGCAGCACCCCGTGACCGAGGTTGAAGACGTGCCCGCGGGCCGCCCGGCCTTCGTCCAGGATGCGCCGCACCTCGGGCTCGACCACGTCGACGGCGCGAACAGCACGGCCGGATCCAGGTTGCCCTGCACCGAGCGGTCGACCGATCAGACGGTGCCGCCCGGTCGAGCGGGGTACGCCAGTCCACGCCGACGACGTCCGCACCGGCCTCGCCCATCGCCGGCGAGCAACGCGGCGGTGTCGACGCCGAAGTGGATCCGCGGCACGCCCGGCGTCGGCCAGTGCACTGCAGGACGGTCGCCGAGTGCGGCAGCACGAAGCGCCGGTAGTCGGCCTCGGACAACGCGCCGGCCCAGGAGTCGAACAGCTGCACCGCGCTCACGCCCGCGTCGATCTGCACCCGGAGGAACGTCGTCGGTGATCTCGGCCAGCCGGGCGCACAGCGCGTGCCATAGCTCCGGCGCGCCGTACATCAGCGCCTTGGTCTTGACGTGGTGCTTGGACGGTCCGCCCTCGACGAGGTAGCTCGCCAGCGTGAACGGCGCGCCGGCGAAGCCGATCAGCGGCGTGTTGCCCAGTTCGGCCATGAGCAGACGCACCGACTCGGCGACGAAGGCGACGTCGGCTCGGCGCGAGCTCGGGGCATCCGATCGAGATCCGGCAACGCGCGGATCGGGCTCGGCGACGACCGGGCCGACACCCGGCTACGATCTCGACGCCGACACCGGCCGCGTGCAACGGCACGACGATGTCGCTGAACAGGATCGCGGCGTCGACGCCGTGCCGGCGTACCGGCTGCAGGGTGATCTCGCAGACGAGATCCGGGCGGCGGCAGGACTCCAGCATCGGCATGCCGGCCCGCAGTGCCCGGTATTCGGGCAGCGACCGGCCGGCCTGACGCATGAACCAGACCGGCGTGTGCGGCACCGGCTCGCCCGAGGCAGGCGGCCACAAACGGCGAGCGGTCAAGCGGCAACCCGTTGGCTGGTGCTGGTTTGGTGGTCATTGGCGCCATCATTGCACGCGGTTTCCGGGCCTAACCACCGGTGCGTACGCAAGCGACCCAGGACACCCGCCCGGGGCACAAACCGTGACATCCACCCGTCAGATCGTTACCCGACCGGCGAATCCATCCGGCGTGCCGCGCTGCTCTTGGCGCCCCTGCTGGTCATAGGCTCTGACGTATGGTGCCGGAACCCGCTCCGCCCGAATCGTTCACCCGCGCGATCGCGGGGCTGCGATCGGTCGTGACGCGCCCGGAGATCGCTCTGGAGGACGCGCCCGCTCCAGGCAAGCTGGCGCCGTACGCGTTCGCGATCGGTGGCACGGTGACCCGCTCCGGCGAGGAGGTCGCCACCGGCCGCTTGATCTTGCTGTGTGATCCGGCCGGACACGACGCCTGGGCCGGGACGCTGCGCCTCGTCACGTACGTGACCGCCGAACTCGAGCCGGAGATCGCGACCGATCCGTTGTTGTCCGAGGTCGCGTGGAGTTGGCTGATGGATGCGCTGGACGCGCACGACGCGACCTACCTGGCGCCCGGTGGCACGGTCACCACGACGACCTCGACGCGGTTCGGCGATCTTGCCGGCGCGCCCAGCGCCGCCGACGTGGAGATCCGGGCGTCGTGGTCACCGGCCGACGACCGGTTCGCGGCACACATGGAGGCCTGGTGTGCGCTGCTGGCGTCCACGGCGGGGCTGCCGCCGCCCGGCGTCACGGCGCTGTCGAGCCGTGGCGTGACCTCCGGGACCTAGTCCGGGCTCTCGGTGAGCTCGCGGTCCGCGAGATATCGATCCTCGCGCGGATAGTCGAAGTAACCGCGGAAAAACTCCTCGTCCAGACCCGGCGGCAGGTGCACGCCGCCGGTGCCGGTGGCTCTGATCTCGCCTACGAGCCACTCGACTTCGTCGACCACCGTGGTCGCGTAGTCGCCGACCGGCACGTACCCGATCTCCGCCGCGGCCGTCATGTCGAGCACGATCGGATACGTCGCATCCCACGGGTGAGCACCCAGTGTGTCGTCGCCGGCGTCGTCCAGCAGCACCTCGGCCCAGGTATGGCCGAGCGCGTGCGCGATCGCCCGCGAGATCTCGAGCGCACTCGGCGCGTCCGGGTCCGCACTGTTGAGGATCCGCCGGCCCGGATGTGCCGCCACCGCCTCGATCAGCGCCGCGAGATTCACCGCGGCGGTCGTATGGTCGACGCCGGCACCCCGGCGGGCCAGGAATACCGCCGGACGCCGGTCGAGCGCACGCTTGATGAACACCCACTCTCGCGGCCGCAGCGCGCCGGCGCCATGGATCTTGGACGGGCGCAGCACGGCAACCGGGTAGCCGCTGTCGAGTAGGGCCTGCTCGGCGGCGATCTTGTTCGCGCCGTACCCCTCAGGCGTCTGAAAGTCGCCACCGCCCGCAGCCATCGTCGGCTGTGTCTCGGTGATCGGACCATTGAATCGCGGCGCGACCGGCGAGTTGGTGTGGTTGCCGTGGTCGTCGACGTACACGGCCTTGCTGGAAATCATCACGGTAGAACCGACATCACCCATCACCGGCAGTAGCAACCGGGCCTGGTCACCGGTGTAGCAGATGCAATCGACGAGCAGATCCGCGCCGTCGCCGAGCGCGCCCCGAACGGCGCCTTCGTCGTCGCGGTCGGCGGCGATGAACGTCGCGTCAGCGATCGCCGACGGCACGTGGGACGGGTCGCGTCCGGTGACATCGACGCGCCAGCCGGCGTCCAACAATCGACGTGCCGCCGCACGACCGACGAGACTGGTCCCGCCGAGGATCAGGGCTCGAGGCATCCGAGGACCGTACCGCAGCGATCTGTACGTCGCGTCGGGTGTCCGCGCTCAAACTCCCGCGCCCGGGCCGGTGGGCGTCACGCGTCGGCGAGCACTTGTGCGAGTGCGTGCGAGGCCTGGCCGACGATGCCGGGATTGGTGTCCCAATAGTACGGCAGCGCCGACACGGCCTGGCTGAGCGCCCATCCGCGACCACGCAACCAGGAGGCATCGTCGACGTCGAGTTCAGCCCGGAAACGTTCGCGGCTGTCGCCGGTGAATACGTTCCATGCGGGCTGCAGGTCGCACGCGGGGTCGCCGACGTTGAGGCCACCGAAGTCGATGACCGCCGACAGGCGACCGTCGACGACGAGGAGGTTGCCCGGCAGCAGGTCGCCGTGCACCCAGACCTCGGGGCCATTGGCGGCCGGAGCGTTCAGCGACTCCTGCCACGAGCGCAGGGCGCCCCCGGCATCGATGCGATCGCCGAGCTCGGCGATCGATCGACGCACCTGGTCGTCGTTGTCCGCGAGTGGTCCCCCTCGACCGTGCGGCGGGCGCGGATGGGCCCCGGCCGTATCGATCTTTCGCAGCGCGATCACGAACGCCGCCAGATCGGCGGCCGCGAGATCCAGATCGCCGATCGTGCCGTTGGCGTTCTGACCGGGCAGCCACGTGCACACCGACCAGTCGAACGGATAGCCGTCGGCGGGATGCCCCATCGCTACCGGCACCGGAAGCGCGAGCGGTAGATGCGGCGCGAGCCGCGGCAACCACTTCGCCTCCTTGGCCGCCTGATCCGTCGCCCAGGCGATGCGCGGCAACCGAACGGCCAGATCCGCACCCAGTCGGTAGATGTCGTGGTCGGTTCCGTACGAGACGACCGGCTCGATCGGCCGGTCGGACCACTGCGGAAACTGCACAGCGAGCAGGCGACGCACGAGCGCCGCGTCGGTCGCGACCTCGTCAGCGTGCATCTTCGTTACGCCCACCGGCGTCATCTTCGACGAGCGGCACCGACCGGGCAACCGAGTTCCGCGACCGGCCGCGCCGCCGGCGAGAAGCTAGTTCAGATATTTCTGCGCGGCGTTGCAGTCCGTTTCCATCGTGGTCTGTGCGGTCGACTGCTCGGCCGACGTACCGTTCTCGCCGACGACCGTGAAGAAGTTGTTGATGCTGTTGATGCAGGTGCCGAGGACCGTCTTCTCCTGCTGGAGCTCCGTCACCTGACCGGCCGAATCCGCGATCTGGTTTTGCAGCTGTTGAGCCTGGGCCTGCGCCGCGGCAAGCTTCGACTTCAGGTCGTTGATCTGGCTCTGGTTCGTCGCGATCGTCGCGTTACGTTGGGTCACGGTCGTGACCTGCTTGTGGTACGCGTTGTTGCGGTTCACGAACGCAACCGCGAATCCCGCGCTCACCAACAAAAACAGCACCGCGAGTGCGCTGGTCGTTACGAGCAGTGCGGTACGCCGTCCCGGCTGCGCCGCGTGCCGGGGCGGCCCGAACAGGTTGCCCGGCGCGACGAAGCCGAGAGGCGCGGGGGAAACCGCGGCGGCCGCCGGTGGATCGACCATCGGCGGGTGCCAGTCGATTGACGCCATCCCCCGGGCGAAGGCGGCTGGAGCTGTCCCCGTTGGCGCGGCTGACGTGTCGAGCGTCCCGGCGGCGTTTGCGGGCGACGTCTCAGGCGCCGCGGCGGCCTTTGCGGTCGACGTCTCAGGCGTCGTGGCCGCGTACGCGGTCGGGACGGACGTCACGGCGGCGCTGCCGGCCAGGTTGGACGTCGCAGTGGCGCTGCCGGCCAGGTCGGACGTCGCAGTGGCGCTGCCGGCCAGGTCGGCTCCCGTCGGCGACGCGTGAGTCGGCGTCGGGTCAGTCGCGGCGGCCGTCGTTTCGCCGGCGAAATCCGATGTGGGCACTACGGCCGGCGACGCATCGGGCGTGCGTCCGCGGCCGCGGGGCGATCGCGTCTGCGGCACCTGCCCGCGAATCCTCTTGACCGGTGCCGCCGCGGTCTGGTTCGCCTTGATCGGAAAAGGCTTGATCGGAACCGCGACGACCGGTGTCGGCTTGATCGGTGTGGTCCGTAACGGCGTCGCCTTGACCGGTGTTGGCTTGGACGGAGTGAGCCGCGCCGGACGGCCAGCCGCCGGCCGCGTCCCCGGCTCACCCGCCGGCGCATCGAACTGTCCAGGATCGGATGGCGGCGAACGGACCACGATCATCGGAGCCGTCGTGGGACGTCGCGTCGGGCGCCTCGGCCCGTCCGAACGTTTCGGACGGCTCGGCCAGCTCGGCGTCGGTCAGCTCGGTCAGCTCGGTCAGCTCGGTCAGTTCAGACGGCCCGGACGGTTCGGTCGGTTCGGTCGGTTCGGTCGGTTCGGTCGGTTCGGCCGGTTCGACCGCAGGCGTGGTGACGTCCGGTGCGATGGCGGGTGAGGCGGCTCGGCCGCCTTCGGCGTCCACGTCGGTCGGGGCGCCGTCCTGACCGGCTGGTCCGTCCGGCTGCTGGCGTCGGTCGGCCGGCGGGTCGTCGATGGGCATCTGCGGCTCCTCCCCAATCGCCGTCGCGCGCCGGCGTGACTCCGTTCACAGGCGATGTTGAGCCGGCACCGGCGAGGGCAACATACATGCTCCCATGGCCCGCTGTCCCCCCTCGAATTGTCGGATTGATCCGCCGGGAAGATCGACGCGCCGACCCGGCTGCACCTGCGCCGCCACGGTCCGCCGTAAGTTGGACGGGTGACCGACGAAGCGCACCGCCCCGACGGCGACCTGTCGCGTCAGTCAACCGAGACCGACAACCTGGCGATCCAGACCGCCGAGGACGCGGCGACTGCAGCGCCGGCCGTACCGCTCATCGCGCCGCGTGACGGCACTCCCGCGCCGACCGAGGACGCGGCCGGCCTGGGCCGGGCGATCTCCGCGCTGTCGGGCGCGCGCGGACCGGTCGCGATCGATGCCGAGCGCGCATCCGGTTATCGCTACTCGTCGCGGGCCTATCTCGTGCAGCTCCGGCGGGGCGACTCCGGCACGGTGCTGCTCGACCCGCTGCCGTTCGGGGACCTGAGCGGGCTCGCCGTCGCGATCGCCGACGAGGAGTGGGTGCTGCACGCCGCCAGCCAGGACCTTCCGTGCCTGTCCGAGATCGGATTGCGCCCGACGAGGCTGTTCGACACCGAACTCGCCGCCCGCCTCGCCGGCTACGAGCGCGTTGGCCTCGCCGCGCTGACCGAGTCGCTGCTCGGTTACTCGCTCGAGAAACACCATTCGGCGGCCGACTGGTCGACCCGGCCCTTGCCGGAGTCGTGGCTCACGTACGCGGCGCTCGACGTCGAGCTCCTCGTTGACCTGAGGAATTTACTGGCCGACGAATTGGCCCGGCAGGGCAAGACCGAGTGGGCGGCCGAGGAGTTCGCATCGTTGGTGACGCACGGCGGCGCACCGCCCCGCGTACGGCCAGATCCGTGGCGCCGTACGTCCGGGATCCACCGCGTACGGGGTGCTCGGGCACTGTCTCGAGTCCGGGCGATGTGGTACGCCCGAGACACCGTCGCGTCCCGCCGGGATACCGCGCCCGGCCGGGTACTCGCCGATGCCGCCCTGATCGCCGCGGCCGAGATGGACCCTCGGGACGAGCGGGCTCTGCTACTGCTACCCGGGTTCGGCGGCCGATCCGTACGCCGGCTGGCCAGCACCTGGCTGAGCGCGCTGGACGAGGCGCGCGCGCTGCCGAACGATCAGTTGCCGGTGCCGGTCGCGAACGACGGGCCACCGCCGGCCCACCGATGGGCGGAGCGCGACCCGGCGGCCGCGGCCCGCCTCGCTCGTGCTCGCGGCGCCGTCAACGCGATCGCGGCCGAGCACAACCTGCCGCCCGAGAACCTGATCACGCCGGACACCGTACGGCGAGTCGTGTGGGAACCGCCGGCCGAGCCGACCGACGACGCGGTCGGCGCGGCGCTCCGGTCGCACGGTGCCCGAGCGTGGCAGGTCGGGCTCGTCGCGGCCGCGATCGCCGACGCTCTGTCGACGCCGGGGCCGACACCCCTGGCTTCAGCACCATTGACTGAGCCACCGACGACGCCGGCATCACCGACATCGGCATCAGCGACACCAGCGCCCGCCGTGTCGCCACCGGACGATCCGAGCTAGTGGCTCGGGCCGGAAATGCCTTGAATCGACCAAATACTGCGTAGGTTCCATGGTGGACGTTTGACACTCGCAGCGCCCGGCGGCAGGGTCGCCATGTAAATTGCCGCAATCGCGAATGAACGAGGGGCGAACAGCATGAAGGTGTGCGTCATCGGTACGGGCTATGTAGGGCTGACGACGGGAGCGTGCCTCGCGTACCTCGGACACGACGTGACCTGCGTCGACATCGACGAAGCCAAGGTCGAGCTGCTCCGAGCCGGCAAGTCGCCGATCTACGAGCCGTACCTGGAGGATCTGCTCGACTCTGGCCGAACCGACCACCTTACTTCACCACCGACTACGCCGAGGGCGTGCCCGGGGCCGACGTGGTGTTCGTCGCCGTCCGGACGCCCTCGCTGCCCGACGGCGGCCCGGACCTGCGCCTACCTTCGGCGGCGGCCGAGACGATCGGCCGCACCTGCCGACGGGTTCACCGTCGTGGTGAACAAGTCGACCGTGCCGATCGGCAGCGGCAACTGGGTCGACGCGCTGGTCCGCGACGCCTTCGAGCGACCACCACGGGCGCAGCCCGAGGCGAGGCTCTGCCGGTCGCGTCGAATCCGGAGTTTCTGCGCGAAGGCGCCGCGATCTGCGACACGCTGTACCCGGACCGGGTCGTCGTGGGCTCGGACGACCAGCGCAGCCTCGAGATCCTCAACACGGTTGTACCGCCCGATCCTCGAGCAGTCGTTCACCCCGCCGCACCTTCCTGGCCCGCCCGGACGAGATCAGCGCCGATGCCGATGGTCTCCACCGACCTCGCCTCGGCCGAGCTGATCAAGTACGCGGCGAACGCGTTCCTCGCCCTGAAGATCAGCTACATCAACGAGATCGGGCAGCTCGCCGAGCGGGTCGGCGCCGACATCGAGCAGGTCGCCCGGGGTACCGGCCTCGACGCCCGGATCGGGTCGCGGTTCCTGCAGCCCGGCATCGGCTGGGGCGGCTCGTGTTTCGGCAAGGACACCGAGCGCGCTGATCGCGACCGCCTCGGAATACAAGCCTCGAGATGCCGATCGTCGAGGCGGCCCGGACGGGTCAACCGGCGCCAGCGCGACCTCGTGGTCGAGAAGCTGCTGGCCGAACTGCGCATCCTCAAGGGGCGTACGGTCTGCCGTGCTCGGCCTCACGTTCAAGCCGCACACCGACGACCTGCGCGACGCACCCGCGATCGACATCGCCGCCGGCTCGTCGCCCACGGCGCCCGGGTCCGGCTGCACGACCCGGTCGGCATGGACCGATGCCGCCGGCAACACCCGGACCTGGCGCGCTTCCTCTGCGAGCACCTCGGCGAAGTCGTCGACGGCAGCCGACGCCGTCGTCCTGGCCACCGAATGGCCGCAGTACCTCCAGCTGGAGTGGGGCAAGTATGCCGGCCTGACCCGCAATCCGCTGGTCCTTGACGGTCGGCACGCGCTCGACCCGAAGCGGATCCGGGAGGCCGGTTTCCGCTATCTGTCCACCACGGAGTGACCCGGCCGACCCCGCTGCAACATGTCTCGTGGATGCGCGCTCGCGACGACGCGTTATTTGCAGGTGCCGGACGGCGGCCCGGCAAACATCCAGCCGGCGGTCGGAACCGCGACGCGACCGGTTAGGACTCGGCCACGGCGTCGCTCACCACGCCGAGATCGGCAAGGCATCGCTCACTCAGGCCGTCGAGCGTTACCGGCACCGTACGGTGCGCCAGCCACGCCGCCCGATCGATCCGGAAGCGTCGGTGAACCGTGAGTTCCCCGCGCACTGCCCAGCGCTCCACGCCGTCATCGACGTAGCCGAGCTTGCGTGACACGCCACCGGACGCGACGTTGTTGTCGCGAGCCGCCGAAATCGCTTCGTGCGCACCCAGGCCCTCGAACGCGAGATGCAGCACCGCCGCCCGCATCTCGGTGCCGATGCCATTGCCCTGATACTTCAGACCGATCCACGAGCCGCTGGACACCTCGCGGGTCACGCCGAATTCGCGCGCCGAGAGGTCCTGGATGCCGATGGCCGTGCCGTCGTACCCGACGCAGAACGGCAAGTGCCAGTTCGCCGCCGACGCCGACCCGAGAACACCAAGGTTGTAGCTGATCACTGACCGTCCCCGAGCCGCCGGCTCCGCATCCGTCCACGGCACGAGGAACGGCATGTCCGCTGGATCGTGCACGCCCTCGATCGCGGCATCGGCGAGCGCCGCTAGGTCGTCGAGGTCCGGCAGACGCAATTCGAGGCGGGGCGTACGCAACCGGATCCCGTACGCCGGATAGTGGTCGATGAGCATGGCCC
Source organism: uncultured Actinomycetota bacterium (assembly GCA_963818495.1). Classification (GTDB taxonomy): domain Bacteria; phylum Actinomycetota; class Actinomycetes; order Mycobacteriales; family Micromonosporaceae; genus DASQPR01. Next base: position 139,168 of record CAWFSH010000008.1, read on the forward strand.
ATGTTGACTGAGATCCGGCCGTACCGTCACGCAAAATATCGGTACCACCCACGTCCAGGAGGCCGACGATGACGACCGCGCTCGTGCTCGGCAGCGGCGGCCTGACCGGCACGGCCTGGGAGCTGGGCATACTCGCCGGTTTGGCGGACCACGGCATCGACGTGACCGACGCGGACACGGTGATCGGCACGTCGGCGGGCTCCGTGGTCGGCGCACAGCTGACCGCCGGCTTGCCGATCGAGCGGCTCTACGGGGCGCAGCTCACGCGCGCGTCGGCCGAGATCCCGGCGAAGCTCGGTGCGCGCTTCAACCTGATGACGGCGGCGGCGATGCTGCGCTCGCCCAGCCCACGACGCTTCCGGCAACGGGTCGGCGCCCGTGCGCTCGCGGCCCGAACGGTGTCCGAGGCAACCCGGCACCAGGTGATCGTGAAGCGCCTGCCGAGCCAGTCGTGGCCGGACCGTCGCCTGTTGATCGTCGCGATCGACGCCGTGAGCGGCGAGGTCGCCGTGTTCGATCGGGACGCGGGCGTGTCGCTCGCCGACGCGGTCGCGGCGAGTTGCGCCGTACCGACTGTGTGGCCACCGGCGCGGATCGGCGAGCGTCGCTTCATCGACGGAGGTCTGCGCTCGTGGGCGAACGCGGATCTGGCCGAGGGTGCCGACCGGATCGTGGTGCTGGCCCCGATGCCCCAGGGTGCCGGCCCGATGCCGAAGGTCGCCGACCAGGTCTCGGCGCTCGCCCGTGGGGCGACCGTCGCATTGATCATCCCGGATCGCGAGGCGCGGGTCGCGATGGGCGGCAACATCCTCGATCCGTCGCGTCGGGCGGCGTCCGCGCGCGCCGGCCGCCGGCAAGGAGCGCAAGCGGCGCCGATGGTGCGCTCCGCCTGGCTCGGAGCGGACGCGTGACACCGGACCGGGGCGAGATCCACGACTGGCCTACCTGTCGGCGACCACCGACTCGCCGCGATCATGTGGCCTGAGCCACAGCCGACCCCGTCGCGAGCCACCGTTACTCATGAGTAACATGGCGATACACATCCGATTGCGTCGTGCTTGAGGAGACTCATATGCCCCGTTCCGTCCGCGACGTCGTCTTCGTCGACGGGGTCCGCGTTCCGTTCGGCAAGGCCGGCGGCATGTACGCGAACACCCGCGCCGACGACCTGGTCATCCGCTGCATCCGCGAGCTGATGTCCCGCAACCCGAGCCTGCCGCCGGAGCGCGTGGACGAGGTCGCCATCGCCGCCACCACCCAGATCGGCGACCAGGGCCTGACCATCGGACGGACCGCGGCGCTGCTGGCCGGTCTGCCCAAGTCGGTGCCGGGCTTCGCGATCGACCGCATGTGCGCCGGCGCGATGACGGCGGTGACGACGGTGTCCTCCGCGATCGCGGTCGGCGCCTACGACGTGGCCATCGCCGGCGGCGTCGAGCACATGGGCCGGCATCCGATGGGCGAGGGCGTCGACCCGAACCCGCGCATCATCGCCGAGAAGCTCGTCGACCCGTCCGCGCTCGTGATGGGCGCGACCGCGGAGAACCTGCACGACCGCTTGCCCGGCATCACCAAGGAGCGCGTCGACGCGTTCGGACTCGCATCTCAGGAGAAGACCGCGAAGGCGTACGCCAACGGCAAGCTCCAGCCCGACCTCGTGTCGATGGCGATCCGGGACGCGGAGGGCGCCTGGGACCTTGCCACGACCGACGAGGCGCCGCGGGAAACGTCGATGGAGAAGTTGGCGACCCTGCGGACGCCGTTCCGGCCGCACGGCAAGGTGACCGCCGGCAACTCGGCCGGCCTGAACGACGGCGCGACCGCGTGCCTGCTCGCGGCCGAGGACGTCGCTCGCGAACTGGACCTGCCGATCGGCATGCGCCTGGTCAGCTACGGCTTCGTCGGCGTCGAGCCCGAGGTGATGGGCATCGGTCCGATCCCGTCGACCGAGAAGGCGCTGCGCCTGGCCGGTCTGTCCATCGGGGACATCGGATTGTTCGAGCTGAACGAGGCGTTCGCGGTCCAGGTGCTCGCGTTCCTCGACCACTTCGGCATCGCCGACGACGACCCGCGGGTCAACCCGTGGGGCGGCGCGATCGCGGTCGGCCACCCGCTCGCCTCCTCCGGCGTACGGCTGATGACCCAGCTGTCGCGGCACTTCGCCGAGCATCCGGAGGTCCGCTACGGACTGACCGCGATGTGCATCGGCATCGGCATGGGCGGCAGCGTCATCTGGGAGAACCCGCACTGGGACGGGCACGCGCCGGCTGCCGAGGGGGCATCAGCATGACCATTGACGCCAGCGCCTTCCCAGATGAGGTCGTTACACAGGCGAAGCTGCGGTTGGTCCGCGTGCCCGGTCTCGACCGGCCGGCCGCGCTGATCACGCTCGACAACGGGTTCGACCACACCAAGCCCAACACGTTCGGACCGGGCGGCCTGGCCAGCCTGGACGCCGCGATCACGTCGGCCCTCGAAGCCGAGCCGGCGTTCGTCGCGCTGACCGGCAAGCCGTACGTGTTCTGCGTCGGCGCCGACGTCACCGGCATGCCGCAGATCACGTCACGCGAACAGGCGCTCGAGGTCGGCCGGCTGGGCCATCGGGTGTTCCGGCGCCTGAAGGATGCCGACGTACCGACGTTCGCGTTCGTCAACGGCGCGGCCATGGGCGGTGGACTCGAGGTCGCCCTGCACTGCCATTACCGGACGGTGTCGACCGGCGCCGCTGCGCTCGCCCTGCCCGAGGTGTCGCTCGGTCTCGTACCCGGCTGGGGCGGGACGCAACTGCTGCCGAACCTGATCGGTGTCATCGGCGCGGCCAAGGTGATCGTCGAGAACCCGCTCATGCAAAATCGCATGTTGCGGCCGGCCGAGGCACGCGAACTCGGCATCTTCGACGCCAGTTTCGAGCCGGCCGATTTCCTGGAGCGATCGCTCACGTGGGCGGCCTCGGTCGTGTCCGGTGCGATCACGGTCGAGCCGCCCCGAGGTCGATCGCAGCGAGATGTGGGACGCGGTCATCGGCTTCGCCCGCAAGACGCTCGACGACCGGCTGCACGGCGCTCCGGCGGCGCCGTACCGCGCGCTGGATCTGCTCGCGCTCGCTAAGGACGCGTCGTTCACCGACGGGACCGCGGCCGAGGACGAGGCGCTGGCCGATCTCGTACGGTCGGATCAGTTGCGCGCCGGGCTCTACGCGTTCGATCTCGTCCAGCGCCGGGCCCGTAAGCCGGCCGGCGCACCGTCGCCGTCGCTGGCGCGCGACGTCACGAAGGTCGGCATCGTCGGTGCCGGGCTGATGGCCGGCCAGATCGCACTGCTTTTCGCTCGCCGGCTCGAAGTGCCGATCGTCCTGACCGACCTGGACGCCGAGCGAGTCGCCAAGGGCGTCGGCTACGTCCACGGCGAGATCGACAAGCTCGTGACCAAGGGCCGACTCGATGAGGGCAAGGCGGCCAAGCTGCGCGGGCTCGTCTCGGGCGACCGCGACAAGGCGGCGTTCGCCGATGCGGACCTCGTGCTGGAGGCGGTCTTCGAGGACCTGAAGGTCAAGAAGCAGGTCTGGGCCGAGGTCGAGGCGGTGGTGACGCCCGAGTGCATTCTCGCCACCAACACGTCGTCGTTGTCGGTGACGGACATGGCGGCCGACCTCGAGCATCCGGAGCGTGTCGTCGGCATCCACTTCTTCAACCCCGTGTCCGTGATGCCGCTGGTCGAGGTCGTCCGGGCCGAGAAGACCGACAACGTGGCGCTCGCGACCGCGTTCGCGGTCGGCAAGAAGCTGCGCAAGTCGTGCGTGCTGGTCAAGGACGCGCCGTCGTTCGTCGTCAACCGGCTGCTGACCCGGTTCCTCGGCGAGACGTACGCCGCCGTCGACGCCGGCACGCCGATCGACGCCGCCAACGCCGCGCTCGACCCGCTCGGTCTGCCCATGCGTCCGCTGCAACTGCTCGGCATGGTCGGCCCGGCCGTGGCCCTGCACGTGAGCGAGACGCTGCACGAGGCCTTCCCGGATCGCTTCGGCGTCTCGGACAACCTGGCGCGCGTCGTCAAGGCCGGCAAGCCGGGCTTCCTTACCCGTGACGGCGAGATCGACCCAGAGGTCACCGCGCTGCTCGACGTCGGTGACTCGCCGATATCCGCCGACGAGCTACGCGGGCGCGCGCTGGACGCGCTGGCGTACGAGATCCGACTGATGCTCGACGAAGGGGTCGTCGCCGAACCGCAGGACATCGACCTCTGCATGATTCTCGGTGCAGGCTGGCCGTTCTACAACGGCGGCATCACACCGTACCTGGACCGTACGGGTGTGTCCGAGCGAGTGACCGGCCGACGCTTCCTGCCCCGGGGCGTGGCGTCGCTGCTGTAGCGCCGGCTCGACGTCGCGCCGACACAACGGGCGGCCATCCTTTCCGGGTGGCCGCCCGTTGCTTGCCAACGCGGCCGCAACGCGTTAGCCGACCGGACGTTGCGGCGGTTCGGTAGGGCTGTCCCTACCCCGACTTAGGGGGAGTTCCCCAGTCGAAGTTCGGGGGAGTTCCGGATCGCTTGTGGTCGGTCGCTGCGCGAATCTGTTGCCAGTCAAGAATTCGAGAAGGGACTTTCCTCATGGCAACGGATACGCGGACCAGCCGAGGCCCGGCCGCAAGCCGTGCCGCGACCGCGCCCCGAAGTGTGATCGCGACGGTTGGACGGGCGTGCTTTCGGCACCGATGGCTTCTGCTCGTCATCTGGCTCGCGGTCGCCGCCGGCGGTTTCCTGGCCAGCGGACCGGTGTCCGACGGCCTCTCCGACAAGTCGGGCGCGAACTCCTTGGAGTCCATCCAAGCCTCCAACGTGCTCGACCAGGAGAGCAAGGTCGGTCCTACGATCGCCGGCGAGGTGACCGGCGTTGACCCCGCCGACACCGAAACCCGCGGTGCGGTCCTTGCCGCTGCGACCACGCTCGCGCACATCCCAGGGGTACGGTCGGTCGCCACCCCGTACGACAGCGGGGCGCAGGCGGCGCAGGCACATCAACTGCTCGCCCGTGACGGTCACGGCCTGCTCGTCACCGTGACGCTCGACGAGTTGGCCGACGGACCGCAGGACACCGCGGTCGACGCCGTTTCGAAGCAGCTCGATGCGCTCGGCAGTTCGCTGCGCGCCCGGGCACCGGACGCGCGCATGCTCCTGGGCGGTGGCCCGATCATGAATAATCAGGTCAACGACCAGGTCGAACCACGACCTCTCGCTGGCCGAGGGCCTGTCACTGCCGCTCACGCTGGTGGTGCTCGTCTTCGTCTTCGGCGGCGTCATCGCGGCCGGCATCCCGGTCTTCGCCGCCATCCTGTCGGTCTTTGCCGGCATGGCCGCGTTGCTCGGCTTCGAACACATCACCAACCTCGACCAGAACGCGACGATCGTCGTCACGCTGCTCGGGCTCGGCCTGTCGATCGATTACGGCCTGCTCCTGGTCGCCCGCTACCGCGAAGAGTTGGCGCACGGTTATTCCCCCGAGGACGCCGTCGGGCGGGCTTGGGCCACCGCCGGCCGTACCATCCTGTTCTCCGCATTGACCGTGGCCGGATCCCTCTGTGGCCTGGTGGTCTTCGGCGTCACGTCGATGACCGCACTCGGCGTGGCCGGCGTGTCCATCGCGGCCGTCGCCATGCTCGTCGCCCTGACCGGCACGGCGGCGATGCTCGGCTTTGCGCGCAAGCGGATCCGCCCGTCCAAGCGGGCCCTCGCCCGCGCCGAGCGAGGTCCGTCGAAGCACGCCGGCGATGCCGCCGACCGTGGCTTCTTTGCCGGATTGGCGCGAGTGGTGCAGCGCCGGCCACTGGTCACCGCGATCGCCGCCGCGGCCGTGCTGCTCGCGATCGGTCTGCCACTGCTCGGTACGACGCCGCGGCTGAACCCATTGTCCGGCTTCCCGAAGTCGATGTCGTCGGTCCAGGTCGCGAACGATTTGTCGAGCCAGTACGGCCGGCCAAGCGATCCGGCGATGACGGTCGTGGCGCGTACCGACGCGGCGACACTGAATTCGTGGGCACAGCGTTGGACGACAGCACCCGGCGTCGTTGCCGTGCCGCCGGCCGATCAGGTGGCGCCGGATCTCGCGACGGTGGACATCTACGTGACCGGCGACCCGGAGAGCACCGCGGCCCGTAACCTCGTGCACCAGGTCCGCGCCGATCGACCGGCCGGCGTGACATCGTGGGTGACCGGTGATGCCGCGGTGCTCGACGATGTCGTCGGGCTGATCGACAGTCGCCTGCCATGGGCGATCGCCGTCACCGTGGTCGCCATGTTCGTGCTGTTGTTCCTCATGACCGGTTCGTTCATCGTGCCAATCAAGGCGATCGTGATGAACACGCTGTCGCTCGGCGCCGCGGCCGGTGTGATGAACCTCGTGTTCCAGCACGGCGTCGGTTCCGGCTTCCTGCACACGCTGACCACGGGCAGCCTGGATCCGTTCGTTGTCGTCGGCGTGCTGGCGTTTGCGTTCGGCCTGTCGATGGACTACGAGGTGTTCCTGCTGTCGCGGGTCAAGGAGTACGTCGACGCGGGTGAGCCGACCGATGTCGCGGTGCGCCGGGCCCTGCAGCGCACCGGCCGCGTCATCACCTCGGCCGCGCTGCTGATGGTCGTCGTCTTCGGGTGCTTCCTGGTCGGCCGGACGTACAACACGCAGCAGATCGGCCTCGGACTCGCGGCGGCGATCGCGATCGACGCGACGCTGGTCCGGTGCGTCCTCGTCCCGGCGACGATGACGCTGCTCGGCAAGTGGAACTGGTGGGCGCCGCGACCGTTCGCTCGCTGGCACGCGCGGCGGCGGGCGACGTTGATGCCCGAGCTGCCGGCGCAATCCGCGCCGGAGGAGGAGCTCGCGGGCGTTCGCTGAGCCGGGAGTCGGCACGAAACGACGGGCGGTCCGCGATCGTGGGCCGCCCGTTGTCGCGTTGTCCGATCCCGCGGGGGTCGTCAGTGACCAGCCGCGTGACGCAATCGCCCCCGCGTCCGTCAGCGTGCGTGAACGACCATTGGCATGCCGCCCCGCGGCCGCAATGTGACCCGCGGCGTCATGCCGACGCGGTGGCCCGGCTTCGGGGTCATTTCCCAGTGTCGTGACGTCTGTGCCAGCACGAGCGCGATTTCCATCAGCGCGAACGTGTTCCCGATGCACATCCGCGGACCGCCGCCGAACGGGAAGTAGGCGTTGCGGGTCTGCGGTGTGGCTTGGTATTCGCCGGCCGGGCCGGTCAGCCATCGCGTCGGATCAAACGTCGTCGCATCGCGCCACCACTGTGGATCGCGGTGGACGATGAACGGACTCAGCAGGATCGTCGTCCCGGCCTCGATGTCGTAATCGGCGAGGCGCGCGCGATCACGCGCGTGGCGCACCATCATCCACGCGGGCGGATAGAGGCGCATCGACTCGTCGACGACCGCCCGCGTGTAGTCGAGCTTCGGCAGATCATCGACGGTCGGCGGTCGCCCGCCGGCGAGCACGGCGTCCAGCTCGGCGTGCAGGGCCGCGGCCACGTCTGGATGCTCCGCCAAGAGGTGGTACGCCCAGGACAACGCATTGGTCGAAGTCTCATGGCCGGCCAGCAGCAGCGTGAGCACCTCGTCGCGAATGTCTTGCTCGGTCATGCCGCCACCGGCCGCGCCGCTGCCCGCCCCACCGACGTCCACCGCATCAGCGCCGTCCTCGCGCGCGGCGAGCAGCCACGACAGGACGTCCTGGCGGTCGTCGGACGATGCTCGGCGCTCGGCCACCAGGCGATCGATCACCGAATCGATATCGGCCAGCGCCTCTCGCCGCGCGGCGAGCGCACGGCCACCGAGGCGACGAGCGAACGACACGAGGATGACGTTGGCACCCGGCCCCCGCATCGTGGCGTTGACCGCGTTCCTGATCATCGTGGCGTCGTCGCCGGTCACCTCGACGTCGAACACGGTCCGGGTCAACACGCGCAGCGTCGCGGCGGCGAATGCGCCGTGCAGGTCGACCGCCGCGCCGTCGGTCCACTGTGCCGTCATCGCGGTCGCCTCGGCCACCATCACATCCGCGTACGAAGCGATCCGCCGATGGTGAAACGCGGGCTGGATGAGCCGGCGCTGCCGCCGGTGGTGTTCGCCCCGGCTGGTGAGCAAGCCATTGCCGAGAACCGCGCGCAGCGGCGTGTCGCCGGGCTCGCCACCGGCGACGCCGCGACCCAGCCCCTTGGGAAACGCGCGCTCGTCGACCAGCACCGCGCGGGTAGCGTCCGGGTCGGTCAACAGGACGACCGGTCCACGGCCGAGCTTGAGCCGGACCACGTGACCGTATTCAGCCGCCGTACGCTGCAGAAACCTCGGCGCGTCGATAGCCATGGACGCGAGTTGGCGAGCCCTCGATCCACCCGCGGCCGGCACCGGGCGCATAGGTTCCGACAACTGCTCGATCGCCACGGGCACGTCCCTCCACGCGAAACGCTGCTACCCGATGGTAACCAGGATTGCGCGTGGCGTGCGCCCGGCGTGCGCGGCTTGCGCGGCCAGGCGTGGCGACCAGCCGCGGTCAGTCGCGGTCGTGCGAGCGCCGACGAACGGCCGTCGGACGAGCGGGTGCCCGCGATCGCCGGCGCCGCCGCGGCGAAGCCCGCTCCGGCGTGTAGGTCGTCGCCCGTGGGCAGGTTGTCGAACCCGATGATCGCCTCCTCGCTGAACTCGATCTCCTTCGGCTCGAACCCGCGAAGCCAGGTCAGTCCGCGCACGAACGCCCAGATCACGATGCGCGGTCACCACGAAGGACATGGGTGCCTGGAGGGTCTTGGTGAGCCCACTGCCGTCCGGCAAGATCGTGCACGACAAGAAAATGATCGCGATGATGAACCAACGGATCCGCACCTTGGTGACCGCGAACATGCTAAGTGGCCATACCAGATACCACGCCTGTACGACCGGGGCCAGGAAGATCGTGGCGAGCAACGCAAGGCCGGCGCCGTAGAGCGGATTGTGATTGCGCGAGTGCCACAAGATCACCAGCAGCACGACCGGCATCAGGACGAGCGCCGCGAAGCGGCAGGCCGGCACGGCGTCGAAATGCCCACCGAAGGGCCGTTCGAGGTAGCCGATCGTGAGACCGACGGCGGTCGGCGGCGACGTCCACGCGACAGAGTCGCCAGCGTGCGAAAGTGCGGTAATCCAGCCGAACGTACCCAGCCCGAGGCCGTACGACAGCCCGAGCAATGTCACGAGCGCCGAGCCGATGACGGCGACCGCCCGCCGGAGAAGCACCCCGACGGCGGGAAGTGCCGGGCCACCGGCCGCGAACAGCGCGGCGAACGGCAGCACGGCACCGATCGTGGTCTTGACCGCGATCGACAGCCCGATCAGCACGCCGCCGAGGATCAGCGCACTCGTACGGTGCGAGCGGGTCGCGAGCAGGGCCAGGCCGGCGACGAGCAGACCGACCGTCAGCGCGTCGTTATGGGCGCCGCCGATCAGGTGCACCACCACGAGCGGGCATGCGAGGACCAGCCACAGAGCCCGGTCGGTCGGCACTCCGACCCGCCGGGCGAGTGCCGGGAGCCACACGGCGATCATGATGACGCCAACGATCGCCATGATCCGGAAGATCACGATCGCCGCCGTCAGCGACCCGGTCTTCGCGGCCACACCCGCGATCATCAGAAAGAGTGGCCCGTACGGAGCCGGCGTGTCTCGCCAGATCAAGGACACGGACGAGAGCCACTGGCACGGCAGGGCCGACACGCCTTCGTGATACGGGCTGTGCCCGGCGGCCACGAGCGCGCCCTGGCAGGCGTACGCGTAGACGTCGCGGCTACCGGTCGGCGGACACACCAGCAGCGGCAGCATCCAGAGGGCGGCCGTGACAATAACCCAGCGGGCCGACAGCAGGCCGGTGCCGATCAGATGTCGCCCGAGCCACCAGGCACTGACCAGACCGGCCGTGCCGAATCCCCAAAGCACGATAGGTCAGGGCACCGTTCGGCCCTTGGGCGACCGTGACCGGGCTGGCTTCGGGCACGAGCGCGGGGAATGCACCGCTGACGAACGCGGCGATGGAGAGCAGGACACTGCCGGCGAAACCCACCCAGCGGACGAAAGCCGGGCGCCGCGTCAGACCTCGTACGGCGACGCTCGTCAGTGTCATGCAAAATCCCCCTTACGCCGCCCGCGATGGTATACCGAGCCCGGTACCGAGTGGATTACGTCCGAGTTGCACTCGCGTCGCTCGTTCCCGGGAAACGGCCGGCCGAATCACAATCGCACCCTTGTCCTACGCTCCGCCGCGGATCGACGGATTAGCGCCGCTTTGTTATGTGGCGTTGTTCATGTGGCGCTGTTCATGTGGAGCTGTTCATGCGGCGCTGTTCATGCGGCTGTTCATACGGCGTTGTTCGCCCGCAGGATCAGTACGCCACCGACCATCCGGTCGGAGTGGTAATACCTTGCCAGGTCGCGCGCGATGCCGCCGCTCGGGTCGACGGTGTTCGCGTTCGGTGTGCCCATGATCACCAGTGTCGGGCGCTCGTTCGCTTCCAGCATCCGGTGCAGACTTGGGATTGCGCTGGGAATCTTCTTGATCGGCATACCCCACAGATAGCGATAGCCGGTCTGACGCTGGGCGAGGAAGTACAGCAACGCGTCCGACTCCAAGACGTAAATGCGCTGGTCGGGGCGGGTCTCAGCGTCGACGGCGGCGGCAATGTGCCGGTCCCGAACGGATGAACCGAAATACGGGATGGCGTCTTGGCGAGCCTTGGACGACAGCGGTATCAACGCGACCATCCAGGCAAGCGCCGGTACGACGAGGATCGCCGCGAGCGCGACGCGTAGCCCGCGGGAAGCGACCGCGACCGCCGCGTACGATGCCGCCAGCACGAGCGGCGGCAGCACCTGGACGTAGTAGTGCGTCCAGTAGGAGCCGCCCAGGTTTACCGCGATGAACCCGGCGGCGAGCCACCAGACGAGCGGCCCGCGACCGCTGCGCGGCAGCAGCCAGAAGCCCGAGTGACTGCGATGACGATCACCGCGCCGATGTCCCACAACATGAACGGCAACGAACCGACGAGCTCATGCCAGCGCGTGCCGGCGTTGTTGTGGGCGCTGTCGAACGAGGAGAACTGATAGCCGGCCAACGCGTTCCAGTAACGCGACCAGCCGCGCCGCCAGCCGTCGGCGACCAATGCGGCGACCGGCACGGCGAAGCCGCTCAGGAAAACCACAGCCGAGCCGAGCCGGGCGCGCCAGGCCCCGGCAACGCCGAGCGCGATCGCGAGCCCGACGGCGAGCCCGTCGAATCCGGACTGTTTCATGGCCAACGCAAGGCCCGCAAGGACGCCCGCACCAAGGAGCCACGCCGCGCGCCGGCTGCGTCGCCACTGCAGGGCCGCGGCCACCGAGGCGGTCGCCGGTACGGTCGCCAGCAGCTCGCCGTTGAGCGTGAACCCTTCCAGATGCGGAGCGACGCCGATCACGGCGTACACGGCCGCGGCTGCGACCGCGAGGCGTCGACCGGCGAGCAATGCGCCGATCCACGCGATGAGGACGGTCATGACGGCACCGATCAGCACCACGAGGCCGCGAATGGCCCAGCCCGACGCTCCCAGTGCGAGCAGTCCCCGGTAGGTCAGCAGCAGGCCCTGTGGCCGGTCGAGCCAGGCCGTGTCGTAGAGCCGGGCCCCACGAGACCACTGCTGCGCCACGTAGGCGTAGCCGCCCTCGTCGGTGGACAGCCCAGTCCAGACGTACGGCAACCGCAGCGCCGCCGCAATCACGGCGAGCGCCGCGATGATCCACAGTGCCCGGCGATCTCGACCGGCCGGCCCGGCGCCAATCGCCGCGTCCCGGTCGGCCGCTAGCACCGACTCGCGGAGCATCAACGGGTGTTTCCCTCGCCGCCCTGGCCGGTCGCGACGTCAGAGTCGCGTACATTGTCGACGGCTCGGGTCGGCCCGAGGAACACGCGTTCGAAGACCGTCCGGGCGTGCCGCAACGTACGTAGGTACTCGTCGACGAACTCGCCGGCTTCGCGAGCCGGTCCACCGCCGAGCACCCGGACGAGCCCGGCCAGTTCGACGCCCTGCCGCGGCACCTGGTCGGTCGGACGGCCACGTACGATCATGAGCGCGTTGCGTACGCGACTGGCCAGGCGACCAGGCAGCTTCGAGAGCGTCGGCGTCGCCGTCGTCGATCAGGCCGGCCGTTCGGGCCGCGTCAAGGGCGCCGAGCGTACGCGTCGTACGCAGCCCCTCGACCTCGTACGCGTGCCGCAGCTGCAACAGCTGCACCGCCCACTCGACATCGGTGAGCGCGCCGCGACCGAGCTTCGCGTGCATCGCCGGATCGGCACCCCGGGGCAGCCGCTCGGTATCGACCCGCGCTTTGATACGCCGGATCTCCCGCACCTGTTCGGCGCTCAGGCCGCCGACCGGATAACGCACGCTGTCGGCCATCGCGAGGAACCGGGCGCCGAGATCGGTGTCGCCGGCGACGTACCGCGCCCGGAGCAAGCGCCTGCGCCTCCCACACCTTCGACCACCGCGCGTAGTACTGCTGGTAGGCAGCGAGGCTGCGGACCAGCGGTCCCTGCCGGCCCTCGGGACGCAGGTCGGCGTCGATCGACCAGCGGCGGGTCGGGCGCCGGCGCGCTCAACACCCGCCGCAGCTGTTCGGCGACGGCATGCGCGACGCCGCTGGCCGCATCCTCGGCGACCCCGGGCGGCGGCTCGTAGACGAAGAGGACATCGGCATCGGACGCGTAGCTCAGCTCGCGGCCGCCGAGCCGGCCGACGCCGATGATCGCGAAGCGCAGACCGGGGGTGCCGGTCAAGCGCGCTCGACAGCGTCGCGGCGAGGGTCGCGTCGGTGATGTCGGCCAGCGCCGAACCGACTTCGATCACGTTGGCCAGGCCGGGCAGCGGCGCGCCGGCCTCCGTACCCAGCAGATCGGCGCAGGCGACCCGGAAGAGTTCGCGCCGTCGCAGCGCACGCACGGCGTTGGCCGCGTGCATCGGATCGGCGTGCCGCGCCGCGGCGGCCGTGAACCCGGCGCACAGCGACATCGCGCGTCCGCGGAGCCAGCTCGCGATCGTCGGCCAACAGCCGCAGCGCCTCCGGATCGCGGGTGAGCAGGTCGGTGACGTACCGGGACCGGCCGAGCAGCGCGGCGAGCCGCAGCGCGACCGGGCCCTCGTCGCGCAGCAGGCGCAGGTACCACGGACGTCGCGCCGAGCGCGTCGGAGACCTGACGGTAGGCCAGCAGGCCGCGGTCGGGTTCGGGTTCGTCGGCGAACTCGGACAGCAGCACCGGCAGCAGCGTTCGCTGGATCGCCGCCGTACGGCGAGACGCCACCGGTCAGCGCCCGTATGTGCCGCAGCGCGCCGGCCGGGTCGCGCGAATACCAAGCACCTCGAGTCGGACTGATCGCGGCGTCGGTGGTGAGCGTCAGGTCCTGGCTCGGCACGCGCGCGACCGCGTCGAGCAGCGGACGGTAGAGCAGTTTGGCGTGCAGCCGGCGGACTTCGGCGCTGTGCGCGACCCAGTCGGCCCGGAACGCCGTGATCGCCTCGCGGTCGCCCTTCGCCCGGTAGCCCAACGCGTGCGCGAGCCAGCGTAGCGACGGTTCGTCGGCCGGAACGGTGTGCGTACGGCGCAACCGCTGCAACTGCAGCCGGTGCTCGACCTTACGCAGGAACCGGTACGCGGCCACAAGCGCCGTCGGCGTCGTCGCGGCCGACGTAGCCACCCGCGGAGAGCGCCGTGAAGTCCGGCGATCGTGCCCGGCTGGCGCAGCGACTCGTCGGCCCGGCCGTGCACGAGCTGCAGCAGCTGTACGGCGAATTCGATGTCGCGCAGACCACCCGGTCCGCGCTTGATCTCGCGGTCGAGCTTCGTCGCGGGGGACGGCGTCGACGATGCGGCGACGCATGGAACGGATGTCGGCGACCGCTTCGGGGCGCTCGGCCGCGTGCCAGATCAGATCGTCGAGTCCGGCCAGCCACTCGCGGCCGAGGTCGATGTCGCCGGCGACCGGCCGCGCCTTGAGCAACGCCTGGAATTCCCAGGTGCGCGCCCACTTCCGGTAGTAGGCGAGATGGCTCGGACAGCGTCCGTACCAGCGGGCCGCGGCTGCCTTCCGGGCGCAGTGCGGCATCCACCGGCCATGCGACCATGTGCGCAGATCTGCATGAGCTTGATCGCGATCGGTGTCGTCTCAGCGAGGTCGTCGTCGGTCGCGCAGACGATAGATGACGTCGACATCGGACACGTAGTTGAGCTCGCCGCCGCCGCACTTGCCCATCGCGATGACCGCGAGCCTGGTCGAGTCGGTGCCGCCGGCGAGCGTGAACGCCGCCCGCAGGGTCGCCTCGGCCAGCTGGGTCAGCGAGGTCATCGTCGCGTCCACGTCCGCGGCGCCGGTCAGGTCCGCGGCGGCAATGCGCAACAACGCCCGCCGGTACGCGTTGCGGAGCGCGACGATCGTCGGGCCGGACGGGCCGGACGGGCCGCTCGGGCCCCTCGGGCCGGACGGGCCGGATGCGTCGGTGGCCGTGGCGGCATCGAACTCGAGCGTGGCTCGATCCTCGGTGATGGCGCCGGCGGCGAAGGCTTCATCGGGGTTGGCGACCAGGTGATCGCCGAGCGCGGTCGAGGCGCCGAGAACGGCGATCAAACGACCCGCGCAGCTGCGCGTCGCGTCGCAGCGTCGCCATCAGACTGCCCTCGCCGTGGCTTGCCGGTTTCGGTGTGCGGTCCGCCGGGCCCGGCCTGCGTTCGGCCGCGTTCGGCTTGTTCGCCGCCTCGACCAGTCGGCTCAACGTACGTAGGGCGAGGTCGGGGTCGGCCGCGTACGCGAGCGCGTCGAGGACATCGTCGGCGCCATCGCCGGTGCTGTGCTGTGCGGCCGAATCCCACAAGCCCAACTCGGCCAGCATCTCGGTGGCGCGTGGCGGATCGGCGTACCCGTAGCGCAGCAAACGGCCGGTTCCATGCGATGGCCGTCCGGCGGCTTCGACGGTCGGGTTCGTCACGTCCGCACCAGCTCAGTGGCCAAGGAGCGGGAGTTGTCGGGCCGGCAGCACTTCGAGTTCGCCCCGCGCGACCGCGGCGAACCGCAGGGCAAACGGCTGCCAGACGTCCTGGATGTCGTCGAGCACGGCCGCGCACTCCTCGACGAGAGTGGCCGCGTCGGTGCCGAGATCGGCCAGCACCTTGGTGTTGGTGGCCGCCCAGTCACCGATCATCTCGGCGTCGCATTCGATGTGGAACTGCAAACCCCAGGCGCGATCGCCCATCCGGAACGCCTGGTGCGGATACCGCGTCGAGGCGGCGAGCAGGGTGGCGCCGACCGGCAGCTCGGTGATCTCGTCGTGGTGCCACTGGAGTACGTCGGGCACGAAGGGAACGTACCGCCAGAGCGTGTCGTACTCGGCCGCATCCCGGCGGGCGATGAGCTTGGCGCCGATCTCCGGCCCGGAGGCGCTGCGCTCGACCGTGCCGCCCATCGCCGTGGCGAGCAGCTGACCGCCGAGGCATACGCCGAGCGTCGGGACCTTGTTGCGGACTGCCTTGCGGAGCAGGCTCTCCAGTGCCGGGAACCACGGCGCGCCCGGGTTGCCGTTCGGATCGTCGTACGCGTGCTGGTCGCCGCCGAGCACCACGAAGCGCGGCGTAGCCCGTCCAGATCAGCCGGAAGCGCTTCGCCGGTGTACGGCTTCAGACACGTGCAGCTCCAGGCCGGCATCGGTCAGCCACTCCCCCAGCCGCCGGGCGTCGTCGGTCGGGTCGTTCTCGATCACCAGCGCGCGATTGCTCACCCGTCGAGGTTATCCGGCGGCGCCGGCGGCGCCCCGCGGGTCTGGGTTAATGCACAGACCGCGTACGGCTCTGCTGGCGCCAGTGCTGGCAGAGCGGTAGGACGCCACGGAGACAACCGTCAAGAAGCCCGCCGCTACGACTCGCGCGGTGACCGTACGTCCACCTGTCCTCGCCGCCGGTGACGTCGTCATGCTCGTGTCGCCGTCCGGACCCGTACGCCCGGAGCGGGTCGACGAAGGCGTCGCGCTCCTCGAAGGCTGGGGGCTCGTGGTCCGCCACGCACCCGGGACACTCGATCGGCACGGATATCTCGCCGGCCTCGACGACGCCCGATTGTCCGGGCTGAACGGCGCGCTGCGCGATCCGAAGGTCCGCGGCGGTGATCTGCACCCGAGGTGGCTACGGTGCCCAGCGCATCGTCGACTCGCTGGACGCGGCTGCGCTCCGAGACGACCCGAAACTGCTGGTCGGCTTCTCCGACATCACCGCGCTCCAGCTCGCGGTCTGGCGCCACGCGAAGCTGGCCAGCGTCTACGCGCCGATGGCCGCCTGGAGCGCGGAGCGCACCGGCGCGCTGTCCGCGGAATCGCTGCGGGCCGCGATCATGACCACCGACGACTGCGTTCTTTACGCCCGGCCGGACGAGGAGACTTCCGTGGTACGGGTGGACGGCCGGCCGGTGACCGGCACGCTGATCGGCGGCAACCTATGCATGATCGCGTCCACCATCGGCACGCCCGACATGCCGAGCCTCCGAGGCGCCATCCTGCTCGTCGAAGATGTCGACGAGCCGCCGTACAAGGTTGATCGAATGCTCACCCAGCTGCGCCGATCCGGCGCGCTCGACGGCATCGTCGGAGTCGCCGTCGGCCAGTTCACCCGGTGCAGCGACGGCTGGCAGACGACGATCGTCGATGTGCTGCTCGACCGGCTCGGTGATCTTGGCGTACCGGTCCTCGGCGGTTTGCCGGTCGGCCACGGTCGCGATCAATTGTCCGTACCCGTGGGCGTGCCAGCGACACTGGATGTCGGCGCGGGCACGCTCAGCGCCACCTCCGCGGTCGCCTAGCCCCGCGCACAATAGATCGCGAGCCGCGCTCGTGTTCGCCGGACCCGCTGGGCGAAGTGCCGGTATGTTGCGGATATGCCCGGGTCTGTTGGCAATGCCGCCGGCTGCGTGGCGGTGCTGGCCGCGGTTGGGGCACTTTCGTTCGGACTGCCGGCGATCAACAGCGAAATCCCGCCCCAACGATTGATATCCGCCGCCGAGCCGTACGGAATCGGTCTCGGGGTCAAGGTCACCCCGCCCTCGCACACGGTCATCGATTCCCGCGGCACTAACCCCTCTACGAATCGAGTACTGCTGGTCCGGGACGGTGTCGAATACCGACTACAGGCCATTCCGTACGCCGGTACGCTCGGCGGCGCTGGCCGAGGCGCTCCGCGCCGACGTTGCCAACGCACGTGGCGCCCAAGCGGTCGGTCCGGCCATCCCCGTGTCGACCGCCCACGGCGTGCCTGGCATGGCCGCACGGTTCGAGGAGTCGAACGGTGCCGGTTTCGTCGCCGCATTCCTCGACCGCGATGTGGGCGTGGATGTGCTCGTCAGCGGGACTGATCAGGGCATGATCGCCAATGCGGACGAAATCCTCGACAGCGTCAGCACCTTGCGGTTCGAGGACCGGCACTGATGGCCAGCGTGTCGGTCGACTCGGTACAGTGGGCCTGGCCGGACGCGAAGTCCCGGCCGTATTGGCGACCGGCGTCCGAGATGATGTTGGGCAAGTACACGCATCAGTAGCCGCCGATACGTGTACATGCCCAACATCAACTGAATCCCCGGAAGCGACGCTTCGGCCGCAATACTCGTCGCAGTTCGGCGGCCGTCCACTGCGGCGCGGAGGCGGCCGCTGATGGCCGCCCCGCCGGTCGGAGTATCGCGCGCTCGCCAGCCACCTCTACCGCCTCGACGACGTACGCATCGCCCCGGTCGGCGACATCCGCGCCCTCCGTACGGCACGCAGCCGGCGGACGGCTCGGTGGAACGCGTACGTCTCCGGCGGCTTCGCCGGAACCCGCGCCATTCGCATGTTGCAACGATCCCAAGCCGATCTCGCCGGTCACCTCCTCCGAGTCGACGAGTGCCCGGGCACCGCGTCGATCGAGTATCCCGGGATAGCCCGGGCTCTCGCGCAGATCTCGGTCGCCCGAGCGCGACTCGATCCGATCGGCATCTCGGAGTCGGATACCGCTCGCGGGCACCGCAGCTCGGCCGGTTGGCTCGCCATTGCGGGCGGTGTCAGCACCATCTTCACGCCGTACGCCCTTCTCGTGCCCATCTTGCTTGCCGTGTGGCGCGTGCGCGTCGCCCGCCGGGCTCACCAATACGCCGATCCGCGGTTGCTCACCGGCCTACTGATCGGCGTCGCACTGCTCGTCGTCTGGCTCGCGTTCCACGCGGTCGGCGCCGTGCAGATTGAATAGGGAGGCTCTCGTGTTCCGTCATTGGCTCATCGCCGGCGTCGCCGCGACTGTGGTCGGCGCCGTACCCGCGACTGTGGCATTTGCCGCTCCTACCGCAAGCGGCAGCACGGTCGCCGCACTGGCATCCGAGGCCGCGTCGACGGCGGCGCCCGTGGCCGCGCCGAGCGGCGACCCGGCGGCGGTGGCCGCGCTGACCCAAAGTGTCGCCGCGCTGGATTCGCTCAGCCACAAGGTGCAGATGACGACGTCCCGGTCGAAGATCCTGGCCGCGGTCGACCCGCCCAGCGGTTCGGGCATGTTGACCGATCAGGAGGGGGCCAGCCAGTTCGCCGAGACGGTGCTGGGCGGGCAGGTGTGGTTGAAGCTGAACATCGATCCCAATACCAACAAGCAACTTGGCATCACGCCGAACACCTGGATGTCGCTCGACCCCAGCAAGTTGCCGAAGAACAATGCGTTGCCGATCCCGCCCGATGCGTCCGATCCGGTGGACATGCCAGGCATCTCTGAGTGGCGTCAACTCGGTGCAGCAGGATTCGGCGAACCAACTGAGCGGAACGCTCGACCTCACGAAGATCAGTGGCCGCGACCGGCCGGACCCGAACGAGGTTCGGCAGGCGGGAGCGGCGGCGAAGAAGGTGCCGTTCACGATGACGCTCGACGGCCAGCACCGAATCAGCGAATTCAACGCCGACGCCAGCGGGTTCGATCCGGGCCTGTCCGCGGACATCAAGTACAGCAGTTGGGGCGCCGATCCGAACGTCAAGGCGCCGTCGACGTCCGTGCCCGCGCCAGACGCGCTCTACACGGTGCTTGCGAACTAACCGCCGGTACGGCGTTTCTGTCGGCAGCGGTTTTCGCCGGCCTAATCGTCGTCTTCGCCGGCCCAATCGTCGTTGTGGATAACTGTCGCTGAGGGTGTCCGGGTGGGCAGATATTCGCTACGGTCTTTGCCATGAAACGCGGGAGTGGCACGGCCGGGGCACCGGGCATTTCGGTGCACGTCGATGCGCTCGAAGCGTTTGCGCAGGCTATCGATGCCGTGATGAAGGATCACGTGCACGGCATCTCGACCGTGGCAACGGTGCTTGGATCGGGCATGCCCGTTCGGTTTGTACAGTCCGAGTGGCGACGTTCAAACCGCCAAGACTGCGTACGGAGACGCCGCCACAGGCATGACCGACCAGCTGCATCAATTCGTCATAGGGCTGACGATCCTCGCCGATGCCGCGCGGCAGATCTCGACACGTTACCGGACGGTCGACGCGTTGCGTGGGGCCTCGGTCGAGGACATCGAGTTGACGATCGGCACGGTCGTCGGCCTCGACACGCCATTACCGCAGGTGCCCGGACAGGTGCGGTATTCGTGAGCACCGCCGACTGGAAGCCGTACGACGTCCCCGGGCTGGCCGGGCTGTTGGCCGAGCAGCCGACCGATTCCGGCATGCACGCGATGGCGTGGCAGCAGGCGTACGAGACGTTGACCGACCAGCGGCAACGGATCGAGGCCGCTCGCGCGGCGTTGGCCGAGGCGTGGCCCGTGACGCCGGTAACGCCGCCGGGTCATTCTTCGATCAGGTTGACGCGTTGACCCAGGCCATGAGCGCCACGGCCGAAGTCGCCGTGAACGCGCACGGCGCGCTGACCGGCATCGTGACCGCCGTCGACGGCGCAACCGCCAAAGTGGATACGTTGCATCAGTCGTGGCAACAGAACCAGGCAACAATCGCTGACGTGGTGCCGACCGACGACTGGACGCGGCCCCTCAACGACCAGGCGCACACGGCTATGGGTCAGGCCGACGCTGCCATCGCCGAGCACGCGACGCAGCTCACCCCGCCCGTTCCGTACTCACCCGATCCGCTCGAATCGGGTATACACGCTCAGAGTCGACATCAACGCGCGTCCAACGGGCGAACTTAGCAGCAGCCGCGAGTGACAACCGCCCACTGCGACGGGTCGGCCAACGTCCAGCGTTGACCCAACCAGTCGGCGCGGCGTCGCGTCGCCGGGGCGCAGTGCTCTCGGAGCAAGGTCGCACTGAATCCGGACAACGCGGCCGGCGAGTTGTCGCCCTGACGGGCGCCAGAGCATCCAGCTAGCAGATCAGACTGGATCGCATCGAATCGAGCTGGTCGAAGACAGTCCGCAGCTCCAGTGGTCCGCTCGCCAAGGCGGACGCAACTGAGACCGCCGAGATCTCGAACGCAACGAACTCGGCCCGTCGGAAATCGCGAACCGCATGCGTATCAGGGCAACTCCGAATCGACGAGTCCTGAGTAGGCGCGTCAATGGACGGCCGATCGGTACGAACGCCACGAGGCGCGATCGGCTGGTGTCTCGCACGTAAGGTCTCACGAGGCTGCGCCTGCGAGTGGCTCGGCATTCAGCGGCAACGGCAGCGAACGCACGTCGCAGGCGCTCCTCGACGCGACGGCATCGCAGTCCGATCGGACGGAGCCAGGCACCGGCTTGGCGCACGAGCGCCGGCACGGCCAGCCATATACGGCCGAACCGATGCCTGGCATTGCGATCTTCTGGCGGCGCCATTGCCGAGCCGGGTCGCCGGAGCTCCGCTCGGAGGCACGCCGGCGGAGCGCCGAAGTGCCGCCGAGTGGGCGATGCCCGTCGGCGTGCCAGCCGATCATCGAGGCACAGCGGACGAAGCGCAGTTCGTCATGATCCCGGGCCCGGTGTAATCGGTATCGACCTGATGAACATTGGCACGCGACCGTTCGTGCGATTATGACGAGCGCTCGATCCGCGACGTAGCCTGCTTCATTGCGTTGACATCGCTATGGCTCGTTGTCGCCAGTCGCCTGCCTCCGCTGATCCGCCGACTCAGTTCGAGACCACGAGTGGATAGTGCCGCGCTCTGATATAGCTGCAAGCTCACCGCTATTCCGAGGGTACAGGCGTAGTCGTTGCCGTCATCGACACTGGTGTTGACGCCAATCAACGTGGACTTGCGTGGCAGCATCTTGGCTGGAACGTCGATCTCATCTCTGGCTCGCCATCCGACAATGGGACGACCGACGTCGATGGCCACGGAACGGGCATGGCGGGACTAATCGTCGGCCACGGACACGGCGCCGGCGACGCGACGGCATTCTTGGCATCGCGCCAAAGGCGAAAGTCCTGCCGATTCGGCTGTCTCGCCCATCCGTATGGTCGGACGATGGCTCGACCGGGCGGCGCGGTGACATGGGCCGTGAGCCACGGCGCGCATGTGATCTTCATGGCATTCGGCACAGCAACATCCAGAAGCGAAGACGCAGCGCGATGCTGGCGGCCATGAACGGGCCAACGTTGTTCTGGTCGCGGCCGCCGGAAACATCACACAAGGCGCGCGCACAGTTGAGTATCCGGCGGCGTACCCGGGAGTCGTTGCGGTAGCTGGCACGGACGAACACGGCAACCATTCCAAGGTGTCGGTGACCGGCAATCTCATCACGATTGCGGCGCCGTCGGACAACATTCCGTCGACGTACAAGGACGGTGGCTACGCCATCGGAAGCGGAACAAGTTCGTCAACAGCGATCGTTGCTGGGGCGGCAGCGCTAGTCCGGTCTCGGTTCCCGAGTCTCACCGCAGGCGAAGTTGTCAACCGCCTTACGGCAACGGCAATCGACAAGGGACCACCCGGACGCGACGATGAGTACGGCTACGGACTGATAAATCTCGTCGGAGCGCTTACGGCGAAGGTCCCACCAGCCGGGTCGACGACATGCGTCACCCTCGGCAGCTTCGCCCACATCGACGGCGCCGACCGCGCAGCACAATCCCACTCCAACGGCCATAACCCCACCATCGCGCAGCAACAGCACCCTTGTCGTCTCGATTGTCGCCGTCGTAATTGTGCTGCTAGCGGTCATTGCAGCATGGACCCTGGTGCGGCGGCGGCGTCCTGGATAGCCACCCGAAGCCGCGAGGTCGGGCGCATCACACGATGGCGGCCGGCGCACACGGTGCTGGGCGCCGGCCAGACATGATCTTGGGGATGTCCACCTTAAGACGGCCGAAATAAGGTGGATATCCCCGAGAACACGTTGGCGGGCGAGCCGGCGGCGGCAAATTGGCGGACGAATGAGCGGCGACCGCACGGCACCGCCGAGCACCGAGCCATCACGGCTTCATGAGTGACGTACGGTTGGCGCACGCCGACGCGTCAAGCCAGGAGCCCGAATGGACTGGAACGACTTCCTCACCGAGCGCGACCGCAAGCTGATCGAGGCGACCGCGTGGACGAAGCGTCGCGAGTTCGGCCTCGGTACGCGACCGGCGGTCCTCGTGATCGACGATTACTACGGCGCTCTCGGATTACCACGTGCCCCGATCCTCGACATCGTCGACGAGTGGCCGACCGCGTGCGGCGAGGACGGTTGGGCGGCGATCGACCGAACGGTGCCGTTGCTGGAAACCGCCCGAGCGCACGAGATCCCCGTCGTCTACTTCACTAAGGCACTGCGTTCGGTACTCCATGCACGCGGCACGATGGTCGCCAGCGCAGTACCGGAGTCGAAACGCCGTGAAATTGTTGCCGAAATCGCCCCGGTCGACGGCGACCTCGTGATCGAAAAGGTTGGCCCCAGCGGGTTCTACGGCACCTCGCTCGACTTCCACCTCCGCTCGTGGCAGTGCGACACGCTCCTCGTCTGCGGCGAGTCAACCAGCGGCTGCGTTCAGGCAACGGTGGTCGACGCATTCGAGCGCGGCTTCTCGATTGGCGTGGTGACCGATTGCTGGTTCGACCGGATCGAGGCGTCGCACTGGATGAGCCTGTTCGACATCCGGCAAAAGTATGCCGACCTCCTCGACAGCGCCGACGCGGCCAAATTCATCGAATCGCTCGAACGAAGTTGACAACGACGGCGGTCGTGCGGAGCGCCGACACCGTCGAACGCCGACTCACTTCATTAGCGCGAGTACGTGTTCGGCCTGGCGCTCCAATGTCCCGCTCGGGTTCCGATCCGCGGACGGACCGCCCGGGAGCAGCCGTGCAAGCCAGAGCGAAGCGGCCAGCCGGCGGCCGGCAAGCAGTCGCGTTGTGTCCACGTCAACGGAGTCGATCAACGGTCGCCAGTTGGTAGCACGGGCCGACAGATGCTCGACCAACGTCGCCACCTCGTACGCAACATCCGAACGCCCGGCATCTTCGAAATCGACGATCCGCACCCGCGAACCGTCCCAGAGATAGTTCGCGAGATTCGGATCGCTGTGGCCGAGAACGGCCGGGTGCGAATCATCAATCATGTCGGGTGAAGCCAGGAACTCGACGCACGCGTCAAACGCCCGTCCGGCGATGCCTGACGGCTTCGTGCCGCCACGGAACTCCTTCCGCGCGACGGAAAGCGCCTCGCACGGTGCGAACCGTCGCTGCGGCAGGTGCTCCGCCGGCGCCGACCACAGTGCACACAAGGCCGCAATCATCGCGTGCATTTGTATGTCACCCAACCTACCGTCGAGCGGTGCGCCCGGCAGGACACTCATCTCGATCCACGGCGGGTCGGTGTCAAGGCGCTCACGCAACGGGATCGGTGACAAGTCAGGCACATCTCGCGCCAGAACGCCGAGGATCGTCCACTCGCGCCGATGCTCGCCCCGCCGCCAATCCCGGTACGTCTTGCGAACATAGCCGCCAACAACGGCAACCGAGTGCGTCGATGCCACTTGCACGGAGACGTCAGAGCATTCCGAGATACCGCTGCCGCTCGTACGGTGTGACCACGCGCCGGTACTCCTCC
This sequence comes from uncultured Actinomycetota bacterium, assembly GCA_963818495.1. GTDB lineage: Bacteria > Actinomycetota > Actinomycetes > Mycobacteriales > Micromonosporaceae > DASQPR01. Next base: position 163,213 of record CAWFSH010000008.1, read on the forward strand.
CACTCGGCGCGCTTGTTGCGCAGGAAGAAGTCGAAGACGTGCTCGCCCAGCACCTCCGCGACGAACTCCGACCGGCTCATCACGTCGATCGCCTCGGACAGGTTGCCCGGCAGGGTCTCGTAGCCCATCGCCTTGCGTTCGGCGTCGTACAGCGACCACACGTCGTCCTCGGCGCCGGGCGGCAGCTCGTACCCCTCTTCAATGCCCTTGAGACCGGCGCCGAGCAGGACCGCGAAGGCCAGGTACGGGTTGCAGGCGGAGTCGAGCGATCGCACCTCGACCCGGGCCGAGTTCGGCTTGCCGTAGGCCGGGACGCGCACGAGCGCCGAGCGGTTCAGGTGACCCCAGCAGACGTACGCCGGCGACTCGGTGATGCGGTCCGTCGATCGACTGCGGGAACAGCCGCTTGTACGAGTTGACCCACTGGTTGGTGATCGCCGCGTACTCGCGGGCGTGCGTCAGGAGCCCCGCGATGAACGAGCGCGCGACCTTCGACAGCTTCATCGGGTCGGACGGATCGTGGAATGCGTTGCGCTCGCCCTCGAACAAGCGACAGGTGCGTGTGCATCCCGCTGCCGGGCTGATCGGTGAACGGCTTGGGCATGAACGTCGCCCGTACGCCGTGCGAGAGCGCGACCTCCTTGACCACGTGGCGGAACGTCATGACGTTGTCGGCCGTGGTGAGCGCGTCGGCGTAGCGCAGATCGATCTCCTGCTGCCCCGGCGCGACCTCGTGGTGACTGAACTCGACCGAGATGCCGATCCGTTCCAGCGCGAGTACGGCCTGGCGACGGAAGTCGCGCGCGACCGCGTGCGTCGTGTGCTCGAAGTAGCCGCCGGAATCGACCGGCGTAGGCGCGCCGCCGTCGGGCGGGAAATTCTCGACGAGAAAGAACTCGATCTCGGGGTGCGTGTAGAACGTGAAGCCCTTCTCGGCCGCGCGCGACAGCGATCGCCGCAGCACGTGCCGCGGGTCGGCCCAGCTCGGCGATCCATCGGGCAGCAGGATGTCGCAGAACATCCGCGCGCTCTCGCCGGACAGGCCGCCCTCGAACGGGAAGATCTGGAACGTCGTCGGATCCGGCATCGCGATCATGTCCGACTCGTAGACCCGGGCGAAGCCCTCGATCGCCGACCCGTCGAAGCCGATGCCCTCCTCGAATGCCGATTCGAGCTCGGCGGGCGCGACGGAGACGCTCTTCAGCGTGCCGAGGACGTCGGTGAACCATAGCCGGACAAAACGGATGTCCCGCTCCTCCAGCGTACGCAGGACGAACTCCTGTTGACGCTCCACGCCCAACTCCCCACCGCTCCCGAGCGACGCGGCCGCGCCTACTCCACCATTCGCAGTCTGCCCGTCACCCATTACAGCACTGTTAACTTCCGGTGCAAACTGCCCAAAACAACCGACGGATGCGGCTATCAAACGGCGGCGCGGCGCCGGACGCGGGAGCGCCGGGGGCCCCGGGCGCCCCGGGCGCCCCGGGCGCCCCGGAACTGTACGGGACTTGGCCGGTTTTTGCGGGCCGCCAGATACCAACTTCCGTACAGCTGCAGCCGAGCCACCCGTACCGGCGGCCGCCAGATACCGACTTCCGTACAACTGCAGCCGAGCCACCCGTACCGGCGGCCACCAGAGGCCAACTTCCGTACAACTGCAGCCGAGCCGCCGTTTCCGGCGGCCTCCAGAGGCCAACTTCCGTACAACTGCGGCCGAGCGAACAACTAGCGGCCGCGGGCACAAGGGAACGGCCGACCCGACAACGGTCAGCGCCACACCGACAGCGCCAACCGCCGTGTGACGTGGCGGACGCTTTGCGGTCGGGCGGTCGCCCTTTTGCGAAGATGGAGCTATGCCGAATGCCCGTACGACCCGCCTGCGCGTCGCCCTCGCTCAGGTCAACCCGACCGTCGGCGCGATCGACGGCAATGTCGCGATCGTGCGGGCCACCGCCCGTCGCGCCGTCGACGCTGGCGCCCAGCTGATCGCGTTTCCGGAGATGATGATCACCGGATATCCGGTCGAGGATCTCGTTTTCCGTGAGTCGTTCGTGGCCGCGTCCAAGGCCGCGGTCGCCGGATCTCGCGACTCAACTCGCGGCGGACGGCATCGGTGAGACGCCGGTCATCGTCGGCTACGTGGACGCCGACGGGCCGGCCCGGATGAGTGCCGAGGCGATGCCGGACCGCGGTCCGCGGGACGCCTTGGCCCTCCTGCACGGCGGCCGGGTCGTGGCGACGTACTTCAAGCACCACCTGCCGAACTACGGCGTCTTCGACGAGGACCGCTACTTCGTGCCGGGCGACACGCTCACCGTGGTCCGGGTCGGCGGCGTCGACGTGGCGCTCACGATCTGCGAGGACATGTGGCAGGCCGGTGGTCCGTTCACGGCAGCCGCACGGGCCGGCGTCGGGCTGGTCGTGAACATCAACGGTTCGCCGTACGAGTTGGACAAGGACGACATCCGCCTCGCGCTGGTGGCACGGCGGGCGGCCGAGGCCGGCGCGACCGTCGCCTACGTGAACATGGTCGGCGGCCAGGACGAACTGGTATTCGACGGTGACTCGATCGTCGTCGCCGCCGACGGAACGGTCATCGCCCGATCGCCGCAATTCGACGAAGATCTGCTCGTCGTGGACCTGGACCTGCCGGTCGCATCCGGGCCCGCGGTGGACGATCCATCCACGGGTACGGACGGCATGCACATCAAACGCGTACCCGTGTCGGGCGAATTGCCCGCGCCCGACGGACCCGCCACCGGTGCGGCGGTGGCCGACCGGATCGCCGACGAAGCGGAGATCTGGGCGGCACTGACCCTCGGCCTCGGGGACTACGTGCGCAAGAACGGGTTCAAGTCCGTCATCATCGCGCTCTCCGGCGGCATCGACTCGTCGGTGGTGGCGGCGCTCGCGGTCGATGCGGTCGGCGGTTCCCGGGTCGTCGGCGTATCGATGCCGAGCGCCTATTCGACGGAGCACTCCAAGGACGACGCGGCCGATCTGGCCAAGCGTGCCGGCCTCGACTATCGCGTCGAACCGATCGCGCCGATCGTCGACGCGTTCATGAATAGGCTGCACCTCACCGGTCTGGCCGCCGAGAACCTACAGGCGCGGGTGCGCGCTGTCGTCCTGATGGGACTGTCCAATCAGGAGAGACATCTCGTCTTGACCACCGGCAACAAGAGCGAGCTCGCGGTCGGTTATTCGACGCTCTATGGCGACTCGGTCGGCGGATTCAACCCGCTGAAGGACGTGCCGAAGACGATGGTGTGGAAGCTCGCCCGGTGGCGCAACGAGGAAGCCGAGCGGCGTGGCGAGACGCCACCGATCCCGGAGAACTCGATCATCAAGCCGCCGAGCGCCGAGTTGCGGCCGGATCAGCTGGATTCGGATTCGTTGCCCGACTACGAGGTGCTCGACGCGATCCTGGCCGGATACATGGACGGTGACATGGGTCGCGACGATCTGATCGCCGCCGGATACGACCCGGAGACCGTTGACCGTACGCTCCGGATGGTCGACCTGGCCGAATACAAGCGGCGGCAGTCGGCGCCGGGCACGAAGATCTCCATCAAGGCGTTCGGCCGCGACCGTCGGCTGCCGATCACGAACAATTGGCGGGAGAAGGACTGACCCGACCTACGGTTGACCGGTCAGACTCCGGGCAAGGTGGTCGATGACGCCGGTCGCGGCAATCGGGTCGTCGGCCAGCGAGCCGAGCGCGTCGTAGGCCGGGAACGAGGTCACCGCGACGAGGCCGGCGAGGACGTGCGTCCGCGTCATGGATGCGCGAGCCGGCGATGACTGCCTAGGCGGTCGCTCGGCGGCCAGGCGTTCGAGGAGCCGATCGAGTTGGTCGGTACGCCACCGCTCGCGCTGCGCAAGGTTCGCGGCGATGTCCTTGTCCACGGCCGACAAACCGAACAGCGGCCGCAGTACGGACCGCTCCGCGTGCCAGAACCGGCACGTCCGTTCGATGATGTACGCGCGCGCATCCGCCGCCGGCATGGCCTTCGTGGCACTGAGCAACCGGTCCATGCCCGCGCGCTCGGTCAGGTCGGTGAGTACGGCGTCGAGCAGGCCGGACTTCGATTTGACCTGGTTGTAGACCGTGACCCGGGTGACGCCGGCCGCCGTGGCGACCGCGTCGAGGGTGAACCCCCGCCAATCGCCGGCGGCGAGCAGGTCGCGGCCCGCGTCGATGATCGCTCGGCGGGTGGCGGCCGTCGCGGCGGCTCGACGACCATCCTGACGCATCGGCAAAGCCTTTCGCTTGACGTAACGTACAGCGAATGACTATACATGGCGTACAGCGAAGTCGTGATTTCAGACAGGGGTGAACGGGTGACGGGCGGTCTTCTGATCGAGTTCGGCGGCCTTCCGGGCAGTGGCAAGTCGACGCTCGCCCGTCATCTGGCCGACCGGACGGGCGCGATTTTGCTCCGCGTCGACGAGATCGAGGCGGCGATGCGACGCCACGGTCTCGTTCCCGATCAGACCGGCATCGCGGCGTACGGCGTCGCCCACGACATCGCGGGCAGCCATCTGCGCCGCGGCTTCACCGTCATCGCCGATGCGGTCAACCCGGTGCTGGAGGCCCGCGAGGGGTGGCGAGACTTGGCCGAGGCGTCATGTGCCCGACACGCCGTGATCGAGGTCATCTGTTCCGACGCAGCCGAGCATCGGCGCCGGGTTGAGACACGCACCAACGACGTACCCGGCTGGATCTATCCGGACTGGTCCGAGGTCGAAAAACGCGCCGCCGAATACGAACCACGTCGGGACGACCGTCTGGTCGTCGACTCGACCCGATCGATCGAGGCCTGTGACCGCCGGATCGCCGACTACGTCGATGACTGGGAAAGGAGACTGTGAAATCTTCCACTGATCCCTGCCGGCCGGCCGCGTGACGGTGGGACGATCGGCTCGAATCCGGGGACCGCGTACACCCGTCCGATCTGGGCGGGCGGCGGCCTCGAGACGACGCGAGGAGACAACGATGTCCGAGCCAACGATGTCCGACCCGACGAGGTCCGAGCCGGCGAAGTCCGAGCCGATGGCCCGACCAACCGCCGACCAACCCGAAGTCACCGCCCTCTACGGCGGCCCGGTGATCCGCCGCATCCGCACCCGCGACCTGCGGCTGGCCAAGGATCGGGGCCAGAAATGGGCGATGCTCACAAGCTACGACCAGTACACGGCGGGCATCTTCGACGCGGCCGGGATCCCGGTCCTGTTGGTCGGCGATTCCGCGGCGAACAACGTCTTCGGTTATGAGACAACGGTTCCCATCACGATCGATGAACTGCTGCCGCTCGTCCGCGCCGTCGTACGCGCGACGACCCACAGTCTCGTCATCGGAGACCTGCCGTTCGGCTCGTACGAGGAGGGGCCAAAGCAGGCACTGCGCACGGCCGTACGGTTCATGAAAGAAGGCGGCTGCCACGGAGTGAAGCTCGAAGGCGGCCAGCGGTGCGCCACGCAGATCGCGGCCATCACGAGAGCCGGCATCCCGGTCATGGCCCACATCGGATTCACGCCGCAGAGCGAGCACGCGATCGGCGGATACCGCGTACAGGGTCGCGGCGACGCCGCCGAGGAAGTGCACGCCGACGCTCACGCGGTCGCCGAGGCCGGAGCGTTCGCGGTGGTGCTCGAGATGGTCCCCGGTGGCATCGCGAAACGCATCACGCATGATCTGACGATCCCAACTATCGGCATCGGCGCCGGGCCGGATACGGACGCGCAGGTGCTCGTCTGGCAGGACATGGCGGGCCTCCGCGCCGCCAAGGCGCCGCGGTTCGTCAAGCGCTATGCCGATCTGGCCGGTGTCCTCGGCGACGCGACCCGGCGCTACGCGGATGAGGTGCGCTCCGGCGCGTTCCCGGCCGCGGAGCACACATTTGAGTAGCCCGTTCCTTTCGGCGATGCCGGCGACGGTGACGCGGCAGCGCGACATCCTCACCGCCATGCTTCAGGTGGTTGAGCTCGAACCGGCACTGCGCTGGTTCGAGCTCGGCTGCTCACTCGGGCGCAACGCCGGCGACGAGCTGTCCGACATCGACTGCGGGGTCGGGATCGCGGACGACCATTGGCCGGAGGCGCTCGATCTGGGTGCCCGTCTCGCCGCTTGCGGCGGACCGATCAGCGACACGATGCGGCAGGCGTTTCCCGGTCGCGACGGCGCGCACGGCTGGCATCTGTTCACGCTCTATGCCGACGGCGCGCAGCTCAGCCTCGTGTTGATGCCGTCGACGTCGCGGCGCGGCCTGCCACCAGGGTCGGTCGCGCTCTATGACGCCGACGCTCGGATCGCGACCCCGATGCGGCCGCACGCCGCCGACGTTGACGCGGCAACGCTGCGCGAATGGGCCGCACTCGGCTGGATCGCCCTCGGTGACCTGGCGAAATATCTCGATCGCGGCTCGCTGTGGGAGGCGTACGCGCGGCTCCAGGAAGCGCGCGGCGAAGTCTTCAAGCTGTGGGCCGCCGGCCAGCGACGAGATCGATTTCCCGGGTACGGACTGACCGCGATCCTGGACACGCCGAGCGAGTCGGTGCCGACCGAGTTCGAGGCAACGGTCGCCGCCCTCGACCCGACCGATCTGCGGCGCGCGGCCGTTGCGTGTGCTGATCTCCTGTCCGAGGCAACGAGTCGCGTGACCCCGATGCTGCGCGATGCCGCCCTGGCTCCGCCCGAAGGCTTGCCCGCCTGGGTGCGACGCCGGCTCCGGGTTTGACCGCCTGCCGAGATCGCGCGCGGGCGCCGCGAGCCGGTTGGCCCGCCCAAGTTCCGTACAATTGCGGGCGCAGCGCCCGGTCGAGCGCCTAAGTTCCGTACAAGTGCGGGCGCAGCGCCCCGTCCAGCGCCCAAGTTCCGTACAAGTGCGGGCGCAGCGCCCGGTCGAGCGCCCAAGTTCCGTACAAGTGCGGGCACGCGGGCGCTATACCCGGCCGAGCTGAGCGGTGAGGACGTCGCGCGCCTCCGCGAGCGATGGGCCGTACCAGGTCAGATGGCGACCGGACACAAGCGCGTACGGCACGCCGGGGAACGCCTCCGGGCCATCGGTGGCGGTGAACGCGTACGGCTCGTCGGGAAGCACCAACAGGTCCGGCTCCGCCGCGCGCAACTCGTCAAGGCTCGGTCGCGGATACCGTTCGGCGGCGTCGGCGTAGAGATGCGTGACGCCGAGCCGACGCAGGACGTCACCGGCGAACGTGTCCGACCCGAGGACGATCCACGGGCGGCGCCATACCGGGACCAACGCGCGGCCAGCGACCAACGAAGGCGGCGGCGCCCACGCCGCCTCGGCCTCATCCAGCCACCCCGGCTCCGCCAGGCCGATCACGCTGAACATCTCGCGCAGGCTGGCAAATGCCTCGTCGAGCGTCCGCGGGTACGTGACCCAGACCGGCACGCCGGCGGCACCGGATCGCCTCGATGTCTTCGCGGCGGTTCTCCTCGACGTTCGCGAGCACGAGGTCCGGGGCGGCAGCCAGCACGGCCCCGACCGACGGATACTTGCTGCCGCCGACGCGCGGCACGTCAAGCGACGCGGGATGGGTGCAGTAGTCGGTCGCGCCGGCGATGAGCGCGACGTCAGCGGACGCGACGGCTTCGGTGAGCGACGGCACCAGGGACACGATCCGGCGTGGCGGCGTCGGTAGATCGAGGACCTCGCCGAGATCGTCGCGCTTCATGACCTCAGGTCGGGGAAGTCCTCTTCCCAGAACTCCCCGGCCGCCCGGACCGTCGCCGTACCGTCGGCATGGCGCTCGACCTCACGCCGCGCAACTCGACGCGGCGGATCTTGCCGGAAATGGTCTTGGGCAGATCGGCGAATTCCAGGCGGCGAACGCGCTTGAACGGCGACAGCCGTTCGCGAGCGAACACGAGGATGTCGCGCGCGGTGCTGGCGTCCGGCTCGTGGCCGGCCGCGAGAAGCACGTAGGCCTTGGGTACGGCGAGCCGCAGCGGATCCGGCGACGGAACGACGGCGGCCTCGGCGACCGCGTCGTGTTCCAGCAACACGCTCTCCAGCTCGAACGGCGAGATCCGGTAGTCGGACGCCTTGAAAACGTCATCGGTGCGGCCGACGTAGGTGATGTAGCCGTCGGCGTCCCGGACGGCGACGTCACCCGTGTGGTAGACGCCGTCGCGCATGACCTCGGCCGTACGCTCCTCCGAGTCCCGATATCCGGTCATCAGAGCCGTCGGCCGCGCGGCCAGATCGATGCAGATCTCGCCCTCGTCGCCCCGCTCGTTCGTCACCGGATCCACGAGCACGATCCGGTAACCCGGCAGCGGCCGGCCCATCGAGCCGGGCTTGAGCGGCTGATCCGGTGTGTTGCCAATCTGGGCGGAGGTCTCGGTCTGGCCATAGCCATCCCGTACGGTGATGCCCCACGCGGCGCGGACCTGCTCGATGACCTCCGGATTGAGTGGTTCGCCGGCGGCCACGCACTCGCGCATCGGCACGTGCCAAGCGGCCAGATCGGCCTGGATCGAGCATGCGCCACACCGTCGGCGGCGCGCAGAACGTCGACACGCCGCAGCGCACGATCGTGTCGAGCAGCGGCGTCGGCGGCGAACCGAGTCTGGTTCACGATCAGAATGGTGGCGGCCGCGTTCCACGGCGCGAAGACGTTGCTCCAGGCGTGCTTGGCCCAGCCCGGCGACGAGATATTGAGGTGTACGTCGCCGGGCCGCAGGCCGATCCAGTACATGGTGGACAGGTGCCCGACCGGGTACGACGTGTGGGTGTGCTCGACGAGCTTCGGTTTCGCCGTCGTGCCCGACGTGAAGTAGAGCAGCAGCGGATCGTCGGCCGGCGTCGGCCTGTCCTCGCTCGAATCGTCGAGCGGGTCGTACGAGTCGGCGTAGCGCAGCCAACCCTCCGCCGGTTCGCCGACGGCGATGCGCGTCCAGCCGCCGTGGACGCCTTCGAAGCGCGGGATGTCGAAGCTGCGCGCGATCACGTGCGACACGTGACCGCGATGGACCCGGTCGGCGAGATCGTCCGTACCCAGCAGGGTCGAAGCCGGAATGATCACCGCGCCGAGCTTGATCGCGGCGAGAATCGTCTCCCACAGCTCGACCTGGTTGCCCAGCATCAGCAGCACGTGTCGCCGCGCCCCACGCCCTCGGCGCGCAGCCAGCCGGCGACCTGTGACGACCGCGCGGACATGTCGGCGAACGTCCAGCTTCTCCTCGCTGCCGTCCTCCTCGACCACCCACAGCGCGGTGCTGGTCGGCGTGCTCGACGGCGAGCACACCGTCGAACCAGTCGCGCGCCCAGTTGAAGTCGCGTGCAGCCTGGGCCAACGAAACTGCTCGTACGCGGTCGGCGTAGTCAGCGCGGTGCGCGAGCAGGAAGTCCCGCGCGGTGCGGAAAGCCACGATGTCGGTGCCGGTGTCGACCACGGTCACGGATCCCTTCGTCCAGCAGTGTCAGAGCCGATGCGTAGCGCAGCCGCGAGGCTCATCGACCCAGCCGATGCGTAGCGCAGCCGCGAGGCTCCATCGACCCAGCCGATGCGTAGCGCAGCCGCGAGGCTCCATCGACCAGCCGATGCGCGGTGCTCGTCGTGCCGTGCTCATGATGCTGCGTTTGGGTGCGGCGTGCACCGTGTTGTCATACCACCGTTCGGCGACCGGAGCGACAGTCTCGAAGAGCACCCGGCGCTCGACCGGGTCGGCGACCGCGAGCCACACCGGCAACCGCTCGCCGGCGACCAGGCCAGGACCCTCGCACCGGGCGCGGACGGCCGGAGCGTCGAGTGCCACGGTGCCCCGCGGCGGCTTGGGTGGCTTGGCCGGTTCAGCACTATGCGCGTGTTCCGGTGCGTGGTTGGAACCGTCCACGTCCAGGACCGCCGCGTCGAACCGTTCCCCGATCCGACCCGCCAGCAGCACGGCCTCGGCGAGATCGACCGCGCCGCGCTCCGCCGTGTTCGCCACGCGATCGGTCGCGGCCATCACGTCGGGCAGCTTCGGCAGCGCCGGCCGGACCCACTCCGGCAGCTCCGTCCCGGCGAACAACGCGAGGCACGCCTCGGTGGCGTACCGATCGGCGAGGCGCCGCAGCGGAGCGGTCACGTGGGCGTACGGCGCGGCCACCCCACCGTGCTCATGCAGATCGGGAATCGAGCCGTCCAGCGCCACGTAGCCGGCACCGCGCATGAGCTCGGCGGCCTGGCCGAGAAACGCCGCCCCCCGGGGATCGCTGCCGTCCACCGCGCCGATCACGCGGCCGGCCGAATCGCCGTCGGGCCAGCCGATGCCGAGTGACCCGGCCGCCGCCTTGAGTTTGGCGATCGCCTCCGGAGTCGGCGCCGGCATCGTCCGCAACAGTCCGACCTTCCCCTCGATCATGATGTCGGCGGCGGCCATGCCGGTCAGCAGCGATATCTGGGCGTTGTACTCCTCGATCGGCTCGGCGGCCCGCAACACGAGTTCCCAGCCACCGTCGACCGGCTCGACCTCCTGCGACGGCATCGGCAGGTTGATCGCTCCCCGGGCGAGCCCTCGCTCGATCAGCAGCGCGCCGATCTCGGGAAGCAGCGCGATCGGTTCGGCGAGCGCAACCGGCGGCCACATCCGCCTGTACGGCCGGGTAGCCGAGCTTGGCCCGGCTGCGTACGACCGCGCGCTCCACGCGAACCGCCGTGGTGATGCCGTCGTGGTCGAGGTCGATCGTCCACACGACCGCCGGGCGCGGCTGACCGGGCAACAGACTGGCCGCGCCCTCGGACAGGACCGCGGGATGCAGCGGTACGCGCCCGTCGGGCAGGTACACCGTCTGGCCGCGTTGCCACGTATCGCCGACGAGCGCCCCGCCCGGCGCAACGAAGGCGGAGACATCGGCGATCGCGTACCACACGCGGTAACCGCTGCGACCGCCGCTGCAGGCACATGGCCTGATCGAGATCCATCGATGTGGGCGGGTCGAGCGTCACGAACGCGATGTCGGTGTGGTCCGCCGACGGCATGGTCGGGCCGCTGGCCGCGACGTCGTCGGCTTCGCGCTGCGCCGCGGGCGAAAACTGCGTTGGCAGCTTCAGCTCGCGGCGCAGCGCACTGAAATCGAGACTCGGCGCGATGAGCCGGCGGATGACCATGACTCAGTCATACCAGCGGCACGGCGCTCCGGTCGTCACCGACCCGTCATCGAACGACTCCGCGCGATGGCGCCGGATCGTGCGGTGGAACGGGTGGCGGTCGAACGGGACGCCGGTGCGGTCCGCTTCGTCGCCGTCCGTCGCGCGCTGACCTTGCGCGCCGGTGACTTCTTCGCCGGCGCAGCGCGCTTGGCCGCGGCCGATTTCACGGTACGGCTGCCGGTACGTCGCGCGGTCGTCCTCACACCGCCGGCGCGGGCGGTGGCGGTCGAGCCGTGCCGACCGAGCCGTGCCCGTCCGGCCGTGGCCGTCCGCCCGGCCGATGTTCGCTTTGTGGCCGTCGAGCGGCCCGCCGCCTTGCGAGCCGACGTCGTCTTCCGGGCGGTGGCCTTCCGAGCGGTCGCCTTCCGAGCGGTCGCCGTGCGAGCGGTCGCCTTGCGAGCCGTGGTCTTCCGGGCAGTCGTCTTACGGGCCGGCGCCTTGCGGGCCGGCGCCGTTCGCGCAGTCGTGCGGGCCGTTGCGGTCGTCCGACGCGTCGTCGTCGACCGCGCGGCCGCCGTCGTCTTCCGCGCCGTGGCCTTCCGCGCCGTCGCCTTCGCGGGCGGTCGCCTTCCGTGCGCTCGACGTGCCGGCGCCGGCCGCACGCGTGGCCGGCGCGCGCTTGGCGGCGGTCCGGCGAGCCGGCGACGCCTTGCGGGCAGTCGCCTTGCGGGCGGTCGGCGATGCCGTCTTGGCGGCGGCCCGGCGGGCCGGCGACGCCTTGCGGGCGGTGGTGGCCTTCGCGGTCGTCCGCTTCGCGGCCGTGCTACGCGCCGCCGCGGTGGTCTTGCGAGCGGTGGCCTTGCGGGCCGTGGCCTTGCGGGCAGTGGCCTTGCGTGCGGTCGACTTCGTCGCGGTCGCCCGCTTCGCGGCCGGACGCGCCGTTGCTGTCTTGCGAGCCGGAGCGCGCTTGGTCGCCGTCGCCTTCCGAGCCGTCGCTTTCCGAGCGGTGGCCTTGCGAGCGGTGGCCTTGCGAGCCGTCGTCTTGCGTGCGGCGGCGGTCCGTTTGGTGGCGGCGGAGCGAGCCGTCGTCTTCTTGGCCGGCGCCGTCCGCTTCGCGGCCGTGGTGCGACGCGCGGTCGTCTTCCGCGCGGCGGTCGTCTTCGCGCGGCGGTCGTCTTCTTCGCGGCGGCCGTCTTCTTCGCGGCCGGCGTGCGCTTGGCCGCCGTGGTCTTCTTGGCGGTGGTCTTGCGCGCGGCGGTGGTCTTGGCCGTTGTCTTGGCCGCCGTGGTCTTCTTGGCGGCCGTCGTGCGCTTGGCCGTGGTCTTCTTGGCGGCCGTCGTGCGCTTGGCCGTGGTCTTCTTCGCCGCGGTCTTCTTCTTCGCGGCTGTCGCCTTGCGGCCGGTCGTCGACTTCGCCGCGGCCGCCTTCTTCGCCGGTGCCGCCTTGCGGGTGGAAGCAGACTTGGTCGCGGTGGTCTTGCGTGCAGTTGTCTTCTTGGCCGGCGTCGACTTCGCCGCCGCCGTCTTCTTCGCGGTGGATTTTGCCGGACCGGTCTTCTTGGCGACCGTCGCACGCACCGTCTTCTTCGTGGCGGACGCCGGCTTGGCGCCCGTCTTCGTCGCGGCGCTCTTCGCGGCCGCGACCGTCCTACCCGCCGCGCGAATCACGGCCGGCATGATCGTGGCCTCGGAAGCTGCGGCCATCATGTCCCTCCCTTGGGAACCTCTCCGGAGTACGTCACCTTCGTCGCGGCGAGCGGGGCGCCCGTCCGTCGACGAACGCAGCGGATTTGGCGCAGCCGACAGACACGCACCCGCCAACCCCACTGCTGCTCATGACATCACTGTGCACGGCAAACCTCTCATCCGCTACCGATTCAGGCGAAATGCCATACCACTTCCACATTGGATGCAATCAGCCAAGAATCGGGCGCAATGCCGGCGAACGGGGACCAATGGCAAGCACCACGTCGGAATTCCCTTATGTACCAACGGTTTTGGCCCTCTGCGCGCGCCGGTCTGGTCGTCCCGAGCGATCCTCAGCAGCGCCGAAATCGGCCGATCGGCGGCGCAAAAACTTTTTCGGTACGACACGCCGTGCTCGTACCATCGCAGTCGGTATTCCAGCCCGAGAGAGCAGGCATAACCGACGGCCGTACGGGCCTGACCGTTGTCGCTCCGCCTCCGGCCGGGACGATGTCGCTGCAACGGATCGCGACCGGTAGGAGCGACCGGAGGGTGCTTCTGATCGGCATCGAGGGGCTGCGGTGGACCGGATATCCGGGCTAACTCGTTCAGCGACCGCTGCTACGACCGACATCCCGACCTCATTGCGCCCGTCAAACGCCACCGGCCCGATCTCGTCGGCATTGTGGTGATCGACAAAGCAGTGCTCGGTCGTGTCCGGATCACGTCGGACCCGGGCTGATCGCTCGAAGGCAGTTCGCTCCGGCGGACTGAGCGCCGGCGATCAGTGCAGAGCAGCGGTCGCCGTGATAGCGGCCTCGACCGCGGCCAGCGTGGCGCTCCGGTCGAGACCGAGCCGACGGGCTCGGGCGACGAAATCGATCGCAGCGGCGAAGGCCGCGCGGGCCGCGGCATCGCCGGTCGCCGCGACGAATGTGCCATGGCGGCCACGCGTCTCGATCACGCCGTCCTCTTCGAGGGTCCGGTATGCGCGCGCGACCGTGCCGGGGGCAACGTGGAGGTCCTCGGCGAGGCGACGTACGGTCGGCAGCCGAGTCCCGGATGCGAGGTGTCCGGTGCGGACCTGATCCGCGATCCGCACACGAATCTGCTCATACGGCGCGACGGAATCATTCGCGTCGACTGCGATGTCCAACTGCGGCCCGTCCATGTACGCCTCCCCCAGGTCGGCGACGCCCCGACCGCCGGATCTACCACCACGCTTCTACCCGGCCCGAAGCGCGGTCAACCACCGAGCCGGCAACGATCGCAGCGCGACCAGTCTCGACATCATGCAATTCCCGGACAACCGCGTCGCGCCGCTGCCACCATGAGCAGGTGACGGGCGGGTCCGCCGCACGGCCGCTCGATAACACGGGGGCGGGACGGCCGCGGTTGCGGACCCGCTCGTCAGTCTCGTTCCAGCTCGTCACAGCACGGGTCTCGGCGACGGCAACCGCCAGCCGGGGATCGAGCCAGACGCTGTGTCCCCGACCCAGATCCCCATCGCCTGAGAGATGCCGAGCGCGTTTCGGCTCGGCCTCGAGCATGACCTTATTGCCATCCGTGCAGCCCGCACATCTGCGACATCCGACACATGCCGCTGAGCCGGCACATCTTGCTCAGCCCGTACGAAACTACCCAGCCGAACCTGTTGCTTGCTGAACGGCAAGAGCCGCACGGAACGCCTCGAGAAGGCCGCGTCGCATCCCCGGTGAGTCTTCGGTCGCTCGGCGATTTCGCTCAGCGTCGCGGCCTCGGCCGCTCGCGCCGAACGCACGCGTACGTCAGCCATCAGCGATACCGACGCGATACGACGGCGCCGGATTGGCCAGCGCTCACCGTGCGCGGTAGGCGTTCGGGTAGACGGATGTCGTACGGCTTGGCGGACGTTGTTGCGGCACCTTCGGTATTGCATTCATCGACGAACCGACCGTACTGGCCGGACCATCACCGTAAGCGATGGCGATCGGCGCATGCTCCACCCGTTTGCGCACGTTGGCAGAGCGGGACGAGACGTCACCGGCCTGGTGATGCCGACCCGATCCGGTACGCCGATTCCATCGCGTCCGGAGCCAGACACCGATCCGCCGACGGCGGCTCGCACGCGTCGAGACCTGATACAACGACATGCGAAACCTCCCCCACAACGCGGTCGGCCATCGCGCGTCCATCCCCCTCGCATGCGGACGCGTTCGGGCCGACACATTTCCGTCGGCGCGGATGGCCGGATTGGATGCACCTTCGGGCGACAACTTTTGACGCCGTCGACTCGAAGATTCCACGCGTACGGAAAAAGCCTGCGTTTGAGTGATCCTATAGGCGGTCACTTGAAAGGGGACCAGCCCACTACGGCCGAGTGTCACCATCTGCGCCATCGATATGCATCGATGATGCAACGTTCCTGCCGTACGCTGCGGAGACGGACCAACGCGTGGCGCGGGGTCGCCCCCAGACCCAACCGTTACGCCGTCCGCGACCATCCGGTCAGTCGCGGCGGTTGCCCCGCTTCGCGGTGGCGCCGGCCCGACGTACCCGCGAAAGGTTCGTCGACGACGACGCGGAGCGTGTCGGCGGCACCGCCGTATCCGCGGACGACGCCACGAACGTTCGACTTGACCACAGCTTCTTGCCGTCGGCGGCATAGACCACAAGATCACGGTCATCCTGGAGGGCGAGCATTGCTCCCACGTGACCCCTCGTGCGGCTCGTCCAGGCCGGCTTGTCACCCTCGTGGTAGATGACGAGATCGCCGTCGTCGCGCATCTCTGCGATGTTGGCACCGGACCCCGCTGTATTAGATCCCCACACCGGCTTGTCGATGTCATACATGACCAGGTTGCCATCGGTCTCCATGGCGACCTTGTAGCGTCCGTTCGGCGACGTCAGCGATTCGCCGCCACTGATCCGCTGCCCGGAGCTGAGTCTGTCCATCCGCGTCTCCGTCCGCCGTTCGCCGCATATCCGCGTTGACTGGCGGTCGGCACCGTTGCCAACCCCACCGACCCAGCGTATGGCGACATGGGGCTGCTTGACGATGCTTCACCGTTCAGCTCTGGTGTGCTTCACAGGTGCGGCCGCGTCGCCGGCTCGATGATCTCGCCGGGCAACAGTCGGGTGAAGCGAGGCTCCGAAGATCTGGCCCGGTGAACGGCGTCGGCATCGGGTCGGATACAAGCGTGCCGGACCGGTGGACGAGGCGGCCGGGATTGCCGCCGCCTGTCCACGCTGCAAGCGCCGACGGCCGCCCCGAATTTGCGTCTAATTCGGACAGTCGTCCGTGACACCGCGCCGCCGCCAGCAGCTCCGCATAGGCATACGCATCATCCCAACGGGCCCCTCAATATGAGCCGTTCGGTCCGCCAAAAATGCCTGGGATCTGCCCCTACGTCACGGCGGTGCGCCGTCGCCGTAACGAGCCCGTCAAGGTTTCCTGTGAATCCGCAGTGACGCCAACCGCCCGACGTTTCCTTGAATCACCGCAGCACCCGCGTTAGCCGTTCCATGCGGTCGGCGTGTTCCCAGTTGGTTGCTCGCGGTAAAAATCTGGAGGAGACATGCGCGTTGGGACGAAGAGGCTCACCAGCCTCATCGCTCTTTCTGCTGTCGGTCTGCTCGGCGTCGCAGCGTGTGGCACGAGCAAATCGAATGGCGGCTCACAATCGACCGCGTCGGCCGGGTATTCGGCGTGTGCGACTAGCCCGGACACATGCAATAGCGGGCCCCGCAAGGCCGGCGGCGACATCGTCGTCGCGCTCGGCAAATATCCGTCGACCTGGAACACCAACAGCTCGAACGGCAACGTCCTGGAGACGACCCAGCAGGTCGCACTCATCGCGCCGAGTACGTTCACGTTGCTGCCCAGCGGCAAGATCGTCTACAACCCCGACTTGTTGACGAGTGAGCCGCAGATCACCAGCACGAGTCCGCAGACCGTCGTCTACCACCTGAACCCGAAGGCGAAGTGGAACAACGGCACTCCGATCAGCGCGGACGACTTCATCTACCTGTGGAAGAGCCTCAACGGCCACGACAAGAACATCCCGATCGTCGGTAGCACCGGGTTCGACCAGATCGCGAGCGTCGTCGGTTCGGACAACGGCGAGACTGTGACGGTCACGTATTCGAAGCCGTATTCGGACTGGCGCGGCCTGTTCACTCAGCTGCTCCCGGCGTGGTACGCCAAGCAGAAGGTGGGCGGTCTCGACACGGACGCTCAGCTGGAGGCCGCGTTCAAGGTCTGGGACGCTCCGCCGACTGGGTGGTCTGGCGGTCCGTACGTGCTCTCGAATTACCAGTCGCAGCAGTCGTCAACATTCGTGCCGAACACCGCGTGGTACGGCAAGGACAAGACGACGCTGAAGACGATCACCTTCAAGTACATCACCGACCAGACGCAGGACCTGCCGGCGCTGCAGAACCAGGAAATCCAGGCTCTGAACATCCAGCCCGACCAGGACACCGTGCAGCAACTCAGCCAGACCCCGGGCGTCAACTACGAGGTCTCGGCGGGATTCGGCTTCGAACACCTCGAGGTCAACAGCGCGAGCAAGTTCCTCAAGGACCCGGCGCTTCGTGAGGCCGTGTTCGACACGATCAACATCCAGGACATGATCGACAAGACGATCAAGCCGTTCTTCCCGAGCCGCCAAGATCCTCTACAGCCACAACATGTTCCCGGGCGAGACCGGCTACCAGGACGTCACGAAGACGGCCGCGCCCGACCAGGGCACCGGCAACGTCGACAAGGCCAAGCAGATCCTGCAGCAGGCCGGTTACAAGCTGAACGGCACGACGCTCATGAGCCCCAGTGGCGAGCCGGTGACGATCAACTTCGTACACACCGACACCGCGGTCCGCGACCAGTCGGCGCAGTTGATCACGCAATATCTGTCGCAGATCGGCATCAAGGTCAACGACAAGGTCAGCGCCGACTTGGGGGCGTCGTTGTCGAACTTCGACTTCGACATCATCGAGTTCGGGTTCGCTGGTTCGCCGCTCCTGTCAGCGGATCACGACCTGTGGTACAAGAACGCGGGCAACAACTTCACCCACTGGAGTGACCCGCAGTCCGACCAGCTGCTCGACCAGATGGCGGTCGAACTCGACCCGGCAAAGCAGGCCGCGCTGCTGAACCAGCAGGACACCATCCTCACCAAGGCGTTCGTCGACCTGCCTCTGTACCGCAAGCCCAACCTGCAGGTCTCGACGAACCAGTACATCAACATCCGCGACAACCAGGCCGGTTCGTTCTTCACGTACAACACCGAGCAGTGGGGTCTCGCGGCCAGTGCCCAGTAAGACAGCGCAGTAAGAGGGCGCAGTAAGAGGGCCCAGTGAGTGGGCCGAGTAAGACGGCCAGCAACCGTGACTCACGGTTTGTGGGGGAAGCCGTGACTGCTGGCCCCGGGTGCCCATCGGCACCCGGGGCCGGCGCATGTCACCCGCGGATCAGCGCCGGAGATCACTGGCCACGGCAGCGGTACGGGACGGACGAGTCGGCCTGTACGCCGGGTTCTGTTCCGGTCGGCGCCGAGGCACCGACCGGTGGCGGCCATCCATCTCGGCCTGCCGTCGCCGACAGGCTCTAGCGGTCTACCCGCAGGCTCGGGCGGGCCGCCCTCAAACGCCTGCGCAGGCCGTCGCCCTGCGACAACGACCCTCTTGACCTTGCTCCGGGCGGGGTTTACCGAGCCATCCCGGTCACCCGGGATGCTGGTGGGCTCTTACCCCACCGTTTCACCCTTACCGCCGGTCGGAGCCGCCGAAGCGGCCGCGGCGCGGCGGCGGTCTGTTTTCTGTGGCACTGTCCCGCGGGTCGCCCCGGGTTGCCGTTAACAACCACCCTGCCCTGTGGAGCCCGGACGTTCCTCGGCGGCGGTTGCCCGCCGACGCGGCCGCCCAGCCAACTCGTCCGTCGTAGATCATCTTAGCCCAGAGCCAGCGCAGCGCCTCCACGGATGTCGCGGCCGCCAGATCGGAAGTCGCCAGAAATATCGGGACCGCACAGGTACGCGTCGCAATGCGCCTTCGGGCTGGCAGGCTTCGACTATGCGCTCGTACGAGATCACCGCCGAGTACTACGACCTTCTCCAGGCCACCCGATACGTGCAGCGGGCGGACGAGGTCCTTTCGCGGTGGCTCGGCCGGCCACAGGTCGGAGCGCTCGACGTCGGCGCCGGCACCGGCCTTGCGACCGAGCTGCTGGCCCAGCGCTGCCTGCGTCACCGTACATGCCGTCGAACCGACCCGGAGCATGCGTACGGTCTTGCTGAGCCGGCTGGCCGGACGGCCGGAGCTGCTGGAACACGTACGCGTTCATGCCCGCCCGATCCAGGATCTCGGCCTTAGCCAGGTCGCCGACTTCGGGCTGTGCCTGAACACGATGGGCACGCTGGATCGCGCCGAACGGGCCGAAGCGCTCGCGGCCCTGGCCGATGCGCTCACCTCCGACGCCACACTCGTCGTGCAACGACCGCCGGACACGCCGGGGCGCGCGCACGCCGCCCTACCCGCATGGCACCTCGGCGGTGACGTTTACTCCGGCAACGTAACGTGCATCGAAAGCCGGCCGGGTGCGATCGAATGGCGCTTCACCTATCGCGTGACGCGCGACAATGCGGTGATCCGCGAAGAGGTCGAGACGTTCGACGGATTCCTCGTCGCCGCCAACGACTTCGACATCGAGCTGGCCAACGCCGGCTTCGTGGTGACCGACGTCGACGATCACGACGTCGTCGTCGCCCGCCGCGCCGGTTGAGTCCAGATCGCGGCGACCGCGCAGCCGAGCGGTGCGACCGCGAGCCGAGCGGTGCGATCGAGCGCCAGGGTGCGATCGAGGGCCCAGGTGTGCGATCGAGCGGCCCAGGTGTGCGATCGAGCGGCCGCCGAGCGGTGCGATCAGAGAGCCGCCGACGGCGAGATGGTGACGATACCCGCACCGACCGTGCATGATTCGCCAGCCGAGCTGGACTCGATCTAACGTATGCGCCCATGAGCGCCGCACACATCGCATTCCTGCTGGTCGCCGGTCTCGCCGCGGGCACCGTGAACGCGATCGCCGGCGGCGGCTCTCTGATCACATTCCCAGCCCTGCTCGCGACCGGTCTGCCGGCGAAGGCAGCCAACGTGACGAATTCTGTCGCGGTGTTCCCCGGTTACACCGCATCGGTCTACGGCAGCCGGATGGATCTTGCCGAACTGGCCGAGTCCCGCGGCCGCCGCGCCCTGGTATCGCTGCTTCCGACGTGCGTCGTCGGCACCTCCTTCGGCTGCGTCTTGCTGCTCGTGACGCCCGCGACGGCCTTCGAGGACATCGTCGGGTTCCTGGTGATCGGCGCGGCATTCGTACTCGCCTTCCAACAGCGCTTGCGCAACGTCGTCGGCCACCCGCGGGACATGTCGCCACGGCGGCGGACGCTCACGCTGCACCTGCTCGTCGGGGTCGGATCGATTTACGGCGGCTACTTCGGCGCCGCGCTCGGCGTGATGCTGGTGGCGGCGCTCGGCCTCATCCTGGACGAGAGTCTCAAGCGCATCAACGCACTCAAGAACGCGATCTCCGCCGTCGTCGGCCTCATCACCGTGCTCGTGTTCGCGCTCTTCGGCCCGGTTAACTGGGTCGACGTGTTGCTGCTGGCCCCGGCCACAATCGTTGGCGGGTACGTCGGCGCCCGGGTGGCCCGCCGCCTTCCCCCGATCATCTTGCGCGTGGTCATCGTGACCCTGGCGTTCGTTGTCGGCATCATCCTGTTCGTCAAAGCGTTCGCGTGACCACAGCCGTCGCGGTTGCGCTCCTCGCGGCGGTACTGGTGTTCGCCACGCTGCGCCCGAGGCGGCTGCCGGAGGCCGTCGCGGCCGTACCGGCGGCAGCGTTGGTCGTGGCATTCGGTGTGGTATCCGGGCGACAGGCTCTCGATGAGCTCGGGGCACTCGGTCCGACCGTCGGTTTCCTGGCCGCCGTCCTGGTCCTCGCCCATGCCGCCGATCGGGCCGGAGTATTCCGCTGGGCCGGTGCGGTCGCCGCGCGGGTCAGTCGCGGCAGCGCACAGCGCTTGCTCGCGGTGGTGTTCCTCATCGCGTCGCTCACCACCGCGGTGCTCAGCCTCGACGCCACGGTGGTACTGCTGACGCCGGTCGTCCTGCTCACGGCACAAACATTGCGGGTACGGCCACGGCCGCACGTCTACGCATGCACCCACCTGGCCAACTCGGCGTCGCTTCTCCTGCCGATTGCCAACCTGACGAACCTGCTGGCGTTCGCTGCGAGCGGCGTGAGCTTCGTGAAGTTCGCGGCGCTGATGTCGCTGCCGTGGATCGTCGCGATCGCGATCGAGTACGTGATCTTCCGCCGCTTCTTCGCGGCCGACCTCGTGGGTTCCGACCCTGAACCCGTCGCCGATGTCCAGCCCACGGATGCCGATGCCGATGCCGATGCCGGTGTCGGGCTCGGCCCGGCACCGCCGGCTCCCCGTTTCGCGCTGTCGGTCCTCGCGGTGACTCTGGTCGGCTTCGCCGCGCTCGAACCGCTCGGCGTCGCACCGGCGTGGGTGGCGCTGGCCGGAGCGCTCGTGCTGGGCGTACGGGACGTGGCCATGACCGATGCGGGCGAGCGCGGTCGGGTGGCCGGTCGCCTGATCCTCGCCTCGAACCCGCTGTTCTGCGCGTTCGTCTTCGCACTGGGCATCGTCGTGTTGGCCGTCCGCGACACCGGGCTCGGTCACTTTGTCGCCGAGCTGGCGCCGTCGACGCCGACGTTCGTCGGGTTGTTGGGTGCGGCCGCGCTGGCCGCCATCCTCGCGAACCTGCTCAACAACCTGCCCGCGACGCTCCTGCTGGTGCCGGTCGTCGCTCACTCCCCCGGCCTCGTCTTCGCCGTGCTGGTCGGTGTGAACATCGGGCCGAACCTGACGTACGTCGGATCGCTCGCGACGCTGCTGTGGCGGGAGGTGCTGCACGCCCGCGACCATGTGCCCGACATCCGTACGTTTCTGGCGCTGGGTGCCCTCACGGTGCCGGCGTGCCTGCTGGCGACCACGGGCGCCCTGTGGCTGACGCTGCACCTCACGGGCACCACCTAGAGCTGACCGACGCGTCGTCGTTGTCGGGGCCCGAGCCCAGGGGGCACACGTTTCCTGACGGTTCCGCTGGCATATCTTGTCCGATATGACCTCTGTGACCGTGCCCACCCGTGGCGGGATCGGACGAACATGACCGACCGTGGCGTTTGCCCTCCCGCAAACCGGCCAGCTGTGAGAGGTTGATCAGGACTGATCCGCATCCGTGAGGAGCGTCGAAGTGCCCATCGCCACTGTCAACCCCACCACCGGCGAGCAGCTCAAGGCGTTTGAGGCGCTGCCGCCCGACCAGATCGACCGCCGGCTCGCCGCCGCCGAGTCCGGATTCGCCGCGCTGGGCCACACGACGTTCGGCCAGCGGGCCGAATGGATGGTCGCGGCCGCCGGCATCCTGGACGCCGAGGTCGACAGCATCGCCACGTTGATGACCACCGAAATGGGCAAGACGCTCGCGTCGGCCAAGGCCGAAGTAACCAAGTGCGCCAAGGCCTGCCGCTACTACGCGGAGCACGCCCAACAATTCCTGGCGGCCGAGCCGGCCGATGCGGCGGCGGTGGGCGCCAACCAGGCGTACGCCATCTACCGGCCGCTCGGTCCCGTACTCGCGATCATGCCGTGGAACTTCCCGCTCTGGCAGGCGATGCGTTTCGCCGCACCGGCCCTCATGGCGGGCAACGCCGGGCTGCTCAAGCACGCCTCGAATGTGCCGCAGACCGCGTTGTTCATGGAGGAGCTGTTCCGCCGGGCCGGGTTCCCGGACGGGAGCTTCCAGACGTTGCTCATCGGTGCGGACGCCGTGGAGGGTGTGCTGAGCGACCGGCGGGTCAAGGCCGCGACGCTGACGGGCAGCGAGGCCGCCGGCCGGTCGGTCGCCGCTATCGCCGGCCGCGAACTCAAGAAGATGGTGTTGGAGCTCGGCGGCAGCGATCCGTTCGTGGTCATGCCGTCGGCCGACATCGATGCCGCGGCGAAGGTGGCCACCACCGCCCGCTGTCAGAACAACGGTCAGTCATGTATTGCCGCGAAACGGTTCATCGTGCACGCCGACGTGTACGACGAATTCACGAGCGCCTTCGTGGCTCACATGACGCTGCTCACCGTCGGCGACCCGATGGACGCTGAAACCGATGTGGGACCACTGGCGTTGCGGGCCGGGCGCGACGACGTCGCCGCCCAGGTGGCCGACGCGGTCGGCAAGGGCGCCGCGGTGCTCTGCGGCGGCGAGGCGCCCGACCAGTCCGGCTGGTGGTATCCGCCGACCGTGGTCACCGATCTCACGCCCGACATGGCGATGTGGTCGGACGAGGTGTTCGGCCCGGTTGCCGGGCTATTCCGAGTGGACTCCTACGACGAGGCGGTACGGCTTGCGAACGGCACCGATTTCGGGCTCGGCGCGAACGCATGGACGATCGACCCGGTCGAGCAGGAGCGGTTCGTCGAAGACCTGGACGCCGGCATGGTGTTCCTCAACGGCATGGTCACGTCCTTTCCCGAGCTGCCCTTCGGCGGGGTGAAGCACTCCGGTTACGGTCGCGAACTGTCGGCGCACGGGATCCGCGAATTCTGCAACCTCACCTCCGTGTGGGTCGGCGGTCCTGCGGCGAGCACGGTCGGACCCGGCGCCCACAGCGAATAACGCGCGGCGGCAGACCGCCCGGACAGTCGACAACCACGCCGGCAGACGATCACGATCAAGGATGGCGAACGCATGGCGAAGCACACGCGCAACGATCCCGAACGCGACGAGCTCTGGACGGAGTTCCACCGTCTGGTGACGATGCCGTCGCCCGAGTTGAGCGACTGGCTCGTCGAGACGCGTGAAGGCGTAGAGATCTACGCCAACGAACCGGACGTCGACGTACGCCAACTCGGCGAAGGCGTGTCGCGCATCCTAGGCAAGCGCAAGGTGGACCTGACCCCCGCCGACGAGGACCTGATGGCCGAGGTCGTCGACGAGATCAGCCAGCTTCTGGAGAACCCGCCCGAGCGCGGCACCGACCGCGGCCCGTGGCAGGACACGCTGCGCACGCTCGGACACGACCCGCTCCACGAAAACGAGGAGGTCGGCGACGAGTTCGACGAACGGGAAGAATATCCGCCGAACCGATGAGTCGCGCCGTCGACGAGCCGGCCGTTAGCACTCGCGTCGCGGCGTACGTCGAGCACGGCGCCGGCATGGCGTACGACATCGGGGTCATCGCGTGGACGTTCGATGTGACCGCCTGGGGCCGGTGCGGGCAAGGCCAGGACGAGCGGATTGCGCTAGCCGACCTCGCCGCGACCTTAGGCGTTGATCCGGACGAGTTGACCGCGACGAGGCGTGGACGAGCACTAAGGTGCTCCGGCGGCTCGCGTGGCACGAGCGCGGCGAGCTGCGAGCGATGCGCGAGCTGGCCGTCGCGAACGCGGCGCTACTCGGGCTGCGGTTCCAGCTGCCGAGGCCGTCGGACTGAGCGCGACGGCCGCCGGGACACGTAGACGCCCAGCAGGCAGAGCCCGCCGCCGAGGTAGGCGAACGCGGCCGGCGCCTCGCCGAGCAGCCACCAACCCAGCAGGATCGCGATCGGCGGCACCACGTAGGTCGACACGCCGAGCCGGCCGGCACTCGTGCGGGCCAGGGCGTACGCCCACGTGGTGAACGCCAGGGCGGTCGGGAACGCGCCCAGGTAGACGATCCACCACACGTTGGCGGGCTCTGCCCGCCCGATCTCACGGATCAGCCCGGGCGCATACGGCAGGCACACGATCACGCCGATCGTGCACGCGATCCACGTCACGCGCAGCGCCGACATCGCTAGCAACAAGGGTTTCTGGGTCACCACCGAGACCGCGTAGACGATCGCCGCCACGAGGCAGCCAACGACCCCCCAGACATCCGAGGCGCCGCCGTCGGACGTGGCCAGGCCGATGACCACGACTCCGGCGAACGCGACGACCAGGCCGACCACGAGCTGACTCGGAAAGCCTTCCCGGAGCACCAGCCCGGCGAGCACGGCGATCAGGATAGGTCCAACGTTGACCAGCATCGCCGCCGTACCGGCATCCACCCGTCGCTCGGCGGCGTTCAGCGATACGTTGTAGACGCCGAACCACAGCACGCCGATGGCGATCAGCCGAACCCACGTTTCGCGCCGAGACATCGAGACCCGCACGGCCGTCGCCGGCTCGGCCGCCGCGGTGGTGGCGGTGGTTTCAATATCGCCACCACGGGTACGCCGTCGGCGCGGCTCGCGACTTCGGCGAGCGAGGACGACAATGCCGAGCACCACGGAGCCAACGGTCAGCCGCCCGAGGGCGAGTTCGCCAGGCCCGAAATCGTGACCAACCTGGCGGATCGCCACGAAGGCGGATGCCCAGAAGACGACGGTGACGAGCGCGGCGCCGCCGGCGAGGAGGACGGCACGGCGATCGGACTGGTCATTCACGTGCCGACCCTACGGAGGGATCGATCCAGGTGCCAACGCATTTGAGTGGACCGTTGAACCGGCCGTGGACACCAGTCGTTAAGGTCTATCGGGGTCAGGACAAACCTCAGCGGAGCACCACTAAATGACCTTGAGAAACTCCTCGGACCATTCACCTACCGCGTTCGGGTACAGCCCGGCACTGGACGGTCTCCGCGCCTTCGCGGTGCTGTCGGTCGTGCTGTTCCACGCCGGCGTCGGCGGCATCAACGGCGGCTTCCTTGGCGTGGACGCGTTCTTTGTGCTGTCCGGCTTCCTCATCACGTCACTGCTGCTCGCCGAGCACGTGAACCACGGTCATATCAAGCTCAGCCGATTCTGGGCCCGGCGAGCGCGCCGGTTGATGCCGGCGCTGCTCGCCATGCTGCTCGCAACGGCCGTCGCCGGTCACTTCCTGCTCGACAGCGATGACCTCAAGCTGCTGCGGGGCGATGGCCTCGCCGCGATCGCGTACGTGGCGAACTGGCGGATGATCTGGCGCGGCACCGGCTACGTCGCGGCCACCGCCACCCCGTCACCGCTGCAGCACACGTGGTCGCTGGGCATCGAGGAACAGTTCTACGTTCTGTGGCCGCTCATCATCGCGGGTCTGCTCGCATGGCTGGCCGCCCGGCGTACCCGCTGGGTGCTGCTGGCTGTGTGCGGTGCTGGCGCCGTCGGCTCGGCCGTGCTGGCCGCGGCGCTCTACTCCCCCACCTCGATCAGCCGCGACTATTACGGCACCGACACGAGGGCCCAGGCGCTGCTGATCGGCGCGGCGCTGGCCGCGATCCTCGCGCCGACCAGCAACCGACCGGCGCCCCGCCACCGTGGGGCGGCGAGGCACGTGGTGCTGGGCGCGCTGGCGGCCGTCGGCGCTGTGACAACCCTGTGGATGTGGCATTACGCCGGCGACAGCGATCGCTGGCTCTACCGCGGCGGTCTGGCTGCGATCGCGATCGCCACCGCGCTGATTATCGCGCACGCCGTCGTCAGCCCCGACTCGCCGACCGCGCGGCTGCTCGGGCTCGCGCCGCTCGTCTGGCTGGGCCGTATCTCGTACGGGGTGTACCTGTGGCACTGGCCGGTGTTCGAATTCGTCACGGGCGATCGGACCGGCCTCGGTCGGTGGCCGCTTCTCGGCATTCGGCTGACCGCCACGCTCGTGATCTCGATCTTCAGCTTCTTCGTCATCGAGCAGCCGATCCGGCATGGCGCACTGACCCGTCTCGTACAGCGACGTCTGCCGCGCCGGGCGCCGGTCGGCGTGACCGTCCTCGCGATGGGCGCGACAGCCTTCGCCGTCGTCCTGACCACGATCCCGGCGCCAACTCCGGCACTCTCGGCGGCCCCGGTCATCATCACCTCGACGAAGCCCCAGCCGTCCACGGCCAACGCTGGCGTGTACGTCCCCATGGACCGTACCGACCGGCCGAAGGGCACCTCGACCAGCGAGCCGCGGGTCACGTTCTTCGGCGACTCCGTGTCCTGGGTCATCGGAACGTATCTGCCGAAGCATCCGGGCCTGTGGACGAGCGTACGAGCGATCGAAGGCTGCGGAATCGCGACGCTGCCGGACATCCTGGAGCTCGGCACGCCACACACCAACTATCCCGGCTGTACGAATTGGCCGAGCCGGTGGCAGAAGGGCGTCAACAAAGACAATCCGGATGTGTCGGTGATCGAGCTCAACCGCTGGGAACTGATGGACCGCAAGCTGAACGGCACCTATCAGCACGTGGGCGATCCGGCGTACAACGCGTACCTCCTCGGTCAGCTCGACAAGGCGGTCACGATCGCCGGCTCGAAGGGCGCCGCGGTCGTGCTACTGACCGCCGCGTACACGCACCGGGCGGAGAAACCCGATGGCAGCCTCTATCCGGAGGACTACCCGGCCCGGGTCGACGCGTGGAACAAAATCCTGGTCCAGGAGCAGGCCAAGCATCCGCGTACGGTGACGATCCTGAATCTGAACAAGTTGGTCTGTCCGAACGGCAAATTCACCTGGACTCTGGGCAACCTCCGCATCCGCAGCGACGGATTGCACTACACGCCGGCCGGCGTCCAGCAGATCATCGCGCCGTGGTTGCTGCCGAAGTTGGCCGACATCGCGGACGGCACGTATAAGCAGTAGCCGGTCACGCCGACCGGTCCGGTTCGGCCGGTTCGCGCTACGACGAACAGGCCCGATCGACCGCGCCGGCATCGGCAACGAACTTGTCGATTTCCGCCTGGGTGAAGGCCTGGCCCTTGCTGAGCGACCCCGCATAGGTGGTCAGGTCCGCCGCGAATTGCTTCATCGCGGCGGCCGCGGCCGGACGTGTCGTCTTGGCCTGCGCCGCGGTCATCTCGCTCGACATGGTGTGGAAGTCGGTGACGAGCTTGGTCACGTTGCCGGCCTTCGCATCGGCCTCCATGGTCGCGGCGGCGCCGGATCCTTCGACGAGCGCGCATCCGGGATCCGTCATCGTGGCCGTCGATGTCGTCGGATGTTTGTCGGTGCCGGGCCGCAACAAATGAGTTGCCTCGACAATGGCGCCGCCTTCCACGGCGAGCCAGATCACCCCGAGAATCAGACCGGTGGTCGCCATGGCCCGCCCGCGACCGACGGCCTTCGCCCGGGCACGACCGATGAAACCAAGAACGATGGCGAGCGCGGAGCCGCCGAAGATGCCGAAGACGAGGGCGGCCACGGCCGCTCCGTTGGGGCGAGGCTTGCCGTCGGCGTAGCCGGGGGGACGCGAAGACGACGCCGGCGGTGCGTCGGCCGGTGCGGTCGCGTCGAAGAACGTAGCCGGCTGGTACGGCCGGTTGAGACGTTCCTGCCCACCCGTCGTGGTCGTGCGATGGTCCGGGTACGGCTGCGCGGAGCGCTGCTGTGGCGGCGCGAAATGCTGCTGTGGCGGCGCGAGGTGCTGCCGTGGCTGCGGAACCGATCGCTGCGCATAGGGCGGCGCGGAACGCTGGTGCATCGGCGGAGCCGAGCGCTGCTGCATCGGAGGACCCGACCGCTGCGCGTACGGCGGCGCGGATCGCTGACCCATGGGCGCCACCGGGTGCTGGGCACTCTCGCCCGGCATCCGTCGCGGGAGCGGCGGCGAGGACATTGGTTGGTTCGCGAGGTCGGGACGGTGCGGACCGGGTCCCCGTTGAGGTGGCGCCGTGGGTCGCCCGGGCATGGGCGGCGCTGACTGCTGGGCGTACGGCGGTGTCGATCGCTGCGCGTACGGCGGCACCGACGCGTGCCGTGGACCCGTGGGCGGACCGGGTCGAGGCGGCGGCGTCGGCCAACGTGCCCCCGGCCCCGTTGCCGCGTGGGTCGCCCGACCGGGATCTGTGTGGTTCGGGTGCGCCGTGTAGGGCCGGGCACCAGCCGCCGCCGAGTTCGATCCGCTGCCGACGATCGATACGCCATCGAGGTTCGAGCCCCGGTCGCGGCCGTCCGACGCGTGCACCGATCTCGAACGGGCGACGACCGGTCGGATCTCCCCGGATATCTGGCTGTCCGGGACGCGTCCGACCGGCGGCGTGGCCGGGAATGCGGACCACGGGTTGGCGTCACCAGCCGATGATCGACCGGCCCGGTATGGACCGCCCGACGACTGACCGCCCGCGGGCCAGCGCGGTTGGGCCCACTGCTGCGGCGGCCAGAGCCGTTCGGCGAACGAATGAGAGGCTGCCGGCGACCCGGTGCGCGATTCGTCGAGACTGTGGCGCCCGGTTGGCTCGGAGTCCGCTACCCGCAGGCCATCGCGACCGATTCGTGGCCGTGCGGAGTCATACCAATACGCATCGTTACCGTCGCCGGCCCACACCATTTCGGGTGCACCCTGTTCGTACGGGGAATCCTCCGTACGGATGCGGTCGCCATGGTCGCGCCACGGATACGACACGGGTCCCTCTCGGCTGGGAAGACTTGATCGGTCACTCTAGCGCCCCGGACGGCCGATCGCACCATGTCTGTACGACCGATTTCAAGCCGGACATGAGGGCGTTCGTACCCGGGCGTCCGCTGTGGACGGTCAGAAGCTTCCGCACGCGATATGCAGCACGTCATTGTCCGATTTCTGCTTCGCTAGTGTCGCCGCATCCGGCTGCGCCTCCTGGCCAAGGTACTGCTGAAGGAGTTCCAGGTCGGAGAGTTCGGTCAGCGCGGCCGTGCGGACTTCGGCATGCCGCGTCGCCGTGGCGACACGCGTGAGCGCCGCCGAGTAGGCCTGTAGGTCGGTGAGGTACTGCGCCGGCACACTTTGGTCGGCCGCGAGCTTTGACGCCGGATAGTCTCGGTCGAATCGCGCCAGCACCTGACATCCGGGGTTGTTTGCCTTGATGAGATGCGGCGCGACGAACACGGCGGCGACGCCACCACCGGCCCACAGACTGGACAGGACGAGACCGACGATCGACATGGTCATGCCGATCTTCACCTTCGCCGCACGGATGATTCCCAGGACACTGAAGACGATCCCGAACGGCGGCAGCGGCAGGATGCCGAGCACCAGGCCGGCGAGCGCAAAGCTGTTCTTCTGCTTCGCCTCGGCTCCGGTCGGGTAGGGCGGCGCGGACGCCGGCGGGCTGACCGTCATCACCTGTGTCGAGACCCGTCCCACGCCGCCGACCTCGTCGGGCCGGTCGTCAAAGGAGCTTGTCAACGTCGTCTCCCTGGATCGTGCGACGCGCCACCACCGGTCGGTGAAAGACGCGAGGCGACAGTCACCCCGACGTGCAGCGATTGCCGCGAAGCGACAGGTCACCACAACGCAGCAACGGGATCCGATGGTAGGCGAGGGTCGAGACCAAGTCGACACGCACACAGCCGGCATGAGTAACCGAACGTGCCAAGCCTCGGGACGTTTCCGCATCTAGGCCACATAGGCGGATCAAATGCCGCGGGATCGTCGGTGCGTGACCGGGCTTCTCCGGCGCGAAATCACCTGTTAGAGGTGGCTCGTGTCGTTGACCGTACGCACCGATATCCCGCCGTCGGGCCATGAGTCGACGATCGACAGTCCAGCCGGGTCCAGGTGCAGGCGATACAGGAAGGCGTCGCCCGCGGCGAGAGCGTCGCGCAACAGCACCTTGATCGGTGTCACGTGCGAAACGACCACAATCGTTTGAGACGGGTACGCCGCCCGCAGGCCGGCCGCGACCCGGCGCACCCGGGTCGCCACCGCACGGAACGACTCACCGTTCGGCGGAGCGACCGCCGGTGAATCGAGCCACCGCTGCATCTGATCGGGCCAGCCTTCGGCCACCTCGGCGAAGGTGCGGCCCTCCCACGCGCCGAAGTCGCATTCGATCAGATCGGGCTCGATTCGGATCGGTATGTCACCGCCGAATCGCGCGTTGATGGCATCGGCCGAGGCGGTGCACCGTACCAGCGGTGAAGTGATGATCGCGGCGAGCGGCGGGCGTGCCGGACCATCCGCTGGCCGGCCGCGGACGAGCCGATCGACGCGCTCGGCCACGGCGATCGCCTCAGCCATGCCCGCGTCCGACAGTGGCACATCGCCGCGTCCCGAGTAGCGACCCTCGGCCGTGTACGCCGTGCGTCCGTGCCGGACAAGGATCATGCGGGTCGGCGTGCCTTCGGGCAGCGTCCACGATCGGGTCGCTCGCTCGGCCGGTGCGCCGCGGTCGCTCACGACACCGGCCGCATCGTCCATCGCCCGGTTCGCCAGCGCGTCCGCGTGCTTGTTCCGTTCCCGAGGCACCCACTCGAACCGTACGGCGTCGAAGCCGGCCACGAGCGCCGCTGCCTTCGCCGCGAGCGGCCGGAGCCCGGCGTGCCGGATCTGCCACCGTCCGGACATCTGCTCGACGACGAGCTTGGAGTCCATCCGGACCGTCACGTCGCGCGCGCCCAGTTCGGCGGCGCCGGCGAGGCCCTCGATCAGGCCGGTGTATTCCGCCACGTTGTTGGTCGTGACGCCGAGCGATCCGCTGCGCTCGGCGAGCACCGAATCGGTGCCGGCATCCCGGACGACGGCTCCGAAGCCGGCCGGCCCGGGGTTGCCGCGGGCACCCCCGTCTGCCTCGACGATGACGCTGACGCTGGACGTGCCCGCATCAACGTCACCGCTCGCCGTCGCGGCGGGCCGATCCGCCGGTCCGACCGCTTCAGCCGGTGACGTCACAGACCGGACTCCTCCGTGCGCACCATGATGCGGCGGCACTCATCGCACCGTACGACCTCGTCCGGTGCGGCCGCCTTGACCCGTGCACGCTCACCGCCGGACAGTTCGATGCGGCAACCACCGCACCGGCCGGACCGCAGCAATGCCGCGCCGAGACCGCCGGACGACGCCCGGATCTTGTCGTAGAGCGCGACCAGCTCGGCTGGAAGGTCGTCGGCGAGCGGTCGACGGGAGCTCGTCTTCCATTCCTCATCCTTGGCGATTTCGGCGAGCGTGTCGTCACGCTCGGCCTCGAGCGTGCTGCGCCGCGTACGTGCCTCCGCGAGTTTGGCCAATGCCGCGTCGACCGCCGCCTGAGCCTCCTCGCGCTGCTCCATGAACTCGAGTTCGCTGTCTTCGAGCTCCGACTGGCGCCGAGCGAGCGACGCGATCTCGTGCTGCAACGCCTCGAGTTCGCGAGCTGGACCCGAGCCCGTGGTCAACCGGGCCTGATCTTTGCCCGCCCGGGCGCGCACCTGCTCGGTGTCGCGCTCCAGACGTGCGATGTCCCGATCGATGTCGTCGACCGCGACCTGTGCCCGCACGCGCTCGTCCTCGAGCCCCGCGATCTCCCGAGCGACCGAATTCAGGGCGGAATTCTGTGGCAATGTCGAGCGTCGGTGCGCGAGTTGCTGTAGCGCGGTGTCGATGGCCTGCAGGTCGAGCAGGCGGCGCTGATCTGAGGGTGCGGCCTTCACAGGCGCTGCTCCTTGGCGGTGAGGGCGGATGGGACATGACTAGTCCACGGATCGGTGGCCAGGTCGGACACGGTGACGGCGATACCGGTCCGATCGCGTACGGCGCCGGCGACGTCGTCGAGCCATGGTCGCTCGGTGGCCCAGTGCGGGGCGTCGATCAACGCTGGGCCGCCGCCGGCAAGGTGTTCGCTTGCCGGGTGGTGGCGCAGGTCGGCGGTGACGTACGCGTCGACACCGCTGCGCACCGCGTCGTCGAGGTAAGTATCCCCGGCGCCACCGCAGACGGCCACCGTGACGACCGGCCGGTCCGGCGCACCGGCGGCCCGGATGCCAGCGGCCGTCGCCGGGAGCGACGCGGCCACGGTCGCGGTGAACACCTCGAATGTCGTCGGCGTCGGCAACCGACCGATTCGGCCCGAGCCGCGGCCGGCATCCTCGGGCGCTGCTGGCCGCAACGATCGCAGGTCGCCCAGGCCGAGGCGGTGCGCGAGAGAGTCGGACACGCCCGGGCGAGCATGGTCGGCATTGGTGTGCGCAACGAACAGTGCGATGTCGTGCTTGATCAGATCGTGCACGATCCGACCCTTGTACGTCGTCGCCGCGACGCTCGACACTCCGCGCAGCAGCAACGGATGGTGCGCGACGATCATGCCGGCGCCGTTCGCGATCGCTTCCGCAACCGTCTCGGCGACGCAATCGATCACAAAATGAATCTGACCGACGGGCGCAGCGGGATCGCCGACAACGAGACCAACGCGATCCCAATCCGCCGCCCAGGCCGGCGGATAGCACCCATCGAGGAACGAAACGACGTCGCCGACAACGGCTGCGCCGATCGGATCGACGCGGTCTGGCGCCATGGCGCTATCCCTCGACACCCTGGTCGGGATTGGTCACGTCGCGACGTTACCAGCCGGGCGAGCCGGAGTTGATCGACGTGCCCACGGCTGCCGGTCACCGTACCCACGGATTTCGTCGCAGTAGCTCGACGGACATCGACCGGCGCGATCACGCCGCTGACGGCGGACCCAGCGCATCAAGCGCGGCATGCCACGGGAATTCGTGGGCGATCGCCTCGCCGGCGCCGGGCGGGTGGAACTTGATCACCCCGTCGTCGTAGAGCACGCGGACCCCCCACCGACGGAGTTTCGCGATGCTCTCGGCGAAGGCTGGATGGTTGGCCATCGCGGCGTTCGTGTACGGCACCGCGACGATTGGCAGGCCCTTGCCGAGTCCCTCGATCAACAGGCCGAGCGGAAGCGTGTCGGCGATACCCAACGCCCATTTGTTGATCGTGTTCACGGTGGCCGGTGCGACGATCATCGCGTCGGCGTCCGGCAGTACATCGACGTCGCCAGGATTCTTGTACACGCTACGCACCGGATGCCCGGTGAGCGCGGCCAGCGCCGGCGTGTCGACGAACTTTCGACCGTCCGGTGACACGACGGCGCAGACGTCCCAGCCGGCCGCTTGGGCCAGCCCGACGAGCCGGTCGAGGTGTCGGGTCGGTGGCGAGCCGCATGCGAGGACGTAGAGGACGGGCTGTCTGGTCACACCCCGACGCCCATGTGCTCGGCGAGTTCGGCCACGGCCGGCGCCGGTGTCCCCCGCGTGCGACGGAGAACGTCGCTCATCACCTCGTGCGCGATCGGCCGGCAGCGGATCTCCGATGGCGCGAGCCGGTCGCCTTCGAGGAGCATCTCGCTGGCGCGATCGATGTCGCCGATCTGCGTCAGGCCGCGTGCGATGTCGATGAAGTGGTGCGCCCGTCGCTCCGGCAGCATCGCCGTGAACCCGACCGGGTCGAGCGAGTCATGGATGTCCACGGCGGCCCGGCCCTCGCCCAGCTCGACAGCGGCCGCGGCCCGGTGCAGCTGTACGTTCGTCGGCCCGAACGACG
Organism: uncultured Actinomycetota bacterium; assembly: GCA_963818495.1. Classification (GTDB taxonomy): domain Bacteria; phylum Actinomycetota; class Actinomycetes; order Mycobacteriales; family Micromonosporaceae; genus DASQPR01. The sequence goes on from CAWFSH010000008.1 coordinate 197,295, forward strand.
TCCAGTAGTGGTTGGCGTCGACGCCGACCGAACGCGCCGCGTCTTCGGCGCCGCCCATCAGGTCACGTACGGTCGACGAATCGCCGATCCGGGCGGCCGCCATCCCGCCTTGCAGCAGCAGCATGCCGTAGACCGACAGGCGTTCCGGCGTCGTGGTCTCGCCGTCCGCTCCGGGCGCGAGCCGGTTGGCGATATTGACGTTGACCTCGAGGGCCGGGCGCGCCCGGCCGAGCGCGAGCAGCGCGGACGCGACGCGATAGGTCGCGCATCCCGCGAGCAGCTGATCACCGGCGCGCTGCGAGACCGCTATCGACCGGTCGGCCGCGAGCCAGGACAACTCATGCTCGCCGAGCTTGCGCAGCATTGACGACGCGAGCTGGTAGACCTGGCCGAGCAGTTGCGCCGCGTCGCGGGTGTGGTCGGTGCCGGCGTACGCCGTGTCGGCCGCCTGCGCTTCGCGGATCAGTTTGGGCAGGATTCGCGCGAGTACACCGTACTTCGCGTGCTGGAACGTGTTCCACGCGTGCCCGACGGCCAGCCGCATCTGGTCCATCGCGGGTGGCTCCGGCGGCGCATAGAAGAACGCGCTGATCTGGTCGTACCGCTCGAGCGCGGCCCGGATGTCCTCGACCTCGACCTGGTCGATGCAGTTCACCGAACCCTCGCGACGCTCGGGGTCCTTGCCCATCAGCAACGCGACGTCGAGTTGCAGAACGTCGGCTATTTCGTACACCACGGAGAATTTGTCCAGGCGACGTACGCCTCGCTCGACCTTGTCCACCCAGCTCTTCGACTTGCCCAACCGGTCAGCGAAGACTTGCTGCGACATCTTGCGACGACCCCGCCAATACGCGACGCGACGCCCGATCGGCAGCTCGTCCATGTCGGCCCCTTCCGTGGCGCTCGGGCGCATGAGATGGCCCGACGCACATTGCCGGTGTCGCTGTGTCGCTGTTTTTTTTTTTTTTCCTTGCTGTGTTACGGGCGTTCCGTGTCTCGGTCGCCCCATTGTCCACAGTCGTCGCACTCAATGTGCGCCCGTCCTGTGGTTGATGCTCGTACGTTTGGGTGCAACTTGCAATCGTCGCTCTGCCGGGCTCAACGACCACCACTTCGGACAGGTGACGTGAATTCGGCTCTCAATTTCGTCGAACTCGTCCGTCACCGGTCATGCACCGTCCAAAGTGGGATGAAACGGGCCGACGCCATGACGGTGGCGCGAGGTGCTGACGTAGGGGGACGCCGTGAGAATGCGGCACCAGGTGTTCGTCGATGGCTGTCCCGCGCGCTCCCGGCTGCGGACGCTCTCGCTGCGACGTTCCGCGCTTCGCTACGCGTCCCACGACTGGGGCGTGCTTCCCGGTGCATGTCTGGTCGGCACACGCTTCACGTGCGGTCTCGGCTGCCGGACGGTCGCCGTACATCCGGCTCGGGAGCCGTGGAGCGATCATGTGACGACCGATCCCCTCGAAATCTCGGAGGTCTGGAGCCGACGACCGTATACCGTCCTGCTCGCGACCGGAGAGGAGTTCGACGTGCTCGACGTACCGGCGTACATCGGCGTGCCGGCGGCGCGTGCGGTCCGCGGGCCAGTCGCGGTCACGCCGTTGGGCCGCTACATGTTTCTCGTACGGCCGGGTGCCGAGCTGCGTAGCGAACTGGCCCAGCAGCACTCCGTGGTCCTACACGGCCGGCGGTCATGGATTCCGGCGCCGCCGACCCGGACGCCGCACGGCTTCGTACGGTGGACGGTCGCTCCACAGCAGACAGAGTGGGAGTTGCCGGAATCGACTCGGGTGCAGGACGCGCTCGTGGCCACGATCCCCGGCGGCATCGCCTATCGCGAGGCCCACCGGGCGGCGTGACGCACCCGGCCACCCCGCAGGACACGGGGCGCGCCGCCCGGCAGGACACGGGCCGCGCCGGGCGGGACACAGACTCAGGCCGGCATGACAGAGGGTGACGCCCCGCAGGCGGTGGGCCACCACAACTGTCGGTGATCTGACTCGCGATCTGGCACACGCAACCGTCGATATTCCCAGGTCATCGACGGTCCGTCCCGACGCGATCACGGTGTGTTGTCACCGAGCGTGACCGCATTCGGCTGGCATCTTGTCAGCCGGACGAGACGCACGGCAAGATCGACCGGCGCGACCGGTTACGTGGACCAACACCGCGCGGTCGCGGAAGAGCTTCAGTCACCGCGCCTGGGATCGGGCCGCGGCCCGGGCCGCCGCCTTCGCGCGCCGCCGCCGCATCAGTCGCGGAGTGATGAGCCCGAGCAGCATGCCTACGACGAACGTCACCAGCAGCACGAGCCACATCGGCGCGGTGACCGTGGGCACCCATAGTCTGACCTTGACGTCTTGGGTGTTGGCGAAGATGAACCACAAGGCCGCACCCAGGATCACGAGCGTGACGACCACTTTTGCCGGCACGCGGGCGCGGCGCTTCGGCCGCGCTTGCGGCTCGATGGCGCCGGTCGTACCGGTGGGTGGCAGGCCGGTCGACGTCCCGAACGACTGTCCGGCGGGCGGATCCGACGGTCGCGGTGGTGGCGCGTTACTGACCATGTTTCTACGCTACGCCGCACCGTCCATGGATCGATAGCCTTTGGGTGCTTTGTCGGATTCATCAGCATTCTCGGATCGGCCGTCGACCGAGCGCGGCATCCATGATCCACCGTGATGGACGATTACTGCCGCGACAGCGACACCAATCGTCCCGCACAGTGGATCACCAGACCGTCCGAGCAACGGCGGGCCCGGTCCGCGCAGTCCGGGCCCGCCGTCCCCCAACGCATCCGTTGCGGGATGCGGCTTCTCACTCCTGCCGGCTACACATCACCCGACGGTGTACGCGTACGGCAGGTCAATCAGTTCGTCACCGGAACCGGTGAGGAACCCGAACGTGTCGACGTAGAGGTGGCCGCGTACAAGAGTGTGCGACGCACCGGTCGGCGTGATGGTGACCGTGATCGTCGTGGACTGGCCCGGGAACAGCGTGATCGGACCGGTCCCGGTCGGCGTAGCCGCGTCCGCCGCCGCCGACCCCGCCGACCTCACCGACGCCGCTGCCGCCTTCGACGTCGCGAAGCGCGTACCCTCGCTGATCTTGGTGGTGGCGGCCCGGCCCTGGCCAAGGAGGTTGCCCACGACGCTGTTGGCGCCGGGGTCGACCCCTGCGGCCCAGACGTCGCCCGTCGTCGAGCTGATCGCCGGGTCAAACAGCTGGCCGTGTGCGGTGGCCGAGATGGTGAACGTGCCGTGCGGCGCGGGACCGTCGAACGGGCCGGTCTGGCCGATGTCGGAGGCCCACAATCCGGGCGATACCTGTGGTGCGTCCACATTCACCGTGGCCGAGTTGTTGACGTTGGCGGCATACACGTCCGGATTGCCGGACGTGTAGAACAGGTCGAGGTTCACGCCCGTCGTCGCGACCGCGGCCACGTTGAAGTGCGTCACGTCCGGCGGCACCTGCCAGCGCGGCGCGATCCCCGGAGCGACCGGAAGGTCGATCGGCTGTGGCGTGCCGGACAACTCGACCAGCGGCATGTCGCCGGTGGTGTTCAACCGACCGTCGGCGAAGTACGTCAACGGGACCAGGCCGGTGTTCATGACCTTGACCGGTACGTTGACCGCCTTGCCCGCCTTGAGCACAGTCGACGCGCTGTTCGGCAGCTTCGCGCTGACCTTGACGGTGTTGAACCCGAGCGCAGCGTGGAAGCCCTGGCTCACCTCGAGCCCGGTGACCGGGTCGATCACGAGCAACGAGAAGATCCACCGGCCGGCCGCCGGACTGCGCTTGTAGAGCTGGAGGCCGTTGCTCTGCTGCGGATTGCCGGCATTGTCGAAGTTCACGTTCGACTGGTAGGACGCGACCTGGCCGTTCGGGTCGGTGAGGAGGCCCTCGATGATGTCGCCCGCGTCGCTGTCCAACGTGAGCCCGACCGTCATGTCCTTCTTTCCCGCCGGCACATCCAGGTAGTACACATTGGACTGAGCCGGACCGAAGATCGGGATGTTGCGCCCGTTGCCGCCCGTGACGACACCGGTGAACGTGTTGGTTTGCTGGCTCGTCGGCACCAGTGTCCGCAATGTCAGCGGCACCGAGACGACCGAGCCACGGACCGGCGTCACCTGTACGGCCGCCGACACGTCACCAACCGACTTGGCCAGCTTGGTCGACACGCTCACCGTACGGCTGCCGTGGGCCGGGATGCTGACCGACGACGGCGACACCGAACCGGACGTCGCGAACTTCTGGGTCGTGAAGCTGAAGTGCACCGGCCCGTTGAACCCGGACGTCGGCGCCATCACGAAGTACGCCGACCACGTGCCCGCCATCGGGAGGTTCACGTCGACGTGGCCGAAGTTGCCGTTGCCCTGCGGCGACGAGTACTGCTGGAAACGTCCGGTCGGATCGATCAGGTTGACGCGGATCGGCGAGACCGGCGTCGGCGCCGCGAACGACACGTCCAATCGGTCGGCGCCCTTCGGCACCGTGAACGTCTTGCGTACGAACGCCCGGGCGAGACCGGTGAAGTCGAAGAAGGTCGGCGCCGTGGCGGCGTCGAAGCTGACCGAACCGGACTGCCGGGATAGGAACGCGCCGAACTTGCGCGTCGCGAGCTTGACGGTCTGCGCCGTCGACGACGTGTTGGTGAGCTTGAGTGACTCCGTCGCCGTCGACCCGCCGCCACCGATGCCGGTGAGCTGCGTCGGCCCGGCGATGATCGCGTTCGCGACGCTCGCCGGCTTGCCGTTGCCGTCGCGCCAGCTGCGGGCCGCCTGCACGGCGGCGAGCGAATTCAACTCGCCCGCGCCCTGCTCGTACGCGGGTGCGCCGAGGTCGGTCGCCGTGCTCGTCAGGAACTGCTTGACCAGCGCGGGGCTCGGCCGGACGCCATGGTGCGTGTTTTCGTACGCCTCGATGACGAGCGCGGCTGCCCCGGCCACCAGCGGCGACGACTGGCTCGTGCCGCCGAAGTCCTCGATCGGTGACGGCGCTCCCTTGAAGTCTGCGCACTCCGCGTACTGATCGAGATCCGGCGTACACAACGCCCAACCGGAGTCCCCGGGTGCTGCAAGGTCCGGGACGCGCGCCGCCTGCGACGTACCGCCACCCGACAGCGACGCGATGTTGTCATTCGCCCAGGTGCCGTTGTCGAAGTTCGCGCCCTCGAATCCGGTCTGCTGGTAGAGCCGGAGGTTCGTCGTGCCGGCGACGCTGATCACGTTTGGATCAGTAGCGGGCGATTGGAACGTACCGGCGGTGCCGGCGTCCCCCGTACCGGAGACGACGGTCACGCCCGCGGCTACCGCCGCGTCGTCGGCGAGGGCGACCGGGTCGAGACTGAAGTCCGGGAACGGGTTCGCGCCGAACGATTCGTTCAGGACGTCGACGTGGTCGACGTTGACGGCATAGTCGATCGCCTCGATGAATCTCGACGTCGGGGCGGTCGGGGCCGCGCCGAACACCTTGAGGCCCACCAGGCTCGCGCCGGGCGCGACGCCGCGGACGGTGATCGTGCACTCGGTCGGCAACTGGTGCTGTGGCACGACGAAGTTCGCCAGGTCGTACGGGTGCAGACCCTGCGCGGCGATCGAGCTGGCGTCGCCGAATGCCTCACCGCCGAGCGTTGGTGCGGCCAGCCCGTCGCCCGAGAAGTCCTGGTAATCGACGAAAACATGACTGCCGTCGGCTCGGATGAAGTCCGGGTTGTCGATGTCGATGCCGTCGGCGATCCAGGCCACCTTGACACCTGAACCGTCGACGATGTTCTGCGCCTGCGGCGTGCTCGTGTTCTGGAACGCCGTATGCGTGGTCTGCAGCGCCTCCGGTTCCAGGAGCGGCTTGGTCGGGTCGGACGGGCAGATCGTCGACGCGTCGGTCGCAGCTGTCGCGGCACCGACGGCTGGGGTCGTCGTGGCGATCGACGGCCGGCTGATCGGCCGATCGGGCAGCACGGCCGCGACCTGCGGGTTGGCCACGATCGAGTTGACCTGAGCCGCCGTCATGCTCGCCGCGAAGCCGTTGACGAGCGAGAAGCCGCGGACGTTGCGCGCACCCATCTTGCTCGCGCTGGCCAGCAGCGGCGCCTGGTCGCGCTGCGTCGCTTGTACTCGGGCCGATCGCATGCCCTTGCTGACAGCCAGGTTCGTGTGCTGGTCACGCAGCACCACAATGACGTCGTGCTGAGGTTGGCTGGCGCTCGCCGTGCCGGGGGCCGCGGTTGCGGACGTCCAGGCGATCGACGAAGCGGCCAGGCCGACGGCAACAGCGGATGCGAGTAGCAGCCGTCTGCGGGCTCGGGGCATGGATCACACTCCTACGCGGGGTTGATGTTCGCCCCTGAGCGTCCTGGCCATCGCCCCGACCGGAAAACCCATCTACTCCCTTGTATGCACCCTCGCCGCCGACCGGATGCCACGGGATGACCCTTGCTGCCCCCCTCTCCCCGCCGCCCGAGCGGCTGCCGCCGGTCGCGGTGTGCGCGCCGGATCGGCCGCGACGCGCGCCTTGAGCAGGACATTCGATCCATCACGGGTACGTCGGACCAGGGCGTCCCGCCTCACCGGTTCGGCGGCGTCGGCAGCACCTGGCCGCACGTCGAAAGCGTGTCGATTGAGCGTGGCCCGGCAGGCGGGTCTGGTCGGGCGGCGGCGGGTGCTGGATTCCACGCCGTTGTATGACGCAGTCGCGACGATGGACACGATCACGCTGATCCGCTCGGCGGTGCGAGGTTTGCTCGCGGCGGCGGACGCGGATCTCGCCACGGCTCTGCGGGCCGTGTTGAGCAGCGGCGATGACTACACCACGGCGGGCAAGCCGCAGATCGACTGGGACGACGTCGCGGCCCGGGAGGTGTTGATCGATTCCCGGGCGCGCGACGGCTACGCGTTGCTCACAGCGCTAGACGGTCGGCGGGTAGACGCGCCGGTGGCGCAGGCCGCGGCATTGCTGGCCAGGGTGCTGGGCCAAGACCTCGAGGGCGGGCATGACGTGTTCCGGATCGCCCGTCGAGTTGCCCCGGATCGGGTTATCTCCACGGTGGACCCGCAGGCCCGGCACGGGCACAAAACCAACGACCGGGGCTACGACGGGTTCAAGGGGCATATCGCGATCGACCCGGACAGCGAGATCATCACCGCAACCGCGGTCAGCGCACCCGGCATCAGCGACGCCGCCTGCGCGGTGGACCTGCTCGCCGAGCTGCTGACCGACCCACCCGATATATCCCCAGCCGCCAGCGACTGGGCGGCCGTCTACGGTGACGCCGCCTACGGCGCCGGGGAACTCCTTACCCGCCGCGACCAGGCCATGGTCGAGGCGAAAGTGAAGGTGCAAAATCCAGTCGCCCCCGACGGCCATTTCACCAAAGACGCCTTCACCATCGACCTGGCCGCCGCGACCGTGACCTGCCCAGCCGGCCTCACCAAGCCGATCCGCCCGATCCGCGGTCATGACCGGCACGCCGGCGCCGCACGATACGGCAAAGCCTGCACCGGCTGCCCTCTCGCAGCCGAATGCACCACCTCGAAATCAGGGCGGATCATCACCATCGGCCACTACGAAGCCCGCCTGAGCAGCGCCCGCGCCGAACAGCACGACCCGACCTGGAAGGCCGACTAAGTCCGTCTAGCTCGCGTCTACAGCGCGTCGACCGAGCGGGTCAGCCCGGCGACGACCTCGTCCGCGACGTCGAGCACGACCGTGTGGTAGCTCTCGATGCACGACATCACCGACTCGCGCAACCCGAGACGCCAGTCGTCGCCGCCGTAGAACGTCTCCTCGAGCCGGTCCCGCTCGGCGAGGCTCGGGAAGGCACGCATCAGGTAAGCCTCCTCCCACGGCTCCTCGTCGACGAGTGGAGGGCCGAAGTCGACGACCTGGATGCCATACGTCGCGAGCAGCGGTATCGATCGGTGGCGCATGACGGTGAGGAAGTCGCCGCGACGACCCGCCTTGCACCGGTACGTGCGGATCTCGAGAATCACGGTGGCCACTCTGCCGCCGACGTACGACGATTTCGCATTCGACCCCGACCGGTTCGGCATCGATGCCGGCCGGCCGAACCCGGGCGCCGGAGCACAATGGTGGAATGTGGCGCCGTTATGCCGTTGCGGGCTGGCTGGCAATTGCCCTGCTCGCGGGCTGCGGTTCTGATCGCATCGAAATCGCCGGCAGCGGTGTTCGGACGTCGGGTCACGGCCCGGCGCTGACGCCGGCCACCGAATCGGTGCATACCCTGACGCCGGATACCGCCGCACTGCTGGCCGTCGCCGACGACAACGGCCAGCCGCTGACCGACGAGATACGGCTGCGTGGCGGATCGATCGTCATCGGACCGCCGGGAGATGCCGCCCTATTACGCGTCACGGCGGCCCAGGCCCGCCAAACGGTCCTGGCCGAGCCCGGCGCGTCCGATCCGGCCTCCCTGATCTGCCGGAGCGGGTCGTTGACCTATCTCGACGACCCCAGTTCCGGCAGCACCTCGGCCAACAGCACCCTTACCCGCAGCGGTGTCACGGTGTGGATGTGCGTCTGGATCAACGCCATCGTCGGTCCATCGGCGACGCCGCGAGAGCACGAGAACATCCTGGCCTTCGTCGACGCCACCACGGGCGCCGTCCTGCTCACCGTCGCGGACACCACGTGATGCAGCGGCGATCGCTCGCGTTGGCCGTCGCGGTTGCGGTGGTCGCCACGATCGGCGCGTGCTCGGCCGACCACGTATCGATCCGCGCCGGCACGGCGACCCAACGCACGATCGTGCCGTACGTCGGCGGCGGGGTGCCGAGCCCGGCCGCCACGGTCCGGTCGGACACGCCGGCGCTCCGTGCCGTCGATGAGGCGGACGGTACACCGCTGACCAGCGACGTCATCTTGGAAAACAACACGATCGTCGTCGAACCAGTGGCACCGGCCGCCCGTGCCGATGCGACGGTGAATTTGGCGACGGCCCGCGCGACCACCCGCATCGACGCCAACACGCCGCGGTCCGCGCCGTTGACCTGCCGCTTCGGCGTGCTCACGGAGACGGTCAACGGCGAGGTGCGCGTACACCACCTGCCGGTCTGGATGTGCTTCCAGGTCGGTGTGCTGATGTCCACGACATTCAACGGACCGGCAATGCCCATGAACACCGTCACCTTCGTCGACGCGACCACTGGAGAATGGTTGTTCACGAACGAGGACCCGACGTGACACCGCCCGCGGGACGAGACAGCGCCGCCGTGCACACGAGAGGAGACGTACCCGCCTATGGCCTGCCCGACGCCGACAATCTCGCCGCGTTCATACGACCACCATGTGTGGCCGTTTGCGCCTTGACGAGCGCCGCCTGTCGTCGTCGGTTGACCACGACGGCCGATGGTCGACCAAGCACATCGACGGAGTAGTTTTCGTCTGAGCGGGACCCGTCGAATGCGCCGGTGGACATGTGCCCACGTCCGGGTGGGTCACGAACGGAGGGAGCCACCGTGGCGACGATGACGGATGTGGCTCGCCTGGCCGGCGTGTCGGTAAGCACGGTGTCGTACGCGATGACCGGGGCCCGACCGATCACCGCCGAGACCCGCCAACGCGTCGAGCATGCCATGGAGCAATTGGGATACACGCCCAACGCTTTCGCGCGGGGACTCAAGAGCCGGCGGAGCCATATCGTCGCGGTGCTGTTCCCGACGGGTGGACGTGGCATCGATACCAGTGGCATGGCCTACATCCTTGGCGCGAGCGACTTTGCGCAGGAGCACGGCTATCACGTCCTGTTGTGGACGGCCAACGCCGGCGCGCTCGACGAGTTACGCCTGCTCGCCCGCCAAGGCCTGATCGACGGTGCGATTCTGATGGAGGTCCGCCTCGCGGACGAACGCACCGACGTGCTGGCGCAGGCCGGCGTGGAGTTCGGGATGATCGGCCGCAACGGCGGCGACGTCGCCTCCGACTTCGTTGACGCGGATTTCGATCAGTGCGGCCGCGTCGCCGTGAACTACCTCGCCGACCTGGGTCACACGCAGATCGCGTTCATCAACCAGTCGCGCTCGTTCGTGGCCGCCGGAGTGGGTCCATCCGTACGGGCCCGGGACGCCGTCGTCCGTGCCGCGAAAGACGCCGGGATCCGTTTGACCGTACGCAACTGTGCGTCGTCGGCGGCCGCCGGCCAACGGTTGTTCCGCGATCTGGTGCACCGCGACGGTGAGCTAACGGCGATGATCGCGCTCAACGAGCAGGCCGTGCCCGGTGTGATATCGGCGGCCCGCAAGCACGGTTGGCGGGTGCCGCAGGAATTTTCCCTCGTGTCGCTGGCCATGACGCCGCAGGCCGCGCTGATGACGACGCCGGCCACGACGACGGTCAGCCCCGACGCCAATGGCATGGGCCGAGCGGCGATGGCGGCCCTGATTCATCGATTGGACGGTGGCGTCGGGCCGGCCACCCAGACGCTGTTCCCCGGTCGGCTCGTCGTCCGGGGCACATCTGGACAGCCGCGGACGAGCTGACCGCCCTCGACGTCGGCCGGCGGTGCGTCGACGTCAGGCGCCCGGTCGAATCCGGGCGTCGAGAATCATCCGAACACGACAGAAAGGGGCGTCGGTGGGACGCGAATCAAGCGACGTGCAGGCATCAACTTCAGCGACTGACTCGTCGGCGAACGCGGCGTGGTGGCGCAACGCGGTGATCTACCAGATCTACCCGCGGAGCTTCGCTGACGCGAACGGCGACGGAATCGGCGATCTGAATGGCGTGCGGTCGAAGCTTGCTTACCTGGACGCGCTCGGTGTCGACGCGATCTGGCTCTCGCCGTTCTACCCGTCGCCGCAGGCCGACTTCGGCTATGACGTCGCCGACTACCGCGACGTCGATCCCGCCTACGGCACGCTGGACGACGCTCAGGCCCTTATTCGCGAGGCGCACGACCACAATCTCCGGGTGATCGTCGACCTGGTGCCCAACCACACCTCCGACCGGCATGTTTGGTTCCAGGCCGCGCTGGCCGCGAATCCGGGCAGCCCGGAGCGCGAGCGATTCCTGTTCCGCGACGGTCGCGGCCCGGACGGGACTGAGCCACCGAACAACTGGGAGTCGAGTTTCGGCGGCCCGGCCTGGACGAGGGTCGCCGACGGTCAGTGGTACCTCCATCTGTTCGCCCCTGAGCAGCCGGACCTGAACTGGACGAATCCCGAGGTCGTGGCCGAATTCGAGGACATTCTCCGGTTCTGGCTCGATCGCGGCGTCGACGGCTTCCGCATCGACGTCGCGCATGGCCTCGCCAAAGATCCGGATCTCGTCGACGTCGTCGGCACAGCCGACCACCTGCGCCGCACCGGCACGCATCCGCACTGGGACCGCGACGAGGTGCACGACGTCTACCGGGCCTGGCGCCGGATCATCGACGAGTACGCGGGCGACCGCGTCTTCGTCGCCGAGGCGTGGGTGCCCAACCCGTCGCGGTTCGCGCAATATCTCCGGCCCGACGAACTCCACACCGCGTTCAATTTCGACTTCTACGACGCCGGCTGGGATGCGACCACGATCCGGACGGTCATCGAACACACGATGATCGAGCTGGCCAGCGTCGGAGCGACCCCGACGTGGGTGCTCGCCAATCACGACGTACAGCGCCACCCGACCCGCTTCGGCGGCGGCGAGCTGGGACTTCGGCGAGCCACGGCGGCCACCCTGCTCATGCTGGCATTGCCCGGTGGCGCCTACCTCTATCAGGGCGAGGAGCTGGGTCTCGAGGAAGTCCTGGACATCCCGGCCGAGATGCGCCTCGATCCGGTCTTCCGGATGACCGGCGGCCGTCGGCTCGGTCGCGACGGATGTCGAGTCCCACTGCCGTGGTCCGGCAGCGAACCGCCGTTCGGCTTCGGGCCATCCGGGACGCCATGGCTGCCCCAACCGGCGAGTTGGGCCTCGATCACCGTCGCCGCCGAAGATGCCGATCCGGCCTCGACGCTGTCTTTCTACCGGCGCGCCCTCCGGATCCGCCGTGGCACAGTGGCATCCGCCGGCGCCGCGATCGAGTGGATCGACACGGCGGACGGCGTGCTTGCGTTCCGACGCGGGCACGACGTCATCGTGGTCGTCAACCTCACCGACGAGCCCGCCATCCTGCCGGAGCCGGTAGCGGCCGACGCTCCGGTGATCAGCAGCGCGACCAGCGCACCGGGCACGATTGCCGGGAACACGACCGCCTGGTTCGTCCAGCGCGACCGCTAGTCCGCTCGCGCCATGGAGCGCCGTCTAGCTGTCCGCGCGGACAGCACCATCGACGCTGTCCGCGCGGACAGCACCATCGACGCTGTCCGCGCGGCAGAACCATCAAGGCTGCACCGTCAACGCCTCATCAGCGCGAAGACACCCCAGCCGAGGAGTTCGCGCGCATACCGGACGTAGTCCAGCGGCCCCCGGGTCAACTCCGCCCGCAGTTCCTGCGCAAGATCGTCGGTCGGATGCGCGTCGAGGAACGTACGAACGTTGAGCCATTGGGCGGCTCGATATCGATCCCAGCTGTCTTCATCGGCGAGCACCATCTCGACGACGTCATAGCCGAGATCGCCGAACCGTGCGACGAGGCCGGGCAACGAGTCGAAGTCGTCCACCGAACGAGCGTGGCAGGCCTCGACGGCCTCCTGGCTCGGCGGCTCGGCTCGCCAGAACGGCTCCCCGATCAGCATGATGCCGCCGGGCCGCAGGCTGCGTTCGAGCAACGCTACGGTGCCGGTCACCCCGTCGCCGATCCAGGTGGCGCCGACACAGGCCGCGATGTCGACCGGGTCGGCCGACACGTACCCGACGGCGTTGTCATGCACGAACCGCACGCGGTCCGCGACCCCGAGTTCGACGGCGCGCTGGCTCGCTTCGGCAAGCGAGGCCGTGCTGATATCGATGCCGATGCCGGTGACGCCGTGGTCGCGCGCCCACGTGGCGAGCATCTCGCCCTTACCGCAGCAAAGATCGAGAATCGACATGCCGGTACGGAGATGAATCGCTCGACCGAGCGTGGCCAACTTTTCTGACGTGAACGGATCGATGATCCGGTGACTACTCGCCCGGATCGTGTAGATGCGTGGCAGGTCCACTTCGGTGATTCCTTACGTGTGATGGACGGGTCGTCTGGACAGAGCGAAGACGGACGCCGTCAACACGCATCAAAACACCTTCTCGCACGCTGGATCGGTCGAGTCGAAGCTGATCGGGACCGTAGCGGCGGCCGCCGCCGTGAGCAACCCGATTAACGTGGCCACGTCATTGGACGCACCGGGCCTTCGTCCTCAACTTCAACGTCGACGCGGCGGCCTTGCAACGGAGCGTCGCCGCGTTTGCGCGTGTTACGGACGGGCGCGTCCTAGCGCCGGCCGCCACTGCGCGATCTCGCGGTCGTAGCTGCCTTCCTGGATGTCGCGAAGCGCGAACGCGTATCCCGATTCGACCGCCCGCGACATCATCTGCAGCACCGGAATCGGGGCCGCCAGATAACCCCATCGGGACAATTCCCGCCCGACCGCGTATTCGACATCGCGCCGTGAGTACGCATGGCGCATGGCGTAATCGTGAAGCTGGTCGATCGCCTCACACCACGAATCCACATCGTATGCGGAGAAGCCCTGATCCATGGGCGTCAGTATCCCCGGGCGCCGTCGCCCGCGGAAGCAGCCTGGTGGATGCCTCCTCCTGTCGTGTCGGATGTCGCTGTGACGGCCGGTTCAAGCCCCGGCCTGGCGCTTCACGAAGGTCGCCGATCGGCACGCCGTGACGGCTCGGTCGATCGGATGGGGATGGCCCGCGCCAAACGGGCCAGTCTGGGCGTGAATCCAGCTATATCTCTGACAAGACCGTATTCGCCCTGGTACGCGTGGATAGGCTGACGGATATGGGCGATCTTCGGGGGACGATGACCGATGCGGCTGCCGGTGACAGTGGGTGACTTAGCCCGCATTGCTCTGACGGTCTCCGCCGACACCGCCTGTGCCGACCTGGACATGACCTTCCGAGGCGACAGAAACCTCACCTGCGTCGCGGTGAGCGACGGGCAGCGCCTCGGGCTCGTCATGCGCGACGCGTTCGGCCAACTGATGTCCGGGCCATTCGGTTACGGGCGGACGCTATGGGCGCAGCGCAGCGTCGGGGAGATCACCGACTGGGCACCGCTTCGCGTTCCGGCCGATTCCATGGTTCCGACGGTCGCCGGCCATCTGCGGTCCCGCCCCGACATCCACCGCTACGACGATGTGCTCGTCGATATCGACAGCAGCACTGTCGGCCATGCGTCGGCGGCGGATCTCTTCGACGGCCTCGCGCGCCAATTCGCGCACCGTGCCATTCACGACGACCTGACCGGCCTCGTCAACCGCACGCACTTCTTGGAACTGCTCAGCTCGATATGCGCGGACTTCCGCGACAATCGGGTCATGCTGGCGCTGATCGACCTCGACGGCATGAAACGGATCAACGACACGTACGGTCACACCGTTGGCGATGCGGTGTTGTCGCGAGTGGCCCGACAACTCACCAACGCGGCACGACCGGGCGAGGTCGTCGCCCGTATCGGCGCGGACGAGTTCGTCGTGCTGACCAGGACCTCCCGGCGTGGCTCGGCGACCGACGCGGCCCGCAACTTCGGCCAGCGCTTCCTCGTCACGATCGGTGCCCCGAGCGACAGCCGGGTCCCGGAGGGACGGCTGACCGCGAGCATAGGTGTGTCGGTGTCCGGCGACCGCGCCGATCCGACGACGCTGCTGTCCGAGGCGGACATGGCCATGTTCACAGCCAAGCAGGCCGGTGGCGGCCAGGTCCATGCGACCGCGGACGTCGAAGCAGACCTCGCCATCGGTGTGGATCTCGTTGATCGATCGGTTGCGCAGGCCATCGACAGTGGCGAGATGCGCGTCTGGTATCAGCCGATCGTGCGGATCGCCGACCGGTCGCTCGTCGCCATCGAGGCTCTGGTGCGGTGGGCACATCCGCGCATGGGCCTGCTGGCGCCGGACCGGTTCCTGCCGGGTGCGCGCCGGGCCGGCCACCTTCCCGATCTGGACCGGTGGGTGATGGCACGGGCCTGCGCGGACATCATCGAATTGGACCGGCGACTCGGTTCCCGCGCGCCAGCCCAGATAGCGGTGAACGTCTCGCCGGCGACGCTCGCCACCGACTTCGACGAACTCGTGATCGCGGCGCTTGCCGACACCGGGCTCGCCGCGTCACGACTTCTCCTGGAGCTGCCCGAGGGCGCTAGTCTCGAGACGCTGAACGCCGCGAAGCGCGGGCTCGAACGATTGCGGGAACTCGGCGTCGGTCTGGTGCTCGACGACATGGGCGCCGGGTCGACCAGCCTCCGACACCTGTCCACCTTGACCATCGGCGGGTTGAAAATCGACGCTGCGTTCGTCAACGGCATGACCCACAATCCACGCGATCACACCGTGGTGAAGCTTCTCGCCGACCTCGGGCGTGGCCTGGATCTTCCCGTCACGGCGGAGGGCGTCGAGTCACTGGAACAGCTGGCTGCGCTGGCCGAACTCGACGTCGAATACGCGCAGGGCTACTACCTCGGCCGTCCGCAACCGCTCGACGTTCTGTCGGACCGTCTGGTCGACGCCGGGGCAAAAGTCAGTTAGCAGCCGCGCCCTCCGATGATCGACAGCAAGTGGCTGCGGTGATCGTCGGCGTGGTGGATGGCGACAGCCCGATTCGGCTCACCCCCGTCGATCCGTCGCCGTCGCGTCGAGAGGAGGTTCAAGTCCGACCGGTACGATCGCCGCGTGACCGCACCCGACCGTCACCGCGGCGTCGATATTGCCCTGGCGGACGCGATCCGGTCTGCGCAACACGGTGACATGCTGGCGATGCACGACGTGCTCGACGCTGTCGCCGAGCCGGTCCGACGATGGTGCGGGCCGATCGCGCTGCAAGACTCGGCCGATGCCGTCCAGGAGACATTGGTGATTGTCTTGCGCCGGTTGGGTGAACTTCGCGAACCGGCCGCATTCTTCGGTTGGGTACGGACGATCGCGGTCCGGGAGGCGCTCCGGGTGGCTCGTCAATCCCAGCACGCCGAACCGGACGAGCTTGGTGACCTTCCGGCCGCTGGCGACCCGGCACTGGCTGTGGAGGTGCGCGATGTCCTGGCCCGGCTGTCGCCCGAGCATCGCGCGGTGCTGATGCTTCGGGACATGGACGGCTTCGACGAGTCGACGGCGGCCACGCTGCTGAGGGTGCCCGAGGGCACCGTACGGTCCCGCCTGTTCCGGGCGCGGCAGACGTTTCGGCGACGGTGGCAAGCGGACGGAGGTGCGCGATGACTTGGCCGGTCGGCGAGCTCGACGAGCTGCAGCGACTGCGGGTTCTGCACGCCGCGATGCCTGGCACGATGTTGGCCGAGACTGTGCTGGCGGCGCCGCTTTCGGACGTGTGGACTGTCCTTGCCGACGTGGAGACCGGATTCCCGGGGCTCGTGCCGGACGTACGCTCCGTCCGGGTGGTCGACCGCGTCGGTGAGCGGCTACGAGTTGACGTCCGCGGCCGGTCCGGTCTCCGCGCACCATTCGACATGGTGCTCCGGCCCGGATGGTGCTTGATGCAGAGCCGCTTCCTCGTTTTCGGCATGGCGGCGGTCGCGGACGGCGAGTCGACCCGATTCGGCTACCTCGCCGGGCTCCGGGTGCCCGGCAAACGGCTGATCGCACCGCTGCCGGCGGCCTGGCAACGCCGGCTGGCGCGTACGACGCTGCGGCGGTTCGAGGAGCGGTTCGGCGGCCGTCGCCCCTGAACGTCACCGCCCCTGAACGTCACCGGCCCGGGATGTGACCGTCGTCACGGGAGTGAACGGGCGCCGCCGTTCCTCTACCGATCATGCAGACAATTCACATCGCCGCCACCGGGGTGGCAACTGTGCTCGGCCTCGACGCCCTCATCCACGTCTACTGGTCGACCGGCCGGGTGTGGCCGGCGCGCGACACACGGGCGTTGTCACACGCCGTACTCAACGCGGACGTGCCATTCACACCACGGGTGCTCGTCCCCCTCGTCGTCGTCTTGAGCATCGGCTGCGGTGCCATGCTCGCTCGCGCCGATCTCGTCCACACGGGACTTCCCTCGTGGGTGGTGGCCACGGCCGCCGGTGTCGTCGCTCTCGGCCTGCTGGCACGGGGCCTGGCCGGCGTCGCCTGGATCGCTGGGATCGGAGCGTCCCGCGATACGCCGTTCTACTGGCTCAACCTCATCGCGTACACGCCGATCTGCCTGGTCTTGAGCGTCGCGGCCGGAATCGTCGCCCTGCGCCCAGGCGCCGCGTGAGCCGGGCTGTCCACGGTGAACCACCGCTCGATGCCTTTCGTTATTACTGTCAGACCATTGGACCCAACGAAGGAGGCAGCGTGGGTACGAAACGACGAGCCGCATGGCGGGCGGCGGTTGTGCTCGTGGCGGCGGTTACGACGACCGGTGTCCTGGTCGGCTGGGCACGCGGTGGGGACAGTGGTCGCAATTCGCTTGCGGCGCTCGGCCGCAACGCGACTTGGACAACGGTCTTCAAAGGCACACACGCCGGCATCGAGGGCCTCGCCGGCGACAGTCACGGCAACGTCTACGTAGCCGAACGCGGAGGCGGCACCAACCCGTGCCCAGTCTGGAAGATCGTGGCGGCAACCGGCGCTACGACGCAGGTCGGTTACGTTCCCGGGCCGTGCTCGCCCAGTGGGCTTGCGTTCGGGCGCGACGGCCGCCTGTATGTCACCGGAGGCAACGCGCCGGCGCTCGACCAGATCGACGTCCTGACACCGGGCACCGCGACAACAGCGGCCACCGTCTTCGCCACCGGGGTTGCCCAGGCGAACGGCGTCGCATTTGATGGCGACGGGAACCTCTGGGCGACCGACGGAAACAACAAGCAAGGGATCGTCTACCGGGTCGGCCGAACCGGCGAGGCGTCCGAGATGTTCCGGGTTCCGCCGATGGCCGACTCGATCGGCGTCGGTCGGCAGAACGGGACGCAGCAAGGGATGGCGGCGCCGACCAACGCGCCCAATCCGCAAGACATCGTCGCCAACGGAATCGCGTTCACCCACGACGGCGACATCGTGATCGCGGATACCGCCCGCGGCGCGCTCTGGCAGGTGAGCTTCGACCGCCACGGCAACGTCGCGAGTCCGACCGGCTGCGATCAGATGTACGCCGCCGACACACTCTGCCTCGACGACGTCCTCGTCGAGAGCCCGTACCTGGAGGGGGTCGACGGGATCGCCCTGGACTCCGCCGATCGGATCTGGGCCGACGCCAATGAGCGCCAGGCCATCGTGGTGGTCGACGACCACAACGGCATCTCGGACTTCGTCCGCAACCCCGTCGACGCGACCACCGGTCGGCGCAACAACGGTCCCCTGGAGACGCCGACGAGCCCGGTCTTCCTCGGCCGGACGTTCTGCACGACGAGCTCTGACGGCAACCGGCGCGACAACTTCCCGAACTCCGGCGGTGAGGTGACGAACACGGGCAAGATCTCGTGCCTGGACCAGCAACTGGACGATCCCGGTCTGTATTTGCCGGTCCGCTGAGGCGTGACAGGGGAGCGCGGCCGCCGCTCGTCAGCGGCCGCGCTCCCCGCTCGTTCCGCGCGCGTCGCTGGCCGCAACGGCCGCACCGGCCGCCTCGGCCGCATCGAGCTTCGTCTTGAGCCGGGCGGCCTGAGTGGTCAGATAGAGCTGCTCCGGTGCGCTGGTCGTCCGGCTGGCCGCGATCTGGTAATGCTCGACCGCCAGCTCCATGTCACCGGCCATTTCAAGCAGATGTGCGCGTACGGCATCCAGCCGGTAATGCCCCGACAGCCGCTCGTGAAGTGGCTCTAGAAGGCGCAGGCCTTCGGCTGGGCCGTGCACCATAGCGGCGGCGATCGCCCGGTTGAGCGACACCACGGGGTTCTGGGTCATTCGTTCGAGAAGTCCGTAGAGGGCAAGGATTTGCGGCCAGTCGGTGTCATCGACCCGGGCGGCTCGATCGTGCAGTGCCGCGATGGCCGCTTGCAGTTGATATTCGCCGACCGAGCCCCGCGTGACCGCGCCGTTGAGTAGTTCAATTCCTTCGACGATCAGCGGCCGGATCCACCGGGTTCGGTCCTGCTCGGCCAGCGGGATCAGCTCACCGTCGGCACCCGTCCGGGCTGGCCGGCGCGCATCGGTAAGCAGCATCAGCGCGAGCAGTCCCGCGACCTCGCTGTCGTCCGGCAGCATCCGGTGCACCATCCGGGTCAGCCGGATGGCTTCACTGGACAACTCGGTGCGATGGAGGTCGTCGCCGGTGCTGCTGGCGTACCCCTCATTGAAGATCAGATAGAGGACGTGCAAAACGGAGCGCAACCGCCCTGTCCAGTCCCGGCGGTCCGGCATCCGGAACGGCACATCGGACGCCTTGATGCGCTGCTTCGCTCGGCTGATCCGCTGAGCCATCGTCGCTTCAGGCACCAGGAACGCGTTCGCGATCTCGGCGGTGGTCAGACCGCCGATGGCGCGCAGCGTCAGCGCGATCGCCGAGGCCGCGGTCAACGACGGATGGCAGCACATGAAGATCACGATCAGGGTGTCGTCACGGTCGCGAGCTTCGGTCGAGGAGACCGCTGGCGGCTCGCGCAGCGCGGCCAGGCTCTCCCGGCGCCGCCGGGCATGCTCGCTGCGGATCTGATCCAACAGTTTCCGCGAGCCGGTCTGGATCAGCCAGCCGCGGGGGTTGTCCGGCATGCCCTCGTTCGGCCAGTGCACCGCGGCCGAAAGCAGTGCCTCCTGTACGGCATCCTCAGCCGCGTCGAAGTCGCCGAACCGCCGCACGAGCACGCCAAGCACCTGCGGCGCCAGCTCGCGCAGCAGGTTCTCGACGTGCGGTGACGGTCGCACGGCTCCGGTCGGCTCCTTACAGCTCCGGAGCGAGCAGTTCGAAGTCGCACGACTGCATCACGCGTCGGACGCCGATCGGTTGCTGCATCGGCACCCCGCCCGGTCCGGGTACGCATGAGATCTTGGCCGCGATCTCGATCGCCCGCTCCTCCGACTCGACGTCGACCAGCTCATATCCAGCAAGCATCTCCTTGAACTCGACGAACGGGCCATCGGTAACGACGGGCGCGGTTGCTCCGTCCCAGGTCACCTCTTTGGCCAGCTCAGGCCCGGTCAACGCATTCTCCTCGACCAGCTCGCCTCTGTCGGCCAGTTCCCGCAGCAAGACTCGGTAGTAGTCCATGTGCGCCCTGATGTCGTCGGGCGACCACTCGGTCATCGGCGCCTCGATTACTCCTTTGCGGTAATCCACCGTGAGCAGGAACTTCGTCATGTCTGGCTCCCATCTGTTCGCGAACGCCAGCTTGGCGCATCCATCCAATGGACGTAAGCGCGGGCCCGTTCTCGACATCTGTTGAGATTCGACCGAGAATTCATATCGTTGGATTTCCGGCGACGCTTGGTCTCGACCGATTCGGGGTAGTGCGATCACGCGCGCGTCGGCCGGTGTCGGCCGGTCCAGGGGGTGATGTGCGCGTCGTCTACGTCCGAACGAAGTCTCACAGCGAACGGTGGTGTCGGTGCCCGGCGACAGCGTAGATGCCGCGAACGCGTTGACGGTCGCGGTGGCGGCCGCGCGTGATGGGGACGACGACGCGTTTCGCACCGTCTACCGTTGCGTACATCCGCCCCTTCTGCGTTATTTGCGCACGCTGATCGGCGGCGACGCCGAGGACGTCGCCTCGGAGACGTGGCTACAGATCACCCGAGATTTGCGTACGTTTCGCGGCGGCGGCGACGCGTTCCGCGGCTGGGCGGCGACGATCGGACGTCACCGCGCTCTAGATCACATCCGCTACCACCAGCGGCGGGCGGTCGCGGTTGTGTCGACCGAGGAATTCGCCGAGCGATCCGCCCGCGATGACACCTCAGTCGACGCCGTCGACGCACTGGGCAGCGAGCGTGCGTTGTCACTTATTCGACTGCTGCCGCCCGACCAGGCCGAGGCAGTGCTGTTGCGGGTCATCATGGGCCTCGACGCGACGACCGCCGCGCAGGTCCTGGGAAAGCGGGCCGGCGCAGTCCGGACGGCCTCCTATCGAGGCCTTCGCCGCCTCGCGGCACTCATGACAGATCCCGAACCGATCGACGCCAAGGGGCGGGAGCTCAGGCGTGCAGTGACACCTGCGCCCGTCTGGACGCTGAAAGGTACGAGATGAGTACCTGCCAACCGCGCCGGGTCAGGCGTACATCAGCGGAGCAGACGTTTGCGAGCCTCGCTCGCGGTGCACCGCATCGCGATGAGCCCGTCGCTGAGCTGCTCGCGGGACTCGTCGCGCCCGCTCTCGATCGGGAGACCGACGGAGAACGTCAAGCGTTGTCCGCACTCCGGACGGCGCGTCAATCGCCGATCGCAAGTCGGCGCACCGGGACGCTCGGACGACGGGTCAGACAGCTCGTCACCATCAAGGTGGCGGTGGTCGCAGCCGTACTCGCCGGCAGCGGAATAGCGGTCGCCGCCGGCTCCGGCGAGTTGTCGCGAGCCCTGAGCGGTGGCACCGTGAGCTCCGCATCACGAGCGGCGGCACCAGCACGTGCGCCGGGCCTCCCCGACTATTCGGCGTCTCGTTCGGCAAGCCACAGTGCGGCGCCGCCGAACCTCAACCCAACGCCTCGGGCGTCGACGCCGGCGCCGGCGCCGGCGCCGACCGCACACTGCCAGGTGTTCAACGCCCTCAACTCCAACGCGCAGCGCAAGGCACTACGGGGTCCGGCGTTCGCCGACCTGATCCAGGCGGCACACGGCCGCAACTACGTCGCCGCGTTCTGCGCCGCGCTGCTGGCCGGCGGCGCAACCGAGCCGCATTCGGCCCCTGGCTCGCCGGCGGTCCCCAGCCAGCCGGAGCACCCGAGCCATCCTGCTCACCCGAGCGACCCCGATCACTCGAACCAGCTCGTTCACCCGAACGGCTCCGCTCACTCAAATCGGGCCCACTCCTAGCGCACCGCGACCCCCGGCAGTCTGCGACCTCGGCGCACCGCACCGTACCCCCGCGCACCGCATTCCCCGCGCACCGCGACCCCTTAGCAATCCGCGACGCTTGCTCACCGCGACCCAGCGCACCGTGATCCCAGCGCACCGCGAACCCCCGACGCACCGGGCGCGAGTGACACCAGACGTCTCCACGGCGCTGTTCATTACGAGCCGGCAAACCGCCGCGCTCGACGACTTGTTCGGCCAGCCAAGTCCGCAGGCGGCTGCTGGCTAGGCGTGCAACCCCGCGCACAAGAGGGACGTGATCCGGAATGGAATCGTACAAAATGGACTTCCAGGTCACTGTCACGGATCAGCCCGACGCGGTTGTCGTACGCCTGGCCGGGGAGTTGGACATGGCGACCGCTGATCGAGCGCTTGGCGCCTTGCGGGCGACCGACCTGACGGCGGCGCGCGCGCTGGTCGTGGATCTTTCGGATGTCACCTTCTGCGACTCCTCCGGGCTGCGACTTCTGCTGCACCTACGCCAGGTCATGGTCGAACATGGCGGTGGGTATGACGCCGTTGGCGCACACGGCATCGTCGCGAGCACGATCGAAGTGACCGGGCTCACCGAGGTTTTGCACGAACCGCCGGTTCAACGCGCATCTGGGGTGAATTCCGTCCGCTGACTCGGCGGAGCGATGTGGCACAGGCGATCTCACGTGTCGATTGCCCGCCGACCGGGTAGTGGCTCTGATGCACTCGGGACAGACGCTTGCCGGTCGCTACCGGCTGGATGAGCCGATCGCTACGGGCGGTATGGGGGAGGTGTGGCGTGCGACGGACGGCACACTCGGCCGTACCGTCGCAGTGAAGATCTTGCGAGCCGACCGGTCCGTCGATGCGTCGTTCGGCGCCAGATTCCGCGCCGAGGCACGCACGCTCGCCACACTGCACCATCCCGGCGTCGTCGACGTGTACGACTACGGCGAGATCTCGTCCGGTCCGGCGGTCGCTCGGGGTGGCGTACCTGGTGATGGCGTTCGTCGACGGTGAGCCGTTGTCCGACCGACTGGCCACGTCCGGGCGCCTGTCCCCGGCGGTGACGATGTCCATCGTCGCGCAGACGGCCGACGCACTCGACGCTGCTCATGCGGCCGGCGTCGTCCACCGGGACATCAAGCCCGGCAACGTCCTCATCGATGCCCAAGGTCGGGTCATTCTGGTGGATTTCGGAATCGCGCATACCGCCGCGACCGAAGGGTTGACCGGCGTACGCGATGTCCTTGGCACGGCGCGGTACATGGCGCCGGAACAGGCCACGAAGCGGCCACTCACGCCGGCGACGGACGTATACGCGCTTGGCACCCTCGCCTACGAGTGTCTGGCTGGAGTTCCCCCGTTTCCGGGCGATGACGTTCTCGCCGTGGCCATGGCGCATGTCCATGACGAGCCGCCCGCATTGCCGGCCGATGTCCCGATCGCAGTATCTGACCTCGTCATGACCGCGATGGCGAAGGATCCGACGAGAAGGTTTCCCACGGCCGCATCGATGGCGACGGCCGCACGTCGGGCAGCGGATCCGAGGACGGCCGCCAATCTGGCCGCCGCTATCGTCCCGTCCACTGCCACGACTGCATGGGTCACGGCGACTGGCCTGGTGCCCGCGACCTGGATCGCGCGACCGGAGGTCACACCCGTACCCCCTATCCGGCGCTCGAAGCGCGGCGTCTTCGGCGCGGTCGCGAGTCTGGCGATCGTCGGGATCGCGATCGCGATCGTCCTGGCCGCGTTCCACCCCGGCATATCCGGAACACCACCACCGAAGCAACCGGCGTCGACCGGCGCCGGCCGGTGCCGGAGCGGGGCCGGCAGCTTCGGGATCGCCCGGCAGGTCCGGTGCGAACGGTCGAACGTCGCCGTCGCATCAATCGCCGGGCTCGGGGCATTCCAGCAAGCCGGGAGCCACAACCGCGAGTACGAAGACGCCAGCACCCGCTCCATCGACCGTTCCGCCGAAGTCCGGATCGCCGACCGGTGGCACTGGTCCGTCCGCCGCTCCGAGCCCGTCATCGGACGGCGGCACCACCGGCGGCGGGGGTACGTCCGGCGGCGGTTCTGGCGGCGGCTCTGGTGGCGGCGCGACTCCCACGCCGCCGCCGAGCACTACCGGATGATCTCGCGGACTGCCGATATCCGCGGGTTCGAGGTTTTGCCGCACCGCTACCACGGACATGCCGACGGAACGTGTCATCGGTGAGGGGAGCCAAGTGTGAGTGCAGGCCGGCAGATCGGCCGAGCCAAGGTGTCGCGACACGTCGGTCGGGCGCGCGATAGGACGCGTACGTGGGGTAAAGCAGATGCCCGCGGCGAAGACGAGCGTGATGACGGGACCGGCGACAGCCGTGCCTGTCTTCGTTGACGACTCCGGACGGCGCCGGCGACGGATGCGCGCGATCACGTTCGGTGTCGCGTGCATGGTCGTGCTGGCGGCCGTTGTCGTCTGGTTGAGTCTGTCCGCATCTCCGCTGCGACCCGACCCGGTCGCGACCTGTACGCCGTCGGCCGCGCACGCCTCGAAATGCCAGCAGCGATGACCATCTACTCCAGCCGCAGCAAAGGTGACGGAACGGCAAAGCCCGAAGCCGAGGCGTCGACGTCGGAACGTTGGCGTGGACGAGCGCTCGTCTGGACCGTACAGGCGGCCGACAGCTTCATGCGGGTGCTGTGGTGGTTCTGTTGGATCGGTGCCCTGACCGTCCTGCGCGCACTGCTGTTGTTCGGCGTCGCTGCATGGCATGCCCGACGCCGCCGGTCGCCAACCTGGTCCTGGGGTGCGCCGGTCACCGAGGCGATCTCGGTCATCGTGCCGGCCTTCAACGAGCAGGACACGATCGCAGCGACCGTACGTAGCCTCGCGGCGTCAACGCATAGACAGGTGGAGATCGTCGTGGTCGACGACGACTCTTCGGATGCGACCGCGGATCGGGTCACCGCACTCGGCCTCGACAACGTGCGCCTGGTTCGGGTGCCGTCGGGCGGCAAGGCGACGGCGTTGAACGCTGGCGTAGCCATGGCGAGCCATGACCTGATCGTGATGGTCGACGCGGACACCATCGTCGACGCCGACGCATTGCACGAACTCGTACAGCCGTTCGGCGATCCATCCGTCGGCGCCGTTGCCGGCAACGTCAAGGTCGGCAACCGTCGCCGGCTTCTCGGCCGGTGGCAACACATCGAATACGTCATCGGCTTCAACCTCGACCGACGGCTCTACGACGCCCTGGGTTGCATCCCGACGATTCCCGGCGCGCTCGGCGCGTTCCGGCGGCGCGCGTTGGACGAAACCGGCGGACTGAGCCACGACACGCTCGCCGAGGACACCGACCTGACCATGGCCATCCTGCGGAGCGGATGGCGTGTCGTCTATCAGGAAACCGCGCGAGCACGCACCGAGGCGCCGGCCACGCTCCGGCAACTGTCGCAACAGCGGTACCGATGGAGCTACGGCACGATGCAGGCGATGTGGAAGCATCGCCGGTCGATCATCGAACGCGGCGCATCCGGCCGGTTCGGTCGTCGGGGCCTACCGTTGATCGGCCTGTTCACAGTCGTCCTGCCGTTGTTCGCACCGTTGCTCGACGTCCTCACCGTCTTTGGCGCGTTCTTCCTCGACCGCTGGATCACCATCATCGGGTGGTTGGCGGTTCTCGCGGTTCAGACAATCACGGCGATACTCGCGTTCCGGCTCGACCGCGAGCCGCTGCGACCGCTGTGGGCACTCCCCCTGCAGCAGTTGGTGTACCGCCAACTCATGTACATCGTGCTCGTACGCTCCGCATTTACCGCGTTGACGGGCCGGCGGTTGCGATGGCAGAAGCTCGAGCGGAGCGCCGAAGTGGCCGTCGACGTCGGCTGACGGGCCGGCGCCCCGCTTCGCAACGCGCGGGTGCGCCGGTCCGTGGACGGTGCCCGTCGCCGGCGTTACTTCTGGATCGCCGCCCCGGCCGGCGAAACGAGCCACCAGAGACCGCCGAATTGGTTCAGACCCTGGCCGTTCGTCTGTCCAGCGGCGGTATCGGCCGCGTAGTAGTAGAGCGGGTGGCCGTTGTAGACCACCTGCGTCGTGCCGTCGCTCCGGGTGATCGTGGTCAGCATCGATGCGGTCGCGCCACTCCCGGCCGTCGGGTTGCCGTTCGTGGTCAGCGGCGGCCACGCGGCTGCGCACGCGCCGGTGCAGACCGACTTCCCGCCGGTGTCGGCGGCGAACAGATACAGGGATTTACCGGAGCCGTCGGTCAGGTAGGTCCCGGCCGAGCCGGTCTTCGTCATCACCACGGCGGGCCCGCTGGGCGCCGACGGGCTGCTTCCGCCGGCTTGCGCTCCGTACGGGTTGGAGTTTTGGCCAGTGGTACTGCTGCTGCTGCCATTGCTGCTGCTCCCGCACGCCACGAGTAACAGGCTCGCAAATACGAGCACCGCGGCGGCACGCCATCCACGCAGGTGCGCTCTCAGGTTATGTGAACGTGAGTCTCGCATGCCTCGGCCCTCTCTCCTGATTGAGGAAGTTGTCGGCAGCACAAACGACCGCTGGAAGTTCACGCAGCCGGGTCGTGAGATCACCACCGGCATCACGAGTGCCCGTCGGCACGATCATGAGTGGGTACGGCGCCCAAGACCTCGGTCGACCAGGCGCACGCATCCGCGCCTTGGTCCAAGTGGCCAGGCACCCAGGTGTTATCGCCGTTCGAGCCCAGGGTAGGCGAGTTGAACGATCGGAGGGCAGGATCGCGTAATCAGAGCCCAGATGTCTCCGCGTCTCGCCGCCGCGCCGATATGCCCAGCCGCCCGACCGACGTACCAGCGCACGATGCTGACGGCCATCAACCGTCCGGCCGGCAGGAGACGACTGCCCGCCGTCAGTGCGCGGCCCGGGCGCGCCTCTGACGAAGATCTGCCGCGCCCAATCTACGGACGGACGCGATCCTCTCGTCGCAAAGCCCGGTGGATCTTCTGGGAAGTCAGGCGGGTGAGACCGCCTGCGACACCGTCGATTGCTCTGGTGAACGCTGCGCCGGGACGGCATTGCCTACGTCGTGGCGGGCGCCGTCGGCGTCGTGGCGGGCGCCATCGCCGTCATCGCGGGAGTTATCAGCGTCGTGGCGGGCGCTATCGCCGTCGTGGCGGGCGCTGTCGTCGTCGTGGCGGACGTTGTCGGCGTCACTCATCGGGGATTCCGGCTGCCCGAGAACGTCGTCGGTCTCGGCGCCGCCGGACTCGGTCGATGCATCGGCGGCTGGCTCGCCTGCCATTTCGAGAACCCGCTCGGTGGTGTTGTCCGCAGCGTGCTCGGCCATGTGATCCGCGGCCGGCGCGGTGGTGTTGTCCGCAGCGTGCTCGGCGATGTGATCCGCAGCCGGCTCGGCTGCCGTGTCGACGTCTCGCTCGGTTGACCGATCGAGGGCAGGCTCGGCTGTCGTCTCCGGGTCGGCCCGGTTGTCTGGTCGAGAGCCGGTTGGGGTGTCTGGCCGAGCGCGCGCTCGGCGGCCGCGTCGGCCGCCCGCGTGGCATTCGACGCGACAACCACCTGCGGATACTCACCCGTATCGCCGCTGCTCGCGGCAGCCGCCATCACCGCGGCCGCGGCCAGGTCGGCCACCCGCTTCGCCTCACGCTGCACACGAGCGCGCACGTCCTTTGCATGCCGGTCAGCGGAATCGGCGGCTCGCCGCGTTTCGTCTAGTCGCGCGAGCTCCGCGGTCAGTTCCTCTCGGACCCCGCCCAGACGTTGCTGCAACTGAGACATCTCGGCATTCGTCGTATTCGCCTCGTGACGGGATCGGGCGAGTTGCTGCTCGGCCGCCTCCAACTCGGTCTCCATCTGGGTCAAAGCGTGCCGACGCGTCTGAATCTGCTGCTGGATCCCGGCAAGCTTCTGCTGGTGGGCAGCGGTTTGCTCGTCGGCTCGCCGCCGCAGGTCGACGGCCCGTCGTTGCGCGTCCGCCTGAAGTGCTGCGTTCTTCTGGTCGGCGATGGTCCGCTGCTCGGTCAGCTCCTGCTCGGCCGCCACGCGCCGCTCATTGATCTCCCGCTCCAGGTTGGCCTTGGCCTGTGCGAGCTCTTGTTCCATCTGCGCGTGGCCCGCCTCGAGATCCTGCTGGACCTGCGCGCGGGCCGCCTCGACCAATGCCTCAGCCTCGGCGCGGGCCCGCTCGACCTGCTCGGCACTGCGTTCGCCGATCTGCTTCGCCTCCTGCTCGGCGCGTTCCCGGGCGGCCGCACCTTCCGTCCGCAGCTTGTCGGCGTGTTCGCGGCTCTCGGCCAGCATCCGCTCCGCCTCAGCCTGGTGGTGCGCCACTCGCTGCTCGGTCAGGTCGGTGATGGCATCAGCCTGTCTCTCGGCGAGCGACAGAATCTGGTCGACCATCGGGCCGAGGTGGCGGAAGGACGCCCGGTCCACCTGCGCTGGTCGCTGCCGCATTTCGGCCAGCTCGGCTTCAATCTGGCGGATCTGCGTGCCAAGACCCTCGATCTGGCCGTACGCCCGCTCACGCTCTGCCGTCAGCGTCGAGATCTCGCTCGCCAGCTGTGAGACATAGTCGTCAACCTGGCGTTTGTCGTAGCCACGCATCGCGACCGCGAAGCTGGGCAGCATCGGAGCGTCGTCGCTGAGCGCGAGCAACCCATTGTCGTGCGACATGCGTAATCCTCCAACCGATCGCGGCGCGCGATGCCGACCCATGAGCGGCGCCGCAGGGCGCAGCTGAAGGCAGCCGACGACCGGGTCACTCGCCTGCGCCTCCATGAGATTATCGCCGTAGGCGAGTGTGCATCAGTCCACCCCGGCGGGGCGACCTCAGAGCGTTCGGCCATGTGCGAATTCGGTCAGCGTGGTGCGTCGTTCATTCAGGCATACATGTCCATTAGTACGGCATCGCCGCTCGCTCGACTCCTCCCGGTCCGCGTCCCGGGTCTCGCGTCCCGGGTTTCGCGTCCCGGGTCTCGCGTCCGTGACCTCGCGTCGCCCGTTCGTGGCGAGGGAGCCATTCGGCGCCTTGTGCTAATCACAGACGGATGGTCGGCGATTTCGTCCCGTACCCGTCCCCATTGCCGTCACAACGACGGCGGGCAGTCGAGGCCACCTCGGGGCGAATATGTGCGGGAGGGTCGCGTTGTGGGCGGTGGTGATCTAGCGTGCCGGGCATGCCGAGTCCTGCCCGCATCGCTGGACTGGGCGTAACCGCCTCCACAACGATCGCCTGGGTTTTCGGGATGACCATTGGAGCCGGTCAGTGAGCCAGCTCGCCCGTGGACCTCCGATGTGTCGGGGAGAACAATACCTACTGGGCTCGCGATCTGCGGTGGGCGCTGATTGTGGCGGCTGTTGCCGGCGTGATCGTGGCAGTTGGCGGCAGCCGTCGCCGGTCTTGGATGGCGGCAGCCGGCGGCGTGGTCTGGCTGTTCGTAGACGCACTATGCGTGCGGCTGGCTCGCGGGCACGCCATCGCACCGATCGTTATCGCGACCGTGTTCCTCGCGGCCGCACTGTGGCTGAGTCTGCACCCCGGTGCCCGTCCGGCACGTGGCTGGCTCGTGGTCGCGACCTACGTCTGTGCGGTGTTAGTGCCCACGACCGCCGGGATGGAGTCGCCCGACGATACCGAGCGCGATCTGTTCGTCGGCGGCGCTGTCACCGCGGTCATAGTGTTGCTCGCGATGGTCGTCGCTGCACTGGCCGTTGCACCGTCGCGTACGAAAGGCCGGGCGACGGCTGCCGCGGCTGTGACACTTGTCGACGGTGCTCTGATCGCGCTAGTGCGCGCGGATGACGGGAGTACCTGGCGTGGCCTGACGCTGGGGGCGATCTCGCTGGCGGGGGCATGGGCGCTGACCAGGCCGCGACCGACACGTCGCGAATTGCCCACCTACGTTGGCCTGTTCGCCGGGATCGGTGCGCTCGCGTTCGCTGCTGTCTTCATGGCCCTGCTCGCGTTCGATCTCGGCGCTCCGCTGGGTCACCTCTTCACGTGGATCGCTGGCGTCCCCGCGATCAACGACTCAGACACCGACCTGATCGAATCGTCCGTCGCCGCGACGACGGGGGTCCTCATCGGACTCGCCGTGGTACAGAGCGAACGTTATGCAGCAGCCGACGCCGCCCCACCTCGTCCGCGACACGATGCCACCGATTCCGGCCGACTCGATCGCGGGCTAGGCCACGCATCGCACACCAGCGGCACCCGAGCAGCCCCCTCCTCCGGAGCGCGGTAGCCACTGGCTGCGAGCGCATATCTCGCTAGAGCCGTGCGGGCTGACAGGGCTGAGTTCCGGGGATCGGTCGGTCGAGCCCGATCCAGTATCCGATCGGAACCTGCTTTTCGAAGTCGACGTTCAGCGCCCGGTAGTTCATCGTGATAGCACCGAAGAACAAATGGCCTTCGCTCATCTCCACGTCGCTCGGCACCTGCAGGGTGAACAAGAGCATGACCTCATCACCGGGTTTAAGAGTTAGCGGACCGAACGGCTGCTCCAGACCCTCCGGGTTTGAGGAACGCAAGTTGATCCGTTTCATCGTGATGGTGGTCGGAAAGATCTCGATGGGCGGCTCCACTTTGGAGAGGTGGATCGGCCGCGAGTTGTTGTTGTCGAACGAGACGCCGAATTTGAATGTGCTGCCCGGAACCACGCCGAAGCACTCCTCCCGGGTCGGCCCGGCGTTGATCTCCCAAGCACCCGGCGCGATGCTGAACGACCCTTCCTGAAGGGTCATCGAGCCGGCCTCTGATCGCCACCACACCGTTATGCCGATTGCTGCGGCCACCAACACGAGCGCGATGCTCCCGCCCACGATCCGCCGCCACCGCCGCGGTGGCGGGAGAAACTCCGAGACTTGGTCGTCGTCCGGCGCCACCGTAGATGTCATGCGCAAATGCTAGGACGCAGAGCCGAATGTCGATGTCCTCTGACGGACACCCGTGGGGCGTTTGGGTTTGAGCTCGCTCGGTCCGGACCCGTCCGGGAGGAGCGGGAATGCTCGTATCGCCTGCGATCCGACGGCGAGGCGCTATCGGAGACTCGCCGCACCGCCGGTGAGCTGCTGTTGGGCCTGCTGTCGCCGGTCGAGCGTAAGAACGGATGGTGGTTGGCCGAGCACGCCGGCCATACCTCCCGGATCGGATGCAGCGGCTGCTGCGTACGGCGGTCTGGGATGAGGCGCGGGTCGGTGCCGACCTGCGGGACCTGGTCGTGGAGCAGCCCGGCGACTCCGATGGCGTGCTCGTGGTGGATGAGACCGGCTTCCTGAAGAAAGGCAGGTTCTCGGCCGGAGTACATATTCGGGAACCGCTGCGCGGATCGAGAACAGCCAGGTCGGGGTGTTTTTGGCCTACGCCTCGCCGATGGGGCGGGCGTTGATCGACGCACGGCTGTATCTGCCCGGCTCCTGGTGCGAAAACCCGGACCGCCGGGCCGGCGCCGGTGTGCCCGACGATGTCGAGTTCACGACGAAGCCGCAACTCGCCCTGGCGATGATCGAGGATGCATTGGATGCCGGCGTGGCCACCTCGTTCGTGACCGGTGACGAGGTCTACGGCCTGGACCCCGCGTTGCGGGCCGGGCTGCGCCGCCACGGCGTTGGCTACGTGCCGGCGATCGCCCGCAACCAGCGCATCGACGCTACCGGCCGGAGCCGGCTACGCGTTGACGATGTCGCTGGCGGCCTGTCCGAGCAGGCCTGGGAACTGCGCACCTGCGGGCGCGGATCCAAAGGCGAACGGTTCTACGACTGGGCATGGGTCCACGACCACACCGGTCTCGACGCCGGCACAGTCTGCTGATCCGCCGCGCCGTCGACACCGGCGAACTAGCCTTCTACCGATGCTGGACCCGCCACCCGGTACCCCTGACGACGCTGATCACAGCCGCGGGCCGCCGCTGGTCGATCGAGGAGACCTTCCAGGCCGCCAAGACCCACGTCGGCCTCGACCACTACCAGCGCCGCGGCTGGACCGCCTGGCACCGCACCATCCTGCTGACCATGATCGCGTTGGCGATCCTGGTCATCGCCACCACCAACCAGCGCCCAGACCACGTCGACGCCCGCCATGACGAACTCGTCGCCCTCAGCGTCGGCGAGCTACGCCGACTCATCACCGCCGACCAACGCCTCACCCGGCCCGACTCGACCACCACTATCCGCTGGTCCTGGTGGCGACGCCGGCACCAGGCCACCGCACGACGCAGCCACTACAAACGCCGCGACGCCGCGGCCAGCCCATAGATCACAAGTGCCGCTGCCGTACTAGGCTCGGCCTGAGAGTCCGCATGCCTCGGCCGAACGGGTACAAGTCCGGGCAGCGCTTCATCGAAAGATGCCTTCGCGGGACAAGTTCCTGGCGCGTGCCGTTTGTCGGCAGAAGCCCTTCGGTCGACGTCCAACGAACTCACAAACGGGAGAGGACACCCACATGTCTGGCAAGACCGATGCGTCCACGGGTGCCGCAGGGATCCGGCCGTTCAAGGTCGAGACCCCCGAGACGGAGCTGGAGGCGCTTCGCACGCGCATCGAGGCCACGCGCTGGCCGGACAGTGAAACCGTCGCAGATGAGTCGCAAGGCGTGCAGACGGCGACCATGCAGGCACTCGCGCATTATTGGGCGTCCCATTACGACTGGCGCAAATGCGAGGCGAAACTGAATGCCCTACCGCAGTTCATGACCGAGATCGACGGCCTTGATATCCATTTCATTCACGTCAAGTCGCCGCACGAGCACGCGTTGCCGCTCATCATCACGCACGGCTGGCCCGGCTCGATAATCGAGATGCTCAACGTCGTCGGTCCACTCACCGACCCGCCGGCATACGGTGGCAGCGCAGATGACGCGTTCGATCTGGTGATTCCCTCGATTCCGGGCTATGGGTTTTCCGGCAAGCCGACCGGCACGGGCTGGGACCCCAACCACGTGGCACGCGCATGGGCGGAGCTGATGAACCGCCTTGGGTACACCCACTACGTGGCGCAGGGCTGCGATTGGGGTGCGATCATCACGGACCTTATGGGAGCGCAGGCACCGGGGGGTCTGCTCGGCATCCACTCCAACATGCCCGGCACTCTTCCACCCGAGGTGTCAAAGGCGATCGCATCGAACGTACTCGGGGCCGGCGATCCGCGGCCGTCCGGTCTGTCTCCCGATGAAGCCCGCGCGGACGAGGATCTGAGCTTCTTCTTCACGAAGGGCATCGGCTACGGAGTTGAGATGGGGTTGCGCCCGCAAACGCTTTACGGACTGGCGGATTCGCCCATCGCGCTAGCGGCCTGGATGATTGACCACGATGCGAAGAGTTATGAGGACATCTCACAGGCCTTTGTCGACGGACGTCCGGTCAATTTCCCCGCGAGATCTATGAAGCACCACGAAGCTGGACAGAACGCGCGTACGACAATCTCATCTATTTCAACGAGGTCGAGAAGGGCAATCACTTTGCGGCTTGGCAGGAGCCGCAACTCTTCGCGACCGAGGTCCGCGCCGGGTTCCGGGCGCTCCGGTAGATCACCGTGTCCGAACGCCTGCACATGCCATCGTTGGGCGGGGCGACCGAGTGGCTGAACTCCGAGCCACTCGGCCCCGCGGAGTTGCGCGGCCACGTCGTACTCGTGAACTTCTGGACGCTGACGTGCATCAACTGGCTCCGCACGGAGCCGTACGTCCGCGCGTGGTCGCAGGCCTACCGAAACGACGGCCTGATCGTCATCGGAGTCCACACGCCGGAGTTCTCGTTCGAGCACGAACCAGCGCGTGTACGACAGGCGACGAAGGATCGAGGGATCGACTACCCGGTCATCGTCGACAACGACTACCAGGTCTGGAGTGCCTTCGACAATCAGTACTGGCCGGCGCTGTACTTCGTCGATACGAATGGCGTCATCCGCGATAGCCATTTCGGCGAAGGACGCTACGAGGAATCGGAGCGCGTCATCCAGGGGCTGCTCGGCGTCGAACGCGATCTCGTCTCGGTCGAAGGACAGGGTGTGGAGGCGGAGGCCGACTGGGATCACCTGCGTATGCGCGAGACGTATCTCGGGTACGGGCGGACCAGGCACTTCGTGTCACGAGACAGCGCGGTGCTCAATGAACGCCGCGTCTACGAGTTCCCCGAGAGCCTGCTCTTCAGTCAGTGGGCTCTCGACGGCGAGTGGACCATCGGGCGGGAGAATGTCGTACTTGACCGGGCCGGCGGGGGCATCGCCTGCCGTTTCGAGGCGCGCGACGCGCATCTGGTGCTGTCGCCGGGGACCCATGACGCGATTCCGTTCCGAGTGTTCCTTGACGGCGAGGTTCCGGGCCCGTCGCATGGCGTTGACGTCGACGAGGACGGGAACGGCTTGCTCCGGGACGGCCGCATGTACCAGCTCGTACGCGAGCACGACGTGGTCCGCGAACGGATCCTCGAGATCACGTTCCTCGATCCCGGTGCCGAGGCCTACGCGTTCACGTTCGGGTAGCCGGAGACTCAGTCGAAGGCAGTCACACGCAAGCGATTGCAGACCGCTCGAGGTATCGCCGATCCTGCCTACGCTAGTTCCAATCCGAAATGCGCCGGCTCCCCGGGGTTCGACGTGGACGGAGTCGATTATTCGATCGCCGTGGACGTCTGATCGCTGTAGAACCAGGAGATGACCGAACGACGGCTGCCCGGCGGGCGCAGTTTCGGAGCCGTACGCGTCGGCGACGAAGTCCGCCGCCCCACGCAGCCGTGGACGGCGACCGTGCACTCGGTGCTGCGGCATCTGGAAGACGTCGGCTTCGACGGCGCTTCGCGAGCCCGCGGCTTCGATGGCCAGGGCCGCGAACGCCTGACGTTCCTGCCCGGCCAGACCTTGGGCGAGACCCAGCCGTGGCCGGATTGGCTGCGCTGCGACGACGCGCTCCGGCAGGTCGGCGCGTGGCTTCGCAGGCTGCACGACGCGACCGCGACATTCCGGCCGGCCGCAGACGCCGTCTGGTTCACGGGCCGGCCGTGGCAGCCGGGACTTCTGATCGCTCATCTGGATGCGTCGCCGTGGAACGCCGTCTGGGCCGACGGCGCCCTGGTCGGCTTCGTCGACTGGGACACTGCCAGCCCGTCCCGGCGCGAGGATGACCTGGCATTCTCGGCGCTGACCTGGGTGCCGCTGCTGACGGCGGACATCGCCGAGCAGGTCGGATTCGGTGACGCAGCCGACCGGCACCGGCGGCTGCATCTGCTGCTAGACGCGTACGGATACACCGGCGACCGAACCGCGATCCGCGACGCGATCATCGGACGCGTCGAGCGCAACGTCGCGATGATCCGGCAGTTCGCCGACGGCGGTGAGCCGACCTTCCAGCGCATGCTGCCGTGGGCCGCGGACCTGCAACGGTCCGGCACCGAGGTGGCCGACCTGCCCGACGACTTCTGGCAGGGGCCGGGCCGCTGACAGAATGGGACCAGCCCAGAGCGTGGCACTGGCCGGCGGGTCGCCGAGCGCGTGGCACCGGGCCCTGACCGGGCGCGTCGAGTGACTCCGTGCCGCCGGCAACGGCCACGTCAAGACTTCGCCGCCGCTCACGCCCAACGACACGCCGCCCTTCAAAGCCCGCGACGGCTACCTACAGCAATGCCCGGTCGACGTCCGCATCGACACGCTGCATTATCGACGCAAAGTCCGCCTCGGACAAAACCATATTGGCAATCGCAACATAGACCGTATACTGTCCGTATCGGAGCCACGCACTCCACGCGAAGCATTTGTGACCAGACCCGTGCTTAGAAGCGAAGTCGGCGCAAAAAAATTCCGCCTGATCCGCTCGAAGACCCGACGGCGGCTGGGCCGTCACTATCCTGGTCCCCCGTTCGTACACAAACAATGGGTCCTGCGTCGAGAATGCGTAAAAGGCACCGATCGATGAGCCGTATCGATGAACTCTCTCAAGCAGCCGAATTTTGCCGCTGGCCCAGGAACGGGCGTAGACGCCCTCGACATCCGAGGCGACTTTCTGGTCGGTCCACTTCAGCGGTTTGAGTGACGGGTACGTGGCGGGGTCATCGACGACTAATTCCCGGGCGGGAACAGCGTGCTTATTCTCGATCGCGTTAAGCGCAACGATCGGGACGGCCCAGGCGACAATGAGGACCGCCAACACGCACCCAAGAATTATTAGACGCCGCCGCATCTCAAATACAGTTCTCTCACAGCGCCAAACCGACGCATACCGTCGATGAGGGGCACGAACCCGATTGACCGCCATTCACCACAAGAACCGCTGGGCGGCCGCTCGTACGGAGTGGGTCCCAGCTCTTTGGCGTGATGCTCTAGCGCCGACCTTACCGATGCCGGCGGCTGCTCGCGGCCAGGTGGCGGGATCGTAGAAAGATCATGCCCGACCGGCCGCGCCGCGGTTCACGCGGTCTCACGGCGCTCGCACCGCGGTGGCGGTCCGCGCCTTGCGCCGCGGCTGTGGGGTTCTGGCCCGCGGAAGGCACCCAGGCTAGACGCGACCGGACGAGGTGGCGGCTTGCGCAGGTCCGCCGGGATCCGATCTCGCCGGCTGCGGTGGGAGGAGAAGTGCGAGGACGAGGCCGATTGCGGCGATCACCGCGAGGGTGGCGAGCGAGGCCGCGAATGGTCCACCCTTGGGTAGCGCGACCGCGACAATGATCGAACCGGCCAGGGCCGTGCCCAGCGATGATCCGAGATTGGAGACGCTGCGCGACAAGCCGGAGATGTCCGCCTGATCAGACTCCGGGAAGCTCGATTGCACGACGTTGACCGACGAGGTCAGCATGACGCCGATACCGATGCCCATCAGTAACAGTCCGGGTATGAAACTCCATACGCCCGAGTTCTCCCGGACAAGCACCAGCAGAAGGACCATGCCGGTGGTGGTCACGATGAACCCGGCCCGGATCAGGAATCGTTGGGAACGCCGTTTGGCCAATCGGCCGGCGGCCGCCGACGAAGCTAGAATGCCGATCGTTGCCGGCGTGAGCATCAACCCGGTCTTGATGGCGTCATATCTCCACACCTCCTGCAGGTATACGGAAATGACGAAGAACGAACCCTGAAGGATGAGCCACTGGATGTTCTGCGTCCCTAGTACGGCAGCGGCACTTGTGATCTATGGACTGGTGGCGGCGTCGCGGTGTTTGTAGTGGCTGCGTCGGGCGGTGGCTTGGTGGCGTCGTCGCCACCAGGACCAGCGGATTGCTGCGCTGTCGTCTTGACCGTTGATGACCGCGACGACCAGCCTGCGTAGTTCACCGACGCTGAGCGGTACGAACTCGTCGTGACGCCGATCGGGACGGGCCGGTTGTTGCTGGATGGCGGCGGTGACCAAAACGGCCAGGGCGATCATGGCCAGGAGTGTGAACCTGTGCCAGGCTTTCCAGCCCCGGCACTGGTAGTGGTCGAGACCGACCTGGGTCTTGGCGGCCTGGAACGCCTCCTCGATCGACCAGCGGCGTCCTGCGACGGTGATCAACGTGGCCAACGGGACAGGGCGTGGGGTCCAGCATCGGTAGAACGCCAACTCGCCAGTGTCTACGGCGCGGCGGATGAGCAGGCTGTACCTGCCACCGTCGGGGTCGGTGTGGTCGTGGACCCAGGCCCAGTCGTAGAACCGTTCACCCTTTGACCCGTTCCCACAGGTGCGCTGCTCCCATGCCTGCTCACTCAGGCCGGCGGCGACGTCATCGACGCGGAGCCGGACGGTGTCGGTGACCTGGATCCGCTGGTTACGGGCGATCGCAAGGACGTAGCCGACACCTCGGTGGCGTAGCCGTTGCCGCAGTGTCGGGTCCAGTCCGTAGACCTCGTCACCGGTCACGAACGACGCGGCTACCCCAGCATCGAGTGCCTCCTCGATCATCTCGATGGCCAGCTGCGGTTTCGTCGCGAACGAGACATCGTCGGGGACACCGGCGACCTCGCACCGCTCGCCGTCGGCGCACCAGGAACCGGGCAGGTACAGACGTGCGTCGACCAGTGCCCGGCCCGACGGTGCGGCGTAGGCCAGGAACACCCCGACCTGGCTGTTCTCGATCCGACCCGCTGTCCCGGAGTACTGGCGCTGCACCCCGACCGAGCAGACACCCTTCTTCACGAACCCGGTCTCGTCCACCACCAGTACACCCTCGGGATGACCGATCTGCTCGACGACGAACTCGCGAAGCTCATCGGCGATGCGGGCCTCATCCCAGACCGCCGTGCGCAGCAGGCGCTGCATCCGATCCGGTGACCCGTGCCCGGCGTGCTCAGCCAGCCACCAACCATTCTTACGTTCCAACGGCGCCAACAACCCCAGCAGCAGCTCACCCACGGTGCGCCGGGGCTCCGGCCGGGCGAAACTCGGCCCGATCCTGGTCAACACGTCATCGAACATCCGCCGCCAGACCGCGACCGCTACGCTGTGACCAGCGGCCACCACGAGATCATCTTCACTGTCCACAACAGACGATGATCAAGCGGTGGCCGTCTCAACGCCACCCCCAGGAAAAGTGCCGCTGCCGTACTAGGCCGAGATTCGAGATCCGATTGCGGAAGAGGCGCATCGAAAGCAGCGGCTCCCTCGCCTTCCGCTCGGTCGATCGGATGTGCAGGAAGAACCAAACGAGGATCAACGCACCGATTCCAACAAACAGCCACACCGGCGAGACGGATCCCTTGGGCAGGACGACCGTGTCGCCGATGGAGAAGTCCTCACGGGACACGAACCAGCCGTAGATTCCCGACTGCAGGATCCCAAGTACGACGAAGAACAGGCCGGCCGCCGACAGAATCGCGCCAACCACATCGAAACGCGGCTTCGGACCCTCCCGCGGCGGATCGACAATCCGCCGGGAAAGCACGGCAATCAGTCCGATGATCAGCACCTGCAGGATGAACGACGCGCGCCAGCTGATGGTGCTGGTGATCAGACCGCCGACGAGCGGACCGGCCGCCGCGCCGAGGCCGGCGGCGCCGCTGACCACGCCGAAGTACCTCGCCCGCGAACGGGTGTCCGGGAACGCAACGGTAATCAGAATGTAGATCGGCGGGATGAACAGCGCCGAGCCGATGCCTTCGAGCAACGAGTAGCCGAAGATCATCAGTCCTAGTCCCTGCGCCAACGACGCCAGCAAGGCACCCGCGCCGTAGACGACCAGGCCGGCCACGAAGCAGCGCTTCCGGCCCCAAATATCGGTCGCCTTGCTGCCGGGGATCATCAGCGACGCCATCGTGAGCGTGAACAACGTGATCGTTGTCTGCAGGCCGATCACGGTGGAACCGATGTCCTTGGCAATGGTGCTGATCGCGACGTTCATGTTTGTGCCGGCGTAGCTCGCAAGGAACTGCGCCAACGCCAACGGCAAGACCATCGATACCGCTGATTCGGCCGATGCGGCTCGGTCAATTTCGGTGCCGCGTGTCACGTCGGACCCCAATCCGACCGAGCGGCACCACGCGGATGCGTCCCCATCGCTCGCGCCTCCAAGTCGGGAACATGCCGAGCCGGACCGACCGCCGGCAAACAGACGCGCCACCCGACCGTCACACTGACCTGTGTGCCTGTGCCACCCCGCCAAGGCATTCGCTCAGACGGCACCTCAGCCCGTCGCAGAAGAGATCACGGGGCAGCCGGCCCACGCAGACAGCCTTGTAAGCAGACGATAGATCCGACACCGTCGCGACAAGGCCGATTCCGGCTACACCCTGCGCCCCTACCACGGATACGGGATCGCGTACCGGATCTGCTACGACGACCGCGACGACCGCGTACAAACGTCGGTGCGGTTGACCGGCGATGCGGCCGCACCGTGGACGGCGCGGCATGCCCGCAGACGAAGTCTCGCGGCGGAGCGCAGCGCCGTGAATGGGAGCGCGCTCCGCATGTCTACGCACGACGGCTGCCGAACTTTGCTGCTTTACCACCGATGTGGCCATGACCGACTCACCTGCGATAGCGGCCGATGCAGCTCTCAAGGAACCGTCGTTTGTCGCGTATGGGACGTCCCGGCAGACTAGCGTTACCCGCGTAAGAACCCGGTCGGGCAATCCCCAGACCACCAGAAAGTCGTCGCTCGAGGTGTGTGCGCCGAGTTGTGCTCATGATCGGAAGAACGGCCGAGGGGTTGAGGACACGCACTGCCCGGACGCCCTTCACGGCCAGACGGCCACGCTTGAAGACCGCGTCACGGCCGTCCTGTTCGCCTTCGTACACACGCTGCAGGTGAGTCGCGATGGTTTGTAGGTACGAGGAGGTCGGCCGCCGATGGAACTGCCAGTTAGCGCCTGATTCTCGGCCACAAGCAGATTCTCGTAAGGAGTTCGGCCATGAAACTCGCGGTCATCGGTTCCACCGGTCTCGTGGGCAGCCAGCTTGTCGCCCTCGCCGAGTCGCGGGGCCACGCCGTCACTGGCATCTCGAAGGAGTCCGGCGTCGACCTCCTCGTCGGCACTGGACTGGACAAGGCGCTCGACGGGGTCGAGGCCGTCATCAACGTCATCCAGAGCCCGAACCTCGAGCAGCAGGACTCGACGGAGTTCTTCACGACCGTCGCGGCGAAACTCGGACGGGCCGCTGCCGGCGCAGGAGTCCGCCGCACCGTCGTGCTCTCCATCATCGGTGTCGACCGCGTGGCCGCCGCCGACAGCGACACCGGCACCGGCTACGACGGCTACTACGCGGCCAAGTTCGCCCAAGAACAAGCCACCCGCGAGCACACGCCGGGGGCGCACGTCGTCCGGTCGGCACAGTTCCACGACATCGCCCGCCAGATGCTCAGCTGGGGCCGCACCGGTGACACGACGACGGTCCCCGACCTGCTGATTCAGCCGCTCGCCGTCGCCGCAATGGTCGAGGTGCCACTCGACGTCGCCACCGGTGCCCGCGACGGTGACCTCGTCGAGGTCGCCGGACCCCGGCCCGAGCATCTCGCGGCGATGTCGACCGCGTTCGCCCGCCACCAAGGAGACGCCGTGCAGATCGTCGTTGGCCCGGCCAGCGGCCCGGTCCGCGACGGAATCCTGCTGCCCGATCCCGACGCCGTTCTCGTCGGCCCGACCTTCGACGAGTGGCTGGCGGCCCAGCCGCGCGCCTGAGCGGCGAGGGCGGGCGATCTCGTCGATGCAGGCGACAGCACGTCTCGACGCCCCACGCAGCGGTTTCCAGTTTCAGGGTCAAGCGGGATTCAGTAACCCCAAACAAATGGGATTCATAAGCGAAAAGAGGAGACACCATGTCCGCGATTCCGATGCCGGCCGCGAATAGCGGCGGTTCCCCGGCAACCATCGTCCTCATCCACGGCGCGTGGGCCGACGGCTCCTCGTGGAACGCCGTCACGCCCCATCTGATCCGCGACGGCTACACAGTGCGCGTCCCACCCAACCTGCTGCGGAACCTGTCGAACGACGCGGCCAACATTGCCGCCTTCCTGTCGACTCTCAGCGGGCCAATCGTCCTGGTCGGGCACTCCTACGGCGGCGCCGTGATCACCAACGCGGCCACCGGCAACAGCAACATCAAGGCGCTCGTGTACGTCGACGCGTTCGTCCCCGACGAGGGTGAGACGGTGTTCCCGCTCGCCGGCGCCGACTCTGCCGCGGCGGCCGACCCGACCACCATCTTCGACATCGTGCCGTACCCCGGAGCACCCGACGGCGACGTCGACCTCTACCTCAAGAAGAGCCTCTTCGTCCCGACGTTCGCCAGCGGCGTGGCCACCGACACCGCCGAGCTCCTCTACCCCAGCCAGCGCCCACTCTCGCTCAGCGCCGGGAACGCACCCTCCGGCCCGCCGGCCTGGAAGACCATCCGTTCCTGGTACGTGCTCGGCACCTCGGACAAGATCGTCGTGCCCGCGCAGCAACAGATGATGGCCGAGCGCGCCAAGTCGGTGATCACCCGGTCGACGCCGGCCACCTGTCGATGATCAGCCAACCCGACGTCGTCACCGACGTCATCCGGCAAGCGGCCAGCCAGACCCTGTGAAGCAGGTACGTCGCGGTCGGTGAACGTGAGGACGTTGTCCGAACTGCTTTGACGGCGCGCTATCGAACGGCTGTATCCGGATGGTTCGCCTTGCGCCAATCGCGTGCCAGGAGTCCGTAGACCACGAGATCACATCGTTTGTCGGGGAAGGCCGCGTACTCACGCAAGACGCCCTCCTGTGTGAACCCCAGGCGCTCGGCCACGTTGCGGCTGCGGGTGTTGTCAGTGATGGTCCGCAAACCGACACGATCCAAGCCGAGTGGCCCGAACGCATGATCGAGCACCGCGGTCACGGCTCGGGTAACAAGTCCACGTCCCACGAAGTCGGCGTCAAGCCAGTAGCCCACCTCGGCTGACCGCGCGGGGCCGTCGATCTCCAGGTTGACCCAACCAACCAGGCGCCAACCGCCCTCCGCCTTGACAGCGAGGAACAGTGGCAGCACCGATCCGTCAAGCCAGCCCTGGCCCGCCCGATCCATGCTCGCGCGAGAGTCTTCCAGCGTCGGGGGCTCTTGGTATGCGTCCGGGAACCATCGGCCGAGACGCTCGTAGTTGGCCTGCACGAGCGCAAAATGGGCCTCCGTCATCGCAGCCGTGCGCGGTATCAGGACGACATCGTCCCCCAGCGGCCAGGTGAACAACGGGGCGGTAACAGTAGACACATCTACTCCTAGGTCGGTGGCGGTGACCGACAACGTAGTGCGGCTGCCGCTCAAACCGATCCGGCCCGGCGCTTGCCGCCATCGGCCGCGCGCTCTCGTCGTCAACCTGAATGGTTGGGCGAGGCCAGCCGTACCCTCCCCCTTCGGGCGGGGAGCCGCGGCCGCCAGCGTCATCGCTAGGAGCCGTAACGGAGCCCTCGTTCGGGCTCTTCGAGGATGTTTATGTGTGATCCGTGACACTGCCTGAGGCGGCGGCCGGTCCGGCCTATCCCCGCGTGCCGCTGCCTACGTTCGGCGCCGGCCGCCGGACGCCGGTGGTCGGCGTACGCCTCGAGTTCGTCGAGGGTGTCCCGGTCCAGCAACGCGCGCGCGAGGTGGTCCAGTTGCTCCCTGCGTTCACGGAGGGTGGCGATCGCCTGGGCGTAGCACTCATCGACAATTCGCCGGACTACGTCGTCGACCACAGTGGTGTTGGCCTCGGCCATACGATCGATGTCGCCGGGCGAGTCGTGCCCCGGTTCCGCGCCGGCGCCTGACATGTACCACCCGCCGATCATTTGCCGCGCAATGATTCCGACCTGATCGAGCTCGTGCTCCGCGCCTTTCGCCATGTTGCCGTACACGATCTCCTCGGCAGCTCGGCCGCCGAGCGCGCCGACGATCCACGTCCGCAACCACCTCGCGGAGCATCCGTACAGATCGGTCCGCTGACTCCGATCCGTACCGTCGAACGCCTCGCCACGCGGGAAGATCGGGCCGTCGAGTGTGGCATCCGCGCCCGCGGCGAGCGTGCCCAGCAGCGCGTGCCCGGACTCGTGGAACGCTGCACGTTCCATGGCTTCCGGTAAGAACCGTCGGCGGCCCGGATCGCATCCGGGTGGACGCTCTCGAGCGCTTCGTTCAACCAATTGTCCGACCGTCCCGGCTGCAGCGCCGCCGAGTCAGAGAAGCGGTACGCCGCACGGGCGCGATCCGGCGACCTCGACCGCCGGAAGGGGGGCGGGCTCACGCTCGCCGCGCAGCGTGGTGACGACGGCCCGGACGAGG
This sequence comes from uncultured Actinomycetota bacterium, assembly GCA_963818495.1. Taxonomy (GTDB): domain Bacteria; phylum Actinomycetota; class Actinomycetes; order Mycobacteriales; family Micromonosporaceae; genus DASQPR01. The sequence continues at coordinate 240,958 of CAWFSH010000008.1, forward strand.
AGCCGAAGGTCGAACGCAACGCTCATCCGCTCGATGTACACGAGATCCTTGCGCAGCCGTTCGGCCGGCTCGACATGTGCCTTCTCGATCTGCGCGATGCAGGCGATCCCCGGTCGAACCGTGTGGCGTTCGGCGAAGCCCGGTACCTCGTCAAGGGCACGCCGCACCACGACCGCACGCAGTGGGCGCGGACCGACGACACTCATCTTGCCGCTCAGCACGTTGAGGAGTTCGGGCATCTCGTCGAGATGCCAGCGGCGAGTGACCCGGCCGACGAGGAGCACGCGCGGGATCTTCGAAGGTCGCTACCACCGGGCCGGTGTGCCGTTCGGCTTCGCAGTGCATGCTGCGGAACTTCAGCTCGCGGAACGTAATCCCACCGCACCCCACCGAGTTCTTGGTGAAGAAGATCGGGCCGGGCTCCTCAAACCAGATGAGCAAGGCGATCAGAAGCCACAGCGGAGCGGTCACCGCGAAGCCGACCGACGCCGCGATGACGTCGAACGCGCGTTTCGCGCGCGGCTTCCGCGGATAGCGCAGCTTCGCGGCGGCGTGAAGGGCGAGTATCTCGTCGCGGATCGCAGGTGGCGGCGGTGCATTGTCCTCGACGAGGCGGTCGGTGGAGATCGTGAATACGCTCAGGTACGCCAGCGAGCCGACGACGACCAGCGTCGTCGCCGTCTGGTCGAGGCGGTGGTACACCCAGTACAAGGCAGTGGCGGCGAGGCTCGCGGTGACGAGGAACCCGGTACGGGCAAGCCACGGGCTGGCGTTGCCAGACAGCCGGGATCCGACGGCGAAGGCCACCAGCATCGCTGGCACCAATGACCCAACGAACTCCCACACGTTCATCCCTCGCGCCCTCCGGCTCGCCCGCTAGCGGTACGCCTTGTGTTCTTCGACCCAAAGGCTGAACATCAGCAAGATCCAGAGTTCACGACCGTGTTCCGCGCTGCCGTCCATGTGCCGAGCGACCCACGTGGACACCTCGTCCGGCTGGAAGTAGCCCTGCCGGCCGACGACCTGTGGATTCAGGTACTCGTCGACAAGCGGCCGGAACGGTCCGGTCAGCCACCGTGGCAACGGCACGTTGAAACCCTTCTTGCCCATCGCGAGGGTCGACGCTGGTAGCGAGCCCCGCATCGCGGCGCGTAGCAGGCGCTTCGGCTGGAGCCGCGGCATCTTCACCGAGCCCGGTAGCGCGAACGCGTACTCCATCAAGGAGGTGGAAAGCAGTGGTACCCGTGCCTCCAGCGAATGGGCCATGCTCAGCCGGTCGACCTTCGTCAGCACGTCCTCGGCAAGGTACACATTGGCGTCCGTGTACTGCCGTCGCGTGAGATCGTCGAAGTCCCGTCCGGCGATCTCGTGCCGCTCGTGCGTGTCGAAACTGTCCACCAGCCCGGCATAGATGTCCGGGTGCAGCAGCCGCGCCTTGTGTTCCTCGCGGAGAACCACCCGCCACAGGTAATGGCTGCGAGCCGGGTCCTCAAGTGCGCCCGCCACGAAGCGGCGGGCCTTGAAGTCGAAGCTGGCCCGATGGTGCGACGCCGGCAGGAATCGGAGCATCGCCGGCGCGATTTCGGCGGTGAGTCCCCTCGGCAGGAGCCGGTAGTAGCGGGCGATCTTGTCTGCCTGGTAGGAGAGGTAGCCGGCGAATAGCTCGTCGCCGCCGTCGCCGCTCAACGCGACGGTGACGCGAGTGCGGGCCAGTTCGCAGAGGTAGTACGTCGCGATCATGGATGGGTCCGCGAACGGCTCGTCGAACGTCGGCACGATCCGGTCGACGACATCGTCGGCGCAAGGCTCGACGAGCAGCTCCGTGTGATCCGTGTCCAGATGCTGCGCGACTAAAGCGGCCTCGGCCCGTTCGTCGTAGGAGCGGTCGGTGAAGCCGACCGTGAACGTCTTGAGGTCCGCGCTTGGATGCAGCCGCCGGGCGGTGGCCACGACCGAGCTGGAGTCGATCCCGCCGCTCAGAAAGAAACCGACGGGTACGTCCGCCATCAGGTGCTGCTCAACGCTCTCGGCAAGGAGATCCCGGACCGTCTGCTTTGCCGTCGACGCGGACACCCGCCCCAATCGGGTCACGTCGGCCAGGTCCCAGTACCGGCGGACCTTGTACTTGCCATCCCGCCACAGCAGCGTTCGGCCCGCTTCGAGCTTGTGGATCTCCGCGTAGATGGTGCGTGGACCCGGTATGTACATCAGCGACAGATACGACGTCAACGCCTGCGGATCGATCGTTGTCGAGTCGCCGGCGGCGAGGATGGCGCGGATCTCGGAGCCGAAGATCAACCGCCCGGACCGGACCGTGTAGTACAGGGGTTTGATGCCCGCCCGGTCGCGGACGAGCACGAGCTGCCGTCGCTCCTCGTCCCACAACGCGATCGCGAACATGCCTTCGAGGCGGGTAGCGAAGCCCTCGCCGTACTCTTCGTACAGGTGTGGCACGACCTCGCAGTCGCTTCCGGATGCGAAGCGGTGCCCACATCGCTGGAGGTCCCGGCGGAGTTCGCGATGGTTGTAGATCTCGCCGTTGACGACGGCGTGAACGGTGCCCGCCTCATTGCGGACGGGCTGGTGCCCGCCGGCCACGTCGACGACCGCCAGGCGACGCATGACGAGCCCCGCGGCGCCGCGCAGATACATTCCCTCGTCGTCTGGTCCACGGTGGCGCAGCGTGCGACACATGGCCAGCAGGCGGTCTCGATCCGCCTGCTGGCCACTTCCGTCAACCATCCCTGCAATGCCGCACATATGTTGGTCTCATATCGCTACAAAGTGCGAAAAATGGGTACCGGCACGATCAGGATGCCACGAAAGCGAGCAACTTTCCGGAGGAAGGCAGAACCGGCTCAGACCGGGATGCGGCCCGAGGCCTGGTACATCGGCGCGGCCACCTCCGGCCGCCAGAGCCCCAGTCTCTGGGCGGCCAGGCGGACAAGATACTCCACGTTGAACACGAGGTAACGCCGCCAGAGCCGCCTCGGTTCGCGGATCAGCCGAAACAGCCAGGCCAGACCGTACCGCTGCATCCATTGCGGTGCCGGACGCAGCCGTCCCGCGTGGTAGTCGAACGCAGCCCCAACTGCCATGACCGGCAGATCCAGCAGCGACCGCATCGCGTGCGCGAAGATCTCCTGGCGTGGACAGCCGAGTCCGACGAGGAGCAGCCGGGCACCGGAGCCGTTGATCCGGTTGGCTATCGCGGACAACTCGCCCGATGTGGAGTCCCGAAACTTCGACGGCTCGGCGCCCACCACGCGTAGCGCCGGAAAGGCAGCGCCCAGCGATACCGAAAGGCTCTCGACGATCTCGGGAGTCGATCCGTATATGTATACGGCAAGGCCCTCGTCGGACATGCGGCTGAGCACTCGCGCAGTCAGTTCTGGTCCGCTCACCCAGTCGGACAGCCCGGCTCTATAGAGGATATTCAGGGCCCAGCGCACGGGTTGACCATCCGGCGCCACGATGTCGAACGCATTCAGCCGGGCCCGGTGCTGCGGGTCACGGACGCCCGTCATCACGCCGTGTACTGCCAGGGCAGTCAGGCTGAGCGGCTGGCGTTCGCGCGGCGGCCGCTAGGACGCGCGCGATAACCGCGTCATAGTCGACGCCGTCGACCATGACTCCGAGGACGTTGTGCTTGCCAGTGTCGATGCCGGCGGCCGCCGGTCGGGCCCGTTGCTCGCTGAGGTGCCCCACGGATCGGACGATACTGGATGATTATCCATTAAACCGGAGATACAGGGAACGACGCCTCATGACCGGTTTCATTGCGCCATGCCTTGCGACGCTGGCCTGCCGCGCCGGTCGGCAGCACCACATGCGGGCCGATGCTGGTGACGATTACCGCACTTCCGGGCTCCCTCCCCGGCCGTGGGCTCCGGCCATCCACTGTCCCGACAGCGATCCAGGCGAAGCCAGGCGATCTAGCCCGATGGCTGAATTGACTTCATTCGGGGAAGTTTCGACTCCGCGGTTGATCACGCTTCGTTTGCCGATACGGAGATGAGCGTGGTCCGGATGCGCGAGGAGTCGTGCGCGAAGCATTTCATGGAGGCGGTCGCGGTCAGCCGGATGACGTACCGGGGATCGGTTCTGTCAGCGATGCCCGCGAGGGCGCAGCAGGGAACGGGTCGGCGAAGTACTGCGTCTCGTGCGCGACGAAGCCCCGAGCGAATTCCATGATGCTTACCGAATGGGTGGGCTCGCCGTCGTAGGTGATCACGCATTCGCTGATCCACAGACTTCCTCGGCCGCTGATCCGGCGGACCGCAAAGTGCCGGTCTGCTGGATGGCCGCCGCGTTGCGCCTGGATCTTTGCGCGGCCGTGGAAGCGCTCGCCGGATTGCGGGTAGTCGAGGACCGCGTCGGCGGCGTAGATCTCATGCTCGGCGCCTGCGTCCCCGCGCTCGGACGCTGCCCAATGCTCCTCGATCCGTGCGCGGGTCTCAGTGTCGTGGTCCATTTGTCACTCTCCTTTTCGCGGTCAGGCCGTGCCTTGTGCGGGCGGGGCTGAGCCGTCTGTCGCCGACGTCCCGATCGCCGACGCCGGCGGCTGGTTGCCGTGAACAAGCATGCAAGATGATCTAGGTGGGCACGGCTGGTTTCGAACAAGCGACCAATTCTGTGACGCTCATCAGGCAAGCGGCGGGACGTTCGCGACTCCCGAATCCCGGAAGCGTCGTCCTTGCCGTACTGCCATTGGGTCCGGCTGTTGATGTCGGAAATGGATGTCGACGAGCACGGCAGTGCCCCGACTGCAGAAGCGCGGCCGACCCGAAGCTTGATCGGCAACCATTCCTCGACCGGTGACGCCCAGTGTCGACTCGCGGCAGTGTCGCGCCGGCCGACCGGCTGTGCCATGGTGAACGGCGTGTTCGCTGATGAACTCGTCGACCGCTGGACGGTACGGCTGCGCGACGAGGTACCCGACGCGGTGGCCATCTTCGTCGGCGGAAGTCAGCTGCGCGGCGATGCCGGCCCGGACAGCGACGTCGACTTCGACGTCGTCGTCGCGAATGGCCCGCGAGACGAATGGCCGGCGTGGTTCGACGTCAACGGGGACCGGCTCGTACGCATTTCGGCGTGGGTTCGCGATGTCGACGCCTGGTTGGCGACCGAGCACGAACCGCAGGATTGGGCGTTCTATCTCGCAGCCGCCGACCCGATGCGCCTGTGCTGGGTCGCCGACGACGACTGGCGGCAGCGACTGGATCGCCCGCAGATGGTTCATCCGCCCGGCCCGCCCGAGGTCGACCACTTCGAGGGCGAGCTCGGCAAGGTCACCAACGCGTACCGTGCCGGCGACGATGTCGGCCTTCGCCTGGCCGCCCAGGATCTCGCGCGCTCCATCGTGTCGATGCTGCAGCCGCTCAACGCGCATCCACCGGCGACAAGTCGCCGCGAGGCGCTGCGTATCCTCTTGGACTTCGAAGTCGTGCCGTCGGGGTACCGCGACGACATGCTCACCTGCCTCGCACTGGTCGATCCTGTCGGCGCGAGCGAGGTGCACGCCGCAGCCTGCCGCCTCGCGCGCGGCACCATGGAGATCGTGCAAACGAACGCGTCGGTATTCGCGCCCTTGGTGCCCGCAGACGCATTGGAATCCATTCGAGACGGCAGCCTACGTCGCTACGTCAACCAGATCATCGACCACGCGGCGTGACCGTTAACTCTGGTCTTCACCGGTACATATCAGCCTGGTAAGGCGGACGCACGTCGTTGGCGCGTCTCATTGCCCACTCTTTGCAAAGCGCTGGTCACGGGTTCCTAAGTCGACTCAGGCGCGGACCGCGTTGGGTTTCGTACGGGCCGGGGCACCAGCGCGTACGGATACGGCGTCATCGCTGACTCGGCATTGATGGCTGATCCACCGCCTCATCCGCCGCTGGTAGCGGATGATGGCGAGCGGGTGAAGGGGGTTCGGTCATGAAACTACAGGATGCGCGCAGTCTTCGGCGCGGCGAGCTGAAGCCTCTGGCAGACCTCATGGAGCAGGTGGGACTGGCCGGGCGGTTCACCGGGGAGGCGACGATCTCCGGGTCGGACCCTGTCATCCGCTCACCGCACCGCCTCGCAGAGGCGTCCTGCACCGCGCACCTGCTGATCGCGGCCGCGGGCGCGGCGATATGGGAAGCCCGCGGCGGCGCACGTACCGACATTTCCATGGACATCATCCACGGGCTGCATCACCTGCACCCGACCCATTTCGTCGAGCAGGCCGGCTACTCCAGCAACGTCGGAGCCGAATTCGTCCAGGTCAACGGTGTCTTCCTTTCCCGCGACGGCCATTACGTCATGCTCGAAGCCGGGCCGCCGTACCGGAAGCTGCTCAACGGCTACCTCAACTTCTTCGACTGCGGTAACCAGAAGCAGTCTTTCGTCCGCGAGGTCGCCAAGTGGGACGCGGAGGATCTGGTGCAAGCGCTGTCGGACGCCGGCCTCCCGGCCTGCCGGGCAAGGACCCGCGAGGACTGGCTCGCCCATCCTCAGGGACAGGCGCTCGCGGCGGTACCGCAGATCGAGATCGTCAAGATCGCCGACGGCGACCCGGTTCCCTTCAAGGATCACGCAGACTCGCCGCTGGACGGCGTTCGGGTGCTCGACTTCACGCATGTGCTCGCCGGCCCGCGCAGCGCCCGAACGCTCGCAGAGTACGGCGCCCAGGTGCTACACATCAGCTCGCCGTGGTTCGCCGACACGCTCGCCCAGCACCTTGGCGTCGACGCCGGCAAGTACGACGCCTACCTCGACCTGCGGTACGAAAACGACATGGCGACCATGCGGCAGCTGGCCGCCACGGCCGACGTATTCGCCTGCACCTACCGCCCGACAGTGATCGAGCGTTTTGGCCTGCAGCCCGAAGTGCTGGCCGCCGCCAGCGAACGCGGCATTGTTTACATGTCGGCCAACGCGTACGGGCACTCCGGCCCATGGACGCACCGGCCCGGATTCGACCAGAACGGGCAGGTGACGTCCGGGTTCGCGCTGGAAGAAGGCCAGGGCGGCCCGCCGAAGTTCTCCCCAGTCTTTTACGTGGCCGATCTGATCACCGGGTATTGCGCGGCGGCCGGGATGATGGCGGCCCTGCTCCGGCGCGCCACCGAAGGCGGTTCGTACCAGGTGAAGCTGTCGCTGACCCGCAGCGTCATGTGGGTCCAGGGACTCGGACCGCTCGACGTCGCGGCCCAGAGCGCTGTGCCCGAAACCGATACCTACCCGGCTGAGACGGTCTCGATCGACACCACGTACGGCGCCGTGACTTTGCTAGCGCCGCCGGTCACGTTTAGCAACCTGACCCTGCCCACCACCGACCGTCTGGTGCCCTACGGCGCGGACCCCCCGGCATGGCCGTCGGAGAATTCATGAGCCGTGGTGAGTGGACCTGTCCGCGATCGAAACGGGGTACCTCCGACCTGCCGAGACGGCGCTATACCAAGTGAGCTACAAGCTGGGCCGCTAAGTCATTGGGGCCGCGTCAGTTGTAGGTGACATCGGACTTGTCCCTGAGCTTCGCCTGCTCGCCGGCAAACCAGCCGTCGTAGCCCTGCTACGAGCCGTAGATGACGGTGCTCTTCGTCTTGCGGCGTTCCCCCGTCCATCGATTACGCGGTACGGGTCGCGGCAGCGCGCGACAGGCAGCGTCCGCATGGCGCCCTGGTCGAACAAACTGCCGGCGACGGTCACGTGTCGGTACCGAAGCGGACCTCGTTCAACTACGAGCGGGCATCGATGCCGCTGCCGCCAGCCATTCGGTCACCACTGCTAACCCGGATGGCGGTGCCGATCGACCGTAGCGTGCCGCCGCGAGACATTGAATAGCGACTTAGTGACGGCTAAGGTGGCGATACCGGCCACATAAGACAAACAGCCTAAAGACGAATCCGCACTGGCCCATATCTGAATATGCCCAAATCTCTCGCCGAGCCATGAACGTTATTGGCGCGACGCGCATGGGCGTGGGCGCTTCCTGTGAATGCGGGAGCGGAAGTTCCGACGGATCAAGTGTTGCCAGCCGGGTCCGGCTCGAAGCCGGTCCCGATACGCAGTCGACAGCAATCGCTGCGCGACTTCGGCGAAGGGACTCATTGGATGCGTACGCGTCGCAGCCTCATCGCTTCCGGACTGATGTGCGCGTTGTTCCTGTTCGGCACTTCTGTTGTCGACTCGGCCGCGGCTGCCGGCGGTGCCGGTCAGGCGGAGGCGGGCAAGAATGTCCACGAGCTCGCTCCGGAGCATGTCGACGGGCATGACGACGGTCGCGAGCACATGGCAGAAGACCTCGTGGGAACGCCGATGCGGGTCATCGAGGAGCGAACCGCCGGGAACGCGGCCCGGATCCAGCGCGAGACCGGAGTGCGCCCCGGAATGGCGCGTACCAAGGCGACCGCGGTTGGCGACCCGGGACAGTCGGGATCGTGGAGCCCGGTCGTCGATACGCCCGTCGTTCCCGTCTACCAGGCGGTGCTGCCGAACGGCAAGGTGCTGATCTGGGATTCGGTCGGCGACAATGCGGCCGAGACGTATCCGGATCACAACTTCACGCGTGCGATGGTCTGGAATCCCGCCGATGACACGTATACGCGGGTCGACCTGCAGGGCTCCAACATCTTCTGCGCGGGTTTCGCGCATCTCGGAAACGGCAACATCCTGGTCGCGGGCGGCAACGCCAACGCCCAGCTTGAGGGCACGGTCCGGACCTACGTCTTCGACTGGCGGACCGAAACGTGGACCCGCGGCAATGACATGGCCGCCGCGCGCTGGTATCCCTCGGTGGCGGAAACGGCAAACGGCGAGGAGGTCATCGTCGGCGGAGGCCCCGCGACCGCCGAGGTGTACCAGACGAACGGCGCCCTTCGCCCGCTCTCCGGCTTCACGAAATACAGCGCGCGGCTCTATCCCTTTATGGGCTCGCGTCCGGACACCCAACTCGGGCTGTTCGGCCCGTACGCCACCGGGTACACCATCAACACCGCGGGAGACGGCGTAATCACGGCAACCGGCACGCGCGACGGGATTTCCCGGGACTACGGCAGCTACTCCACATACGACATCGGCAAGTCCGTCGTCGTTGGCGGCGGCAACATCACCGAGGGGGGTATCGGGAACGTCCCCACCCGAACCGCCGTCGTCGTGAACAGTAGTACCGGGCTGATTCCGTCCGTCACGTCGACCGGATCCTTGTCGACCGGGCGGCGGCAACTCAACGCGACCCTACTCGCCGACGGTTCGGTGCTGGCGACCGGCGGCATGACCAGTGCGGCGACCTCGGACCTCGTTGACTTAAACCATGCCGCGACGGCTGCGGAACGCTGGGATCCCGCGACCGGTCACTGGACGGTGCTCGCAAGCGCGAGCCGCATCCGGCAATACCATTCGACGGCCGTGCTGCTGCCGGACGGGCGAGTCATGACCGGCGGCGGCGGAGTCTGCGCGATCTGCATGACTGTCGGGTATCTCGAGAAGAACATCGAATACTTCACCCCGCCATACCTCTACAAGAAAGACGGCAGCGGTCAGCTCGCGGCGCGACCGGTCATCTCCACGGCACCGGCGGGCGTCGGCATTAATGCCAACTTCACCATCACCTCCGCTCAGGCGGCGAACATCAGGAAAGTCGCGCTGGTCGGTCTCGGCGACGTGACCCATGGCGTGGATCAAGGCCAGCGTTACGTCCCGTTGAAATTCTCGGCTTCCGGCACGACGTTGACGGTCACCGGCCCGCCGAACGGCGGGGTGGCACCCCCTGGCTACTACATGCTCTTCATCGTCGACGCCACCGGCATCCCGTCGATCGCGAAGATAGTTCAGGTCGCCAAGGGCCCGAATCCGCTGATGAGCCCGGTCAAGAACAGCACCGGTCGGTGCATAGACGTGCCGTCGGCTGCGACCGCGATCCGCACATACCTGCAGGCGCACACCTGCAACAACACCAAGGCTCAGGCGCTGACGCGGCTGCCCAACGACAACACGATCCGAGTCCTCGGCAACTGCGCCGACGTGCCGTCGAGAAATTTCGTGCAAGGCCAGAAGGTCTGGACCTACACGTGCAACAACACGATCGCGCAGACCTGGCAATTCCGTTCCGACGGCACGATACGGCCAATCGGGAAGACCACACTATGTCTCGCCCCGGCATCGTCGGCCAGCAACGCGGCGATTCTTATCGCGACGTGTAACGGCAACGCGCTCCAGAAATGGACCTGGTAGGCCCGCCGGTTCGGGGGTCTTCGCAGCGGTAGCGGGGACAGGATTTGAACTTGCGACCTCTGGATTATGAGGTGGTCAAATGGAGTCTCCGTCAACCACCGTATCCCATGTAGTCCCAGCTCGGAGGTACGGAATCCGGCAGGTCGGTCCTCACCATCCACCCGGGTCCTGGCCATTTCGTCGCGTCTTGTTGGCGGCCTCGTTAGCCGAGGTCTGCTTTGGATCAGCGATACACGGCTGGGCCGGGTCAGACGGCGCTCGCCGTGAGGAGTAGGGCTGCCGACACCGTCAGCAGTACTGGACAGATCTTGAACCAGACAACTGGAGTCCGGGCACCGGTAAGACCGGTGAGTACCGCGAGCGCGAGCAGCAGGCCAGCGGTTACCCGATACAGCCACACGGTCGCCGGTGCCCCACTCCCGACCGCGGTGATCACAATGATCTGAGTCGAGATGCCCCACATCGTGATCGCTTCGGCCAGCCACTCCTGAAGCAGGACTCGACGATTGTCGCGCGTGATCGGAGCGAAGCCGGCCAGAACCTGGCGGGTGGGCGCCACGTGCGCGACGCCCCACAGCCCCACGGCGATGGCGGCAATGTACGCGAGTACGGAGGTCACGTACGTAGCGTTTGGCGATCCGGTCGCGGGCGCAAGTGGCCGGGGTAGGTCGCGGCACCTCGGTTGTCACTCAGTTCGTCACTCAGGCGTTCCGTAGCTCGACGAGGCCGTGGCGATGAGGAAATAGTTGCCAACGTTCAGCGATTCTTGGCTGGGAGGGCGGGGGCGAAAAACTTGATGAGCAGTTGGGTGACTCGTTCAGCCTCATCGTGATGCACCCAATGTGACGCGTCGGGCAGGCGCTCGACGCGATCGAGGTTGGGCACATCGTCGTGGTCGGGCTCGGCTAGTTCTTCGCCGAGGTAGCGATCGTCTTGCCCCCAGATGACCAGTGTGGGCGCCTGGATGGGCCGAAGTGCTGCTTCGGCGCGCTTGGGCGAGGTCCGCACCGAGGACCGGTAATAGTTGATCATCCCGGTCGCGGCGCCTGGCTGCGACCACGCCTCGACATAGCGGTCGATTTCCTCCGGTGTATAGGCCGGGCGAGCGTCGCGCAGGAAGTGCCGGAAGAAATGCCAGCGGTCGGCGTGCACGATGCTTTCGGGCACCTCCGGCAGATCAAAGAAGAAGAAGTACCAGGATTTGCGGAGCTGGTCTGGGTGGTGCAGTCCCTGCGAGAGCTTGCGGGGATGGGCCGCGTTGAGGATGGCCAGCCGGTCCACGACCTCGGGGTGTTTCATCGCGGTGGCCCAGGCGACGCTTCCGCCCCAGTCATGCCCGACCAGCAGCGCGGACTCGGCACCGCGTTCGTGAATGAGACCGCGAATGTCAGACGGCCAGCAGGTCGATGTCGTAGGCCGCGACGGCGTCCGGCCGCGATGACAGGTTGTAGCCGCGCATGTCGGGTGCGACGACGTGGAATCCCGCCGCGGCGAGCGGTTCGATCTGCAGCCGCCAGCCGTACCAGAACTCGGGGAAGCCGTGCAGCAGAACGATCAACGGCCCATCGCCAGCCTCGACGTAATGCAATCGAACATCGCCGATCTCGGCATAACCCTCACGGAGTGCGCTGTCCTCGTTTAGCATCGTCGCTCCTGTGGAACCAGCACTTTTCTCTTACCGGGCGGTATTGGCGAGGAGACAGGCAGAGACTATGCCGGATCGGCCGGCAACGCCGTCGAACACCGGAATACCTGGTGGGCCTCTCCCTTGAGGCATCGGCCAGCCCGGTTCGCATCCGCTGTAGGTCCACGGCCACCTGCGGTACTTTGGCCGTGAATTGGCTGATCAGGTATTGGGCGGGCACTGGTGCATCGGGCGGCCGATGCCCCGCAGGGTGGCCGCCTCGCATAGGGCGACGGGGCGCCTTGCGGCGTCTGCCGCGGCGACTTCATCGAGGATGACCTTCGATCGGGCTAGTAGCTCAGCTCCGGCGCTGACCATCGCGACCTGGCGCATGCTGTAGGTCAACAGCGGCGTGCCTAGCTCGCGCTCAAGGATCTCTCGAGCTTGCCGACAGACTCCCGGCCTGTTCATTCAGGACTGGTGGGCACGGCTGGTTTCGAACCAGCGACCCCCCGCTTGTAAGGCGGGTGCTCTCCCACTGAGCTACGCGCCCGGGGTCGGCGGCCCGGCATCGAGCCGCCAAACTCGGTATGGGTGCCGCTCGCATCCACCATCAGACCCGTCGCGGCGTCCCGCAACCGTACCAATGTCGAGTCGTGAAAGCAGAATGCCGCGACAGGCCGGCGGGCCCAGACCGCGACAGGCCGGCGGGCCTAGACCGCGACAGGTCGGCGGGCCGAGACCGCGACAGGCCGGCGGGCCTAAACCGCGACAGGTCGGCGGGCCGAGACCGCCACGAGCGGCGGGCCTAGACCGCCGCGAGCGCCTTGCGCCAGCCGTTCTGGTCGCGGGCTTCGCCGGGCTGGTTCATCTCGGCGAACCGTACGATGCCCTCCCGGTCGATCAGGAACGTGCCGCGAAGCGAGAACCCGCGATCCTCGTTGAACACGCCGTATGCCGCGCGACCTCGCCGTGCGGCCAGAAGTCGGACAGCTGCCGGAACTGATAGCCCTGCTGGGTCGCCCATGCCTTGTGCGCGTACGGCGCGTCGACGCTGATCGCCAGCAGCTCGGCATCGTCGTTGACGAAGTCGCCGATGTTGTCCCGGACCTCGCACAGCTCGCCGTGGCAGACGCCACTGAACGCGAACGGATAGAAGACGAGCAGGACGTTCTTCTGACCCCGGAAGTCTGACAGCGTGACGTCCTGATTGTTCTCGTCCTTGAGCGTGAAATCGGGCGCGACAGCGCCCACCGCGATCGGCATCGAGTGCTCCATCTAACGCAGGGGTGACGATTCAGTGCCAGCATGCCACGGCCAGGACGAACGGCCCACGCCGGGCAGGAACGCACCGAGCAAACGCAGCGCTAGCGCGGCGAGGCACGCAACAGCCACCGCGACCGCGACTCGCGGCCGACGTAACGGGAAAGGAGGACTCAGCGCTTCCCGCGCGCCGCCTTCGGCGCCACCAGTCGGGCGGCGCTCCAGTCGACGCCGGCGCTGATCGTCGACGTCTGGGCAAGGCCCGGCGGTCGGCGCCGACTCGGTGATGTCGCTCGGCTCGACGTGGCCGTCGCGGCCCGCCTTCGGCGTCAGCAGCCAGACGACACCGTTGTCGGCCAGTGGGCCGAGCGCGTCGACGAGCATGTCGACCAGGTCGCCGTCTCCGTCGCGCCACCACAGCAGCACCGCGTCGACGACCTCGTCGGTGTCCTCGTCGACCAGCTCCCCGACAGCGGTCGATCAGGGCGTCGCGGAGATCTTCGTCGACATCGTCGTCGTAGCCCATCTCCATAACGACCATCCCCGGCTCGATGCCGAACCGGTCCGCCAGGCTGCGTACGCCGTCGGCGGCCTGACCAGCGGTCGCGCTCACTGTCTGATGCCTCCTCTTCGGTTGCGAGCGCCGTTGCGACGCCGTAGCGGGTAGTCCACACAGTTGCCGTCCGGTGCGCAAGTGGCGCACCGTAACCGAGCCTAAAAGAGAACGGTACGTCTCACCGTCCCGAGCAGCCCACGAGCACCCTCGATGATCGTCTCCGAGGAGATCAGCACGTGCTGGGCGGCCGGACCAAGAGGGACGAACGTGTCGATGCTGGCCACACGTCGCGCGACGCCCGACGAAACCCGCGTCCACGAGCGCCGACAGCACGCCCTCGCCCACCCCGCCGGACCGGCGCGTCTCGTCCGCGATCAGCACCCGGCCGGTCGCGGCGGCCTCGCTCGATGATGTCGGCGACCGGCAGCGGTGCAAGCCAGCGCAGATCGACCACCCGGCTGCCGATCCCCTCACTGGCCAGCGCATCGGCCGCCCGCAGCGACATCCGGACTCCGTTGCCGAACGTGATGATCGTCAGGTCCTCGCCGGAGCCGATCACGTCGACCCGGGCCCGGCCGATCGGCACGTGCGCCGCCGCCCAGTCGGTCGGCGCCGGGTAGTTCGCCAGCCAGCCTCGGTCACCGTCGGAGAGCAGGTCACGCGTGTGGTAGAGCGCGATCGGTTCGAGGTACGCACAGACGCTGCCGTCCGTGATCGCCGCGGCGAGGCAGGTGCGCAGCAGGGCCGCGGCGTCGTCCGGGCGAGCTGGGACAGGCGACCACCAGGCCGGGTACGTCCCGCAGCACGCCGACCGCGTTGTCGTTGTGGAAATGGCCGCCGAAGCCCTGCTGATACGCCAGCCCGGCGACTCGGACCACCATCGGATTGCGGTACGCGCCCAAGGAGAAGTACTGCATCGTCGCCGCTTCGCCGCGCAACTGGTCCTCGGCGGTATGCAGATACGCCAGGTACTGGATCTCCGGGATAGGCAGCGCACCGGCCAGACCGGCGCCGAGCGCGAGCCCGAGGATCGAGGTCTCGTCGAGCAGCGTGTCGAAGACGCGATCGTCGCCGAACCGGTCGCGCAGACCCTTCGTGACTCCGTACACGCCGCCCTTCGCCGCGACGTCCTCACCGAACAGGATCGCCTGCGGCCAAGCCAACAGCGCGTCGGTGAGCGTTGCGTTGATCGCCTGCGCGAGCGTGAGTGGCCCGGCTTGCTCGGGCAGGCGGCCGCCGAACGCGCGTGACGCGCGCCTCGGCGGCACTCGTTGCCGTGCCGGCGGCGGCCTCGATCGTCTCGGCCGACTCGGGCCGAACGCCGCGGCGCCAGCGGCGCGATGACTTCGGCCGCGCTCGCGAGCTTCGGCTCGCCGATGACCTCCTCCGCGAGCGTGCGGACCTGCCAGCCGATCTCGTCATACCGAGCCAGTACACCGGCCGCGTCCACCACGCCCGCTTCGATCAGCAGCTGGGCGCTGCGTACCAACGGATCGCGCTGGGCGTCCTTGGCGATCTCGGCACTGGTCCGGTAGGCCACCTCGGCGTCGGCGCCTGCGTGGCCCATCAGCCGTACGGTCGCCAGGTGCAGCACGGCCGGCCGCCGATTCTCCCGCACCCAGCCGGCCGCCGTGGTCGCCGCCTCGTACGTTTCGACCAGGTCGCACCCGTCGGCGGCCAGGTAATGCAGGCCCGGCCGGGAGCGCAGAACGTCGGCGACCCAACCGTCCGGCGACCGTACGCTCACGCCCAGCCCGTTGTCCTCGCACACGAACAGCACGGGCAGGTCGATCCCGCGGTATGTGCGCCCAACCGGCGGCGTTCAAGCGCGGACGGTCGCGGCGGCCTGGTTCACCGACGCGTCGCCGAACGAGCAGACGGCGACGGCATCGGCCGGCCATCCACCCGACGCCCACTCGGTCTCGGCCACGTCGCCGTACTGCGGCGCGTTCGCCTCGGCCGCCCGGCGCGAGATGGCGAAGCCGAGCCCGAGCGCTCGGGGCAGATGCGAGGCGATCGTCGACGTCGTCGGGATGACGGCGAGGTCGGCGTGGCCGAAGACCTTGTGGCGCCCGCCGGCGATCGGTTCACGGGCCGAGGCGACAAGCCCGCGCAGCACATCCCGGAGCGCCTCGGCCGGGTCACGACCCGATCTGCGCGGCCCGTACGAGATAGAACGCACCGGACCGGTAATGCAGTAAGGCAGGATCGGTGGACCGCAACGCGCTGGCTACCGCCGCGTTGCCCTCGTGGCCGGACGAGCCGATCGTGTAGTAGCCCTCGTTGAAGCTGCGCAGCCATCGGGCGGCGAGATCAAGATGGCGGCTCGCAATCTGCGCCTCGAACAGGGTCAGCGCCTCGCCGCAGGTCAGTCGCGCGCTGGCGTGCAGCGGCTCGCTGAGATCACGAACGGCCGTGGCGGGGCCGTCTGCCCCGGCAGCGTCGTGGCCGATCGATTCATGCTCGGCGGCCGGCCACGATCCGGCGGCCGGTCCGGTGAACTCCGCGACCGCTCCCCGGAACCGCTCGTCCAGGTCCCCAGGCGTCGTCACCGAAACAGCATCGCGCACTTCGCGGGCCGTCGGCCAGCCGTATCCCTGAATTGTTTTGCGTTGAGTGACGCAGTCGACGCGGACAGCCATCGACCCGGGCCGATGCGGGCGACGCACCAGCCCGACCAGGTGCGCGGCGACCAGACGGCCGACCGACAGCCGGCACCGAACGCGCGCACCGCCGGGGGCCGATGTGGACGACGCCGCAAACGCGAAGCAGGCGCGGCCATCGTCGATCAGAGCGCTGGGACCGCCGCCAGATGCTCCGCGAGGAATTCGAACGCGGCCGGATACGCGTCGAGCCGGTTGGTGCGCTTCGCCAGCCCATGCCCCTCGTCGCCGTAGATGCGCAGCTCGCACGGTATGCCCTTGGCGGTGAGTGCGGCGTGCAACTGCTTGGCCTCACCCACGGGTACGCGCGGGTCATTGGCGCCGTGGATCACGAACAACGGCGCGCGCATGTCGTCGATGCGGGTCAGCGGTGACGCCTGGGTGAGGAAGTCGCGGTCATGCTCGAGGCTGCCGTACTCGCGCTCGCGGGTCGCGCGCCGGTAGGGCGACGTGTTCTCCAGGAATGTGACCAGCGAGGACATGCCGACGATGTCGACGCCGGCCGCCCACAACTCCGGCTGGAACGCGAGGCCGGCGAGCACCATGTAACCGCCGTACGAGCCGCCCCACAACGCCGAGCGCGACGGGTCAAGACCAAGCTCGGGCAGGTACGCGTGGATCGCGGCCAGGTCGGCGACCGAGTTGAGCCGCAGGCGTACGTCGTCGAGCGAATACCAGCGCTTTCCGTAGCCGGCCGAGCCGCGCACGTTCGGCACGAGCACCGTGTGGCCGGCTAGGGAGAGCCCGCTGATGATCGGGTTGAAGATCCGCTTGGACTGGCCCTCGGGCCCACCGTGGATGTTCAGCACCGATGATCCGGCCAGACCGTCGGTCGTCCCGGCCGCCGGATAGACGAAGCATGGGATCTGCTCGCCGTCCGGCGTCGGGATCCGGATGCTGCGCGGCTCGGCGAGGCCGAAACCGGAGATCGGGGCCGCGGACCGGGTCAGCGCGGTCACCTCGCCGCTCGCCACGTCGAGACGCAGAACGTCGCCCGGCACGATCACCCCGGAAAACGACAGCGCGACCGTACGGCCATCCGGCGACCAGTGCGGCGCCGGCAGCGGGTGACCCTCGACGCAGCCGACGGTGGGCAGCGCGACATCGCGACGGTGGGCGCCGGACGCGTCGTGCAGCGCGACGCGCGATTCGCCGTCGACGTTCGTCACCACGATGAGGCCGGAGCCGTCCGGTGCAAGCCAGCCCGCCACGTCGTGCGCCTCGTCGGTGACCAGCCAAGACCAGGCGCCACTGGCCAGGTCGTACCGCGCTAGGCCGGTGAGGTCGCGGTCGCGGTCGGTCGTCACGAGTAGGGCGTCGCCGGTCGGTGTGAAGTGCATCTCGCCGTACTGGGAGTGCTCGTCGGCGCCGGTGATCGCCCAGACGCGGCCCACCCCGGCCGGTTTGGTCAGATCGACCAACAGAATCTGGTCGGAGTTGGCCGGGCGGCTGCTCAACATGACGGCGACCGACTGGCCGTCCGGTGACATCGAGGCGTCACCGGACGGCACCGCCCTCGTCGAACACGACCGTCTCGGTCCCCGTGGCGAGATCGCGGATGATCACATCGAAGTCGACGCTGTTGCGCCGGTTCGTCAGGTAACACAAGCGTTCGGCGGTCACGTCGGCGATCGTGTGGATGAAGCGAGGGTCCCGCACCACAGGTTCGAGGTCGGCGAGCCCGGCCGGCGCGTCCGCGACGGACCGTGGCGTCGAGGGACAGGCGCGAGATCTGCGCGCGCTCGTTGCCGCCGTCGTCGTGGCTGACCAGGATCGCGCGGGCGCCGGGCAGGTAGCGACCGCCACATGCGCCCGGAAGAGCGGTCAACGCCGTGATGTCGCCATCGGGTGAGATTTCGATGATCTGCATCGATCCGGACTCGTCCGTCCCGGCGAGGACGCGCCCGTCCGAATCGACATCCATCCCACGGAACACCGGTATCGTCAGCATCGTCGCTACGTCGAATGTCATGCCGGAGACACTCTCACACGAATTTCGACGGGCCACGGACGCCTCAGCCAGCCGCCAGCGCCCGCGGGCGCGCCTTGTTGTGCTTGGCAACATATCCGGCAGCGCGGAAGCATTGAATGATCGGCCGCCATCAATCGCCGAGTTTGGTGGCTTTTCTCCAGGTACGGCCGGATCTGGTGTACACCTGTGCCCAGGTCATGCGAGTATGACTCACAAACGCGCAACGCAAGGTAATCGTCAGCCGTACGGAAAGTAATTGAGGCTTATCATGTCGATGTGGTTCGCGTTACGGAATTGTTACTGGCGTCAACAAACTTGGCGCGAACACCTCTTGTCGGGCGATGTTTGTCCGTAATACGTTGCCGGACACAACAAACTGTTCCGCCACCTCTATCTCATTGAACGCGCCAGTCGCAAACACCCACCCGCACCTCGGCCGGATCCACCGGACCGGCCGGCTTCCAACCAGGAAAGGACCCATGCCATGCGCAAGGGGATACTCGCTGTTGCCGCCATCGGTGCGGTAGCACTGAGTGGCATCGCCGCTTGTGGTAGCTCGTCCAACAATTCGGGCTGCGGCGGCGGCAGCACGACCAGCGCCAAGCAGCCCTATCGTCGGTGTGATCCTGCCCGACACCAAGTCCTCGGCCCGCTACGAGACGCAGGACACGCCGAACCTCACCGCGGCGTTCAAGGCGGCCGGCGTCAAGGCCACCATCCAGAACGCCCAGGGCGACCCGTCGACGTTCCAGACCATCGCCGACAGCATGCTGACGCAGGGCGTCAACGTGCTGATCATCGACAGCCTGGACAGCGCGAGCGGCACCGCCGTGATCAACAAGGCGAAGCAGCAGGGCGTGCCGGTCATCGACTACGACCGTCTGACCGCCGGCGGCGGCGCCAAGTACTACGTGTCGTTCAATAACGCCGCGGTCGGCAAGCTCCAGGGCCAGGGCCTGCAGGACTGCCTCACCGCTGCGAAGGCGACGAAGCCGATGGTCGCCGAGCTCAACGGCGCGCCGACGGACAACAACGCGACGCAGTTCGCGCAGGGCTACAACTCGGTCCTCGACCCGCTGTACGCCAACGGGACGTACGTCAAGGGCCCGAACCAGTCCGTTCCGAACTGGGACAACACGCAGGCCGGCACGATCTTCGAGCAGATGCTGACGTCGCACCCGCAGATCAAGGGCGTGCTCGTGGCAAACGACGGTATGGCGAACTCGGTCATCTCCATCCTGCAGAAGAACAAGCTGAAGCTGCCGGTGACCGGCCAGGACGCCACCGTCCAGGGTCTGCAGCACATCATGGACGGCGACCAGTGCATGACCGTGTTCAAGGACACCAAGAAGGAGGCGGACGCCGCCTCGCAGCTCGCGATCGCACTCGCCAAGGGACAGACGCCGACCAACGCGACCGACGTGACGGTTGACCCGACGACCAAGGCGAACGTGCCGTCGGTGCTGCTCGCGCCGGAACTGATCACCATCAAGAACATCAACGATGTCGTGGCCGCCGGCGGCACGACCAAGGCCGCGCTCTGCACCGGCGCGTACGTTGCCAAGTGCACCGCTGCGGGCGTGCAGTAACGGAGATCGACTAGGCGGCAAACAACCGCCGAGCGACCGATCACCAATCGGCTCCCGGTGCGGCTAACGTCGCACCGGGAGCCGCCGGCACGATCACTGCCGACGCGTAGCGCCAGCCGCAAGGCAGCATGCTTATGGCTGACAACGCCGCCAGCGCAATGGCAACGATCGAGTTCGGCAGTCCTACCCGTTGCACCGGCGGCGATGAGGAGCTTTGAGCGTGGCAACGACACCCCTACTGGACGTACGCGGAGTGAACAAGAGCTTCGGCGCCGTCCAAGTCCTCCGTGATGTGGACTTCTCCGCCAACGCTGGCGAGGTCACCGCACTCGTCGGCGACAACGGCGCCGGCAAGTCCACGCTGATCAAGTGCGTCGGCGGCATCTACACCGCCGACTCCGGCCAGTACCGCTTCGACGGCAAACCGGTCACGATCCATACCCCCCGTGACGCGTCCGAGCTCGGCATCGAGATCGTCTATCAGGACCTCGCGCTGTGCGACAACCTCGACATCGTGCAGAACATGTTCCTCGGCCGGGAGAAGGTCTCGCACGGCGTCCTCGACGAGCCGACGATGGAGCAGATGGCGGCGGACACGCTCGAGGGCCTGTCCGTTCGCACCGTCAAGTCGATGCGCCAGCTCGTGTCGAGCCTGTCCGGCGGCCAGCGCCAGACCGTCGCGATCGCCAAGGCCGTGTTGTGGAACGGAAAGCTCGTCATCCTCGACGAACCGACCGCCGCGCTCGGCGTCGCACAGACCGCCCAGGTGCTCGAACTCGTCCGGCAACTCGCCGACAACGGCCTAGCCGTCGTGCTGATCTCGCACAACATGAACGACGTGTTCGCGGTGGCCGACAGCATCGCGACGCTCTACCTCGGGCAGATGGCCGCGCAGGTCAAGGCGAGCGATGTGACGTTCTCCCAGGTTGTTGAATTGATCACCGCCGGTCGCAGCGGCGAGCTCGGGCTGACGGCCGGCCACGGCCGGGGCGGCCGCCACCAACGGTGGCGTGATCGACGTGAACGGAGCGCAGGCATGACCACGGTGGAAGAACAGCCCATCGCGACGACGCCGGCGCCGGTCGCGGAGAACAACCTCGGCGGCTACGTCCGCGAATACTTCGCGAAGGTGCGCGGCGGCGACGTCGGTGCGCTGCCGGCCGTCGCCGGCCTCGTCGTCGCCTGCATCATCTTCGGCATCGCGAACAGCAGCTTCTTCACCGACCGCAACTTCGCCAACCTGTTCCAACAGGGCGCGCAGGTCACCATCATCGCGATGGGCCTGGTCTTCGTCTTGCTGCTGGGCGAGATCGACCTCTCGGCCGGCTTCACCAGTGGCGTCTGCGCCACCGTCATGGCGGTGTTGCTCACCCAGCACGGCTGGCCGTGGTACTGGTCAGTCCTCGCCGGCGATCGGAGTGGGTCTCGTCGTCGGGCTGTTCCTCGGCGACGCTCGTCGCGAAGCTTGGCATCCCGTCGTTCATCGTCACCCTGGCGGCGTTCCTCGGCCTGCAGGGTGTCCAGTTGGTGTTCCTCTCCGGCGGAACGGCCATCACGATCCACAACAGCACGATCCTCGCGATCAACAACAACAGCATGCCCGACATGGCTGGGCTGGGCGCTGTACGCTGTCTGCGTCGTGGTTTATGCCGGTCTGCGGGTGATGCGCGTCGGTCGGCCGTCGTCGGCGCGGCCTCGTTCCCGAGCCATGGACCGTGACGGCGGCGCGGGTGCTGGTCCTCGCCGTGATCGGCGGCTTGGCTACCTACGCGTTGAACTCCGAGCGCAGCCCGAACCCGCTCGTCATCTCGCTCAAGGGCGTGCCGATCATCGTGCCGATCATCCTGATTCTGCTGGTGATCCTGACGTTTATCCTGTCGCGCACCGCCTACGGCCGGCACATGTACGCGATCGGTGGCAACGCCGAGGCGGCGCGACGCGCCGGTATCCGAGTCGACCGGCTGCGCATCTCGGCGTTCGTGTTCTGCTCGACCCTCGCCGCGATCGCCGGCATCGTGGCGGCGTCCCGCCAGTCTGGCGTCGACTCCAACCTCGGTGGCAGCAACACGCTGCTCTACGCGGTCGGCGCGGCCGTCATCGGCGGCACGAGCCTGTTCGGCGGCAAGGGCCGCGTCCTCGACGCCATCATCGGCGGCGCACTGATCGCGGTCATCGACAACGGGATGGGGCTCATCGGCTTCGACGCGAGCCGCAAGTACATCGTGACCGGCATCGTGCTGCTGATCGCGGCCGGCGTGGACGCGGTATCCCGACGACGGGCGGCTGCCGCGGGTAGGTAACACCTGTCCGTGTCCACCCCCCGACACTCAAGGAAGTCCCAAGTTCATGCGCGCAGGCCCGAGCCAGGAGGAAATCCGTCGACAGAACCTCGGTGCTCTGTTGCGGCTGGTTCACGTGCGTGGCGCGCTGTCCCGGGCGGAACTCACCACGGAACTGGGTCTCAACCGATCGACGATCGGCGCGCTGACCACCGATCTGGTCGCCGCCGGCCTGGTACGGGAGGGGCTACCGAGCGACCACGGCCGGGCCGGACGACCTTCGCTGGTTGTCCGGCCCGAGTCGACTCGGGTCTACGTGTACGCGTTCGCGATCGGTGTCGATCGGCTCACCGCGGCCCGCGTCGGGCTCGGCGGGAAGGTCCTCGACCGGCGGGAAACCGTACGTGGTCGAGGCGACGTGTCGCCGGCCGACGCCGTGGCGCCGTTGGCCGAGTTCGTCCAGCAGATGCAGCGGGCCACTCCCCCCGGATGCGGTGTGTGTCGGCAGCGGTGTGTCGGTTAGCGCGATGGTCCGTCGGGAGGACGGCGTCGTACGCCTTGGACCGCATATCGGCTGGGTCGACGAACCGCTCGGTGCCGCGCTCGACGGCATCGTCGCCGAGGGTTCGAGCATCGCCATCGGCAACGTGGCCGACCTGGCCGCGCTGGCGGAGCACACGCGTGGTGCGGCGGCCGACTCGGACAACCTGATCTATCTGCACGGCGACGTCGGCATCGGTGGCGGCATCATCGCCGGCGGCCGGCCGGTCGCTGGTCACGGCGGATATGGCGGCGAGGTCGGCCACATCGTCGTCAACCCGAACGGCCTGGCCTGCAGCTGCGGATCGCGCGGCTGCTGGGAGACCGAGATCGGCGAGCACGCGCTGCTGCGAGCGGCCGACCGGAGCGGCACCGGACGCGAAGGCATCCTGACCGTCGTCGACGAGGCATCCCGTGGCGACGCGCTCGCCCAGGCCGCCGTACGGCAGGTCGGCGAATGGCTCGGCTTCGGCGTGGCCAACCTCGTCAACATCTTCAACCCGGAGACCGTGCTGTTCGGCGGCACTCTCCGGGAGATCTACCTCGCCGCGGCGGCACAGGTGCGCAGTCGCGTCAACCGCAATGCCCTGCCCGCGTGCCGCGAGCATCTGCGGCTCCGTACCCCCGAACTCGGCGACGACGCGCCGCTCATCGGCGCGGCCGAGCTTGCCTTCGGGCGCATCCTCGCCGATCCCCTCGCGGGCGCGGAGCCGACGGATACCGTGGACCCCGGCGAGATCGGCGATGCTCCCGACCGGTCGGCCGCTGAGCCGGTCACGGCGGACAACTGAGCCCTCTCGCCGGCGCCGACTGCCGACGGAATCGGCGCCGATTGCCGACTGATTAGGTGTCGTGCGTCGCTGTGACGGCCCACGAGCGTGACGCTGGCGTGCCGGGAGGGCAGGATAGAGGGCAACGCGACACCTGACGAGCGCCGCACCACCCGCACCGGTGCTCACTTAACCCACGAGGATTAACTGTGGCCACTTCCGAGCGCAAACGGCCGGTGATCAGCGATGGCCTGCCGAGCCAGCTACCCGACATCGACCCCGAGGAGACCACCGAGTGGGTCGAGTCGCTCGACGGCGTGATCGACGAGCGCGGGGCCAAGCGCGCCCGCTACGTCATGCTGCGCCTGCTCGAGCGCGCGCGTGAGCGGCAGGTCGGCGTGCCTCCGCTGACCACGACGGACTACATCAACACGATCGCGCCGGAGTCCGAGCCCTGGTTCCCGGGCGACGAGCACGTCGAGCGGCGCATCCGGGCCTACATCCGGTGGAACGCGGCGATGCTCGTGCACCGCGCGCAGCGGCCCGGCATCGGCGTCGGCGGCCACATCTCCACCTACGCCAGCTCCGCGTCGCTCTACGAGGTCGGCTTCAACCACTTCTTCCGGGGCCGGAATCACCCCGGCGGCGGCGACCAGATCTTCTACCAGGGCCACGCCTCCCCCGGCATGTACGCCCGGGCCTTCCTCGAAGGCCGGCTGACCGAGCACCAGCTCGACGGATTCCGCCAGGAGCTGTCGCACCCCGAACGGCGGGCTGCCGTCCTACCCGCACCCGCGGCTGATGCCGGACTTCTGGGAGTTCCCGACCGTCTCCATGGGGCTGGGCGGGTTGAACGCGATCTACCAGGCGCGCTTCAACCGCTACCTGCACCACCGCGGCATCAAGGACACCTCCCAGCAGCACGTGTGGTCGTTCCTCGGCGACGGCGAGATGGACGAGCCGGAGACGCTGGGCGCGATCGGCGCTCGCCGCGCGCGAAGAACTCGACAACCTCACGTTCGTGATCAACTGCAACCTCCAGCGGCTGGACGGCCCGGTCCGCGGCAACGGCAAGGTCATCCAGGAACTGGAGGCGTTCTTCCGCGGCGCCGGCTGGAACGTCATCAAGGTGATCTGGGGCCGCGAGTGGGACCCGCTGCTCGCCGCCGACACCGACGGTGCGCTGGTCAACCTGATGAACGTCACCAACGACGGCGACTACCAGACCTACAAGGCGAACGACGGCGCGTACGTCCGGGAGAACTTCTTCGGCCGAGACCCGCGCACCCGCAAGATGGTCGAGAACTACACCGACGAGCAGATCTGGAATCTCAAGCGCGGCGGCCACGACTACCGCAAGCTCTACGCGGCCTACCAGGCGGCGATGAACCACACCGGCCAGCCGACGGTGATCCTCGCCAAGACGGTCAAGGGCTGGACGCTCGGCTCGCACTTCGAGGGCCGCAACGCCACCCACCAGATGAAGAAGCTGACGCTGGACGACCTCAAGGGCTTCCGCGACCGGCTCTACCTCGACATCCCGGATTCGGCGCTGGAGGCCGACCCGTACCTGCCGCCGTATTACCACCCGGGCGAATGACTCCGACGAGATGGCGTACATGCAGGAGCGCCGCCAGGCCCTCGGCGGGTACATGCCGGCGCGGCGGCAACACGCCGACGCAAGCTCGACCTGCCGGAGGCCGAGGCGTACGAGGACGTCAAGAGGGGCTCCGGCAAGCAGAAGATCGCCACGACGATGGCGTTCGTACGGCTGCTCAAGGACCTGATGCGGGACAAGGAGTTCGGCAAGCGCGCTGGGTGCCGATCATCCCGGACGAGGCCCGCACGTTCGGCATGGACTCGCTGTTCCCGACCGCGAAGATCTACTCGCCGCACGGGCAGAACTACACGCCGGTCGACCTCGACCTGTTCCTGTCCTACAAGGAGGCGACGAACGGCCAGATCCTGCACGAGGGCATCAACGAGGTCGGTTCGGTCGCGTCGTTCACCGCCGCCGGCTCGTCCTACGCCACCCACGGCGAACCGATGATCCCGCTCTACATCTTCTACTCGATGTTCGGGTTCCAGCGCACCGCCGACGGGCTGTGGGCCGCGGCCGACCAGATGGCCCGCGGCTTCCTGCTCGGGGCCACGGCCGGTCGTACCACGCTGAACGGCGAAGGACTCCAGCACGAGGACGGTCAATCGCACCTGATCGCGGCCACGAACCCGGCCGTGGTCGCCTACGACCCGGCGTACGCGTTCGAGACCGCGTACATCGTCGAGGACGGCCTGCGCCGCATGTACGGCGACGATCCGGAGAACGTCTTCTACTACCTGACGCTCTACAACGAGCCGATGGTGCAGCCGGCCGAGCCGGCGGGCGGCGTCGACGTACCGGGGCTGCTCAAGGGGCTCTACCGCTACGCACCGGCGCCGACCGTCGACCGGCACGGCGCCGAGGGCGACGCGCCCGACGGCCCAGCTGCTCGCGTCCGGTGTCGGGCTGCCCTGGGCGCTCAAGGCCCAGCAGCTGCTCGCGAACGACTGGGGGGTGGCGGCCGACGTGTGGTCGGCGACGTCGTGGACCGAGCTGCGGCGGGACGCGGTCGAGTGCGAGGAGCACAACCTCCTGCACCCGGCCGACGAGCCGAAGGTCCCGTACGTGACGTCGGCGCTGGCCGGCACCAGCGGCCCGGTGGTCGCGGTGTCGGACTACATGCGGGCGGTTCCGGACCTGATCTCGCGGTGGGTGCCGACTGACTACACGAGCCTTGGCACGGACGGCTTCGGCATGTCGGACACACGGCACGCGCTGCGCCGGCACTTCCACATCGACGCCGAGTCGATCGTGGTCGCGACGCTGCGACTGCTCGCCCGCCGCGGCGAGGTGCCGGCCTCGGCGCCGGCCGACGCCGCGGTCAAAGTACGCGATCGACGATGTGTCGGCCGCGCCCGTCGGCGAGACCGGCGGCGAGAGCTGACGGTTCCGGCCGCAACGCCCTCACTGCCCGCCCCATTCTCCCGCTTTGGTGGCGGCGGGCAGTGCCTTTGTGCTGACGGCCTTTTGGCCGGTACGGGGCAGACGCAGCGCCGCCCTGGCGGCCAACACCGCGGCGACCGCGGTCAGTAACCGGTCGACGAGCGTTACTTCCACTGCGACCACGGGACGGCCCAGTCGGCCACCGTGTTGTCGAAGCTGACCTTCACCGGCGTGTTGACCACGTCCACGATGTCGCCCGTACGAGCAGGTTGTACATGTACGACGCGTACGCGGCACCGACGTTGACGCAGCCGTGCGACGTGTTCCGCTTGCCGATGTCACCGACCGTCCACGTCCGCAGGTGGACGAACTCGCCGCTGTACGAGATCCGGACGGCGTCGTGCACCGTCTCCGGTGCGTAGAAGAACGGCGACTTCGGGTCGGTGATGCCGTACGACGCCGATGACATCGTGACGGTCGGGGACTTCACGATCACGACGTGCGGTCCGCTGCGCGTCCAGTAGTTGATGAGCTGGCCCTGCGCGCCACGGGTCGAGCCGCCCATGCCCATGCTCACCGGCACGGTCTTCACGAGCTTGTCGTTGATGTAGACCTTCATCATGTGCGTCTTGTTGTCGGCGACCGCGTAGTGCTTGTCGCCGATGTGGATGGTGGCGTGCGCGTTCGCCCCGCCGTACACGCCGTTGCCGAGGCTGACGCCGTACAGCTTCGCGCTGACGGTGACCGTGGCACCGGCCGGCCAGTAGTCCTCGCCGCGGTAGTCGACCTGCTGCGAGTTGATCCAGTGCCACCGCCCGTCGACCTGCGGCGTCGACGTCACGGTCAGCGCATCGACGATCGCCGCGCGCTGCGCTCGTCGGGATGGCATGCGCGAAGTGCACCATGATCGGTTCACCGACGCCGTACGTCGCCCCGCTGTCGAGCGCCTGGAGCGCATTCGCGATCAGGTGCGGCGATACCGTCTTCGTCGGCTTCACCGTGGTGAACGATGACGTGGTCTGCGACTGTCCGTTGGCCAGGTTCTTGCCGCTGACGGTGACGGTGTATTTCGTGTCGAACTTCAGCGCGCTGGTCGAGGTCCATGTCTTGCCATCGGCGGTCGAGCGTTCCCTTGATCGTCGACGACCCGGCGGTGACGGTGACCGACGTCACAGTGGCACCGGCGGTCGCCGCGACCTTGACCGACGCGTTCGGCGCGACGTTCTTGCTGTTCGCCGCCGGGGTCACGGTGAGTGCGCCCGGAGCGCTCGACGGATCGGTCGTGACCGCGACGCCCGCGTTCGTTCCGCCGCCGTCGCCGGAGTCCCGGAAATGCGCGCCGGACGATGCCGTACAACCGGCGAGGAACAGCGCACCGCCAGCTATCAGAGCTGCGGTTATGCGTCGCGACGACGTGCGCGATCGGATGGTCATCTAGGTCCTCGCTTGCCCGGGCCGGTGGGTCGAGTGAAGGGTACTCACGGTATCTAGACGCTGAAACCCCATGGATCGGTTGCCAGGGCGAACCCTTAGTCTGATCACGTGACGGTTCGCGTTAGATTTGCCCCATCTCCGACCGGTATATTCCACGTCGGCGGTGCCCGTTCGGCGCTGCAGAACTGGATCTATGCCAAGCAACACAACGGCGCCTTCGTGCTGCGCATCGAGGACACCGACGCGGCCCGGAACCGCCCGGAGTGGACCGAAGGCATCCTGTCCGCGCTCGACTGGATCGGCATCAAGCGGGGCGACTACGAGGGCCCGTACTTCCAGTCGGCGTTCGCCGACAAACAGAAGGCGGCCGCGGCCGATCTGTACGCTGCCGGCCGCGCCTACTACTGCGACTGCACCCGCGAGCAGATCGAAGCCCGTACGGGCAACAAGTACACCGGCTACGACGGGTTTTGCCGCGACCGCGGTCTCGGCCCGGGCGAGGGTCGTGCGCTGCGGTTCCGTACGCCGGACGAGGGTCGCACGCGCGTGGTCGACCTGATCCGTGGCGAGCCGACCTTCGACAACGCCAAGATCGAGGACTTTGTGATCGCCCGCTCCGACGGCTCGCCGGTCTTCCTGCTGGCCAACGTCGTCGACGACATGACGATGGGCATCACCCACGTTTTCCGCGCCGAGGAGCACCTGTCGAACACGCCGAAGCAGCAGCTGCTGTGGGAGGCGCTCGGGCACGAGCCGCCGGTCTGGGCGCACGTGCCGGTCGTGGTGAACGAGAAGCGGCAGAAGCTGTCCAAGCGGCGCGACAAGGTCGCTCTGGAGATGTACCGGGACGAGGGCTACCTCGCCGACGCCATGCGCAACTATCTGATGCTGCTGGGTTGGGCGCCGTCCGGCGACCGCGAGATCGTGCCGTGGTCGGTCATCGAGGAGGAGTTCCGCATCGAGGACGTGAACCCGTCCTCGGCGTTCTTCGACGAGAAGAAGCTCCGCGCATTCAACGGCGATTACATCCGCGCGCTCGCGCCCGAGGATTTCGTCGACGCCTGTCAGCCGTGGTTGACCGGCACCGCGACCATCGCGCCACCGCCGTGGGCGCCGGGCGACTTCGACCCGGTCGTGTTCGCCGCCGCCGCGCCGCTGGCGCAGACTCGAATCAGCGTTTTATCGGAAATCGTGGACTATGTGGATTTCCTCTTTCTCGCCCAGCCACGCACCGACGAGGCGTCCTGGACGAAGACGATGCGCGACGGCGCGACCGAACTCCTGTGGGCCGTACACAAGGGGTTCGGTGCGCTCGCCGAGTGGACCGCCGAGGCGTTGAAGACAACGGTCGAGGTCATCGGCGCCGAGCGCGGTCTCAAACTCGGCAAGGCACAGGCGCCGGTACGCGTGGCGGTCACCGGCCGTACCGTCGGATTGCCCCTCTTTGAGTCCATTGAACTGTTGGGTCGAGACCGTACCCTGGAGCGTGTGCGGCGCGCGGCCGACACGGCGTGAAGCAGACCGTCCCCTCATCACGGGGTGGATTGGTGTTGAATTCCTGTCACCGGTGGCGCGCCTGACCAGGTGCTCGTCCGCCGGCCGAGAGTCGACGGCGCACACCGCCGGCCACCGCGAGGAGTTGTTTGTGACGCCGCGAGCCTTGGGCACGATCGCGCGCACCGTTGTGGCCATCTTCGCGGCCGCAGTGTTCGGGGCGCTCTCATTTGCCCTGGCCGCGAGCGCGCAAGCGCCAGCGAAACCGAGTCCGAAGGCGACCAAGCCGCCGATGTTGACGATCACCATCACCGGTCCCGACGTGAGCCCGCCCATCGTGATCAGGTCCACCGAAGAGCCGACGCTCTACGCGCAGATCCAGACCCAGGTCGTGTGGATGAAGTCCGCCACCGGAAACGTGATGCCGTCGGGGCCAACGACTCTGGGCCCGGATTACACCGTGACCATGACGACCGGCACGACCAAGACCGCCGTCTACGACCTGTACCCATTGGTCGCCGGCGGCCCGCGGGCGCATCGGGCCGCGATCGGTTCGCGGAAAGCGGCGTGGTTCTTCGCGCCGGTCTCGATGGCGAGCGCTCTGGAGGCCGCCGGCGTCACGTTCCCGACGTCGCCGGCATCCGGGCAGGCAGCGCCGCCAACCGTCGCCACCTCTGCGCCGTCGACAAGCCTTTCCAAGATCATGGCGCAAAGCAAGATCGCGCTCGGGCTCGCCGCCGTGGCCGCCGCGGCGGTGTTGGTGACGCTAGCCCTGGCGGCCCGCCGCAGCCGGCGGCTGGATCGCCGTCGAGCGATGCCGGCGGCACTGGCCCGGCTCGAGACCGTGGCGAATCGGGCCCGTGGTGGAACCGAAGTCGGCGGCGCTGCGCTGGCCACCAGCGGCGCCGCGCTGCGTCACGCCGTTCCGGCCGCGCGTGCGGAGGCTCCACCAGCTAAAGCCACGGGTACGGCACGAGTGAAGCCACCGAGCCAGCCGACGGGTTCGATGCCCGGCGCCGGTCCGGCGTCGGCATCCACGGCCCATGTCACCGGAACCGCCGCGCCGATGCCTGGACGCGGCGGCCCACCGATATCCGGTCCGGGTCAGTCCGGTTCGGGTCACACGGATTCGCCGGCCGGGTCGTCGCCCGTCAATTCGACGCCGACCGGCGGCCAGTCGAGTGGCTCTCTGTTCGGGACTCCCCACGCCAATCAGGGGAGTTCGGACCAACCACGCAGTAGCTCCGGAGAGCCAGACCGTCCTCGCAGCGACGCCCGCCCGCCGGCGCCGCGGGCCGCGGCGGATGCGCGCGTCGACCCGGCCGCCGGCCCGCCCATCGACCCGCCCGTTGACACGCCGGCCGAGATCGCGGTCGGCACGGCGCACGTCGTCGCGTCCGCCGGTACGGCCGCGTCCGCCGAGGCAGGCACGTCCGTGGTTGGCACGGCCAAGGTCACCCTCGATGACGACCGGGCGGTCGTCGTCGCGCCGGCACCCCGGGCACCCACGGACGACGTCATCGAGCCGGGGCTCGGCCGCCCGTACGTGATGCTGGGCCGAGCCACCGTGGATAGCGCGTCCGTCGCTCCCAGCGCCGGAGCTGTGACGCCCGAGGCAGACCCGACCGATGCCGATACCGATACCGACACGGCCGCCGAGCAATCACCGACCGAGGCACCGCCGGCCGAGGCACCGCAAGCCGAGGAACCGCCGGCGGACGAGCCGCAAGCCGACGACGAACAAGCCCAGGAACCGCCAGCCGAGGAACCGCCGGCGGACGAGCCGCAAGCCGACGACGAACAAGCCCAGGAACCGCCAGCCGAGGAACCGCCGGCGGACGAGCCGCAAGCCGACGACGAACAAGCCCAGGAACCGCCGGCCGAAGCCGCGGGCACGGAGCCCGCCGTCGAGCATCACGACGTCGCGACTGGCAAGGCAGACTCGACCGACCCGGACGACACGACCGAAGCCGACTCCGACAACACCGACACGGGCGCCGCCGAGCAATCACCGACCGAGGCACCGCCGGCCGAAGAACCGCCGGTCGACGAGTCGCCAGCCGAGGACGAAGCCCAGGAACCGCCAGCCGAGGAACCGCCGGCGGACGAGCTGCAAGCCGCGGACCAACAAGCCCAGGAACCGCCGGCCGAAGCCGCGGGCACGGAGCCCGCCGTCGAGCACGACGACGCTGTCGTCGGCAACGCGGGCCCGACCGACCCGGACGACACAACCGAAGCCGACTCCGACAACGCCGACACGGCCGTCGCCGAGCTATCACCCACCGAACAACCGCCGGCCGAGAAACCGCCGGCGGACGAGCCGCCAGCCGACGACGAAGAAGCAAATGAACCGGCGGCCGAAGCCACAGCGACGGAGCCCGCCGCCGAGCATCACGACGTCGCGACTGGCAAGGCAGACTCGACCAACCCCGGCGACGCCGCCGGCGATGGCGATGCGCGTGGCGACAACGATGGGCGTGGCACGGAACAACCAGCCGATCCGCCCCCGAGCGAGCAGCCACACGAGTCCGTGCTCGCCGCTAGCGACGCGGGAGCTGAGGACGCCGACCAAGAGGACGCCGAGGCCCGGAGGAAGGGTCTTGACGAAGGCGGCGAGGGCGACGCTGTCGAGGCGACCGGCGACGAGACGGGAACGCTCGACGCGGCCGACGATACTGTGGCGGTGACCTCCGCCTCGGAGGACGACACAAACACCGACATAGCCCCATCGGCGGCCGAGACTGAAGTCGACTCGGAAGCGGTCGACTCAGACACGAATGACTCTGACACGAACGACTCGGACGCGGTCGACTCAGACGCGACCGACTCGACGGCGGCCGGCGAATCAGACGCCGCGATCACAGCGCCAGCTCTGGCCGTACCAGCGGATTCCGAGCGCGACCACGACGCCGCCGCGGCCGGCGCCGGTCCGGCCGAGCCAGCGGGTGGGCGGCCATGACCCACAACCCGCCGCCGCTCACGTCGCCGGTGCCCGGCCTCAGCGTCCGGGCCTTGCTCGACCAGGATGCGCTGGTGACCGCGGGCCTGGCGCTGTCGGACAAGGGCGACCGCGCGGTGTTGTTGGTCGGCTCGGACGTCGCCGCGCCGGGCGGACGGCGCGAGTTCCTCGCCTGGTCCCAGGCGCTCGCGGACGTCGGACGGGTTGCGCCGACCGCACTCATCGCCGGCTTCGGCCACACCGCGGAAGGCCGACCCTACTTCGCCTCCTACGTGACACCGTCGCTCGCCGACCGGATGCGGCTGACCGGTCCACCGCCGTACCGCGCCGTCCGGGTCATCGCGACCGGGGTAGCCGATGTCCTCGCCGCCGCGCACGCCACCGGCATTGTTCATGCGGCGGTCAGCCCGGCCACGATTCTCATCGATGCGGGCCGGGCACGGCTGGGCGGATTCGGTGCCGCCGCTCCAGGTCTCGACGCGCCGCTCGGCGTGTGGGCCTTCACGGCACCGGAGCACCGGGACGCGGCCGCCGCCGGTGGGCTTGTCGGTACGCCGGCCAGCGATGTGTTCAGCCTGGCCGCGACGATCTGCGTCGCGCGGGCCGGCATGCTGCCGTGGAGCGATCCGGTCAGTTGGGCCGACGCGGCCGGCCTCCCGTCCGGCGCCAGCATTCCCGGTTGGGTCGAGGTCATCCGCGCCGCACTCGACGCTGATCCCGATCAGCGACCGACCGCGGAAGAGTTCGCCGCCGGGATGCGAGCCGGCGACGACCCGGCCGATGAGCCGGTCGCGGCGGCCCGCGTGGACCTGCGCGGGCTCATTCCCCGCGAGGTACGGCGACTCGCTGCGTACAGCGTCGACGCGATGAACGACGGCAGCACCGTCGTCGCGCGGGCGACTCCCCCGCTCACCGTGACCCGGCGCCGGTCAGCCGACGGTCGGGTCGTCGACCTGCCCCCGGACGCAACGGTGATGTTCTCCCGCATCCCCGCACCCGCGCCCGCCGACGCGCCGACCACGCTCCTCCCGCTCGTCGCCGCCAACCCGACCGGGGGCACGGGGGCTACGGCGGAGCCCGCGGCCCGCGCTTCGACGGCCGCCAACTCCGCGCCAACACCCGGCGGGATAACCGGGGCCGGCGACGCAGAAGGCGACGGCGCCGCGACTGACATCGACGACGAAGCGGACGAGCCGCCGACCGGTTTCAGCCACGCAATGCTCACCAAGCCCGCCGCGGCCGCTATCGCCGCCACCGCGAGCGCCCTCCTGCTCGGCAGCGGCGCGTACGCCTGGGCGCAGCAGAGGCCACCCGCCGCTCGAGTCGCCTCGCCGAAACCCGCCGCGACCGCATCGCCGGGACCGGCCGCCACACCGACGCTGTCTCAGGCCCAGTTGCTGGCCGGGGCACGCCAAGCCGGCCAGCAATTCATCCACAACGTCGGCGTACGCAGCGATGTCGCCTGCGCCGGGGTGATCGGCGGCAACATCGTCACAACCAAGGCGGGGCACGGGCCGATCAGTTGCACGGCGCTGCTCGCTCACGCGAAGTCACTGCTCGGCTCGAAGACGCTCGACGCGATGACGACCGCCAAAGTCACCTCCGCCGTCGGGTCTGCCGGTGGTTCGGTCTCCGGTTCGACCGGCGGCCCGTACCCGGAAGCGTCGATTTCGCTGTCCCATGTGCCGGCGCTTCGACCGGCGCTGAAGGCTTTCGAGATGGTGCTGACCTTCCGTGACGGGCAGTGGTGGGTGGCCGAGGTGACCTTCCGGTGAGCGGCAAAGCGCCCCGCAGCAGGCCGGCGAGCGAGCCGGCAACGCCGGACGCGGAGCCGGTCGGCCCGGTACGCGCGGCCTCGGCCCGTGATTCCAGTGTGTACGGCACCGGACCGCTCGCCGGAACGCTCGCGCGAATCGAACGCGCGGCCGGGGCGTTGTCGACCGCCAGCGTGGCGCGCATGGACGACGTGCTGCCGTGGTTCCGCGAGGTCCCGGCCGACCAGCGGGCCTGGGTCACGCTCGTCGCTCAGGCCGGCGTGCGCTCGCTGGTCGAGTGGCTCCGGCGGCAGAGCCTCGACCCGGATCAGGCGTCCCAAGAGGTGTCGGACGAGGTCTTCGATGCCGCCCCGCGCGCGCTGGCCCGGTCGATCAACCTGGAGCACACGGTACAGCTGATCAAGGTCACCATCGACGTGGTCGAGCAGCAGGTGCCGCGGCTGGCCGAGCCCGGGCAGGAGGCTGCGCTGCGGGACGCGGTGGTGCGGTTCTCCCGCGAGGTCGCGTTCGCGGCGGCGCGCGTCTATGCCCGGGCGGCCGAGACGCGCGGCCTCTGGGACGCTCGACTGCAAGCGTTGCTGGTCGACGCCCTGGTCCGCGGCGAGCAGCCGGATGTCATCGCGTCGCGGGCGGCCGCGCTCGGCTGGCCCGACCCGACACCGGTCGCGGTCGCGGTCGGCCGGTCCCCCGGCGGCGAGGTTGCCGCGATCGTGCACAACGTCTACCGGGCCGCTCGGCGGATCGGGGTCGAGGTCATCGGCGGCGTACACGGGGATCGTCTCGTCGTCATGCTCGGCGGCGCGACCGACCCACTGGCCGCGACCGAGAAGATGCTCGCGGCGTTCGGCGACGGGCCCGTGGTCGTCAGCGCGCCCGCGCCGAGCCTGGACGAGGCGAGCCAGGCGGCGCGGGCCGCCCTGGCCGGATTCCGGGCCGCACCGGCCTGGCCCGCCGCACCGCGGCCGGTCCTGGCCGGCGATCTGCTGCCGGAGCGGGCGCTGGCCGGCGATGCCGATGCCCGCCGAACGCTGCGCCACGACGTGTTCGCTGCGCTCGCGCGGGCCGGCGGAGAGCTGCTCGAGACGCTCGATGCGTTCTTCGCCGCCGGAGGCGTGCTGGAAAGCGCGGCCCGGTCGCTGTTCGTCCACCCGAACACCGTCCGCTATCGGCTGCGACGGATCGGCGACATCACCGGCTACGCGCCGCTGGTCGCCCCGGGACGCGTTCACTCTCCGGGTGGCGCTTGCCATCGGCCGCCTTGGTGCCGCAAGCGGCGGCGCCGAGCGCGACTGATGCACCGCGACCTGCGAAAACGCCAATGTGAAATCCTCGCAATCGGGCACGAGCGGCCAAGATCGCGGTCGAAATTCCCGGCGACCCAGGTCACAATGCACCAAAAGCATTAGAGGATCCCTACAAAAGAGGTCGACGGCTTTCGTACCTGGCGACAGGGACCCGGCCGCCGCCGATGCCGGACAGTCATATGTGTGCTCGCCCTACTCGCACCTGGCCAAGGTTCACAGAAACCCGGCTTCCTGACCCCGTGGCTCGCCGAATCCTCTACCGAGGCTCGGCTGCGCTGGTGGTCCGCTCTCGCTGGCCTCGATCTACTCCATCTCGGCACGGCGGCGGACGCGGATGAGATCAAGGACACCGCCCGGACGCAGCCGCTGCTGGTGGCGGCCGCGTTGCTGGCGGCCGAGCACCTCCCGCTGACCGACAGCACGCCACTCGTGGTCGCTGGCCACAGCGTCGGCGAGCTCGGCGCGGCCGGTATCGCCGGCGTGCTCACGCCGGACGCCGCGGTCACACTCGCGGCCGTGCGCGGTCGCGAAATGGCAGCCGCGTGCGCCCTCGAACCGACCAGCATGTCGGCGGTGCTCGGCGGAGCCGAAGACGAGGTCCTGGCCGCGATCGAAGCCGCCGGCATCTATCCGGCCAACCGCAACGGCGCCGGCCAGATCGTCGCGGCCGGGTCGGTCGACGGGCTGGAGAAGTTCGCGGCCGACGCCGCCGGCTAAGGCGCGCGTCATCCCCCTGTCGGTGGCCGGCGCGTTCCATACGACGTACATGGCTCCGGCCGAGGCCGCGCTGGCTGCGGTGGCGGGCGGGATCGCACCGGCCGACCCGCATCGGATCCTGCTGTCGAATCTCGACGGTCGAGCGGTGCCGAGCGGTGCGGCGATGCTGCGGCGACTGGTCGCGCAGGTCACCGCGCCGGTCCGCTGGGATCTGTGCATGCAGACCATGGCCGACCTCGGCGTCACCGCGATCATCGAGCTGCCGCCGGCCGGTACGCTGGCCGGCCTGGCCAAGCGAGCGCTCAAGGGCGTCGAGATCGTGACCGTGAACACGCCGGACGACCTCGCCGCCGCGCGCGAACTGATCGCCCGCCACGCGCCATCGCCGACCCACGAGCCGACGCCGCACTTCCGCGTCGTCGTCGCCGCGGCCAGTGGCAACTTCGTCCCCGCCGGCTGACCTCGCCGAGGGTGCGGAGATCACCGCCGGTACGGTCATCGGCCACGTCACGACCCGACAGGGTCCCGTCGACGTGATCGCCCACGCTTCGGGCGTCCTCACCGAATGGCTCGCCCACCACGACGACCCGGTCGCGCCCGGCCACCCACTCGCCCGCATCGGCGGTCATCAGTGACATCACGATCGACCACGTCTCGCAACATTGCCTCACCGGGAAGTTGCCCACAGGGAGAGGCACAGCATGACCGGGTCCAAGATCCTGGCGATGGGGCACTATCAGCCGAGTCGGGTGCTGACCAACGACGAGCTCGCGAAGATGGTCGACACAAACGACGCGTGGATCCGTGACCGCGTCGGCATCGCCGAGCGCCGCATCGCCGACGGCGAGACGGTCGCCGACATGGCCGCCGCGGCGGCCGGTAAGGCATTGGCAAATTCCGGTCTCACCGCCGCCGACATCGACCTCGTCGTCGTGGCCACCTGCTCGTCGGTGGACCGGTGCCCGAACGTCGCGACCCGCGTCGCGGCCAAGCTCGGCATCAGCGCTCCGGGCGCGTACGACATCAACACCGCCTGCTCCGGCTTCTCCTACGCGCTGGCCAGTGCCGACCACGCCATCCGGGCCGGCGCGGCGCGCAACGTCATCGTGATCGGCGCGGAGAAGCTCTCCGACGTGACCGACTGGACCGACCGGTCCACGGCGGTCCTGTTCGGCGACGGCGCCGGTGCCGCGATCGTCACGGCGTGCGCCGAGGACGAGCCGGCCGGCATCAGCCCGGTGGTGTGGGGCTCGGCGCCGGAGTTGAACGAAGTGATCCAGATCGAGGGCTGGCGCCCGTACATCAAGCAGGCCGGCCAATCGGTGTTCCGCTGGGCCACGTACGCGTTGCCGCCGCTCGCGCGGGAGGTGTGCCAGAAGGCCGGCGTCGAACCGAGCGAGCTCGCCGCGTTCGTGCCCCACCAGGCGAACCTGCGGATCATCGATCCACTCGCCCGCAAGCTCGGCGTCGAGAACGCCGTCGTCGCACGCGACATCGTCGAGTCGGGCAACACGTCGGCGGCGAGCATCCCGCTCGCGCTGTCGAAGTTGCTCGAGCGGCGCGAGATCCCGTCCGGCGGCGCGATCCTGCTGTTCGGCTTCGGCGGCGGCCTCACCTACGCCGGCCAGGTCGTCCGCTGCCCGTAGCAGCAGAGCCTGTACCACCACAGCCCGTAGCACCGACCGCAACACACATGATCGACTAGGTTGGTCGAAGAAGTTTGCCGCCACGCACGTGGCATGACAGGTATCGATACTGGAAGGAACCCCACCCATGAGCAGTCGTGCCGAGATCACCGAAGGCCTCGCCGAGATCCTCGAAGAGGTCGCCGGAGTCAACCCGAGCGACGTCGCCGAGGAGAAGTCGTTCACCGACGACCTGGACGTCGACTCGCTGTCGATGGTCGAGGTCGTCGTCGCGGCCGAGGAGAAGTTCGGCGTCAAGATCCCCGACGACGAGGTGCAGAACCTGAAGACCGTCGGCGACGCCGTGTCGTTCATCGAGAAGGCGCAGGCGTAACACAGTGACAACGGACGTCGTCGTTACCGGGCTCGGCGCGACGACCCCGCTCGGCGGGGACGTCGCGTCGACCTGGGACGCCATGCTGGCCGGTCGCTCCGGGGTCACGCCGCTGACCCAGGAGTGGGCCGCCCAGCTCCCCGTACGGATCGCGGCGCAACTCGCCGTCGAGCCGTCCGAAGTGATCGACCGGGTCAAGTTGCGCCGGCTCGACCGCTCCGAAGCGGTCGCGCTGATCGCGGCGCATCAGGCTTGGAAGGACGCCGGCCTGGCTCCCGCTACCGCGGATGCCAGCGCGGCGGTCGCGGCCGGAATCGATCCGGAGCGGCTCGCCGTCGTTGTCGGCAGCGGCATCGGCGGGGCTCAGACCCTGCTCAGCCAGGACGACATCCTGGAGCAGTCCGGACCCCGGCGGGTCAGCCCGCACACCGTGCCCATGCTGATGCCGAACGGGCCGGCCGCCTGGGTCGGTCTGGAACTCGGCGCGAAGGCCGGCGTGCACTCGCCGGCCAGCGCGTGCGCGACCGGCGCGGAGGCGATCGCCTGGGCGCTGGACATCATCCGATCCGGACGCGCCGACATCGTGGTGGCCGGCGGCACCGAGGCGGTCATCCAGCCGCTGCCGATCGCCGGGTTCGCCTCGATGCGTGCCATGTCGACCCGCAACGACGACCCGGAACGGGCGTCGCGGCCATGGGACAAGGCCCGCGACGGCTTCGTGCTGGGTGAGGGCGCCGGTGTGATCGTGCTCGAACGAGCCGACCACGCCGCCGCCCGTGGCGCCCACGTCTACGCCAGGCTGGCCGGCGCCGGGATGACCTCGGACGGCTACGACATCGTGCAGCCCGACCCGCGAGGGTGCCGGCGGCGCCCGAGCGATCAAGCTGGCGCTGCGCGACTCCGGGCTGGCCAAGACCGACATCGTCCACGTCAACGCGCACGCCACCTCGACGCCGACCGGCGACATGGCCGAGATCATCGGTCTGCGCGCCGTGCTGGGCGATCACATGGTGTTGACCGTCGACGAAGTCAATGCACGGCCACCTGCTCGGCGCGGCCGGCGCGCTGGAGTCGATCGCCACGATCCTGGCGATCTACCACAGCGTCGTGCCGCCAACGATCAACCTCGACGACCCCGAGGACGGCCTGCTCGATGTCGCCGCGCACAAGGCGCGTCACATGGAGATGCCCGCCGCGCTGAACAACTCGTTCGGCTTCGGCGGTCACAACGCCGCCCTGATCTTCACGCACGCCTGACCATCCCCGGAGGGATCGCCGTGACCACCACCGCAGACGCCCACCCCGACCGCCGACGACACGACCGACTATCGCGACCCCGAGCTTCGCCTGCGCAACCTGTTCGACCGGGGAACGCTGCGTCTGACGATGCAGCGCGACAGCTCGGGCGTGCTGTGCGCGAAGGGCGAGATCGACGGTACGCCGGCGATCGCGTACGCCACGGACGGCACCAAGATGGGCGGCGCCATGGGCATCGAGGGTTGCCGCCACATCGTCGACGCGATCGACATGGCCGTGCGCGAACGCATACCGGTGCTGGGTCTGTGGCACTCCGGCGGCGCCCGGCTGCCGGAGGGCGTGCTGGCCCTCGACGGCGTCGGGATCGTGTTCGCGGCGATGGTGCGGGCCTCGGGTCGGGTGCCGCAGATCTCGGTCGTGCTCGGCCCGGCCGCCGGTGGCGCGGCGTACGGGCCGGCGCTGACCGATATCGTGATCATGGGCGGCGACGGACGCATCTTCGTCACCGGTCCCGAGGTGGTCCGCAGCGTCACCGGCGAGAACGTGGACATGGAGCGCCTCGGCGGTCCCGAGCCGCACGGTCGCCGGTCCGGCGTCGTACATGTGACGACGAAGGACGACGCATCGGCGCTGGCACGAGCGCGCGAGATCGCGTCGCTGCTCGGCCATCAGGGCCGGCTCTCGGTGTCCGACCTCGCCGAGGACGTCGACCTCGGTGCGCTGCTGCCGGCCGAGACGAACCGGGCCTACGACGTGAAGCCGGTGGTGAAGGCGCTGCTCGATGACGCGGCCGAGGACACCGGCCTCGGTGGACCGGTCGAGCTGCACGCGAAGTGGGCGCCGAACATCGTCACGACGCTCGGGCGGTTCGGTGGCCGTACGGTCGGCGTGATCGCCAACAACCCGCTTCGCCTGGGTGGCTGCCTGGACTCGACCAGCGCCGAGAAGGCCGCCCGCTTCGTACGGATGTGTGACGCGCTCGGCGTACCGCTGATCGTGCTCGTCGACGTCCCCGGCTACCTGCCCGGTGTCGGCCAGGAATGGGACGGCGTCGTACGCCGCGGCGCCAAGCTGTTGCACGCCTTCGCCGAAGCTGTCGTGCCACGGGTCACGCTCGTGACGCGGAAGTCGTACGGTGGCGCGTACATCGCGATGAACTCCAAGGCGCTCGGCGCGACCGCGGTCTACGCCTGGCCGAACGCGGAGATCGCGGTGATGGGCGCGAGCGCCGCGGTCAACATCCTGTACCGCAAGAAGCTCGCCGCGGCCAAGCCGGACGAGCGCGAGGCGCTGCGCGCGCACCTCGTCGAGGACCAGGCCCGGGTCGCCGGTGGCGTGAACCGCGCACTCGAGATCGGCGTCGTCGATGAGGTCATCGAGCCGAAGGAGACGCGGAAGCGGATTGCCGAAGCGATCGCGGCGGCTCCAGCCGCTCGCGGCGCGCACGGGAACATCCCGCTATAGCGACGCGTCAACGGCAAGGACGGCGCCGGCCCAGGTCACCCTGCGGTCCGGCGCCGTTGCCATGTTCATTCGCCATGTTCAATCGCCATGTTCATCGGCGGTGCAGTGGGCTTCTTGGGTGGATCGTGCGAGGGCGACGAGCTGCGTCGCGCGACCGCCGCGGCTCAGCCGACCTGCGTCAGCAGCATGGCCGGCGCGCCATCACCGGCGTAGCGGTACGGCTCGAGTTCGTCGTCCCACGCGGTGCCGAGCGCCTTGTCGATTTCGTGGGCGAGCGACTCCGGGTTGCGTGCCTTCGCCATCAACGTACGCAGCCGATCCTCGCCGAGCATGACGTCACCGTTGGCGCTCGTCGGTGCGCCGAATAGCCCCCGACCGGGGACATGCATGAAGCGCTGTCCATCGATGCCCGGGCTCGGGTCCTCGGTGACCTCGAAGCGAAGCATCGGCCACTGTCGCAGCGCCGCGGCCAACTCGGAGCCGGTGCCGGGGCGGCCGGACCAGGTGCACTCCGCCCGCCGGGCGACCGGATCGACGGGCTGGGCGGTCCAATGCAGGTTCACCGGCGCATCGAGGACGCGCGCGATCGCCCACTCGACGTGCGGGCACACAGCCAGCGGTGTCGAGTGGACAAATACGACGCCACGCGTTGGCACGGATACCTCCCGACGGTCCAGGTGCGTCTTCCCCAACGACCTGTTCCGTGCGGCGTACACATGCCTCGCGTGTTCATCATGATGCAGGCGGGACGCACGTGGCGCTAGTGAATCGCCGATTTCCGCCACAATCGGGCCGGCGTGTCGCGCGCGACGCGCCGAAGATCACGTCGAGACCGGCCCTACCGCGGCCAACTCCAGCCCAGGTGCCACCGGGGTCCGATCACAGTTGTACGGGAGTTGGCCACTGGTCGCCGCCGGAGCCGGCGAAGTCCCGTACAGTTCCGGACGCGTTCGGATTCCGGGGCGCCTCGGGTCCGGGGCGCCCAAGGTTCCGGGCGCGTTCGGAACCGGCAGTGTGAGCCGCACAACCACATCGGCCGGAGGGGGACGCTTGCCCCGGTTTCGGTTAACATTGACCGCGGCCGGAGCACCGGCTGATACGTGCTGTGTTGCTTCAAGGGCAAGCCGGATACCCCAAGGCCGGACGTCGGAAGCCAGGCACACCCCCGTGAACCGCAACCGACGTTTTCGCAAGGAGTCCCGCCGTGGCTAGCAACACTTCCAAGACCGCGCGCGCGTCAGTCCGCGCTGGCCAGAGTTCTGGTGCCGCACTGAGCGTGCTGGGTGAGTTCAAGTACGTCATCCCGCTCGACGGTGGCAAGCACGCCTACGTGCGGAATCTCATCACTGGCAAGACGACGCGGCTCAAGACGAGTTCGGACGCGTTCGTCGAGGAGATCCGGGCGCTCGCCACGGCCGGCCACGGCGCGAAGGTGCGGGCCGAGCTCGACGCGCTCGACGCCGCTCAGCCAACGCACGGCTGGGGCCTGACCGAGAAGCGCCTCGTCGAAGCGGGCGTCTTCGGCGACTGATCGCGCCGCACAACCCGAGCGCCGCACAACCCGAGCGCCGCACAACCCGAGCGCCGCACAACCCGAGCATCACCCGAACATAGCGACGAGGGCCGGCGCCTACCTGAGTAGGTGCCGGCCTTCGTCATGCCCGCGTTTCGCTATGAGACGTCCGAGACACGTACGCCATCCAGTGTCGCCGCGAAGTCGGAGCCGAACGCCATCGACGGGGTATAGACCCCCGGAGCGGGACATGTCCGAAAGTCGTTCAGCTTGCCTACGGCCCGGACGACCGAGTCCGCGGTCAGGTCGTACGCGTTAGGACCCGTGAGCGTGCCGCTGCGCGTGTGTCCGTCCGCGTCCCGGACCTCGCCCCAGACCTCCGATCGGCTGCGGGCTCGGCGGTCGGCGTCCGGTCCGGTGACCCGGGCGCTCACTATGCGCCGGGCGAGCCCCAGCAGCGGAGCCGAACGCAGCACGCCGGTGAGGGCGGCACCGCGGCCGTTCATCGGCAACTCCGTGTAGACGGTGATGTTCGGGATGCCGGTGCTGCGAAACGCGGTGACGAGATCGCCCCACCGTACGCTCGCGACCGCCCGCTCTCCGGATGGCAACGGTGCGCGGCGGCGAGGCGAGCCGGCCGGTGTCCGGACGAGCACACCGTCGCGGCGAACCCGGCCACCGCCGGCCATCCCAGAAAGCGCCGTGCGGGCAGTGCCGCGGCTCATACCGCCACCCGCGTGGAACGCCAGCTCCAGACTGCTCGCGCTAGGAAGGGCCGCGGCGAGCCGTGCCGCCAGACAATCCGTGGGTACGACATCAAAGCCGGCCCCCGGCACCATGACGACACCGGCCGCCACGGCATCGGCCTGCCGACCAAAGATCGACTCGAAGACCTCGATCTCGCCCGTCACATCGAGATAGTGCGTTCCGGTAGCAAGACATGCGTCGACCATGGGGGCGGACGTGACCGCGAACGGTCCCGCGCAGTGCGCCACGAGCCGTACCGCGGAAAGCGCCGTCCGGAGCGCCGCCGGATCATCCAGAGTGACCACGACGTGGTCCAGGCCGAGCTCGTCAGCCAGCGCGCGCACGGCGGCGCTGCGGCCGGCCAGTACGGGTCGCAGGCCCAGCCCCACCGCCCGCCGGGCGACAAGCTCACCGGTGTAGCCGTTGGCGCCGTAAATCATCCATTCCGGCATGAGCACACCGTATGTGGCGGGTCGGGCGAGGGCTAGGTCTTGCCGGCGCTGGCCGGCGGCGACCCACGCCCGATCGGCCCGCAGCCCGGCAGCGTATTGTTGAACGTCCGCCGAATGGCGGGCCACCCGCACGTCCACGCCCGGGGAGACTCGTGACCGCCACGCGCGACCAACAGCCGCCAGCATCCGGGATCGGAGACACCACAACGCCACCCGCCGAAGCCGGCGGCGACGACGCAGCCGCGGAGATGGGTGACGCAGCCGCGGAGATCGCCGCCGAACAGCGATATGTCGATCGCGTGTACGCCCGCCTGGAACGCGCAAAAAAGGACGCGGCCGAGGCGGAAGTGGCCGGCTACCGACTCGCGACCGTGGGGAACTTCGGCGCGCTGGTCGAGCGCGATGCGATGGTCTTCCACGCCGCCCGCCGGCGCCGGATGCTCGACGCCGAGCACGAGGGCCTCGTGTTCGGCCGTCTGGATCTGCACGGTCCGGAGACCCGATACATCGGGCGGCTCGGCCTGCGCGACGACGAGGCCCGGGCGCTCGTCATCGACTGGCGGGCACCGGCCGCCGCGCCGTTCTACCGCGCCACTCCGACCGA
Source organism: uncultured Actinomycetota bacterium (assembly GCA_963818495.1). GTDB lineage: Bacteria > Actinomycetota > Actinomycetes > Mycobacteriales > Micromonosporaceae > DASQPR01. The sequence continues at coordinate 285,154 of CAWFSH010000008.1, forward strand.
TCCGATGAAGGTGATCCGCCGCCGCACGATCGCGAGCAACGGCGAACGCGTGACCAGCATCGAGGACGACCTTCTCGATCCGGACGCCGCGCCGGCCGACATGCGGGTCATCGGCGACGGCGCGCTGGTGGCTTCGCTGGCTCGCACGACCGGCACCGGCATGCGCGACATCGTCGCCACCATCCAGCGCGAGCAGGACGAGGCGATCCGATCGCCGGCGTCCGGGGTCACGTTCGTCCGTGGCGGGCCGGGCACCGGAAAGACCGCGGTCGCGCTGCATCGAGCCGCTTACCTGCTCTACTCCGACCGGCAACGCTTCGCCGGCGGCGGCGTGCTGGTGGTCGGGCCATCGCCCATCTTCGTCACCTACATCTCCCGCGTGCTGCCCTCGCTCGGCGAAGACGAGGTAACCCTGTCGTCGTTGGGCTCGATGGTCGACGGCGTCGTGGCCAGCCGCCACGACGACAGCGCGGTCGCCACCGTCAAGGGTTCGGCGCGGATGGCGCTCCTGCTCGCGCGGGCCGCTCGTGGAACGGCGCCAGACGCACCGACCGACTTGCGGGTTCTTTATCGTGGCACGTTGCTCCGCCTCGGACGCCGCGAGCTGGATCGGTTGCGCGAGACCATCTTCGGGCTCGGATCGTCACGCAACGGTCTGCGCCGCAAGGCCGCCGGCTACGTACTGGACGCGTTGTGGCAGCAGGCGCGCGACCTGCTGGGGCCCGGCTGGACCACGCCTCGGGAAGACTTTGCCGAGCAGATCGCCGAGCGCCGCGAGTTCATCGCGTTCATGCGGGGGTTCTGGCCGGTGCTGCGGCCGATCGACGTGCTCGGCTGGCTCGCCGATCCGGATCGGCTGCGCAGCTATGCCAACGGATTGCTCGATCGGCGCGAAATGGCGTTGCTGGCCGGCGCTCTCCCGGCCGCGGACGTGAAGCCGGCCACCACCCAGAATTCGCGCGGCGCGAAGCCGGCCGGCGTCTCGGTCGAGGACGTCGCGCTGCTCGACGAGCTGGACGACCTGCTCGGCCAGCCGCCCCGGCCGCCGCGCCAGCAGGGCGATCCGTACATGGTCGGCGGCGTACGGGAGGTCACCACGTACGCCGACCGCCAGGCCGCTGCACGCCGGCCCTTCGACCGGCCGACCGACTACCGCGACTACGCCCACATCGTGGTCGACGAGGCGCAGGACGTCTCGCCGATGCAGTGGCGGATGATCGGCCGCCGGGCGGCGTACGCCTCCTGGACGATCGTCGGGGATCCGGCGCAGTCGGCCTGGCAAGGCGACCCGACCGAGACTCGCAAGGCGCGTGACGCCGCGCTGCGCGGGCGCAAGCACAACGACTATGTGCTGCACACCAACTACCGGAACTCGGTGGAGATCTTCGACGTCGCGGCGACCGTCGTGCGCCACGCCGAGCCGGATCTCGAGTTGCCGACCGCCGTACGCCGCACTGGTGTCGAGCCGACCCACGTCGTCGTCGACCGCGACGGGTTTCCGACGTCCGTACGCGACGGCGGTGGCAGAGCTGCTCGCCGGCGTGGCCGGGACCGTCGGCGTCATCGCCGCCCAATCCGAACCGGGACGTGGTCGCGGGGTGGATCGGTCCGGACGTCGACGATCGGGTGCAGGTCGTGACGAGCCTCGAGGCGAAGGGCATGGAGTACGACGGCGTGCTCGTCGTGGATCCGGCGGCTATCGTCGCTGAGTCGGCGTCGGGCGTTCGTACGCTCTATGTCGCACTGTCTCGCGCCACCCAACGCCTGACCACGGTCGCCACCGACGACCTGTGGCTACAAGGCAAGTCCTGAGGAGTCCCACATGGACTGGAAGCTCGAACTCATCGTCGTGCCGGTCTCGGACATCGACCGCGCGAAGGCGTTCTACAGCGAGCGGGCGGGCTTCGCGGTCGACGTCGACGTCACCGTCGGCGAGAGTATGCGCATCGTCCAGCTGACGCCGCCGGGATCCGCGTGCTCGATCACGTTGATGCACAACGACAGTAGCGGCACCGTGCAGGGACTTCACTTGGTGGTCAACGACATCGACGCAGCCCGCGCCGAACTCGTGGGCCGCGGCGCCGACGTTAGCGAGGTGTACCACTTCGCCGATGGCGCGCAAACCTCCGGCCCGGACCCCGAGCGGCGCGACTACGGCTCGTTCCTGTCGTTCAGCGATCCCGACGGCAACGGCTGGCTCGTCCAGGAGGTCAATCGATCGGCGGCGTGACCGCCGCGGCGGTCACGGTGGCCCGCAACAACATCGCCGTTGTCACCGGACCAACTCCCCCGGGTACGGGCGTGAGCCCGCCCGCTTGCGCGACGCCGGTCGGGTCGACGTCGCCGACCAGACCACCGTCGGCCGTCGGGTTCGTGCCGACATCCACCACGATCGCGCCCGGTTTTATGTAGTCGGCGGTGACCAGCGCCGGCCGGCCGACGGCGGCAACGAGAATGTCGGCGGTCGCGGCAACGGCGGGTAGGTCGACGGTCCGCGAATGGCACACCGTCACCGTCGCATCCGCGGCGATCAGAAGAAACGCCAAGGGCTTGCCGACCACGATGCTCCGGCCGATCACGACCGCTCGCGCGCCGCGCATCGCCACGTTCTCGCGACGCAGGATTTCCATCACGGCGGCGGCCGTGGCCGGAGCGTAGGCGTCGAGCCCCGCGGCGAGCCGACCGAGGCTCAGCGGATTAGCGCCGTCGACATCTTTTTCCGGATCGATGAACGCGCCCGCCGCCGCCAGCGACAGGCCCGGCGGCAGCGGTGTCTGGCAGATGATGCCGTGCACCGCCGGATCGCCGTTCAACTCCGTCAGTCGCCGCGTGAGCGATGCGGCGTCGGCGCCAACGAGGCTCTCGACGGCGCAGTCGACGCCGACCTTGGCCGCCGCCCGTCCGATGTTGCGTACGTACCACGCCGTCGCCTCATCGTCGGTCGGCACGACGACGGCCAGACGCGGCGCGACTCCCTGGCCGCGCAGGCGATCGACGTCGGTCGTCACCGCCGCGCTGATCGCGGCCGCGTGCGCCCGACCGTCGATCGTCCTCATCGGCGGACGTCCTTTCGCCGGAAGCCCTCCCGTACGCGGCGGATCGTCGCCGTCGCCGTGTCGGCCGCCGACAGGTGGGTCGCGAGTTCATCCCCGAGCGCAGCGGCGAGCTCACGGTCGTGCAGCGCCGCCAGATTAACCTCGACGTTGATGGCCGCCGATTCGAGTGCCGACCGCGCCGAGGACGCCGCGACAGCGATGTCCGAGAGCACGTTGACATTGGCGCCGTCGTGTATGCCTTCGGCGAGCGCGATGACCTGTGCCGCAAGCTCCGCCGTGTGCAGTGGTGGACGCGCTGCCGCGGCCGTCGTGCGCTGGATCGCCGCACTCCGATCGGGATCGTCCTTCGGGATCTTGTACGCCGCCGCGACCGAGTCGAACGCGCGTTCGTCGTCGGCGGCCGTACGGAGCGCGGACGTACGGATCTGGATGGCCGTATCGCGCGCCACGATCATCGTTGGCTCATGCTCGGCGTAACGCGGCTTGCCGATCGTGAGATTCGCGACCATCTCGACCAACGATGCTGCCGTGGCGACCAGCAACGCCGCCGCGGCACCGCCGCCCGGGGCTGGCGCGGCGGAGCCGAGCGCGTCGAGCCAATCGCCGATCGTCTGCTCGCGCATGGTGCCTCGCTTTGCTCGATCGTTACTTGCGCTTGCCGAACATGCCCTTGATCGCGGCCAGCATCAGCAGGACTCCGACGACGACGCCAGTGAGCACGACGCCGGGCACATGATCCGGCCCTCTGTCCGCGAGGTACGCCGCCATGATGTGCACGCCGTCCACTGTGTCAGGGCCATTCGCGATAGCAAAGTTGGGCGAGCAACCGACCGGGTCTCGGCTCGGCGCGGGCTATGGTCGGCGGCGCAGATACGTCGTGCGCGGCTGGTAGCGGACGCGTTGAGGAGTGTGCCCGCGCCGGCCGACCGGTGCGGTTTCGGCGAACTTTAGCCACGCGGTGGTGCAGTCAGCACAGGATTCCTCCTTGAGCCAGAGATGGCGAAGGTGGCCGGCAGTGCTACCGCAGGTGGTGACCATGGCTCAGTGTGCTCCCTCGGCAGGGCTGCCGCCAGGCCGGGGTGCCGATTCGGTCCGTTGATCACGAGTGCGCTACTTGTGCCGAAAATGTACGAATACTCGGCCGAAGTTCTTCGAGTCCTTCTCGACGCGGTGATACATCGCCTTGATGTCTTTCTGGTCGAGGAACTTCAACACGTGCTTCTTCAGCGCCCCCGATCCCTTACCGGGGATGATCTCGACCAACGTCGCCTTCTTCGCGACCGCTTCATCCATGATGTCGCGCAGCGCTCGATCAATGTCACGGCCATGGTTGAAGATCTCGTGCAGGTCGAGCTTCAGCTTCATGCCCTCCAGTATCCCGCTGACCGATCCACCGCCCAGAATGTGGCTCACGTCGCCCGGGACGTCTGCGGCACCGCGACCGCGTGGTGGTGGGCCTCATCCTCCGGCGCGAGCTCGCCAAATCGCGCGAGCATCAGCGCGCCGGCGATCGCGACGACGAAACCGAGCACAGCCAGCCAGACCAGACCGGATCGGGTCCCGTCGCCGAGCACAATCACCCCGATCAGCGACGGCACCAGCGTCTCGGCGACGACGACGGCGGCGGTAACCGTGGTGACCTTGCCGCGCTGCAGTCCCGTCGCATAGAAGAGGAACGAGACGAAGCCGGCGACGAGCAAGGCGTACGTGGCCGGATTCGTCAGCAGGGAGCCGGCCGAGAGATTGGTGATCACTCGGGCGGCCAGCGCCACGACACCGAAACCGAGCCCCGCGAATAGGCCGAGCACAACCGGTGCTGCGCGACCCTTGACCTGGCCGGCGGCGTATCCGCCGACCGCGGCCGCCACGGCCGCGCCGAGGAACCACCACTTCACCGCCAGCCGGACCGGATCGACGCCCTCCGATCCGGCCGCCGCGGCCAACAGCGTCAGGCCCACGCACACGGCGGCGACCGCTGCCCACTCGCGACCCTTGAGGCGCACGCCGAGCAACGGAATCGCGGCGACGGCCGTGACCGCGAGGTTTCCGGCCTGCACCGCCTGCACCACGAACACCGCCAACGTACGCAGTGCGATGAACTGCGCGATGAAGCCGACGATGTCGAGGCCCAGACCGACGACGAATCGCCACCGCTTGGCCAGCCGCACGAGCAGCCGCGCGTCGACTCCGCCGACGTCTGGTTCGGATCGGGCGGCGACGGCCTGCAGTGTCGACCCGATCCCGTAACCGAGTGCCGAGATGACCGCCGCGATGATGCCCATCGTCACCGATCGAATCTATCGACCTCGCTGGTGCCACGCGCGCCAACCGACGGAACGTTCGGCGGCGCGTCACCACAGCCCGGGCTGCTCGACGTCCGGTTCGCCTCGCGGCGGCCGGCTACGACCGTTGGGGGCAAACAACCGCGCACGGCTCACCTCGGTCGCCGATCGCCGCTGGTCCGCCTCGGGCACCTCGCGTGCCTCACTCGCACCGCTGGTCGATATGCCGTATCGGCGTGCCGCGATCCGTACGCGGGCGGTCGTATCCCGCTGGGCCGCGTCGGCCTGGTACGAGCCGGATCCGAACAGCCGGCGATATCGCGGCACCAGCTCGGGATGCGTATCGGCGAGCCACGCCAGATACCACTCCCGCGCACCCGGCCGCAGATGCAGCGGCAACGGCGTGACGCTGGCGGCGCCGGCCGCCGCGATCGCCTTGACGGTGGCGTCAATGGATTCGTCGGTGTCGGTGAGCCCAGGCAGGATCGGCGCCATCAAGACGCTCACGGCGAAACCGGCGTCGGTCATCGTACGGACGGCATCGAGCCGGCGACGCGGCGACGGTGTTCCCCGCTCGACCGATCGCCACATCGCCTCGTCGACGAAACCGATCGACATCGACAGCCCGACCGACGTGACTTTCGCCGCCTGGCGCAACAGTGGAAGATCGCGCAGGATCAGCGTGCCCTTGGTGAGGATCGAGAACGGGTTGCCGAAGTCGCGCAGCGCCCGAATGATGCCGGGCATCAGCTGGTAGCGGCCCTCCGCTCGCTGGTAGCAGTCCACATTCGTACCCATCGCGATGTGGCCGCCCGCCCACCGCGGTGCCGCCAGCTCCCGGCGCAGCAGATCGGGCGCATTGACCTTCACCACGACTTGAGTGTCGAAGTCACGGCCGGCGTCGAGGTCGAGATAGGTGTGGGTGTTGCGCGCAAAGCAGTTGTGGCTGACCACTCCGGCGGCGAGGAAGTCACCGGTGCCGGTCGTGATGTCGAACATCGTCACGTCGACGCCGAGTGACTCAACCGAGACGACGGCGAGACCAGAATGCGTCGTGACCGGATAACCGTCGACGCGGACGCGCGCCGCCCGGCCGGAAACTTCGACGCCGGCGCTGCTCACGCCCGCACCCGCGCCAACGCCCACGCCCATCAGACGGTCGCCCTCGACGAGGTAGGGCCAATGGCCGAGACCGTTCGCCGCTCCAGCCACGTGCTTCCAGCCGTGATCGGTGAGGAACCGGTGATTGCCACTCGCGACGATGTCGGTGCCATCGGCGAGGCGTACGCGAAACGCCGGCTTCACGGTCTTCCAGTGCGCCAGCACGGTCGTCGTCACGTATCGCCGCATCCGTCCGCGGCGTTCGGTGCCACAGATCTCGTCGCCGATGCGGAGCCGGGCGAGCGGCTTGACGCTGCCGTCGGCCATCCGGATCGGTGTGTTTCCGGCCAGACAATAGGTGCACGCGTGGGTGCAGCCGCGGTAGGGGTTCAACGTCCATTGGAAAGGCACCCGCGACTGGCCGGGCACCTTGTTGATGATCGATTTGGCGCGGATCTCGTAGAACGTAATGCCCGCGAATCCGGGCGTGTCAAACGTGCGGCGTACGCCGCCGGCGAGCGCGAGCGGCAAGGGTGGTGCCGCCCGCACTTGCCCGTCGTTGTCCGTGCCCGATTGGTCCTGCTCGTCGAAGCTGTCCTGGCCCGAATCTCTGAGGTTCTCCCACCGCATCTGCACTATTCGAACACATGTTCTAGAACTTGTCCAGCGGCGCCCGCGCGGCGCGCGGCCAACGTTCAGTGAACGGTCTCGTGGTTGTGGCACATGGCAACGAACTTCTCGATCCGCCGCGCCCGGGTGTCCGGCCGCTTCGCATCCTGCACGCGATACAGGATCGCATAGCGGTTGACGCTGCTCAGCGTCGCGAAGAACGCGGCCGCCTCCGGATCCGCGTCCAGCGCGGCGGCCAGGTCGTCCGGGACGGTCGCGGACTTCTGCCCGGCGTACGCCACGTCCCACCGGCCGTCGGCGCGGGCGCGCTCCACCTCGCGCAGCCCAGCCGGTCGCATCGCACCCGTGGCGATCAGCGCTTCGGCCTTGTCGCGATTGATCTGTGACCATTTGCTGCGCGGGCCACGCGGCGTGAACCGCTGGAGCCAAAACGCGTCGTCGAGACCGCGCTTCTGGCCGTCGATCCATCCGTGGCACAGCGCGATCTCCAGCGCCTGCGCATAGCTAACCGTCGTCGGGCCACCGGCTTTGCCGATCTTCAGCCAGAACCCGCGATGATCCAGGTGATTCCGCGCGAACCACGCCTCGCATTCGGGCACGGTCGCGAACGAGATCACCGGCTGCCCCGCGACGTCGTCGTCCGTCATGACGCCATGGTTGCACCGCACACCGACACCGGCCCGCGTCGCGGGGTCATCCGCGGGCGCCGCCGAAGCCGATGACCGCGGCCAGTCCCAGCGCGCTGCGCGGCGCGTACGGTGCCCGCCACAACCCGCCGTGCGCGGCGCCATGCGCTTCGTCCTGCCAAGGATGTTCCGCCGTGGGCGCGGGCGCGCGTAGGTCGTGCACGAGTAGCGCGGCCATCAACGTGTTGCTGGTGGCCGGTTCGAAGACTTCGACATCGAACAGATGCGCTCCCGCGTAGGCCGCGGCCAACGCCCGGTTCTTCACCACTGACCGCGTCCGGGTCGGCGGCGCTACCTTCAAGCTGACCGCGGTGCCGGCCGCGCGGGCGACGGTCGCCCGCCACCGCTGCAGCCGTTTCGCGAGCGCATAGTTCGGGCCCTGCTGGGCGACGAGACTGTCGCAGATGCCCGGATCGGCGTCGGGCGCGTAGTTGCGCTTCAACAGCCGGCCGGCGGACAGCATCCGCACCGGTTGCCGTACGCGTTTGATCGGTGTTGACCGGCCGTACGCCTGGACCGAGAACGCGACCGCCTCACCCGGCACCGCGAACACATCCGTTGGGGTCGCTAGGAAGGCGAGGGCCGTGTCCGGGCGGTCGGCGACGATCCGCGCGGTCAACACATCGACCGCGGTCGACACGCGCACGTTCACCGCGCCGTCGGCGTACACGTAGTTGCCGAGCACGAGCCGACCGTCGAGGCCGCCGAGCCACTCCGCCACGTTGGCGACGTCATGAAGAAGATCGGCCCCGGCCCGCTCGACGAGGCCAGGGCCATCGCCGTCACCCCGCACCGGCAGATGCAGGCTTCCACCGTACCGCCGGTTGATCTCCAGCAACCGCGACCAGATCGCCGGGCGCGGCAGATCGACTGCGACCACCCCGGCACCCCACCGCAGCAACGAATGCACCGGCCCCATCTCGGCTCCCGCGCCGAGCACGACGATGCGTTGATCGGCCAGATCGAGCCAGTCCGGGTTCGCCGCCACCGCGCGCACCGCTTCGGCCGCCGACGGCTCGATCACGCCGCGGTCGGTCCAGGCGTCGATCTGCCGTTGCAGGTCCGCGCCGCGCAGTCGCATCCCGTGGTACGGAATGGAAAGCGCGCGATCCACCTCACCCTGGCCGGCGACCGTCACGGTCCGCAGGCCGGCGGCGCCCTCCGCCGCGGATCCACCGGCCGACCTCCCGAACGCACCGTCGAGACCGGTCTCGGTCCCGTCCGGACCGATGTAACGCATGCGCGCGTGCAGGGCGGCCAGACCGTCCTGGGCGACCGCGCGACCGGCCGCCGGTGACGTCAGGCCGGCCTCGACGAGCCGGCGGAAATGCGTGAGGTAGCCGCGGCGCCAGTTCGTCTCGCCCTCGGCGGCTCGGGCGCCGATCGGATCGGTGGCGCGCAGCGCATCGGCGACGACGGCGCGACCGAGCGCGGACGTGCTTCGTGCGGGCGGTATCGCATTGGCGGGTTTCCCGGTCTTCGGGGCCGCGCCGCCGTGGCCACCGGCCCGCGGAAACACCACACCGGTCGGAGCCGTCCTCCGTCATTCCCCGATCATCTCCTCTGGCCGGGCTTCGTTGCTCGGCGTGCCGCCGACCGTAGCGGATCGGCGAAGTTCCCACACGGTCGCGACCGTCCGGTCGGCACCCTCGATCGCAACCCGGGTCGGCACCTCGTACGAGGCGAGCAGATCGAACCGGTCGGCCGGGAGGAATCCGCGACCGCCGTCACCGACGAGGACACGGATGCCGCGCCGCTCGGCCCGGCGGAGGAACCGCATCGATTGGTCGCGCAGTCGTCCGGTGTAGAAGACGTCGCCGGCGAGCAGGACATCGGCGTCGAGGGTCGAGTCGGCGCTCGGATCGGCAAGCAGGTCAGCGAGGACCGCGTCGACGCAAAGACCGGGCCGCCCGGGGCGGGTCGACTCGGCGACGTTTCGCCGGATGGCCTCGATCGCCGCCGCATCGACCTCGACGGCGCGAACCGCCACCGCTCCCCCGTACGCGGCGGCCAGCGCGACGAGTCCGGAGCCGGCGCCGAAGTCGAGCACGGTCCGGTCGGCGACGACATCGGGATGATCGATGACGTACCGGGCCAACGCCTGGCCGCCCGCCCACGGGAACGCCCAGAACGGCGGCGGCCGGTCGCTGTGGTACGCCCCGCCGGAGGTGTCCCAGAGTCCGGTGCCCGCCGGCGCCTGGAAGATCGATACCTCGGGGACGTACGGCACCGGTCCGTACGTCAGCGGCAGGTCGTTTCGGGGTTGGCGGGGTTGGCGGCCACGGGGTTCATTGTCGACGCCACGCCCGCTTTACGCATTGATCCGACCATCGTGTGGCTGGTCGACCGGCATGGTTTCTACACTGCAGGTGCAATCACCGGCGGCACCGACCGCCTACGGGGCAACCCCGGCCGACGACGCGCGAGGAGATCGATGGCGGAGCAACAGATCCGGGCCGGTGAACGCTTCGCCGACCTTGGCTCCTTCTCGCAACGCGGCGGTGAGGGGCCGAATCTCTGGCGCACGCTCGGCTTCCGCCGTACGGACTGGGGTCCGGGCACCGCGGTCGTCGAGTGGGACGCGACGGTCGACTACGGCTTCTACACGCCCGCCGGCCCGGTGATCCAGGGCGGCCTGGTGACCGCGGTACTCGACTCGGCGATGGGCGGGGCGTGCTGGACCGTTCTCGATAATCACGAGGTGTTCCTGACTGCCGACCTGCGGGTGGAGTTCTTCCGACCGACCCGCCCGGGCACCCTCCGCGCGGCCGGCCGGGTCGTACGCAAGACGTCCCGCGTGGTGTTCTGCGCCGCCGAACTGTTCGACGTTGACGGGTCCACACTCGCCGGAAGCCGGTGTACCCAGGTGTTGTTGCCGGCGTGACCAGCCGATGCGTAGCGCAGCCGCGAGGCGCATGTGATCGCTAAGGTGGACCGATGAGCTTGGCGGACGGGCTGGCGAGCCGGAAGTCACGGGAGGGCTTTCGCGTCGGCGTCGGCGATGACGGCGTCGCCGTGATCAGCATCGACCGCGCCGCCAAGCGGAACGCGATCACCTTGGACATGTGGGAGGCGCTGCCGAGCCTGCTCACCGACCTGACATCGGAGGAGGGTCTTCGGGTCCTGCTGATCACCGGTGAAGGCGAGTCGTTCTCGGCCGGCGCCGACGTACGCGAGCTGCAGGACATCTACTCCGAGCCGTCGCGGGCACGTGCCTATCAGGACACCAATGTGGCCGCCGAGACCGCGCTCGCGGCTTTTCCCTATCCAACGATCGCCGCGATCCGTGGGGCCTGCATCGGCGGCGGCTGCCAACTCGCGGTCGCCTGTGACATCAGATTCGCCGCCGACACCGCGCGATTCGGCGTAACGCCGGCGAAGTTCGGGATTGTCTACCCGGTCGAGCCGACCGCGCGCCTGACGCGACTGGTCGGACCCGCTCGCGCCAAATACCTGATCTACTCGGCTGATCTCATCGGTGCCGACCACGCCCTCACGTTCGGCCTGATCGACGAGGTCGTACCGGATGCCGGTCTCGAAACGCGTGCGCTCGAGTTCGCACGGACGATCGCGGGACGCTCGCCGCAGACCGTCGGCGCCGCGAAGGCAGTGATCAACGCGATCGGATCCCGACGGAACGCGAACATGGAACTCGCCGCGTGGCAACGGGCCACCGATGACGTCCGCGAGGGGATCGGCGCGTTCCTCGAAGGACGCCAGCCCCGCTTCGGCGACGCGCGCTGACCCGCGGCTCGCGGCCGGCCGCACATCATGGCGCGGCCGGCCGCGGTTTGCCGGTCAGGGCGCGACGCGGTGCAGGTCGCGCGGGAAGAGCGTGACCTCACGGACGTTGGCCGCCCCGGTCAGTTTGGCCAGGAATCGTTCGAGTCCCAGCGCAAAACCGCCGTGCGGCGGCATGCCGTGCCGCATCGCGTCGAGATATCCGGCATACGGCGCGAGGTCCGTGGTCCCACGCTCGGCCAGCGCGCTCACGTAGTCGCCGTACCGGTGCAGGCGTTGCGCCCCACTGACCACCTCCAGGCCCCGGAAGATGAGGTCGAAGCCGCGCGAGTAGCCGGGCCGTTCCGGGTCCGGATGCGTGTAGAAGGCGCGGGACCTGGTCGGATAGCCGTCCACGAAGACGAAGTCCGATCCGTGCTCGGCCCAGCGCCCAATCCCCGATAAAGCGCTCGTGCACCGGCGACAAGTCGGTCTCCCGGCTCGCGTCGCGGCCGGTCGCCGCGGAAAACATCGCCACGACGTCGGCTGAAGTGCACCACGGGTACGTCTGCGGGCAGCGCCGGCATCGCGACGCCGAGCAGCTCGCACTCCCGGTGCGTACGGTCCGCGATCGCGTCGAGCATCCCGGCGACCGCGTCCCGGCAGGCGGCCATAACCTCCCGATGGTCAGTGACGAACCCCATCTCCAGGTCGAGGGACGTGTATTCGGCGAGGTGCCGACCGGTGTCGCTGGGCTCGGCCCGGAACACCTTGCCGACCTCGTACACCCGCTCGAACACGCCGACCATGATCTGCTTGTAGAGCTGCGGCGACTGCGCCAGATAGGCCGGGCGGCCGAAGTAGTCGAGGCGAAAGACGTTGGCGCCGCTTTCGGTCGCCGTACCGACGATCTTCGGGGTGACGATTTCGACGAACGACCGCTCGTCCAGCGCGTGCCGGAAGCCGGCGAGCGCCGCGGCACCGATCCGGTGGACGGCCGCGAGCCGCGGATGCCGGAGCGCGACCGGTGCGTGGTCGAGGATCGTCGGCAGGCTGGCCGCCACCGACGGCCGGTAGAGGTCGAACGGCGGCGATGCGGCCGGGTCGGTCAACGGTGTGATCGCCGGCGACGTGATCTCGACCCCGCCCGGCGCGACGTGGTTCTCCGTCACGGTTCCGACGACGCCGACCGTCGTCTCCTCCGGCAACGACTCGAGCTGCGCCCGGGTAGCCGGGTCGTCGACGACGATCTGAGCGAGCCCGCGCGGCGTCGCGCAGGATCAGGAATGCGACCGACTTGAGCAGCCGTCGGCGGTGTATCCATCCGGCGACGTACACGGTCTCGCCGACGTGGCCGGCGAGCTGGTGGGACAGGATGCGTTGCATGGCTTGGTACCTCCTGACGGTTTCGCAACGCGTCCCCGACAGGTGCGGGCGAGCGGGATCCTCGCGGTACCACCGCACCTTCGCCGCCGCGCGTTTCCGCCCGGCGGCCTCTCATGCCCGTGACGTGGGCATCGCACGGCATACCGTGCGGGTCGGCGGGGCTCTACTAGGCTCGCCATCATCGGCTCAGCCGTTCTTCCCCGCAGCTCGGGAGGGTCTTCACGCCTCGGCCGGAGACCGCCTTCGCAGCTGCCGGCGGCTCTCTCGGACTCCGGTGGGCGAGGCGCTACTCGTCTCCGTCGTCGCTGTTGAGACTCGACGTTAGCAGCGGTCCGGCCGGGCGGCGAACGAGATTGCGTCGCTGACTGAGGTGCTCGGGTCCGGTCAACTCAGGTCGGCCGGGTTCGTGTTCGCGCCACACAGGACGACCACGACGCGTTCGTCCGGCTCGGGCATGTACGCGCCGGCGGCCAGCGCCGCCCACGCCGCGGCCGCGCCGTGTTCGACCACGATTCGGTGGCTGTGCCACAGATCGCGGCGCGCGGCCACGATGTCGCGGTCGTCGACCAGGACGCTGACGACGCCGGTTCGAGTCGCCACGGCGTACGCGATGTCACCGGCCCGACGCGCACCGAGTGAATCGGCCGCGACACCGGACACGCTTACGTCGACCGGTCCGCCGGCCGCGAGCGCCGAGTGGAGCGTGCTGGCCGTGCTCGGCTCGGCACCGACGACCCGTACGCCGACCGGTTCGAGCGCGGCCGCAACCCCGGCCATCAGTCCGCCCCCGCCGACCGCGACGATTACCGTGTCGAACCCGCCTGGAACCTGTTCCAGCAATTCGAGCCCGATCGTCCCGGCGCCGGCGGCCATGTTCACGTGGTCGTACGCGTGGCAGTAGACCGCGCCCGTCGCGGCGGCCCGCTCGATCGCCCCGTGGTAGGCCTCGGCGTATTCGGACCCATGGCCGACCACCGTCGCACCGAGTGACCGAAGTCGGGCCACCTTGACCGGCGGCGCGGTCGTCGGCACCCAGATTTCGGCCGGTACGCCGAGATGGGCGGCGGCGTACGCGATCGCGAGGCCGGCGTTGCCACCGGACGCAGCGATCACCCCGACGCGCCGGTCGAGCTCGCCAGCCTCGTCGGCCGCGAGCACACGGTTGAACGCACCACGCGCCTTGAACGAACCGGTGTGCTGCAGCCACTCGCACTTGAGCCAGATCGGCGCGACGGGTGGCCCGGCCGGTTCGGGTGTGCCAGTCGGACCGGGTACGTCCGGCGCCAGCACGGGTGTCCGGCGGATGTGATCCGCGATCCGTTTGGCCGCCGCGTCGACATCGGCTCTGGTCAACATGGCCGAACCATCCTCTCGCAGCGCAGGTGGTGAAACCATGCGGCATCCCGAGCCTACGTATGCAAGTCTTGCGCCGTGATCCTGCCCCCGATGGAGCTCAACGATCCGACCGAGGTGCGTCCGGCGTCTCGTGACACCGTGAGATCCTTTGTGTACCAACGGTTGTGTGCTGTACCGCAAGCGATCGGCCATAGACAGATATGCGAATATCGTTCACATGGTCCGCCGCCTGGTGCTCGTCAACGGCGTGCCCGGCGCGGGCAAGACCACGCTCGCGACGGCACTCGCCGGTGCATTGCCTGCGACGCTCGTCAGCAAGGATGCCATCAAGGAAGCACTGGCGTCCGCGGTCGTGGGCGCGTCACCGGAAGCACTCGGCGCCGCGGCCATGGAGGCCGCCTGGACATTGACGGGGGCGATCGATGGCACGATCGTGTTCGATTCCTGGTGGTTCAAGCCACGCGATCTGCGTTATGCCGAGGCCGGCATCCGTCGCGCCGGCCAGCCGATAGTCATCGAGGTGTGGTGCGACGTGCCGGTGCGCATCGCCCGCGCTCGCTACGAGGCGCGCCAACGAGCCGGTGAGCGTGCCGCCGCGATCCACGGCCACGGATCGGACCTGTCCGGCGACGCGCCGGATGCGTGGACCGACTGGGTGGCCCGCGGCGAGCCGCTCGGCATCGTGCCGACGCTGCACGTCAACACCGAACGCCCGGTTGACGTCGAGCGCGTCGCCCGACAGGTGATCGACGCGCTCGACGGCTGAGCGGGCCTGGTACGCGGGCCGGCGGCTGCGCACGATGCCGGCCGGTTGCTCACGACGCCGGCAGGTTCGCGATCTCCACTGGCTCAATGTCCCCGGCCGGGGTGAAGCCGAAGATCCGGCCGTAGAAGTAGAGCTCCGCGTCGGCCGTACGTTTGATGTTCGCCGCCTTCCGGAAACCGTGGCCCTCGCCTTCGTAGGCGATGTACGCCACCGGCACGCCCTTGGCCGTCAACGCGGCCACCATCGACTCGGCCTGGTTCGGCGGCACGACGCGGTCGTCGAGGCCCTGGAAGAAGATGGCCGGCGTATTCAACTGGTTGACGTGGTTGATCGGCGAACGTTCGAGATATCGCTCGCGGGCGGCCGGATACGGGCCGATGAGCGAGTCGAGGTAACGCGACTCGAACTTGTGCGTCTCGGTGGCCAACGCCACCGCGTCGCCGACGCCGAAGTGGCTCGCGCCGGCCGCGAACACGTCCCGGAACGTCAACGCGGCCAGCGTCGTGTAGCCGCCGGCGCTGCCGCCCCGAATCGCGAGCCGCTGGCCGTCGGCACGGCCTTCACGTGCGAGATACAGCGCCGCGTTCACGCAGTCGTCGACGTCGACGACGCCCCAGTTGTCGCGCAGTCGTTGCCAGTAGGCGCGGCCGTAGCCGGTACTGCCGCCGTAGTTCACGTCGACGACCGCGAATCCGCGACTCGTCCAGAACTGCACGGCCGTCTTCAGCGTGCCGTCGACCGCCGACGTCGGACCGCCGTGACTCATCACGATCAACGGCGGCTTCTCGCCCGCGGGGGCGACGTAGTCGGCGTTGCGCGGCGGATAGAAGAATGCGTGTGCCGTCTGGTTGACGCCGCTCGGAGACGAGGTCGGAAACTCGATCGGCTCCGCGATCGACACATAGCGTTCGTCGAGATCGAGCTCGCGGGACCGCTTGAGCACTTCGACCACGCCGGACGCGGGGTCGATCGACACGATTTCCTCGGTACGGGTGGGGCTGGCGGCCACCGCGAGCACCCGGCCACCGGCCACGGACACGTCGTCGAATTCGGTGTACGGCGTCGCGACCTCACGCATCTCGCCGGTCTCGGTGTTGAGCACACCGAGCCGCCATTCGCCCCGGTCGGCGTATGTGACCGCGAGGTGGTCAGCGTCGAGAACGCCGTACGTCGTGATGCCGAAGACCCAGGCCGGCTTCGCGAAGTCGTTCTCGCGCACGAGGACCGGACTCACGATGCCGTCTGCGTCGGCGACATCGGTGCCGGCGAAACGGTAAATGTTCCAGTAGCCGGACCGATCCGAGGCGAAGTAGAGCGTCCCGTCCGGCCCCCAGACGGGTTGTGCGATCGACTCGTCCCGACCGCCGGCTATCACGGTCGCGTTCGCGACCGCACCGCCGCCGTCGAAGGTCGCGACGGACAGTTCGCAGCCGTCCCACGGCATGTTCGGGTGATCCCAGGCGAGCCAGCAGAGCCGTCCGTCGGGCGCGAGACGCGGCGAGGCGAAGAAATCGTGACCCTCGATCAGAACGGTCTCGTCACCGGTCGCGAGATCGATCGCCGCGATCGTGTTGACCGCCTCTCCGTCAGCCGGTGTGATCCTCCCGTACGCAGATCAGGCGGTGCCGGGCCGCGTCCACGATCCCGTCCGCGTAGCGCATACCGTCGGTGTGGGTAACGGGCTGCGGGTCTTCTCCCGGCCGTACCCGGTAAAGTTTCTGATCTTCAAAGCTCGATGCGTAGATCGTCCCGTCGACGTCGAGGATCGCGGCGCCACCGCCATACTCGTGCACGCGCGTGCGGGCGTTGAACGGCGACGGCGTGACGTCGGCGGTGACCCCGTCCGGCGTCCTTCGCACGATCACCTGCCGGCCGCCCTCGGTCGGACGCCCCTCGGTCCAGTACAGGTCGGGGCCGATGGCGGCCGGACCGCCGAGCCGGACCGCCGAAGCGACCAGGAAGTCGGACGTGAAGGGCGAGGTCCAAGCGCCGTAGGGCGTGATCGCGGGCGCGTGGGTGTCGTTTGGGCTGTCGGTCACCGCCCGATCGTGCCACGAAGTCGCGCCGGCCGTCGCGCCGGCCGCCTCCGCCGGCGGCGGCACCATCGCTTTAGGCCTCGGCATCGGGCGGTGACTTCCTGCGTCGGCTTGCCGTGCTGGTCGCGCCGGGACGGTATCCGTCCGCACCGGGCGAGCCAGTCGAGCTGTGTAGATCCAGGTCCGTCACGGTGTCGACGGGGGTTAAATGACAAAGCGTGACACATCGGACCGAGAACGTATCGCCGGAGTCTGGACCCGAGCCAGTCGGGAAGCGCGGCGTCCGCGCGGAACTGCGCGATGCGATCACGGTCCGGTCGTTCGTGCTCGTGCTCGGCGTTCTGCTGCTGCAGCTCGGCTTCATCGCGAGTTACCTCGGTGCGTTCCATGACCCGAAACCCCGCGACATCCCGATCGCTGTTGTTGCGCCCACGGGTGCGCCGGGCGGCACGGCGGATAAGTCTGTTGCCCGCCTCAACCAGCTGCCCGGCCATCCAGTGAAGGCGCGGGCCGCATCCGACGCCGCCGCCGCGCGTTCGCTGCTGAATGACCGTACGGTGTACGGGATCCTGCTGCTTGGTTCGGGCACCAGTGATCGGCTGCAGGTCGCCAGTGCCGCCGGAGCAGCGGTCAGCACGGCCCTGGTCAGCATCGTCGGCGGTATCGACCAGAGTCAGGGCCGTACGGTCGTGGCCACCGACGTGATTCCGGCCGGGCGTGGCGACGCGCGCGGGCTATCCGCGTTCTATCTCGTCGTCGGGTGGATGGTCGGCGGCTACCTCGTCGCCGCGATCCTCGGCATCGCCAAGGGATCCCGGCCGACCAGCCCGACTCGTGGCCTGCTCCGGCTGGCGACTCTTGCTCTCTATGCCATCGTCTCGGGTCTGGGCGGTGCGCTGATCGCCGAGACGATCCTGTCCGCGCTATCCGGCCACTTCCTGGCGCTGTGGTGGCTGGGCGCGCTGCTCGTCTTCGCGGTCGGAGCATTCACGATGGCCGCTGCAAGTGCTCCTCGACATCGTCGGCATCGCACTGGCCATCCTGATCTTCGTCGTCCTCGGAAACCCTAGTGCCGGTGGCGCCTACCCGGCGGTGCTGTTGCCGCCGTTCTGGTCCGCCATCGGGCCGTGGCTGCCGCCCGGGGCCGGGACCGAGGCCGTACGCACGATCGTGTACTTCCCGGCCGCTAGTGTCAGCCGGCCGCTGTGGACGCTCGGGGCGTACGCCCTCGTGGGCGTCGTGGTCACGATGCTTGTCGCGGCGATGCGGCCCAAGCTCCGGCCGGGCCGCCGCCCGCCCGTCACGCCGCCGAGGAGCCCGATCTCGCCGCGTAGCCGGGGCCAGATCTCACCGCGAAATGACGCCGTAGACGACTAGGCTCACAAGCCATGGCAGTGTTCGATCCGTCGGTGACCGCGGACGACGATCCGGGCGACGGGCGTCGTGGTGATCCGGCGTACCGACTGCTGGCCGAATCGACGGTGACGCTGTTCTGGCGGCCGGAGTTGCTCGATCAGACGGTGGCTGCGTTGCGAGCACATGGCTACCAGATCGTGTCGGTCGACGCATCCTCGTGGACCGCCGACGATCGGATGCACGCTGCCATCGCGGACGCGCTCGCGTTTCCCGACTACTACGGTCGCAATCTGGACGCGTTGAACGACTGCCTGCGTGATGTGGTCGACGGCGAATATGGCTGGGCACGTGACGGCGCCGGACTGGTTCTCGTGTTCACGGGCTACGACGTGTTCGCGGCGCACCGCCCCCGCTCGGCACAGCTCGTCCTCGACATCATCGCGTCCCGCGCTCGCGGCGCTCTTCTGCTCGGACGCCGCCTGATCTGCCTCGTACAGACCGACGATCCGGCTATCGAGTTCGATCCGGTCGGCGCGCAGCCGGTGGCCTGGAACGACAGGGAATGGCCGGCCGCGAACCGCCAGTCACCAAGTCCGTAACGCTCGGGCGAGTCGACCGGACCAGTCGCGGCCGGCCGGCGGTTCGATCAACGCTCGGCTGGCTCACGCGCGGGCGGCATCGCCGGTAGCCCGTCGATGCTCGCCGGATTCTTCTTTGCCCAGTAGCGTTGCGCTGCCGCATCGTCCTTGTCGGCCCACGTCGCCGTCAGCCGGTCGCGATGACTATCGAACGACATCTGCGGTACGGCGTAGCCGCAGGAATCCTGCACGCGCTCGACCTGGACATCGATGATCGCGCGCAGTCGGTTGTGTACGACCGGAAACGCCGACCGCAACTCATCGAAGTCAGGGTCACCGGCGAACACCGGACGGCCGGTGCCGTAGAGGCGCACGATGTTCGGCGGCCCGTCGAACGCCGCGAACATCAAGGTGATCCGACCGTTCTCCCGCGTGTGCGCGATGGTCTCGGCTCCAGAACCGCCGTAGTCGAGATAGGCCACCCGGTGCGGACCGAGGACGACCAGCGACCCGGCCAGGCCTTTCGGCGAAAGGTTCACGTGACCATTGGCATCGAGCGGCGCGGTCGCCACGAAGAACATGTGCTGGGCCGCGATGAAGTCGCGAATGCCGTCGCTGATCTCGGGATGCAGCTGCATGCCACTTATCGTCCTCGCTCGAAAGCACTGGCGGCGAGTGCAATTCCACACTGCGACACCCGGCGTGGCCGGGGAGGCCGGGCCGCTCGATGTCGGGCCGTGCCGGCATGATGGCGCAATGGCCACCATCGGCGCCGTCTTTCCCCCATCCCTGCCGCCCGAGCGGCTGCGCAGCGTCGCGCGTGCGGCCGACGCCGCCGGGCTCGACGAACTCTGGCTATGGGAAGACTGCTTCCGAGAAGGCGGCATCGCCACGCTGGCCGCGGCGCTCGCCTGGACCGAACGCATCCGGGTCGGGATCGGCGTGCTGCCCGTGCCACTGCGAAACGTTGCCTTGGCGGCGATGGAGATCTCATCGCTGCATCGCATGTTTCCCGGGCGCCCGATCGTGGGCATCGGGCATGGCGTCCAGGACTGGATGGCCCAGGTCGGCGCGAAACCGACCTCGCCGATAACGCTGTTCCGCGAATATGCGACGACGCTGCGCGCATTGCTGGCCGGCGAACGCGTCGCTGTCGACGGCCGCTACGTCCACCTCGCCGACGTCGCGTTGGACTGGCCGCCGCCATCCGCACCGGCACCGCCGGCGATCCACGCCGCGGCCACCGGGCCGCGTTCGCTTCGACTGGCCGGCGAGGTCGCCGACGGCACCATCCTCACCGGCGGCTCGACACCGGCCGACGTCCGGCGGGCGGTCGAACTCGCGGCCGAGGGTCGCGTCGCGGCCGGCCGTAGCGACGCGCATCTGATCACCGTCTATCTGCCGGTCGCGATCGGTCCGAACGGAGCCGAGCGCCTTCACGCCGACGCCGCGTATTACGGCGAGTCCGATCTGTTCGGCGCGAGCGGGGACGCAGCCGCAGTCGCCGAAGGCGTATTTGCGTTGATCGACGCCGGCGCCACGTCGGTCGTGCTGCAGCCGACGCTCGATGAGTCCGATGTCGAAGCGTTTGTCGAGTTCGCCGCGGCCGAGGTGCGCCCGCTGGTCCCAGCGTCGCGCTCGGCCGGGGTGTAAGTGTCGCGGCCCCGGGCACGAGACACACAGACCGCGCATCAGAAGCGCGGCCCGGGACGTAAAGAGCGGGGTCAGGCGGCGCTATTGCGCGCGACGACGGCCAGATAGGCTTCCTTAAGCTGCTGACGCACGGTTCGTCCGTCGGTCGACGGCGCGGCCGGTAGGCCGAGATGTTCGGTGCGGAGTTCGGCCATGAATTGGTCCCACAGCAAGGGACCACCTTCTTCGAGCACCTGGGCCCGGATCGACAGCTCGTCGCTGACCGGCAGCCACCGGCGACCCCAGCTCCCCAACGCCGCCATGACTGGCACCAACTCGATCGACGCCTCGGTCAGGCTATAGATCGCCTTCTGCTTATGGGTAGGATCGGCCCGCTTCGTCAGCATGCCCTCCTCGACCAGTCGCTTTAGTCGATTGGCGAGGATGTTGGACGCGATGCCCTCTTCCGAGTTAGTAAGCAGTTCGCGGAAGTGTCGGCGGCCACCGAAAATCATGTCCCGCAGAATGAGCAGGCTCCACTTGTCCCCGAAGACTTCGAGCGACAGGTTGATCGGGCATCCCGAGCGGTGGGTGCTGACCATCCGAACCTCCGGGACGCCGGCAACGTGGCTCGCCGAGACGAAACCGCAGCAACCAGACCGGTTGCATTCCAGAAGCAGAATACCCTAGGCTCGATGCTGGTTGCGGATTGCAATCGGTACGGCCGAAACACGGGAGGACCACCATGGCAAAGCTGGTCTACGCGGCCATCACGTCGCTCGACGGTTACGTAGCCGATGAGGACGGCAAGTTCGACTGGGCGGCGCCCGACGTGCAAGTGCACGCGTTCGTCAACGACCTCGAACGACCGATCGGCACATATCTCTACGGACGCCGGCTTTACGACACGATGGTCGCCTGGGAAACCATGCCAAGCGGTCCCGACGAGCCACCGGTCATTCGCGACTACGCGGAGATCTGGCGGTCGGCCGACAAGGTGGTCTACTCGACGACCCTGGAGACCGTGTCAAGCGCGCGGACCCGGATCGAACGGAAATTCGACCCCGATGCCGTACGGAAGATCAAGGCGGCAGCCAATCAGAACGTCTCGGTCGGCGGCCCACATCTCGCCGCGCAAGCGATCAAGGCCGGCCTCGTCGACGAGTGTCACCTGTTCGTCACGCCGGTCATTGTCGGCGGCGGCACGCGGGCGCTGCCGGACCACGTACGGGTCGACCTCGAGCTGCTGGACGAGCGCCGGTTCGGCAACGGCGTCGTCCACCTGCACTACCGCATCAAGGTTTGACTGGCGACGATCATCCTCGCGGTGCTGGCTCCGAAGTCGACCGCCTTCGTCTCGACCGTCCCGGCCGTCCGGCCCGGCGCTTTGTGGTCGCTCCAGTAAAGGTTCGTGTGCGCGATGACCGCCTCCGGCGAAGGCGCACCCCATTCCGTGTGATCCTCCGTCGTGTGCGCGTCCTCGACGAGGGTCGCGTCGTAGCCGCGGACGATCGCGCCGTGGAGCGTCGAGCGGATGCACTCATCGGTCTGTGCGCCGACGACGACGAGTCGCCCGACTCCGAGATCAGCGAGCACGGACTCAAGGGTGGTCTCCTCGAAGGAGTCGGCGTAGTTCTTCTCGACGAGCGGCTCGGCGTCGCCGGGAGCCAGCTCGGGGACGATCCGCCAGTCGTCGCTCCCCTTCGCAAGGTGGTCGTCGGAGTGCTGGACCCAGACGACGGGGACCTGCTCCCGCCGCGCCTTCTCGACCAGGCTGTCGACGTTCGCCACGACGGCGTCGCGCTCATAAGCCCCCGCGACGACGCCGTTTTGCACATCGATGACGAGCAGTGCGGTGTTCGGCCGATTCTCGAGTGTCGTCATGCTCGCTCCTCACTCACGCGGTGCTCCGGTTTCGAGCCACGGTAGAACCACCCACCGACAGTTGTTCCGGGACCGCTTACTCGACGATCGACATCGAGTTCGCCCGTCGGGACCGGGCCGCGTCGACCAGGGCGGCGAAGAGTCGCCAATCGTTCGTCTGCTCGGGATGCCATTGGACGCCGAGGGCAAACTTCTTCGAGGGATCCTCGACCACCTCGACTAGCTCCACGCCGTCCACCTCGTCGTCCACGGCCCAACCGGTGGCGACCAACACTGCCGACCGACGCCACGCCCTGGTGGTGGAGCGAGTTCACGGTCGTACGGCCGCCGAGGATCGACTGCGCAGGCCGAGCCGGGCGCAAGGTGTACGTCGTGGGAGCCGTAGCCGGCGGTGCGGCCGGTGGTTGTCATGGTCGAGCACGTCCGGCAGGTGCTGGTAGAGGCGGCCGCCGTACGCCACCGACATCAGCTGCATGCCACGGCAGATCGCGAGCATCGGCAGGTCCCGCTCCAAGGCGCCGCGCAGCAGCATCATCTCCGATGTGTCTCGGTCCGGCCGGGTGTACGTGCGCTCGTGCGCCTCCTCGCCGTAGAGGTCGGGCGCGACGTCGGCGCCGCCGGTGAACACGACGCCGTCGAGCGCGTCGAGCACGTCCGTACCCGGATCGTCCTCCGTGACCAGGACCGCGCGTCCGCCGCTCGCGTGCACCGCGCGGACGTAGGACATCGGCAACGCCGCCGCATAAACGCTCACCCGCGCCGAGCTTTACCACCTCGCCGTACGTGGTCAATCCGATCAGTGGACGCATAGCCGACTCCCTCACAGCGGCGTGACGTACGCGCCGGTGAGGCCGCCGTCGACGACAAACGTATTCGCGGTCATGAACGAGGAGTCGTCGCTGGCCAGAAACGCGACGCCGGCCGCGATCTCCTCCGGCTCGGCGAACCGACCCATCGGGATGTGCACGAGCCGCCGCGCCGCCCGCTCCGGATCCTTCGCGAACAGCTCCTGCAGCAGCGGCGTGTTCACCGGCCCCGGGCACAAGCGCGTTGACCCGGATGCCTTCGCGGGCGAACTGCACACCGAGTTCGCGCGTCAGCGCGAGCACACCGCCTTTGCTGGCCGTGTACGAGATCTGCGACGTCGCCGCACCCATCAGCGCGACGAACGACGCGGTGTTGATGATCGAACCCTTGCCCCGCGCCTGCATGTGCGGAATGGCGTACTTGCAACACAGGTAAACGCTCGGTCAGGTTGACCCGCTGCACGCGCTCCCACGCATCGAGGCCGGTGTCCAGGATCGAATCGTCGTCGGGTGGCGAGATGCCGGCGTTGTTGAACGCGATGTCCAGCCGCCCGTGCGTGGCGACCACGCGCGTCGAAGAGATCCCGTACCGCCGCTTCATCGGTGACGTCGACCGCGACGAACTCGCCGCCGACCTCGGCGGCCGCGGCGGCACCCGCCTCCGTCGACACATCGACCACGACGACCGTCGCACCCTCGTCGCGGAATCGTCGCGCGGTGGCCAGGCCGATCCCGCTCGCGCCGCCGGTGATCACCGCGACCCGACCTTGCAGACGCTCCGTCACGTTAGTCTCCACACCCTCAGCCGGTCGCGATGTCAATCACTGGCCAGAAATACATTCTTGACGTCGGTGAACGCGTGCAGCGCATCCGGGCCGAGTTCCCGGCCGAGGCCGGACTGCTTCATGCCGCCGAACGGCGTCCAATAGCGCACGGACGAGTGGGAGTTGACGCTCAACGTGCCCGTCTCGACGCCGCGCGCGACGCGCAATGCGCGCCCGACGTCGCGGGTCCACAGCGAGCCGGACAGCCCGTATTCGGTGTCGTTGGCGAGCCGGACGGCCTCGTCCTCGTCGCGGAACGGCAGCACCGAAACGACCGGACCGAAGATCTCCTCCCGCCAATGGCGTTCGTCGGCCGATCCGGTGGCCAGAACCGTTGGTGGGTACCAGAAACCCTCGCCCGCCGGGCACGAGCCCCGAAACGCCACTTGCGCGCCGTCGACGTAGCCGGCGACGATGTCGCGCTGCGCGGCGGTGATGAGCGGGCCCATCTGCGCCGTTTCCAGCGTCGGATCTTCACATCGGTACGCCGCGACCGCCGGCTCGAGCAATGCCATGAACTTCTCGTACGCGGACGCCTCGACCAGGATCCGTGAGCGCGCACAACAATCCTGGCCCGCGTTGTCGAACACGCCGGCCGGCGCGGCCGCGGCCGCCTTCTCGAGATCGGCGTCGGCGAACACGATGTTGGCGCGACTTGCCGCCGAGTTCCAGCGTCACCCGCTTCACCTGTTCGGCGCAGCCGGCCATGATCTGCTTGCCGACCTCGGTGGAACCGGTGAAGCAGACCTTGCGTACGGCCGGATGGGTGACGAAGCGTTGCCCGACGACCGATCCCTTCCCCGGCAACACGGTGAAGACGTGCTCGGGCAGGCCGGCTTCGAGCGCGAGTTCGGCCAGGCGCATCGCGGTCAGCGGCGTGACCTCGGCCGGCTTCAGCACGACGGTGTTTCCGGCCGCGAGCGCCGGCGCGAATCCCCAGCCCGCGATCGGCATCGGAAAGTTCCACGGCACGATGACGCCGACGACGCCGAGCGGTTCGTGGAACGTCATGTCGACCCCGCCCGGCACCGGGATCTGCCGTGCCGTGCAAGCGTTCCGGCGCGCCGGCGTAGAAGTCGAGCACGTCACGTACGTTTCCCGCCTCCCACCGCGCGTTGCCGATGGTGTGGCCCGGAGTTCGCGACCTCGAGGGCGGCGAGCTCGTCGATATGGGCGTCGACGACCGCGGCGAAGCGGCGCAGGAGGCGCGCCCGATCGCCGGGCGAGACCCGACGCCACGCCATCGAACGCCCCCCTCGAACGCTCGATCGCCGCGTCGGTCTCGTCCAGCGTTGTCGGCTCAACCGTGCGGAGCGCCGTCCCGGTGGCCGGATTGATCAGCTGCATCCGTCGCCTCCCCAGAACCCGTGTTCCCCGTCACCGGTCGCCCCCTCCGCGACCGGCACCCATGCGCCCCCACGATCAGAGTCGTTCGAAGCCACGTATCAGTTCCCAGTCGGTGACCGCGGCGTCGAACGCGGCCAACTCCACGCTTGCGTTGTTCGCGTAGTGCGCGACGACCTCGTCACCGAACGCGGCCACCGCGACCGGTGACGACTCCCAAGCGCGGAGCGCTTCGCGCAGCGTCGCCGGCATCCGTAGGCGCGGCGGTGTCGCCGTACGCGTTGCCGGGGCACTCGGGCTCCAGCGGCCAGTTCGTGCTCGATGCCGTAGACCGCGGCGGCCACCATGCCGGCGATCGCCAGGTACGGATTGACATCCCCGCCGGGCGTACGGTTCTCCACCCGTACGCGACTCCGGCGAGTGCCCGACCATCCGCAGCGCAGCACGTCCGGTTGTCGCGCCCCCACCGCAGCGCGGTCGGCGCGAACGATCCGGGCTGGTACCGCTTGTACGAGTTGATGTTCGGCGCGTAGAGCAGGCTGAAGTCGCGCATGGTGGCGAGCAGCCCGGCGAGCACCGACTCGCCGAGCTGGGACAGGTGCCCCGGCCCGTCGCCGGCCATCGCCCGGCCACCGTCCGCGTATCGCGCAGCGAAAAGTGGATGTGGCAGGAGTTGCCCTCGCGCGTGGTTCGGTTTGGCCATGAAGGTCACCGCCATCGCCTTCCTGCGCGGCGATCTCCTTGGCTCCGTTCTTGTAGATCACGTGGTGGTCGGCGCAGGTCGAGCGCCTCGGCGTAGCGGAACGCGATCTCGTGCTGGCCGAGATTGCACTCCCCCTTCGCGCTCTCCGGCGTGAGCCCGGCGCCGGCCATCTCGTTGCGGATGCGGCGCAGCAACGGCTCCACGCGTGCCGTGCCGAGCAGCGAGTAGTCGACGTTGTACTGGTTCGCCGGCGTCAGGTCGCGATAGCCGCGCTGCCAGGCCTGCCTCGTACGAGTCACGGTAGACGATGAATTCGAGTTCGGTGCCGGTGTACGCGGTCAGTCCATGCTCGGCCAGCCGGATCGAGTTGGCGGCGCAGGATCTGCCGCGGCGACGCCACCACGTCGGAGCCGTCGAACCAGGCGGCATCGGCGAGCACCATCGCGGTGCCGGGCTGCCACGGCACCCGATGGAGGGTCGCGAGATCCGGCCGCATCGCGAAGTCGCCGTACCCCGACGACCAGGACGACATCGCGTACCCGTCGACGGTGTTCATGTCGACGTCGACCGCGAGCAGGTAGTTGCAACCCTCCGTGCCGTTCGCGAGCACCTCGTTCAGGAAGAACGGCGCGTGGAATCGTTTGCCCTGCAACCGTCCCTGCATGTCGGTGATCGCGACGACGACCGTGTCGATGGTGCCGTCCTCGACCCGCAGGCGAAGCTCGGCGACGCTCAGGCTCGACTCGCGGCGCTGGCTCGTCGTACCCATCGGATCGATCACCTCCGGACGTCGCCGGGCCGGCCGAGCCGGCGTGCCTTAAGGTCTACTACCGAACCATTACGCCGTCAATCCGATCACCGGCCGAACTCGCGGGTATGGCGCCGGCCGTTGTCGGCCGGACCGATCATGCAAGCAAACCGAGCAGCAACTCCGCCGTGCCGTCGCAATGCTCCTCCATCGACGGTACGCGCCGCTCTCGCGGATCGCCGGCGAGGATGGCCTCCACGATCCGGCGATGCTGGGCGTCGGAGTGCTCAAGGTTGCGCTCGATCACCGGAATCGACGCGAGCAGCCGGTCGACCGTCGATCTGGACGTCGGCGACCGCGGCGGCGAGCGATCGGCGAACCGCTGGCCGGTGCGATGGCCAGGTGCAGCCGGGAGTCGGCGACGCGGCGGTCGGTGCCGCGCCGGGTCGCCCGCCGCGGCCGGAGGCACGCGAGTAGGTGCGCGCGATCACACGCGGCGAGGGTACGGGTGGCCGCCAGCCCGGCGGCTCCCGGCTCGATGACGCGGCGGAAATCGAGCACATCGTGTAGCGGTCGCCCATCTCGCGGGCGAGCGCGGCGGCCGCGTCGGGCCGGCCGCGGGGATCCGGGTCGTCGCGATAGACGACGAACGTGCCGCCGGCGCGGCCGCGGCGGGTCTCCAGATAGCCGGCGTCGCGCAGAGCCGCGATCGCCTCGCGCAACGTCACCCGGCTGACGGCCAGCCGCTCGGCCAACTCGCGTTCGGGCGGCAGCTGATCGCCGGCGCCGACCATGCCCAGCCGGATCGCCTGCGCGAGGCGGGCGACCGTGATCTCGAAAGCGTTGCCGCCGCGGACCGGGCGCCAGACGCCGCCCCGGTGTCCCGCAGGACGCGCGAGTGGCGAAGGCAGCGCCGTCAGGTCGCGGCCCGTCGGCGGCGCGCTCGACGCTCACCCCGCCTGCTCACCCATGGCCCCCCGCACTCCTCGGCCGTCGCCTCGCCCCTATGCCGGGCGGCCTCGACCGTCGTGCCCGCCCGGCTCGTCGTGCGTTTGGTGTTACACCTCGGGTCGTCGCGTCCGACGCATCGTGTCGCCCGGCCGCGGCCGGTCGACCGGACCGGCACCGACGGCGGACTCGCGTGGCACCGGCACGCCGGTCGCAGCGACGAGCGCATCACCGTCGATGTTCTGCCGCGGACCGGTGAACCAGCTGCGGCCGACAGCGCCCACCAGAGCCAGGCGCCACCGAGCACAACCGCGACGGCCACGATGGTGTAGTTGAAGTTCGATCCGGTGATCGGATAGGACTCGGCAAGATGAACAGGATGCAGATGATCCCGACCCAGACGACTGCGGTCCAGCCGATCGGCTTGCTCCAGCGGCCCAGGCTCCATGGGCCGACCCGGAAGTCCTTGTCCCGCAGCCGAAGGTAGACCGGGATGACGTACGCGACGTAGAGCCCGATGACCGCGATCGCCGTCGTCGCCGTGTACGCGATGATGCTGCGTAGCGCCGGCAGGACGAGGATCGTCGAGCAGACCACACACAGCCAGATCGAATTCGTGGGCGTACCGGTACGGGGGTTGACCCGGCTCCACCAGCGTGAGCCCGGCAGCGCGCCGTCGCGGCTGAACGCAAACGCCATGCGCGAGTTCGCGGTGACCGACGCCATGCCGCAGAAGAACTGCGCGAGGACGCAGATGAACAACAGGAACTCGCCCGTGTGGCGTCCGGCCGCGTCGATGAAGATCTGTGCCGGCGGGAACGTCGCGACCGAGTTCGCCCGTGTAGTCCTGGATCGCCCAGGTCACGGCGAAGAGCAGGAAGAATCCGGCGACGAGGGACACGACGACGGACATGACGATGCCCCGCGGCGCGCTTGCGTGCCGCCTCGTGCGTCTCTTCCGATAGATGCGCGCTGGCGTCGTAGCCGGTGTACGTGTACTGCGCCATCAGCAATCCGATGAGGAACGCGTAGATCGCGGCGCCGGCGCCGTGGAGCCCGGTGCTGTTGAGGTGCCACGAACACCTTCCCATCGGGTAGTGGTGATCCGGCACGATCGAGAGGACGCGCGAGGATGACGCGACGCCGGCGAAGTGCCACCACACGCTGATGTCGGAAAGCACCTTCACCAGGTTGACGCCGAACGTGTTCAGCAGGCCATGCAGCACGATGATGACCAGGAAGACGATGAACGTGTTCAGCAGCGTGTACTTCAGGCCGAAGACGAGCCCGAAGAATGTCGTTGTGGTCCAGGCCGCGCCGTAGTCGATGGCGGCGGTGACCGCGACCTGACCGAGGAAGTTGAACCAGCCGGCGAACCATGCCCACCGCTGCCTTGTTCTTCGTCGCCACGGCGTACGCCCACCAGTAGAGCCCGCCGGCCGTCGGGTAGACCGAGCACACCTCGCCCATCGCGAGCGCGACGAGGGTGACGAGGCCGCCGACGATCAGCCAGCCGATCGTGATGGCGAGCTGGACCGCCGTTGTGCATCGCGATGCCGTACGACGTGATGCAGCCGGCCAGGATCGAGATGATCGAGAAGGAGACCGCGAAGTTCGAGAAGCCGGACAACCGGCGGTGAAGTTCCTGCTTGTAACCGAGTTCTGCCAGGCGCGCCTCATCGGCGAGATCGAGATCGACGGACGGGGGCTGTGACGGGTGACGCGGACGTGGGATCGCTCATCGTTGACTCCAGACGCCGAATCCAGGTGAACACGGCACGTGACCGGATACAGGTGCCGCGGAGATAGCGGTCGCAAATGAAATGCTCGGTGGAGTTGAGGCGCGTGTGACCAATGTCACCGTGTGAGGCTGATGATCGACCGGCGCGATATGCCTGTCAATGAGCCGCGGGCGTAAATCCCTCAGAAATAGACCATTAGTTGATGCGCCGGCGGGCGAGCATCACACCAGGCGCCTGAGCGTCAGAACAAGACGGTCGCGAACATGCCGACCTCGCGGAAGCCGGTTCGCGCGTACGCCCGCCGGGCCGGTGTTGAAGTCGTTGACGTAGAAGCTGACCGTCGGGGCGACGCGGCGTAGCGCGTCGCGGACGACGGCAGCCATGCCGGTGATCGCCAGGCCCCGGCCGCGGTACGCCGGATCGACCCAGACACCCTGCACCTGAGCCGTGTGCTTGGTCACGACGGCAAGCTCAGCCTTGAATACGACGCGGCCATCAATGAAGCGCGCGTACGCCCGCCGACCGTGCACGAGGTCGGCGATGCGTTGGCGGTAACGGTGCTCGCCCCGATCGGCCAACGGCGAGACGCCGACCTCCTCGGTGTACATCGCGACCGATGCCGGGAAGAGAAGCGTGGACCTCGTCCGGCCGAACCAGCCGTACGGCCGGATCGGCCTGAACCGCGGGCTGGAGCGTCCAGCGGCCAGCAGTGGCTGGCATGCGCGCACCTCGCGTGCACCGGTCCCCAGTACCGGGGCAGCCGATCCCAGCAGATCGAGGACGGCGTCCGCCGGACCGACGAAGGACGAGCATTGGCGGGATTGATCGCGGCGAGATCGGCGAACGCGATGATCGCCGGCGGCGTCGCTTCGACCGGGATGACGTTGGCGCCGAGCCAGCAGACGGATTCGAGCTGCCGTCGCGGGCCGTAGCCGAAGACCCGCGCATCCGCCCGCCACCACTCGAGGCCGTGCGCGGCCACTTGTTCGGCCACCTGTGCCGCCGCGATCGGCGCTCGATCAAGGACGCGTTCCACCGCGGCACGCTCGGCGTCCCCGAGCAGCCGTACGTCCGCCGTCAGCACACGTCAAGCGTGCCAGAACGGGAGCGCGGACGCAGCATCCAGTGTGGCGCTCGTCTCACCATCTGATGACCCGTTGCATCCGATAGCTTACCGATATATCGTCGACACATCCAAGAACAGTCCACAGGAGGAATGATCAATGAATTATGCCCACCATCATGAACACCACGAACAGGGTCACGAGTCGCACGAGCACGGTCGGCGCATGCGCCGCGGCGGGTTCCGTCCGCCGTTCCCAGGCTTCGGACCGGGCGGTCCAGGCTTCGGCGGCCCGCGTCATCACGGCCGTGGCGGTCGAGGCCCTCGGCGGGGCAACGTCCGCGCCGCGATCCTCGCCCTGCTCACCGAACGACCCATGCACGGGTACGAGATGATCCAGGAGCTCGACCAGCGCACCGGCGGTGTCTGGCGGCCGAGCCCCGGGTCGGTCTACCCAACGCTGCAGCTTCTCGAGGACGAGGGGCTCATCAAGAGCGACGAGGGAGCCGGCCGGAAGGCGTACACGCTAACCGAAGCCGGACAGACCGAGGCCACGGCCGCGGCCGCGAACGCGCCGTGGGCCGACTTCAGCGCGGAGACCGTGGCCAGCGGCCACGACACCCGCGAGGCGATCGCCGGGATCGCGATGGCGCTGCGTCAGATCGGTTACGAGCGCGACCAGGAGCGGTGGAACCGCGCGGTCGAGGTGCTCAACGACACCAAGCGCAAGCTCTACGCCATCCTGGCCGATGCCGAGTAGGCGCGGCCCGCTCTTGTCGGTCGTCAGCCGCCGCGGTGTGCAATGACCAAGGCCACGATCACCGCGGCGATGACGATGAGTGCGGCCAACACGGCGGCGGCAATCTTGATTTTGCTGTACGGCCGCGACCCGATCACTTCGGCAGTGCGACCATTCACCAGCACCTGCCACGTCTTGCCGCCGTACAAGTAGGCAACCACCCAGACGGGCAGCAGCACAAGCTTGTACATGATGTTGGCGTAGCTCGTCGACACGTTGTGCAGCCGTTGCTCGTCGCCGCCGATGTCGTTGCGGCAGTCGCGTTCGATGACCGTCGCCATCTGCTGCTGGGCCACCGCAAGGCCGCGCTCGGGCTCGACGTCGTACCGCAGCGCGCTATATCCGGACAGGTATTCCGGCTGGTAGGTCACGGCGGCACCGAGCGGCCACGGCTCCAGCTTGTCCTGATGCTCCTCGATCAGGCGGGCGGTCCCCCGGACCATGACGTCGTCGAACGCGCGGGCGACGCGGCCCGACGCATGAGTCCACCGCGTACGCATCACCTGGCGCGTCTGTGTCTGGGTGTGGCCATCGACCGTCGTCGTGTACGTCTCGGTTTCCCAGTAGTGGTCGCCGCGCTGGCCCTCGTAATCGGACGTGGTGTCGGCGTCGAACGTCCAATGTGGTACGTACGTGCCGGACAGCGACTCGGCCTCGGACACCGAACGGAAACTCCGTGGCGCGAAGCGCCGCGACGCCACCCACTCACGCAACGCCGAGCGGACACCGGACCGGTCCACCTCGAACGGCAGCACGGCCTCCGGCGCGATCTGCTCGTTGGCCTCGCCCGCGTCGACCAGCGGCGCACCGCAGAACTGGCATTTGCTTGCCAGTAGGTCGCTGTCCGTTGTCGCACCGCACTTCTGACAGGTCCAGACGTGGGCCGCCAGAGCCGTACGCGGTCGCTGCGCCAACTCGTCGTAAGGGTGCTCCTGGATCGTACGGGCGGCCGGGATCACCGCCTCTTCGTGCTGGCAGTACGGGCACCGCAGTGCACCCGTACCCGGTGCGAACTCCACCCGGGCGCCGCATCCCGCGCACGCGTACGTGAGCGAGCGTGATCCCGCATCCGACGCCGGGTTCTCGGCCGGGACTCGCGCCGCCGGCGCGGGATTCGGCGCCGATCCCGGCATCGGGGGCGGCGCGGGAAGCGGTGCCGATCCCGGCATCGAGGGCGGCGCGGGTGTCTCGGTCATGACCGCGGAAGCGGCGGCGGTACGGTGCCGAGCAGCGCCGCGATCTCCGCCACGTCCGCGGCGGCGGCCCACGAATCCATCCCGGCCCGCCAGACCAGGGTCGTCGCGGTCAGCGTGCCGTCGGACGCGTGATGGGTGAGCGCCGCGGAGTCGTACGGCCCCTGCTGCTCGCCGTTCACGCCGATGTACCACTGAGCTTGCGACGGTAGCGGCGGCGGGCCGGACCCACCGGCTGCCCCTGCTCCGCCGGTGGCTGCGTTCGGCTGCCCGAGCCCGGCCGCCATCCGCTGGCCGACCGCCATTCCGAGGCCGAGCCCGATGCCCTCGCCCGCGCCGCCGCCGGGATTGCGTGCGGCGTCCTGGATCGCGTTCGCGGTCTGCAGCTGCGTGTAGGCGCTCAGGTCGCCGACGATCGCGATCTGGCTGCGCTTGTCGACCGCCGCCTCGACCTCCGGTGGCAGCGAGATGTTCTCGATAACGAACTTCGGGATCTTGATGCCGAGCGCGGCGAACTCTTCGGTCAGCGCGGACGCGAGCGTGACCGCGAGCGAGACCTGCGAGGCCGCGAGGTCGGCCACCGAGATACCGGACGACCCCAGCACGGAACCCAGACGCCCGACGATCGTCTGGCGTAGATACTCGCCGATCTCCTCGGTCCGGAATTGCGGATCGGTGCCGGCGACCTTCGTCACGAGCGTACGGGGATCCACGACCTGGGCCGCGTACGCCCCGAAGGCCCGCAACCGGACCATGCCGAACTCCGGATCCCGGACGATAACCGGGTTCTGGGTGCCCCACTTCATGTCCGTGAACAGGCGCGTCGACACGAAGTAGACCTCGGCCTTGAACGGCGAGTGGAAGCCGTACTTCCAGCCCTTGAGCGTCGACAGAATCGGCAGGTTCTGCGTCTCCAACTCGTACGTGCCCGGCGTGAAGACGTCGGCAAGCTGGCCCTCATTGACGAACACGGCGACCTGCGACTCGCGAACGACGAGCCGAGCGCCCATCTTGATCTCGTTGTCGTAGCGCGGGAACCGCCAGACGAGTGTGTCTCGGCTGTCGTCGAGCCACTCGACGATGTCGATGAACTCGCCGCGGATCTTGTCCATCAGCCCCATACGTCCCCCTGTCGGGCGCCGTACTCGCCGTCGCGCAGGCACACGACGAACGAGCGATTCGCGCCGAAGGCTAGCAGGCGTCGCCAAGGTTAGTTGTCCGCCAACCGACGGCTTTCCGTCGCGCTTGGAACCGTGCGACGCTGAACGGTGCGCCGTCTCCGCACCAGTAACGCCAGACCGACCACGGGCGCGGCGCCAATCGCGACGATGATGCCGACGACGATGAGTCCATCGACCATATTGGTAGTCAGTATCGGCCGGTCGCCGGGCCGGGTCAGGCCGCCCGCGATCACGCCGTCGGCGACGTCGAGCGATCCCGCTCCGTTCGCGGTCGACGTCAGCATGGTCCGCGGTGCGCCGCCCTCGCGCAGGGCAATGACGTCAGCGGTATCGACGTCGTCGAGCAGTTCGATGCCGTCGACGGCGAGACCATTCTGATCGACGGCCGACGCGTCAGGCGGCATCGTGCGAAACGTGACCGGCCGAGTGCCGGGATCGAGGTCGGATGGCCGGAGAGGGTGGTATGCCACGACGACCGGTTCGCCAGCGGGCGACCAGCCCAGGAGCCGGATCGCGACCACACCGTCCACGACGTACGAGGTCGGTCGCACGGCCCCGGTCACCGCTTCGACGACAGTCATCGTCCACCGCGAGTCGTACGTACTCGCGCAGCCGCACGGTGTCTCGGCGACCAGTGCGAGCCCGCTACCGTCGCGCGTCCACGCCCCCTTGCCGGCCAGGCGAGTCCCGTTCGGCACGGTGAAATGCGCGACTGCCTGACCGGAGCGGGTGGCCACGAGGATCTGATCGCCGGACTGGTGTGCGAGTTTCGAGCCGTCCGGCGCGAACGCGGCCAGCCAGCCGTCGTACGGAGTCGTGAGGTCGAGATCGGCGATCGGCGTCTCGTGGCCCGTGGTCACGTTGACAACGGTCAGATTCGCGCGGGTTACCGGATTCGTCCACTCCCCTGCGTACGTCGGCGGCGGCATGAAGTCGGATACGGTGTATTCGACCGTTGCCAGTTCGCGGCCATCGGGCGACCACGCCTCCGGTTCCCGGCGGTCGCCCGAGCGGTCGGGCGCAAGGCGGACCAGGTGTCCAGTCGTCACGTCGATGAACCCGTCCTCCAGCGCGAGCCGTCGACTATCCGGCGACAGGATGGCCGTTATCCCGGCGATCGAGTCGGCCGAGTCCGGAACTCGCCGATAGGCATCGGTGCGCGCGGCCGTGAGCGCCGAGTCCACCGACAAGTTGTCGAATCCCCAGTCTCCGCCGCCGAAGACGACGCTGGCGCCGTCGATCGGCGAGTGCGTGACGCTCGGCGACCACTTGCCGGGCGCGCCGATCCGCTCGGGTAGCGACGGCGCCCCAGTTACAGTGGGCTCGCCGCGGATCAGGGGTACGTGCGCGCCCAGCCCCAGCCAGCCGATCGAGACGGCGACCACGACCATCGCGATCGCGACGGACGTGAGCCGAGCGCGGCGACGGCGTGAGCGATCGAGTCGAACCGCCGGATCCGACGGATCGGTCTCGGATCCGTGACGCTCCACAATGCCTCCCCGATGCCTCCCCCGATGCCGATCAGCGCGCTGATCATAGGGAGAGCGACGGCGTCACGTACGCCCGCACGATGGACAATCGGACAAGCTTCAGCCCGGCTCCGCGCAGCGGAACCGGGCTGGAACAGCGAAGGAGCGTGAACGGATCAGCCGACGGTGACGGTCGGACCGGTCAGGCCGCGCAACTCCTCGGGCAACTCGACGCCCATGTCGTCAGCCAACCGCAAAGCCTCCTCGACCAGAGTCTCGACGATCTGCGACTCGGGCACCGTCTTGATGACCTCGCCCTTAACGAAGATCTGACCC
Source organism: uncultured Actinomycetota bacterium (assembly GCA_963818495.1). GTDB lineage: Bacteria > Actinomycetota > Actinomycetes > Mycobacteriales > Micromonosporaceae > DASQPR01. The sequence continues at coordinate 320,779 of CAWFSH010000008.1, forward strand.
TTGCCGTTGCCGGACGCCACACCGAGGTCGGCCTCGCGAGCCTCACCCGGTCCATTCACGACACACCCCATGACGGCGACGCGCAGCGGTGCCGGGAAGCCGTCGAGCGCGGCCGTCACCTGGTCGGCCAGCGTGTACACATCGACCTGCGCGCGGCCGCAGGACGGACAGGACACGATCTCGAGGCCGCGCTCCTTGAGGCCGAGCGACTCGAGGATCGCCGTACCCACCTTGACTTCTTCGACCGGCGGAGCCGACAGCGACACGCGGATCGTGTCGCCGATGCCTTCGGCCAGGAGGGCGCCGAAAGCGACCGACGACTTGATCGTGCCCTGGAACGCCGGACCGGCCTCGGTCACGCCGAGGTGCAGCGGGTAGTCGCAGCGCTCGGCGAGCAGCCGGTACGCCTTGATCATCACGACCGGATCGTTGTGCTTGACCGAGATCTTGACGTCCCGGAAGCCGTGCTCCTCGAACAGCGAGCATTCCCACAGCGCCGACTCGGCCAGTGCCTCGGGGGTCGCCTTGCCGTACTTCTCCAGCAGCCGCTTGTCCAGCGAGCCGGCGTTGACGCCGATCCGGATCGGAATCCCGGCGTCCATCGCCGCGCGCGCGATCTCGCCGACCTTGTCGTCGAACTGGCGGATGTTGCCGGGATTCACCCGGACCGCCGCACAGCCGGCGTCGATCGCGGCGAACACGTACTTCGGCTGGAAATGGATGTCGGCGATCACCGGGATCTGGGACTTTCGCGCGATCGCCGGCAGCGCGTCCGCGTCGTCCTGTGACGGCACGGCGACCCGGACGATCTGGCAGCCGGAGGCGGTCAGCTCCGCGATCTGCTGGAGGGTCGCGTTGACGTCCGACGTCAGTGTCGTCGTCATCGACTGGACGGAGACGGGGGCGCCGCCGCCGACCGGGACCGAGCCGACCATGATCTGGCGGCTCTGGCGGCGCGGGGCGAGGGACGCCGGCGGGGCGGCCGGCATACCGAGGTTGATAGCTGTCAAAACAAGATCACCCTCACTGCAAGATGTTGATCGGGTTGATGATGTCGGCCAGGATCGTGAGCAGCGAGAAAGCTCCAAGGACCACGATAACGGCGTTCGTGATCGGCACCAGCTTGTAGTAGTTCACTCGAGCCGGTTCGGGTCGCCGGCGCTTGCGCGCGAGCCAGGATCGGACCTTCTCGTACCAAGCGATGGCGATGTGTCCGCCGTCCAGCGGCAAGAGCGGGAAGAGGTTCAGGACGCCGACGAAGAAGTTGAGTGCGGCGGCGAGCAGCAGGAACACGCCCCATTGGCCCAGCGCCACCGTCTGGCCGCCGAGTTCGCTCGCGCCGACGACGCTGATCGGCCCGTTCGGGTCACGCGGCTGACCGTACAGCGCTCGCCAGAGGCCGGGCACCTTGCCGGGCAGATGCTTGAGCGCCGAGCCGATGCCGGTGAACGTGCTTCCGGCCAGCGCACCGGCGTGCGCCACACCGTCGACCGGGCCGTACGTCACGTTGATCGGCACGCTCGCCGGAAGGCTGGGACTGACCCCGATGGCGAACGTGTCGACCGGGGTGCCCTTCGGGTCGCCCAGCGGCGCGCGCTTGACCGGCGCCAGCTGCAGATTCGTTGTCCGCGACTGGCCGTCGTGTACGAACGTGACCGTGGCCGACGATTGCGTGGCATTGCGTACGGCCGCGACCAGGTCGCCGTAGTCGTGGACGGCGGTCCCGTTCACGGCGGTGATCTCGTCGCCATTCGAAATCCCGGCCTGTTTCGCCGGGGCGATCGCCTTGTCGCAGTTGGTCCCGTCGGCCGCCGCGGGCACGCAGGGAGCGACCGCTACGTACGGCGCCGAGGCATTGATCGTTGCGTCGTCGGCCGACAGGAACTTCTCCCACTTCGGGTTCGTCACGCCGACGAACGACACCACGATCCAGAGCAGGACGAAGCCAAGGACGAAGTGGGTGAACGACCCGGCGCCCATCACGATCGTGCGTTTCCACACCGGAAATCGCCACATCGCGCGGGGCTCGTCCTCGGGCGCGACGTCATCGTCCTGCGGCGTCATGCCGACGATCTTGACGAAGCCACCCAGTGGGAGCGCCTTGACGCCATATTCGGTCTCGCCGCGACGGAAGGAGAACAACGTCGTACCGAATCCGACGAAATACCGCGTGACCTTCATGCCGAAGGCCTTCGCCGTGACCATGTGTCCGGCCTCGTGCAGGCACACCGAAGCGAGGATCAGCAGCGCGAACAGCACGATGCCGATGATCTTCAACATCTACGACCCTTCCGTCACGGCCGCCACACAGGTCCGCGCATGACCACGCGCCCAGGATTCGGCCGCGAGAACGTCTTCGACGGTACCTGGTTCCGCGAAGTCCGGGGCATCGGCCAACACGGACTCCAACGAATCGACGATGCCGAGAAACGGCAGCCGGCCGTCGGCGAACGCCGCCACCAGCTCCTCGTTCGCGGCGTTGTAGATGGCCGGCCGGCAGTGCCCGAAAACGCCGGCCTCTTTCGCCAGCCGTACGGCCGGAAACGCCTGCTCATCCAGCGGAAGGAATTGCCATTCGTGGGCTTTTGTCCAGTCCACCGGCGTCGCCGCCGCGTCGACCCGATCGGGCCATCCAAGCGCCAGCGCGATGGGCAGGCGCATGTCCGGCGGGCTGCACTGGGCCAGGGTCGACCCGTCCCGGAACTCGACCATCGAATGGATGACCGACTGCGGGTGCACTGTGACGGAGATATCACCGTACGGCGTGCCGAACAGCTCATGCGCCTCGATCACCTCGAGTGCCTTGTTGACCATGGTCGCCGAGTTGATCGTGACAACCGGGCCCATGTTCCACGTCGGGTGACGCAGCGCCTGCTCGGGTGTCACGTCGCCGAGTTCGGCGCGGCTTCGGCCCCGGAACGGTCCGCCGCTCGCGGTCAGCACAAGTCGCCGTACCTCGCGCGGGGGCCCCGGACCGCAGGCACTGGGCGAGCGCCGAATGCTCCGAATCGACCGGCACGATCTGGCCCGGCTTGGCCACGGCTCGCACGAGTGGTCCACCGGCGACCAGCGATTCCTTGTTGGCCAGCGCCAGCGTCCGCCCGGCCCGGAGCGCGGCGAGCGTCGGCGCGAGGCCGCGTGACCCGACGACCGCGTTGAGCACGGTGTCGCACGGAAAGCTGGCAAGCTCGGTCATCGCGTCCGGACCAGCGACGATCTTCGGCAGCCGGAAGTCGCCGGTCGCCCAACCGCGCTGCTGAGCCACCGCGTAGAACGCGAGCTGGAGATCTTGCGCCACCGACGCGCGGGCTACCCCGACGATCTCGACACCCAACTCGAGCGCCTGCGTCGCGAGCAACTCGACGTTTCCGCCGCCGGCGCCGAGCGCGACAACGCGGAACCGATCCGGGTTGGCGCGAACGATCTCGATGGCTTGGGTGCCGATAGAACCCGTGGAACCGAGGAGAACGATCTCGCGCGGTGAACTCACTGCGCCATTGTCCCCCATGACCCCCGGATTGCGCGTTCCGCCGTCGCCATCTTCGTGGCGCCGGCTTGGCCCGACCGCCGCGGCGCTGCTCCGGCCCGACTCAGTGGCCACGTAGCCGGCGCCGCGCGGAGCGTCGGAGTCGGCCGAGCTGAGCGCGAATACCCTGCCGGCGCAGTCAACCGCCCATCGCATCGATGCGCGCGACCTCATCCGGCGTCAGGCTGAAGCCGAAGATGTCGAAGTTGGACGCCACACGCTCCGGCTTGGAGGAGCGCGGAATGACCGGAGTCTCGTGCTCGATGTGCCACCGCAGCACGACCTGGGCCGGCGTGACGTCGTGCGCGCCGGCGATCTCGACGAGCGTCGGGTCGTCGAGATTCGTCTTCTTGAGCGGGCTGTAGCCCTCCAGCACAACGCCGCGTTCGCGATGCCCGTCCAGCACCGTACGGTCGAAACGCTTCGGACTCCACGAGATCTGGTTCACGACCGGGCCCTCGCCGGTCGCCTCGACCAACTCGTCGAGCAGCGCGAAGTCGTAGTTGCTGACGCCGACCGTCGTCGTGAGTCCGGCATCGCGGATGTCGAGGAACTCCCGCCAGGTATCGAGCCCGGCCGTGCCGCTCGGCGGCCAGTGGATGAGCCACAGGTCGACGTGGTCGAGGCCGAGCAACCGAAGGCTGTCCTCGATGGTGGCTCGGACCCGGTGAACGCGATCCGGCGGGAGCTTTGTGGTGACGAAGATTTCCTCGCGCGCCACGCCACTGTCCTTGATCGCGCGGCCGACGTCGGCTTCATTGCCGTACATGGTGGCCGTGTCGATGAGCCGGTAACCGGCATCGATCGCCACCCGCGTCGCGTCATATGCCACCGCCGGCCCGAGTTGCCAGGTTCCGAAGCCGACCATCGGCATGAACACGTTGTCCGTCAGCCGCACCTGCGGCTTCGCGTCAGTCATGGCCCGATTATGCCCGGGCCGACGGACCGAAAACGCGGGTACGCGTCTCGATCAGCCGACCGAACGGGCCCGGACGGCGGTCTTACGCCGCGTCGTCGAGGCCGCGGTCGACTCCGGTGCGCAGTGCATCGAGCGAGAGCCCAGTATCGGTGAGGATCTTCGCGGCCGGGCCGTCACCCTCGCGGATCAGGCCGAGCAATATGTGCTCCGCACCGATGTAATCGTCGCCGCGACGGAGCGCCTCGCGCAACGACAGTTCCAGCACCTTTTTCGCCCGCGGGCTGAAGCGTGGATTGTCGTGCGACCCCGCCGGGACAACGGCGCCGCGCCGGAAGAGGCCGCGTCGACGGCGAGGCTCGTCGTCCTCGGGTGCGCGCAGCGCCCCCTCGCCGAATGTGCCCTCGACGCTGGCAATCACCGCGTCAAGGTCGATCCCGATTGCGCGCAGCGCCTCAGCGTCGGCCGGCCCGAGCGGATCCGCCGGGGGTGGCACTAGGCGAAGCGCCTCGGCGCGGACCCCCTCGGCGGTCAGGCCGGCGGCACTCAGGACGCCGTACGCCACGCCGCGGTCCGTCGCGAGCAGCGCGATCAAGAGGTGCTCGGTGCCGATGTGGCGCCGATGCGCCGCGATCGCCTCGCCCCGGGCCCGCTGAACCGTCTCGCGGGCCGCCGTCGTAAATCGCTCGAACATCCCTAACCCTCCCGTGTCGGGCGCCGGCGCGCCGATGCCTCCGGCGATGCGGCGTGCGATGCGTGCTTCTGGTGCACCGCCTGTTTGCTCACTTCAAGCGCGTCCGCGATCTCCTGCCACGACCAGCCCTGGCGGCGGGCGTTGCTGACTTGCAGCGCCTCGAGCCGCTCGGCCAGCCGTCGCAGCGCGAGCGCGGCACGCAGGCCGGTGCGTGCGTCGGCGCCGCCAGCGGCGACCGCGAGCTCGTTGACCTCACTCATGGTGTCAACCTTAATTGACACAAGGAGCCCCGTCAACTTGACTTGACAATCTCCGAGCGCACGAGGTTGCCACTCGACGTGCGTACGGCTCTGCACGCACTGGCGCCCGCAGAGTCGTAGGCGCCCATGGCGAGAACGTCGCCCGGGCGACCCGGAACGCATACTCCCTGGTACCGCGTTCCCGCGTATCGCGCCGACGGTGATCGGGCTCCGACACCATCGAGGAATGATTCCGACCGGCGCAGCGGCCGCGTTTCCGCCGGCGACGCTGCGCCGTGCCCGTATCGGCACCGCGCTCACGTTCGCTCTCGCGGCCGCGATCAGCGCGGTGTGGATCGTACGAACGCCAGCACTCGTCGACAAGCTCGACCTCGACCCGACCAAAGTCGGCATCGTGGTGCTGTTCTGGGGCGGCGGTGCCCTGGTCACGATGCAATTCACCCAGCGCATCGTGTCGCGGGTGGGGACCCGTACGGCGCTGCGCATCGCCGGACCGGCGAGCACCGTGACACTGGCGCCGATCGGGCTGGCGAACACCTACCTATGGCTGCTGGCGGCGTCGGCCGTGTTCGGCATGGCCTTCGGCGTGCTCGACATCTCGATGAACACGCACGCCGCGGCGCTGGAGCGGGCGTTTGACCGGCATCTGATGAACGGCATGCACGCTGGCTGGAGCATGGGTGCCGTGCTCGGCGGCATCGCCGGATCGCTGACCGCGGCGGCCGACCTGTCGTTCGCGGCAAGCGTCGTCGGCGCCGCCGTCGTCGCCACGCCACTCGCGGTCGCACTCGGACCGACCTACCTCGCGACCGGTCAGGACGCGCCGGACGCCCCGAAGCGGCGCGGTCGGTTGCCCGGCATCGCGTACTTCGTCGGCGGCATCGCGTTCGCCGCGTTCATGGTCGAAGGGTCGGTGGCGGACTGGAGCGGCATCCACATGAATGAGGATTTGCAAGCCTCGCAGTCGATGGCCGCGCTGGCCTACCCCGCGTTCGAGTTGGGCGCGCTCGGCGGCCGGCTGGTCGGCGACCGCGTCCGGGCCGCGGTCGGCACCCGTACCCTCGTTTCGCTGTCGGGTCTGGCCACGGCGGCGGCCTTCACGCTCGTGATCACCGCTCGCGACCCGTGGGTCGGTCTGGTGGGTTACCTGCTCATCGGCATCGCCGTATGTGCGGTCGCGCCGATCTCGTTTTCGCTGGCCGGAGACATCGATCCGACCCGCGCCGCCGCATCCATCGCGCTCGCGGGCACGCTCGGCTACACCGGCCTGCTACTCGGACCGGTCGTCATCGGTCTGCTGGCCGACGCCACCACGCTTCGGGCCGCGCTGTTCGTCGCGGTCGGCCTCGGACTCGCGATCGCGGTTGCCGGCCGGTTGCTGCCGAGACAATGGCGCGTCCGCGGCCACGACGCGCCCGTGCCAGCCCGGAGTGCCAGCGACTCGGCTAGACGACGCTGATCTCGATGCGCTGGACGCTGTTGTTGGCGTACCCCCGCTTGTTCCAGATTGGTGCCTCGGGCTGCATGGCGCCCGATGTGTCGGTGGCACGCACGGCGAGTGTGATCGGCTGGCCAGCGGCCACGTCGACGACCGTCCGCCAAATGACCCGCTGGTAGGGATCGCGACTCGACGTGATCTTCGCTGGCTCCCAGACGCCCGCCCCGACGCGAATTTCCACCGACGCGACGCCAGCTCCGGCCCAGGCGATGCCGGTGAGCTCGAGATGGCCGCCGGCGACCGTGTCACCGTCGACCACCGACACGAACAAGGCATGCGGTGGCATCAGGTCGAGTCGGGCGCCGACGCCGGTCTCGCCGGCCGGCTGGAATCGATAGTCGAGCTCCTGGAACGCACCGCGGAACGGCTCGGTCACGACCTCGATGCCGGTCAGCCACTTGACCGAATCCATGGCGTACCAACCCGGCACGACGGCCCGAACCGGCGCGCCGTGCTCATGCGTCAGTGGGGCATCGTTCATGTCGAGTGCCAGGATCGTGTCCGGATGCAGGGCCTTGGCGAGCGGAAGCGAACGGGTGAAGCTGTGCACGCCCGGGGCGTCTGGGAAGGGCCCACGGTCAGCGCCGTGCAGGACGACCTCGACCGCGTCGTCCCGTACGCCGGCCCGGGCCAGGATCTCGCCCAGAGCCGGCCCGCCCCAGTCGGCCTGGCTCAGGGCGCCGAGGCCCCACTGCACGCCACCGATCGGCGGGGTGAACTCGGTTCGGCGGTGGCCGGCACACTCGAGCAGCACCCGGTGCGTGGTCGTCGGGAGGGCGCGAAGATCGTCGAGCGTCAGCTCGTACGGCGACCGGACGGCCCCACTGACCGGCAGCCGCCAGCCGTCAAGCGTCACTCGCGGGTACGCGAAGTGGTTGCGGCGGTAGTGGGCGGCCGTCGACGTCACGTCGTCGAGCAGCGCGGCGAGTGCGGCCGGCCGGTTCTCCGCCGCTGCGGATGGTGCCGTGCTCGACGTGTATGGCGCGGACATCCGTCCCGTACCCCCATTGGTCCGACGTCCCACGATGGTACGCAGTTGACGCAGATCGCGGTGGGTCAGCGTGGCGGCGAGTGAGACGTGCCACCGGTCCGCTGGTAACCGTGAGTCACGGTGCGAAGAGCACGCTCACGCTCTCCCGCTGGTGAATGCGGCGGATGGCCTCGGCGAACAGCGGCGCCACGGAGACGACCTGAACCTTCGGTGACAGCTGGACCGGCTGGTTCTCCACCGTGTCGGTGCAGAGCAGCCGCGTGATCGGGCTCGTGTCGAGGCGTTCCATCGCGTCGCCGGTAAAGACTCCGTGCGTGACCACGGCGTGCACCGAGCGCGCTCCTCGCGACATCAGGCACTCGGCGACCTCGACGAGCGTTCCGGCGGTGATCGTGAAGTCGTCGACGATCAGCGCGTGCCTGCCGTTGACATCGCCGATCAGGTCGACCACCCGCGCGGTCTCGCTGTGGTCGATGCGCTCCTTGTCGGCGATCGCCATCGGCGCGGACAGGCGTTTGGCGTAGAGCCGGGCCTTCTTGGCGAACCCGGCGTCCGGCGACACGACGACCAGATCCGTCAGGTCGAGGTCGCGAACGGCGTCGACGAGCACGGGCAGCGCATAGAGATCATCGACCGGGTATCCCGAAGAAGCCCTGGATCTGCGGCGCGTGCAGATCCATGCATCACCACGCGGTTGGCGCCGGCCAACTCCATCGACTGCGTGCACACCCGCGCCCGGATCGACACCCGCGGCTCGTCCTTCTTGTCGCCCTTGGCGTAGCTGAAGTACGGCACGATCGCGGTCACCGACGCCGCGCTGGCCCGGCGGAACGCATCCAGCCAGAACAGCAACTCCATGAAGTTGTCGTTGGTCGGGAAGATGGTCGACTGGACAAGGTAGACATGCCGGCCGCGGACGTTCTGTCCAATGCGGACGAACAGGTTGCCGTCCGAAAATTGGATCACTTCGCCGATGCCCGGCTCGACGCCGAGGTGACCGCAGATCTGCTTTGGTGAGCGTCGGGTTGGCGGAGCCGCCGAAGATGATGAATTCGTCGTCGCGCATGCCGACCGCCCGCCCTGAGGTCTCGACTGACGCTCACATCATGGCACGGGCACCTGTCGCGTTCGCCGGCGTCTCATCGGCCGGCTCTGATCTCGCCGCGATCGGCCGGCTTCGACCGCAATTCGTGGCCCGCGCTCGTCAGGCACCGGCCCGCTGGCGAGGTCGAATTGCCAGCCGTGCAGCTGGCAGGTCAGCGTGTGGCCGTCGATGATGCCGAACCGGGTGAGGTCCGCCTTCAGGTGCGGGCAACGTCGCTGCACGATCCAGTCGCCCAGCCGTACGTCCTCGGCGTCCGGCTTCTGCTCGGCGTACCAGCCCTCGGCGTACTGCAGCCGCTCCTCGGAGAGGCACTTGAAGAACGCGTACACGAACTCGTTGTACTGACCGATCCGGGCGGCCGAGAAACGGCAGCGACAGGAACAGCGAGTTGACCCAGTCCACCTCGTCGATGGCGAGCAGATGCTCGATGTAGCGCCCGCTTGGTACGGAAGCGGTAGCGCACCTTCTCGTCCGCGTACGGCCGGACCTCCTTGCCCGGAAAGTCGACCACGATCGACTCGACGGTGTCGTCGTCGCGCTCGAGGTCGAAGCGGACCGGGCCGCCGACGCCCGGTGGCGAGGTAGATCGACTCGTCGAGCAGCGGCTCGATCCGCTGCTTCATGCCTTGCAGCACGTCGAGCGTCGGGATGCCGCCAGCGTACGCTTGGCCAGCTCGATGACCGGGCGCTGACGTTCCGCGTACGCCTGGAGATGGTCGACCTTCTTCGCGAAGAAGTCGGCGACGTCGTCGACCGGATGCGTGGTCGTGCAGCCGTCGGCGGTGACGGTCGCGATCGAGCCGGGCAACAGGATCACGCCGTTGGTGCGGCCGAGGCTCTCGTAGTGCTCGATGAACGACCTGCTGGTCCGGGAAGATGTTGCCCTCGTCGCCGAAGATGTCGTTGAACTGCCACAGCTCCTCGTCGAGGAAGCACGGCGGCCCGGCGATCGGGAAGACCCAGCTGGCGCTGCAGGTCGTCGATGTAGCGGATGGTCCGGTCCATCTGCCGGTCGCGCTTCTGCTTGCCGAACGCCGTCTTCGCCGACTGCGGCAACTCGTACACCATCGGATACCAGATGGCGCCGGAGAACTGCAGCATGTGCGCGTGCACGTGGCCGAGTTCGTCGAACCGGACCAGATCGGTCGGTCGGGCATCGTTCTGGTTCAGCAGCCGTACGCCGTCGTACTCGACCCACAGCGACGAGTCACCGATCGGGCCGTCGGTCGGCGAGGTCAACGCCTGGATCATGACGTTGAGGCCACCGTCCAGCTCGTGCACCTCGTCCGAGGTCGTGGCGAGAAACCGGCGTGAAGCCGATCTCGCGCAGCTCGTCCTCCAACTCGCTGGTCGGGTACTCCGGCAGCAGGACGGTCGCCTTCTTGTTCACGAAGCGCGTCAGATGGGCCGCGTCGAAGTGGTCCCGGTGCAGGTGGGAGACGTACAGGTAGTCGCAGTCTGCCGAGCGACTCCCAGTCGAGCTGGGAATTGTCCGGGAACGGAAACCACGACGCGAAATACGCCGGATTGACCCACGGATCACACAGGATGCTGCCCGCCGGCGTGTCGATGCGCATGCTCGCGTGCCCGGTGCCGGTGATCCGCACGTGGCTCCCCTTCGTTGCTGTGTCGCCCATCGCGTGCTTCGCGAAGCGCGGGTTTACCGGACGAATCTACCTGCCGCGGTCCCGGCCCGTCCCGGAAGCGGGCGACCCACCGTTGGCACGGCGCCGGCGGCGTGCCACACTGAACGGGACAGCGCACGTGTGTCGGAAGGACCTCGACGTGTCGGACGAAGAGCCAGTGACATCGCCGGATCAGCACAAGCCAACGCCGGTGAAAGCGGCCTACGCGGCCGGATTCGCCACGATCGTCGTCCTGCTGCTGATGTTGATCGGCAACCACCAGGGCCACATCGAGGACATCTGGCTGATCGGGATCTCGGCGACGATCTTCGCGATCATCGTCACCGACTGGGCGCAACGCCGGAACGGGCTCAAGCCGAAGCAGTAGCTGATACCACACAGAGCGCTCCGACACTGAAGTGTCGGAGCGCTCCGTCGTTGCTGACGGTGACGCCGGCTGCCTCAGCGGCGGCGCAGCATGTCCCTGACCTGTCGCAGCGCCTCGTCGACCTCGTCCTCGTAGTAGCCGCCGGGCACCAGGTTGAAGCGGTGCGGATCGAGCTCGGCGTCCGCGACCGGGCGGCCACGCCCGGAGAACGTCGCCAGGATGCCCTCGAAAAGACCATCCACCTCGGCGCGGTCGTACCCGCTGCCGAACCGACGCGGCTGGAACGTCCGCCGCAGCTGGTCGACATGCTGTGCTTCGGGCGGAAGCGGCGGGCCGGATGGTTGGTTCGGCCCACCCGGGCCACCGGGCGCTTGACCCGGGCCGGCGCGCCTGACCGGACCGCCCGGACCGGGACCGCCGAAGCCGCCGGGCACCGGCGGACGGTTGGGTAGGCCACCGGGCTGGCCGCCAGGCGAGCCGAAGGCCCCACCGTCGCGTGGTCCGGGGCCGCCGTCGCGCGGGCTCACGCCGGGCGGCGGAGGCACGCGCATCTCGGCCGTGCGGTCGGCGTGGATGCCACGTTCATCGGGCCCGTACCCGCCCGGACCCGGCCGACCCTGATCCGGTCCCGGGCGATCCGGGCGCTGATCCGGTCCGGGTCGGGCCGGGCGCTGATCGGGTCCCGGTCGATCCGGCCTCGGCTGATCCGGCCCGCCGCCAAAGGTGGGCGGAGGCCCGCCGTATCCGGCGTTGCGGTAGCCCGGCGGCGGGTACGAACCGGGTGGTGGTCCATACCCGCCCTCGGGCTGCTCACCACGGTCGCCACGGTCGTCGTACCGTGGGAAATTCGTCGTCGGTGCGTTCGCGCCCGGCGCGGGCCGATTGGGCAGCGGCGGCATTCCGGGTGCCGGCATGCCGGCGACTGGCATACCGGAACCGGGCGCTGGACGGCCGCCCGGTTGGCCACCGGTCATCGGACCACCCGGTCGGTCGAAGCCGGGACGATCGAATCCGGGACGGTCGAAGCCATCCGCGATCCGGCGGCATCCGGTCGTCCCGTCCGGCCATGCCGCCGGAGCCTCGCTCCGGGACCGGCATGCGGTCGAAGCCACGGTCGGGCATGCGGTCCGACGGCATCTGCTGACTGCTGTCCGGCTCCTGCTCGGCCAGTTGCCGCTCGACCCGGTCGAGATGCAGGTCGACCTGCCATTCGTCGTAGCCGCCGAACTCACGCGGAAGACGATGTCGTGCACCTCGTTGGCCCGCACCGGCGGATCGACGCGTTCACCGTTGAGCGTGGCTTCGACACGATCGAGGAATGTGTCGACCTCTTCGACCTTGTACCCGCGCCGAAGCGACCGACGCCGGAACCGTTGACCCTGACTCGTCACAACTCCACCTCCGCTGCAGCGAGCTGCCCACACGCACCGTCGATCTCCCGCCCACGGGTATCCCGGACCGTGGTCGCCACACCAGCCGCTCGCAGCCGGCGGACAAACTCCCGCTCGACCGGCTTCGGGCTGGCATCCCAGCGGCTGCCCGGCGTCGGATTGAGCGGGATCAGGTTCACATGCGCGAGACGGCCGGACAATAGCGCACCCAGAAGATCGGCTCGCCAGGGCTGGTCGTTCACGTCTCTGATCATCGCGTACTCGATGGAGATACGTCGCCCGCTGTGTGCGGCATAGCGCCAAACCGCATCGAGCACCTCGGCGACTTTCCAGCGCTGGTTGACAGGGACGAGTTCGTCGCGCAGATCATCATCGGGTGCGTGCAGTGACAGCGCAAGGGTGACTGACAGATCCTCGGCGATCAGGCGCTCGATGGCCGGCACCAGTCCCACGGTCGATACCGTGATGTGGCGCTGAGACAGCCCGAGACCCTCGGGGGCGGGTGCGGTCAGCCTGCGTACGGCGTCGATCACCCGCGCGTAGTTGGCCAGCGGCTCGCCCATGCCCATGAAGACGACGTGCGAGAGCCGAGCTGGGCTGCCGGGCAGTGTGCCCCGCGCGGCGACATCCGCGAACCAGACGACCTGATCGACGATCTCGGCCGTCGACAGATTACGGGTGAGGCCGGCCTGTCCGGTCGCGCAGAACGGGCACGCCATGCCGCAGCCGGCTTGGCTCGAGACGCAGACCGTGACGCGGTCCGGGTAGCCCATCAGCACGCTCTCCACCAACGATCCGTCGTGCAGCCGCCAGAGATTCTTTCGGGTCGCCCCGCCGTCGCACGCGAGCTCCCGCACCGGCGTCAGGAGCCGCGGAAGCAACGCCTCGGTGAGCCGGGCGCGGTCGGTCGCCGGGATGTCGGTCATCGCCTCCGGATCGCGCACGAGGCGACCGAAATAATGGGTCGAGAGTTGGTTGGCCCGGAAGGGAGCGCCGCCAAGCGCCGCGACGGCCGCGCGGCGTGCGGCCAGATCGAGGTCGGCGAGGTGGCGCGGTGGCATCGCGGCGCGATGCCGGGCCCGCGCGTTCGGCTCCGCGTCGCCGCGGCCGAGAGTGATCGGTCCGGCGTCGCCGTGGGTCGGCGAGGCCGGCTGGTCGATCGTCGCTGGCGGCGCCGAGGGCAGAGGCGGGAGCATCGGTAGGGCGGTCATGATGGTCCCAGTCTCCCACGCCGCGGCGGCCAGAGCTTCGGTCGACCTACCTGAGCCAGGCGTCATGTGGCGACAGGTGCAAACACCGCGAGCAGCACGAATGCCGTTGGCGCGGCAAACACCACGGAGTCGAGTCGGTCCATCACGCCACCGTGGCCCGGCAGCAAGTTGCTCATGTCCTTGATCCCGAGGTCGCGCTTCAACATCGACTCGGCCAAGTCGCCGAGGACCGCGGCCGCCGACACCGCCACGCCGATGATGGCGCCCTGCCAGTAGCGGCTGATGCAGCAGGTAGTGGACGAGGAAGGCACCGCCCACGCCGGTGGCGACGAGCGAGCCGGCGAGGCCCTCCCACGATTTCTTCGGACTGATCGATGGTGCCATCGGATGCTTGCCGAGAAACACGCCGGCGGCATATCCGCCGGTATCGGACAGCACGACCATGGCCAGAATGCACAGGACCCGAAGATCGCCATTGTCGGGGCGAGCAAGGAGAATGCCGAAGAACAGGAGGAATGGGACGTACATGGCGATCAGAGTGGCCGCCGAGATGTCGCGGGCGAAGCCGGCCGGGCCACTCGACAGTCGCCACACGATCACCGCGAGGATCGTCACCAGCAAGCCGAGCACCAGCGACTCCACGCCGCCGAAATAGGCCAGCGGCGCCATGACGAGGCATCCGCCGATCAGCGGCACGAGCGGTGGTTCCGCGCGGGACGCGGGCGCGGGTGCCGTCGTGCCGCCGGATGCGGTCGGGCCTGGCAGCGCGAACGCGTGCACCATCTCCCAGACGCCGACGCACGCGCCGACGGCCAGTACCGCGACGAACGCCGGGCGCCACAGGAACAGCGAGCCGAGGACGATGCCGGCCAGCAGGACGCCGACGCCGATGGCCTTCGGTAGATTCCGGCCGGCCCTGCCGGCCTTCGGCGCGTCGCCGGCCCCGGCCGAAGGCATCGCCGACGAGGGCGGTGCGGCTGCGTCGGGCGGTTGCGCCGCGGCGTGCGATCCGCTGGTACGGGACTGGTCCAAGCCGAGATCCGGCGACGTGATGTCGGCGTCCGGCCGGTACCCGCCGTTGAGTGGGACGCCCGGTCGCGGACTGTCGGGCCGGGCGCCACCAGGCTGGGGGTGGTCCGCCCATCGGCGGCCCGGTTGCGGAGAATCCGGGCGCGGTCTGCTCTGGCCGTGGATCGCTGGGGCGCTGGTCTTCTGGACGCGGACTTTCCAGCTGTGGCACGCGTCGGGTCGGCCCGTCAAGCGCACGCTGACCTGGATGGTTCGGTCGCGCCGCATGTGACGTCGGCGGGGCAACGCGACCGCGGCGGGGTTGCCCCTCCGGCGCGGGACCGTACATGGGCTGGGCCGAGACGCCGTCGCCGTACGTGAAGCCGTACGAGTCCTCGTGGTGAGCGTCGTCGTACGCGTCGGGCGCGGCATCGGCATGCCGCGCCCGGTGGCGTCCCCGACGTACGTCGCGATCGGTGGTGGAATCCGACCAACCGTCCGGTCGTTTGGGCGGCGGGTTTGTCGGTGGCTCGTCGTAGGCCATCAGACCTCGAGCAACTCGGCTTCCTTGTGCTTGATGATCTCGTCGAGGTGGGCCACGTACTTGTGGGTCAGCTCGTCGAGTTCCTTTTCGGCCCGCCGGCCGTCGTCCTCACCGGCCTCGCCGTCCTTGACGATCCGGTCCAGCTCTTCCTTGGCCTTGCGGCGGACGTTGCGTACGGCGACCTTGGCATCTTCGCCCTTTGACCGGGCGACCTTGACCATGTCCCGACGCCGTTCCTCGGTCATCTGTGGCAGGTTGATGCGCAGCTGCGTGCCTTCGTTGTTGGGGTTCACACCCAGGTCGGAGTCGCGCACCGCCTTCTCCATCGCGGCGATCTGCCCGGTGTCGTACGGCTTGATGATCGCCATGCGCGGCTCCGGGATCGCGATCGACGCCATCTGCGTCAGGGGGGTCGGCGATCCGTAGTAGTCGATGATGATCTTGGCAAACATGGCCGGGGTGGCTCGACCGGTGCGGATCGTCGCGAAGTCTTCCTTCGCAAACTCGACCGCCCGCTCCATCTTCTCCTCGGCCTCGAGGAGGGTGTCGTCGATCACGTGCTGTCTCCTTCGCTGCGTGCCCACGTCATTGTCGGCCGGGCGGTCCGACCCGTTCGTTCGGCCGGGCGGCCGTCACATCGCGAGGTCCGCCGCCGATGACGCCCGCGACGCGGAGCCGGCGGCTGTGTCGCGCTCCGACGGCTGCCGCCGCGGTGCGCGGGTCGCCCGGCGGCGCCGGCGGTCGCCCGATGTTCAGTTGGCGGTGATCAGGGTGCCGATCTGCTCGCCGCTGATGGCACGGACGAGGGTGTCCGGCCCGTCCGAACCGAACACGAGCATCGGCAGCTTGTTGTCGCGGCAGAGCGCAAGCGCTGCCGTGTCCATGACCCGGAGGTCACCGCCGATGGCATCATCGAACGTCACCGTATCCAGCTTACGGGCGGTCGGGTCGGTACGCGGATCGGCGGTGTAGACGCCGTCGACGCCGTTCTTGCTCATCAGGACGACGTCGGCGTGGATCTCCAGCGCACGCTGGGCGGCGACCGTGTCGGTCGAGAAGTACGGCATGCCGGCACCGGCTCCGAAGATCACCACACGGCCCTTTTCCAGATGCCGGATGGCCCGTCGGGGGATGTACGGCTCGGCGACCTGCGCCATGTTGATCGCGGTCTGTACGCGGGTCTCGATGCCGACCTTCTCCAGGAAGTCCTGCAGCGCGAGGCAGTTCATCACGGTGGCGAGCATGCCCATGTAGTCGGCGCGCGGCCGGTCCATCCCCCGCCGCTGCAGCTCGGCGCCGCGGAAGAAGTTGCCGCCACCGACGACGACGGCGACCTGCACGCCCTGGCGCACCACGCGCGCGATCTGTCGGGCGATCTGCTGAACGACGTCCGGGTCCACGCCGATGGAGCCACCACCGAAGACCTCGCCGGACAGCTTGAGAACGACACGGCGAGGCCGGCCCTCCGGCCTCGTTACCGGTGCCGTCTGCGCTGCCGTACTGCTCATCGCACCTCCCGGTGATGCTCACGAACCCTGTGATGGCGGGTACCTAAATGTGCCATGCCGGCCGCCCACCCGCAGCGGCACCCACCCGGTTGCCACTGCCATCGCCGGATACAACCGTCGAAACAACCGCAAAGTCACCGCGATTGGGCACAGCGAACGGGTCTGGACGTGCAACGAGGAGGCCGCGGCGATCTCCGCCGCCGACCTCCTCGCTCCGTTACTCTCGTCCGCCCGTCAGGCCTGGCCGACCTCGAACCGGGCGAACGTCTTGACCGTCAGCCCGGTCTCCGCGAGCACCTGCTTGACCGACTTCTTCTGGTCCTGCACCGATGCCTGCTCCAGCAGGACGAAGTCCTTGAAGTAGGCGTTGACGCGACCGTCGACGATCCGAGACAGCGCGGCTGCGGGCTTGCCCTCGGCCTTGGCGGTCTCCTCGGCGACCCGGCGCTCGGTCTCGATCACGTCGGCCGGCACCTCGTCCCGCGTCACGAACTTCGGCCGCATCGCGGCGACCTGCATCGCGATGCCACGCGCGTCGTCCAGCGACGCCTCGTCCGATTTCTTGCCGGCGTACGCGATCATGACGCCGACCTGCGGCGGCAGGTCCGCGGCCTTGCGGTGCAGGTAGACGGCGACCGGCCCGTCCAGCACGGCGAACCGGTTGACGACCAGCTTTTCGCCGATCTTGGCCGACTGCTCCTCGACCGTGGCGGCCACGGTACGGCCGTCCGGCAGCGCCGACGCAAGCAGCGCATCGACGTCGGCCGGCTTGGTCGCCGCGACATGCTCCACGATCTGCTGGGCGAGCGCGACGAAGTCCTCGTTCTTCGCCACGAAGTCGGTCTCGCAGTTCAGTTCGAGCAGCGCGTTGCCGGAGTGGGCGACGAGACCGTTGGCGGCCGTACGCCCGGCGCGCTTGTTGACATCCTTGGCGCCCTTGACGCGCAGGATCTCGACGGCCTTGTCGAAGTCGCCGTCCGCCTCCACGAGCGCCTTCTTGCAGTCCATCATCCCGGAGCCGGTGAGCTCGCGGAGCTTCTTGACGTCCGCAGCGGTGAAGTTCGCCATCTCGTCTCTCTCAATATCGTCAATCGATCTTGTCGATTAATTCTGTTCCGGGCCGCCTAACGACGGCGTACCCCTCAGGTATTCCGGACGCCGACGCACGACGAACCGCAAGCCAACTCCACAACGCTCGCGGCCCGCGGCGCCGTCAGCACGGCCCAACCAAGTCCGGGTGTTCCGGCTGCCTCGACCACGTCGGGATCAAGCCTGACCGCCCAGAGTGGTCGAGGCAGCCGGAACCCTAAATCAGGACTCGGAGGCAGCCGGAGCTTCGCCGGCACCAGCGGGAGCGAGCAACTCCTGCTCCCACTCGGCCAGCGGCTCGTCGCTGGCGACCGTGCCCGGCTCGGGCTTGTCGTCGCCGCGGCTCTTGCCGGAGCGGGCGATCAGACCGGCCGCGACGGCGTCCGCGATGACCCGGGTCAGCAGCGCCGCCGAGCGGATCGCGTCGTCGTTGCCCGGGATCGGGAAGTCGACCTCGTCCGGGTCGCAGTTCGTGTCCAGCACCGCGATCACCGGGATGCCGAGCTTGCGGGCCTCGTCGACGGCGATGTGCTCCTTCTTGGTGTCGACGATCCACACCGCGGCCGGCGTCTTCTGCATGTCGCGCAGACCACCGAGCGTGCGCGTGAGCTTGGTCTTCTCGCGCGACAGCTGCAGGGTCTCCTTCTTGGTGTAGCCCTGCGCGGTGCCCGTCAGGTCGAGCGCACTCCAGCTCCTTCATGCGCTGCAGCCGCTTGTGCACGGTCTGGAAGTTGGTCAGCATGCCGCCGAGCCAGCGGTGGTTAACGTACGGCATGCCGACCCGCGACGCCTGCTCGGCGATCGCCTCCTGGGCCTGCTTCTTCGTGCCGACGAACAGGACGCTGCCGCCGGCGGCAACGGTGTTCTTGACGAACTCGTACGTCTTCTCGATGTAGTCGAGGCTCTGGCGCAGGTCGATGATGTAGATGCCGTTGCGCTCGGTCAAAGATGAAGCGCTTCATCTTGGGGTTCCAGCGCCGGGTCTGGTGCCCGAAATGGACACCGCTCTCCAGCAGCTGCCGCATGGTTACGACGGCCATGTCTGTCTGATACTCCCTGGTCCTGGTTGTCCGGCCGGCCGGTCGGCCCGCCGCCTAGCGCCCGGTCGTCGGCCGACCACCCGACACAAGATCGGGACCAGGACGACCGCCGTGTGACCCGCAACGTCCTCGTGAGAGGGGTCGCGAGTATCAAGGCGCGCGAAGTCGACCACCTCACGGTGGCCGCGATAACCAAGTGTACGCGTGCCCGGTCGACCCGAATCGGTCCGGGCCGACCCCGGCGGTACCGACCCCGGCGGTCAGGCGGCCAGGCCGGCGGCGATGATCAAGATGAGGCCGATCGGCAGGTACGCGAGCGGCGTCCGCAGCCACGCCCGGCCGACGTTCGGACCGCTTGCGATGGCCGCTCCGGTCGCGAGACCGTAAAGTCCCAACGCGATCATGGGTACGCCACACAGCGCAAATACGCCGGCCAGGACGCCACCGACATTCGTCGGGTGCGCGGTGACCGAAACGGTCAGCACCTTGATCAGCACCAACACCTCGACGACGACCGCGACGGCGCCGAGCAGTCCGGCGATGCCGGAGCGTCGCGCCCGGTACGCCTCCTTCTGCGCGCCACCGAGGTTTGAACCCGACATAGCGGACGGGATCGCCTGGGTGGGGGTAGACCCGGCCTGGTAGACGGTCGACGACGGCGATCCCAACAGCGGCGGCATCGACGCCGGTGAGCCCGGTGTCACCGGCGGCGACACCGGTGGCCCCGAGGCCGTACCGGCTGGATTCGGCCCGCCAGCCGGCATCGCGGTCAGCGGCG
Source organism: uncultured Actinomycetota bacterium (assembly GCA_963818495.1). Taxonomy (GTDB): domain Bacteria; phylum Actinomycetota; class Actinomycetes; order Mycobacteriales; family Micromonosporaceae; genus DASQPR01. Next base: position 340,351 of record CAWFSH010000008.1, read on the forward strand.
CACCGAGGTCACTCGGGTCTGCCGGCCGACGCAGCGAGTCCCGGTCGAGCATCTCGGTGCGGTAGCGCGGCGACTCCTCGCGGGTCTGGTCCGTCTCGTCTTCGGGGAGTTCGAGGCCGGAACGCATCCCCCGCCGACCGCCGCGGTTCGAGCGGTCATCCTCGCCGTTTCGGTCCGGTCGGCCACCGTCGCCGTCGTAGCGCTGATCGGGCACGTCGAACGAGTGCTCGCCCGAGTCGGTGCCGGGGTAGCCGCCGACGTAGGCGTCGCGATACCGCTGATCGTCGGCGTACCGCGCGTCGTCCGCATACTGCGGGTCGTCGCGGCGGGCGTCGTCACCGTAGCGGGCGTCGTCTGGGTAGCGGTCGCCGTACCGCTGGTCGCGCTGTCCACGCGGCGCCTCGTCGCGATCGTTGTACCAGGGCGGGGGTTCCGTCGAGTACGGCCGTTGTGCGTCCACGACTTCTGACCGTAGGCGACCCAGCACCCTGGCCGCCAGCGCGGCGGCCGGGTTGTGGCGGTTTGTCGGCTGAAGACGGCCGGCCGGCGGGCGGCGCGCGCTGATCATTGCCGCTGTGACCGACGTCGCTGTGCACCGCGTCGGACCAGCGGACGATCGCGGACATGACCGGTAGCCAGCCATTCGCGGCATCCGACAACCGGGCGATCGACGCGGTCGCCGCCAGCTTCCGTCGCACCGCGGAGGCCGAATTCGCCACCGAGTCGCCGCTCTACGACCGGCTCGCCCGCGCCGTCGCGGAGCGACCCGATCTGTCCGATCCGTTGCTCGCGGCGCCGCCAACCCAGCGCCGTGCCTTGCTCTACTTCGCGGCGGTCGGCTACGTCCTGCGCACGATGGAAAGCGCTCACCCGCTCGCCGACTGGTATGCCACGCTCGGCGGCACCCGCGCGCCGGACGACGGCGACCCGGTCGCGGCGCTGGCAGACTTCGTTGGCGCCCACCGCGCCGAGATCGCCGCGTTGTGTGCCCGCAAGATCACGCAGACGAACGAGGTTCGCCGCGCCGCGCTGCTTCGGCCGGCGTGGGGTCGGGCGGCGAAGATCGCCGCAACGATGGGCCGCCCCGAACTCGCGATCATCGAACTTGGCTCTAGCGCCGGCCTCCTCCTCGCGACCGACCGCTACGCGTTTCGGTATCACCACGGCCGGTCTGAACGCGCGTACGGCGGGGGCGGCCTCAGGATCGACTGCGACCTTCGTGGTGGCGGCTGGCCCGACCACGCCGCGACGTCGGTGCGGGTGGCGTCCCGTACCGGCGTCGATCTGGAACCGATCCGGCCGGGCGACGCCGACGGCGCGGCTTGGCTGCATGCCTGCGTCTGGCCGGAGCACACCGAGCGCGACGCGCGGCTCGACCTCGCACTCGCGGCCGTCGCGGACCTCGCACCGACGATGGTCGCGGCAGACATGCGCACCGGGTTGGGCGAAGCGTTGGCCGACGTCCCGCCGGAGGTCACACCGTGCATCCAGACCTCACACGCGATCGTCTACCTCGATGCCGACGGGCGCGGCGAGTTGGTGAGGTCGCTCGCGTCGGTCGGCGCGGGACGCGACATCATCGTGGTCATGAACGAGCCGTCCCCACTGCATCCCTGGAGCGATCCGATCCCGCACGGCGACCGCGAGCGTCACGACGCACGTGACCGCTCGTCGCCTGGCGGGGCGGCGCGGCCACCGTCGAGGTGCTGGCCGAGGGCGACCCGCACGGCCGCTGGCTGCGCTACGACCCTCGGGGGTACGGCTATGCTCCGCCGGCGCTGTCCGGGGCGAGCGATGTCTGACGACCTCGTGCGTACGGAGCGGACGACGCACCACCGGTTCGCCGAGAACGGCGTCCACGACCGCGACGCCTTGCGCACGATCCTTCGCGCCGGCTTCGTCTGCCACCTCGGCGTCATCGTCGACGACTATCCGATGGTTGTTCCGACTGTGTACGGCCTCGACCCGACCGGCGACACGCTCTACCTGCATGGGTCGGTGGCCAGCCGGAGCCTTCGCGGCCAGCCGCAGACCGTCTGCGTGACGGTCACCCACGTCGACGGGCTGGTGCTCGCGCGGTCAGTGTTCGAGCACGGCGTGAACTACCGCAGCGTCATGGTCTACGCCGTGCCACGTGTGATCGCCGACCCGGACGAGAAACTCGTCGCGTTGCGGCATCTGAGCGAACATGCGGCGCCGGGTCAGTGGGACTACGCGCGCCAACCGAACCGCAAGGAACTGGCGGCCACGACGCTACTCGCGATGAACCTCGACGAGGTTTCCGTGAAGGTGAGCTCCGGCCCACCGGACGATGGCGACAGTCCCGATGCGGCGCTCGGGTTGTGGGCCGGTGAGCTGCCGCTGCGTACGACGTGGGGCGAGCCGAAGCCGGATCCGGCACTCGCCGCCGGCATCGCGATCCCCGACCACATCGCTCGACGCGCCGGCACGCCGTTCGGTCAGTAGCCGCTGCGCGGATAAAGCAACGGCCGCATCGGTTCCGGCCATATCGGTTCCGTCTACGGCGGCCTCGTTGTGATCGCCGACCGCGGCGGTGGCTGAGAGATCCTGCATCGACGGTGCAAAATCGAGGGTCGTCCCGCCTGGGACCCGGGCTTACAGTCACATCGATCACCCGTGGGCCGCCCGCCGGCCACGGGCCGTTCAGCACGTGCCCATCGTTTGTGCACGAAGGAGTTGCCATGAGTCGTCTCTTGACGACACACCCCCGCCTGGCTCTGGTCGCGATCGGCATCGCCGTCGCGGCGATCGCGGTGCCGACTGCCGCATCGGCCAGCGGCCCCGACCAGCGCGGCGGTTCGCCGGCAAAAGTCAGCCTGTTCCCGAGCGACACCCTCACCGTTCGCGATCACACGCAGCTCACCGGGCGACGCGTCGCGCTGCCGTTACCCGACTGCACGACGCATCCCACCGACTGCAACACGATCCGCCAGCTCAACACATTGGACGGCTTCGACATCGATCCGCAGTTGGCGCTGACGTTCGCGCAGGCCGTCGACGCGACCGCCGTCGCCGCGCACACGACCGTCACCGCGGTCCGCGACGGCCACGCCACTCCGATCGGCGTCGACCGGGTTGTCTGGGACGCGACGACCAACACCGTTTATGCCCACCCGATCGACCAACTCGCGCCCGACACCACGTACGAGCTGCGGGTGCGCGGCGACAGCAACGCCGACATCCCGAGTGCGTCGACGACGTTCACCACCGAGAGCGCCACCACCGATCTGCTGGACATGCGCGAGCAACTCGACTCCGGGGCGGCGTACGCGCGCGCCGGCATCGCACCGGATGCCCGCGGCCTGCAGATCGACGCTGAAGTGCCGGCGGCCGGCACCACGCTCACGTACACCCGCGATCTCGGTACCGTCGGCGGCCTTTCGACCGTACCCGTGCCGATCACCTCGGCCACCGGCGCGGCCAGTTACGTCTTCGGCTCGTACCTCGCGCCGAATTGGCTGAACGGGGACAGTGTCATCCCCGCGACGCCGACGGCCGGCCCCGGGCCTCAGGCGACCGGGCAGGCGCGACTTCCGTTTGTCCTGATCGTGCCGGCCGGCACGGCGCCCAAGGGTGGCTGGCCGGTGGCCATCTTCGGCCACGGCTTCGGTGAGACGGACGCCGACGTGTTCCTTGCCGCCGACCTGAACGCCAGCCACGGGATCGCCACCATCGGTACGGACGTGGTCGGGCACGGCTTCGGCCCGCGCAGCACGTGGAACATCACCACGGCGAGCGGAACGATCTCCGTGTCGGCACACGCCCGCGGCCACGACACGAACGGCGACGGAGTCATCGGCAGCACCGAGGGTGTCGGCGCTCCGATCCAGCCCGCACCGGACGCCGAAGTGGCCAACCGGGACGGTCTGTCGCAGACGGTCGCGGACGTGATGTCGCTCGTCCGCGCCATAGGGCACGGTCTCGACGTCAACGGTGACCACCGCAACGATCTACGTGGCCACGGCATCAGCTACTACGGCCAGAGCTTCGGTGGCATCTACGGCGTGATGCTGGGCGGCGTCGACCCGAAGGTCCAGGTCCTCGCGCTCAATGTGTCCGGTGGGCCGATCACCGAGATCGCGCGTCTGTCGCCGAGCTTCCGGCTTCTCATCACGCAGGACCTCGCGTTGCGTACGCCGAGCCTGCTGAACGGCGGCTTCGACAACTTCACCGAATCGCAGCCGTTGCGCGGTGACCCGCCGGAGTTGAACCCGGCTCCCGGTGCGGTTGCCATCCAGATCGCGCTGGCCCAGGGCACGTGGCTCGACCGCTCCGGCGACCCGGAAACGTACGCGCCGCTGCTCCGACTCGACCCGCCGCAGGGCAGCGAGCCGAAGCGTGTGCTGTTCCAGAACGCGTTCGGTGACCAGACCGTGCCGAACCCGACCAACTACACGGTGCTCGCCGCCGGTCATCTCTTCGACCGGGAGAGCCTCTACCGCAACGACAAGTCGGCGCAGGCCGGGCGGAATCCGCACGGTTTCCTGCTCGACCCGTCGTTCGTGCAGGGCAACGTGCCGGGTCAGACCCAGGTCGTGACGTTCTTTGCCTCGAACGGCAAGACGATCATCGACCCGGACGGTCCCGGCGCGGTCTGGGAGACACCGATCGCCGACCCGTCGGAGCTGCTCACCCTAAACTTCCCGAGTCCGATCGTTCCGTGATCCCGGCCGGCTGATCCTGGCCGGCCGATCTGGCCGGCACCGCGGGCGCCGTCGAGGTTTCTCGGCGGCGCCCGTTGCTGTCCGGTTCTCCTTGGTCGCGCCGCCGTGAGCCGCCCGTGCGCTGCGGTGCGTCGCGGTTCGTCGTCCACATGCGCCCTCGCCGTCCACAGCCGACCGGCGGTACGGTCGCGCCGAGTCGGCCGTACCGGCGAATGTCTGGGCATGGCAGCGAAAGACGCAGTCGGCCGGTACGGCGAGCGGGTGGCGGTCGAGTATCTGACGGCACAGGGCATGCGACTGCTCGACCGCAACTGGCGGTGCTCGGCCGGCGAGATCGACGCTATCTTCCGCGATGGCGACGCGGTCGTTTTCGCCGAGGTCAAAACGCGTCGTAGCGACCGGTATGGCACGCCGGCCGATGCGGTCGGCTATGTGAAGCAGACGCGGCTGCGGCGACTGGCCGCGATCTGGCTCGCGCAATCGGACGTTCGCCCCACCGAGATCCGCTTCGACCTCGTGTGCGTACGCCCGCAGCCGGCCGGTGCGGCCGACATCGAGCACCTGAAGGGCGCGTTCTGATGCCCGGTCACGTGCCGGCGACCCGCCGTCGGGGAGACCGTTGATGTCGTACGCGAAGGTGTTCGCGATCGGCCTGCTCGGTCTCGAAGGTCACCTCGTGGAGGTCGAGGCCGATCTGGCGTCGGGGCTGCCGGGCCTCAGCTTGGTAGGACTGCCCGACACGGCGCTGCACGAGGCACGCGACCGGGTCCGGGCAGCGCTGGTCAACTCGGGCGAAACATGGCCCAACCGCAGGATCACCGTCAACCTGCTGCCGGCGTCGCTGCCAAAATTCGGGTCATCGTTCGACCTCGCGGTGGCGGTGACAGTGCTCGCCGGAGCCGGTCTGCTGCCCCTCGCTCCGCTCGGCGGGGTGGTGCTGATCGGCGAACTCGGCCTCGACGGCAGCGTACGGCCGGTGCGCGGCGTGCTGCCCTGCATCCTCGCCGCGGCACAGGCCGGTATCACCCGCGCGGTCGTGCCCTACGCCAACGCGCACGAGGCGAGCCTGGTGCCCGGCGTGACCGTGCGCGCGACGGATAGCCTGCGGCGCCTCATCGACTTCGTTCGGGGCGCCGGTCCGCTGCTCGACCCGCCGGCGCCGGACGAGACCGTCGCGGCCTCCGGCGGCCCGGACCTCGCGGACGTGATCGGCCAGGAGCTTGGCCGGCGCGCCATCGAAGTCGCCGCGGCCGGCGGTCATCACGTGTTCTTCGTCGGGCCGCCCGGTGCCGGCAAGACCATGCTGGCGCAGCGCCTGCCATCCGTCCTGCCGCCGCTGGACGATGCGTCGGCCCTGGAGGTCACGGCTGTGCACTCCATCGCGGGCACCTTGCCGCCCGGCGCACCGATGATCCGGCGAGCGCCGTTCCAGGCGCCGCACCACACGTCGACCCCGACCGCGCTGGTCGGCGGCGGCCCAGGCCTCGCGCGGCCTGGAGCGATTTCGTTGTCTCATCGCGGCGTTCTCTTTCTCGACGAGGCTCCCGAGTTCACCGGCTCGGCGCTCGAGGCGCTGCGCCAGCCGCTCGAGGAAGGGCAGGTCACCATTCACCGATCCCGCGGCTACGCCACGTATCCGGCGCGCATACAGCTCGTCCTGGCGGCAAACCCGTGCCCGTGCGCGAAGCCCGCCGGCGACTCGTCCTGCGAGTGTTCACCACTGACCCGTCGCCGCTACCTGGCGAGGCTGTCCGGTCCATTGCTGGATCGGGTCGACCTGCGTATCGACTTGGATCCCGTGACGTCGGCGCAATTGGTCCGCGAGGACGTGACGGCCGAGGGTTCGGAGCCCGTCCTGCGGCGGGTGGTGGCCGCCCGCGACACCGCGGCCGCTCGCTGGGCGCGGTTCGGCGGCCGTACGAACGCCGAGGTTTCCGGCGCCCACCTGCGCGATCGCGAATTCCGTCTGCCCGTCGAGACCACGCGGCGGTTGACCGATCACATCGACCGCGGCCTGCTGTCGGCTCGCGGATTCGATCGGGTGCTCCGCATCGCGTGGACGGTCTGCGACCTGGACGGTCGCGACCGCCCCGACAAGGACGACATCGACGAAGCACTCTATCTCCGAGGCGGTCCCCGGTGACCCCCGACCGGGTGCGGATGTCCCGCATCGCGCTCGCCTACCTGATCGAGCCGGGCAACCGTGACCTCGCGCTCCTCGTCGACGAGTTCGGTCCGGTCCACGCACTCGACCACGCGATCCGCGGCGATGCAGCGAAGTCGCTCGGGGACATCGTGCGTACGCGGGCGGACGGGCGCGACCCGTACGACATCGCCGCCGACCTGCTCGCCCGAACGGTTCGGGTCGGCGCGCGCGTCGTCACACCCGAGGACGACGAGTGGCCACTCCAACTCGACGATCTGCGCCGGATCAGTCGCGACACGGGTCAACGCGTGGACCAGGACGTGTTCCCGCCGGTGTGCCTATGGCTCCGCGGCGCGCCGCCGCTGGCCGACGTCGTCAATCGATCCGTTGCGGTGGTGGGAGCCCGGGCGTCGACGCCGTACGGCAACCATGTCGCGACCGAGCTGTCGTACACGTTGGCCGAGCGGGGCTGGTGCATCGTCTCCGGCGGTGCGTACGGCATCGACGCCCAGGCCCATCGCGGCGCGCTCACCGCCGGCGGCTGCACGATCGTCGTCCTCGCCTGCGGCATTGACCGCGCCTATCCGATGGCGCACGCGAATCTCTTCGAACGTGTCAGCGAGGACGGCCTGCTGCTCTCCGAATGGCCGCCCGGCGCCGATCCGCACCGGCATCGCTTCCTCGTGCGCAACCGTGTGATCGCGGCGCTCACCCGCGGGACGGTGGTCGTAGAGGCATCCGCGCGCAGCGGCGCCCGGCAAACGGCCGGCCGGGCCGAACTGCTTGGACGCTCCACCATGGCCGTTCCCGGGCCGGTGACCTCGGCCATGTCGGTCGGGACGCATCAGATCTTGCGTACGCTCGGCGCGCGACTGGTCACGAATGCGGCCGAGGTGATCGAGGAGGTCGGGCGAATCGGAGATGACCTAGCGCCGCTCGTCCGCGGTCGGGAGCGAGACCGTGACCGCCTCGGGGCGACGCTGGGTCAAGTGCTCGATGGCGTTCCGGCGCGGCCAGCCGTCGGACCGCAGCAGATCGCGGCTACCGCGGGCCTGCCGCTGCGCGTCGTGTTGCGTGCGCTGCCGGCGCTACGCGACGAAGGCTTCGTTCGGGAGGAAGCGTCGGGGTGGCGCCTCGCACCCGAACGGCGGGCGTCCTGACCATGACGCTAAGCCGCCCGAGGACGGATGCGCTGACGGGTCGGCGTGCGAACGAGTCACGCTTCGGCGCACGCCTGGTAGGCGGCCAGGACCTCGGTCCAGCCGCCGTCAGCAGCGAAGCGATCGTGATCGTCGTCCGACACGAATCCGCTGTGGCGCAGCGTCACGTCGGCAATGAGATCGTCGTCCGCAAGGTCTCCGGTGATGTCGCCGGCGAACCGGACATCGAGCTCTGTCGGATCGGGTGCGCGGACGCCGAGCGTCCACACCATCGTGATCGCGGTCCCATCCTGGATCGCCTTCACCGCTCCCCAGGTGAACTCGTCACCGCTCTTGCTGATCTCGTATGCGCGGCCGGCGACGTGTGGCTCGATCACCACATCGGCAAGATCGGCGCCGCTGGCCGAGAACTCCGGCGGCCACCACTCGCCGATCCGAGCGGTGAAGGTCGCGTAGGCGTGCGCTCGCGAACAGTTCAGGGCTAGCGTGCGCACCACCGGAGGCAATCCGCCCGGCGGGTCGACCGCAGCCTCGAAAGTCGAGCTACCCATCGGCTCAGCCAACGGAGCCTCGGGGCTGACGCTACCCATCGGCTCAGCCAACGGAGCCTCGGGGCTGACGCTACCCATCGGCTCAGCCAACGGAGCCTCGGGGCTGACGCTACCCATCGGCTCAGCCAACGGAGCCTCGGGGCTGACGCTACCCATCGGCTCAGCCAACGGAGCCTCGGGGCTGACGCTACCCATCGGCTCAACCGGCGTAACGCTGCTGACCCCGACCGCGGGTTGGTCGGCCGGAACTACGCGGCTAACGCCGACTGCCGGCTGGTCCGATGACATTGGCTGTCCTTCATCCATGGCATCGATCACCTCCCTAGGGTGTCATCCTCCGCCGACGGCAGCCAAGGCGACCTCGCTCGGCGAGCGACCGGCGCCGGCCGGTATGCGCGGCGTCGTGCCAGCGCCAACTCAATGCGGCGCGCCGTCACGCGGCACGGCGCGCCGCGGTTGACGCACGGACCCCCGACCGGCACCGTCACCAGGTATGACCGGTCGCGGCGAGACCCAGACGCTCCTCGCCGGCCTGCCCGATCCCATGCAGCATGCGGTGGGCGCGTTCACTCGTCATCTGGAGCGCGAACGCGGTCGCTCGGCTCATACCGTGCGGGCCTACGTCGGCGACGTCGTGTCGCTTCTCGACCATGCGACGCGGATGAGCTGCACCGCCATCGAAGACATCGACCTTGCCGTGCTTCGCAGTTGGCTGGCGCGATTGCGTACGACCGGGTCCGCCCGTACATCGCTGGCGCGTCGCGCCGCCGCCGCTCGGACGTTCACGGCCTGGGCGCACCGGGAAGGGCTGCTTGCCCACGATGTCGGGCAACGTCTCGCTAGCCCCAAGGCCCGCCGCGACCTGCCCGGTGTGCTGCGCCCGGATCAGGCGACGGCACTGGTCACAGCGCCAGATCGCCGCGCGCCGTACGCAGATGCCCAGGATGCCGCCGTCACGCTGCGGGACACAGCTGCGCTGGAGTTGCTGTACGCGACCGGGATCCGGGTCAGCGAGTTGTGTGGGCTGGAGGTGACCGACGTCGACCATGGCCGGCGAGTCGTTCGTGTGCTCGGCAAGGGCGCCAAGGAGCGCAGCGTGCCGTACGGAGTGCCGGCCGCCCGAGCGATCGGGGCCTGGTTGCGTCACGGCCGCCCGGCTTTTGCGACCGACCGTAGCGGGTCCGCCCTGCTCCTCGGCGCACGTGGCGGTCGCCTGCAGCCGACGACCGTACGGCAACTCGTGGCCGCGTACGCCGAAGCCACCGGCCTGCCGCACTTATCACCACACGGGCTGCGACACAGCGCCGCCACGCATCTGCTCGAAGGCGGCGCCGACCTCCGAACGGTCCAAGAGATCCTCGGGCACGCCTCGCTAGCGACGACACAGATCTACACCCATGTCTCGATCGAGCGCCTACGTGCGGCCTATCGCCAGGCGCATCCCCGGGCCTGACGGGTGCCGATGCGGCAGCCAACCGGCGGATAACGGATCGGGTGCACACGAGGTGCGCCGACCGGCGGTCCAGGTGCGTAGAGCATGTGGGTCCTGGCGCCGGAACGAATTAAGATCATGGTCGTGACGCCGCCGCCCGCCCCGCTCCCCGGTGCGCGCCTGCTGTTTTCACTCGACCCCGCGGTGGCCTATCTGAACCACGGCTCGTTCGGCGCGATACCCATTCCGGTGCAGCGCGCACAGCAGCGACTGCGCGACGAGGTCGAGACCAACCCCCAGCAGTTCTACACGGCGGGGCTCTGGGACCGACTCGGCCACGCCCGCACGCACCTGTCCCAGTTTCTCGGAGCCGATCCGGCCAGCACGGCGTTCGTCGCGAACGCGACGGCGGCGGTGAGCATCGTCCTGCGCACGCTCGCGTTTGGCCGCGGCGACGAGATCATCACGACCACCCACGGGTACGGCTCGGTCGCACTCGCCGTCAACCACGTCTGCGCTCGTACGGGGGCGACGCACACCGTGATCCCGCTGCGCCTCGACGCGTCCGACGACGACATCGTCGCCGCCGTCGCGGGGGCGATCACGCCCGGGCGCACCAAGCTCGTCATCGTCGATCAGGTCGCATCCGCGACCGCCCGGGTCATGCCGGTCGCCCGGCTCGCGGCCACGGCCAGATCTCGCGATGTCCCGATCTTGGTCGACGGGGCGCATGCCCCCGGAACACACGCGATGCGTGTGGACGCAATCGGCGCCGACTTCTGGGTCGGGAATCTCCACAAGTGGATGTACGCGCCGCGACCAACGGCGATCTTTTCGGTCGCGGAGAAGTGGCGCGGCCAGATCGAGGCGCCGGTGATCTCGTGGGCGGACGCGGATGGCTTCCCGGCCAACTTGGAAATGGGCGGAACGCTCGACTACACCGCGTGGCTCACGGCGTCGACCGGGCTCTACGTATTCCGTACGCTCGGCATTGATCGCGTGCGGTCGCACAACGCGTCGCTCGTGGCCTATGGCCAACGGGTCGTCGGGGCGGCGCTCGGGCTGCTTAGTTCGCCGGAGTTGCCGAATCCGGGCGGCGTCACGCCGTCGATGCGCGTGCTGCCGCTGCCGAGCCACGTCGGCCGGACGGAGGCCGACGCGATTGCCCTTCGTGGCCGCATCGCCGACGAGCTTCGCGTCGTCGTGCCGATCATGTCCTGGCACGGCCGCGGACTACTCCGGTTGTCCGCGCAGGTTTACAACCACGCCGACGAGTACGACCGGCTCGCGGCCGGGCTGCCGCGCGTGCTCGCCGCCCTCCGCTAGCCCGGCCCTGCCCGGCCTTCCCGAATCGGCAGCTTCCTACCCGCCCTCACGCGGCGGCCACCACGGCAACCACGGCCACGGCGCCACCGGCCACGCACCACGGGCCGCGGCCACGCCACCACGGCCACCGCCACGGCGCCACAGCCACCGCCACGGCGCCACGGGCCAGGCGGCCACGGACCACGCGCCACGGCCACGCCCACGGATCTCGACGCGACCGAGGCGCCCACCGCGACGGGTCGTTACGGCGACGGATACAGCCGCACCTGGCCTAGCCCGAGCAACATCAGCGGGTCGAGATAGACGCCGGCGCGGATGAGTCCCCAATGTAGGCAGGCCGCTACCCCCGGCGCACAGTGCGGCAAGCGCCCGTCGATCGTCCCGATCGGCATTCCGATCACCACTGGGTTGCCGACCTGCACGCTCGCGGTCACCGGCTCGTACGTCGTCCGCAGCCCACCCGGATGCGTGATGCTGACGACACCGATGCCGGCGACGCGTCCGGCGAACGAGACCGTGCCGTTGCCGGCGGCGTAGACCCGCTGGCCGAGTGTCCCGGCGAGGTCAACACCCCGGTGTCCCGGGAGCCACGGTTCGGCCGGCGGGTCGAACGCCCCGACCACGACCGGTGCGCCGGCCAACGGCCACACGAAGGCCGGGGCCGCGGGTGCGGCGAGCGGCACTCGGGTCACACCGCCACCGACCTGCGGCATCGCTCCGGCAGCGCCGATCGCGTCACCGATCGACAACGACACCACGACGGCGAGAATGACCATGGCGTTTGCGGCGCCCGGCATGCGGCGTACCCATGAAGTCACGATCTCAGCCTGGCCATCGACGGCGCCGATGGCGACCGCGAGGTCAGCGGTCTGGGGATAGCGAGGGCGGATGTGGACGACGCCCGACCCGACCCTGAGGCATCAACCTGAGAGAACTCGGGGGTTATCCGGATGTCTGTGCTTGCCACAGAGTGCAACCATTGATAGCGGACCGCCGGTGAACACCGTGCCCCAACGGCGCGGATCTGCCGGCCCCCCGGAGGAGACGAAAGCCATGAACGAGAGCCACCACTTCTTCCGCAACACGCTTCTGGTCATCGGCGGCGTGATCGTCGCGGGCTGGCTGGCGCTGTGGCTGATCCATTTCGTGTTCAGCATCCTGCTCTACATCATCGTCGGCGCCGTGGTCGTCGGCGGCGGCTACTACCTCTACGGGCGGGCCAAGAAGTCGCTGCAGGGCGGTCGGACGCCACGCCAGCTGCGCCGATAGCCGTCCAACGCCGCTGACCGCCCCGGAGCGGCGCACGGCCCGAGCGCGGCCGTGCGAGAAGCACAGCGCGCGCCGCGACCGCCGTCAGCCGATCCGACGGGACGAGTGCTCCGGCGACAAGGCGCGATCGAGGTTGACGGCGCAAGACAGGCGGGATCGCGAGCTGTCACTCGGACGATCACCGAGTTCGCCGGACGTCGGAGCGGCGCCGTCCGTACACAGCACCGCAAGCAACGGCCGGCTCGATATACGAGCCGGCCATTAATCTGTCCGCTTGACGACATCGCCGCGTCTAGGCGCCGAACCCCGAATCGGTGGGCAGCGAGATGTCCGGCTTTTCGAGCTCCTCCACGTTCACGTCCTTGAACGTGATGACTCGCACATTCTTCACGAAACGGGCCGGACGGTACATGTCCCAGACCCAGGCGTCGTGCATCTCGACCTCGAAGTAGACCTCGCCGTCGGAGTTGCGCACGTGCAGGTCGACCTGATTGGCGAGGTAGAACCGGCGTTCGGTCTCGACCACGTAGGAGAACTGGCGAACGATGTCCCGATACTCGCGGTAGAGCTGCAGCTCCATCTCGGTCTCGTACTTTTCGAGATCCTCAGCGCTCATCGTTCTCCACATCTGGGGCGAGCCGACCCGGTGGGAACCCGGGGCGTCGGGCCGCCCTGCTCAGCCCTGTCGTCATCTATTCTCGCCCACGCCGGACCGGTCGGGGTCGTGCCGGCCGGACGCCACGCCGTGGCCGACATCACGCCTGGTCGACGTACTGCTCAACGTATCGGTCGAACGCCTCGTCCAACGCCTCCGGTGACGCCGGGCCGCCCGCGGTTACGTCGTCGACGTCGCCCTCGAGCCTGGACGCCACGCTGACCGTACCCCGTCGCCTCCAGCCGCCGGAAACGGCCGCCACATTCACGTACGAGAAGCGATGATCAGGACACGCGCCGTGCTCGACGAGGGCAGCCGAGTGCTCGGGCGTCGCGTAGCCCTTGTGCTCAGCGAACCCGTACTGCGGCCAGGTCTCGGACAGATCGCACATGATCCGGTCCCGGGTCACCTTCGCGATCACGCTGGCCGCGGCCACACACGCCGCGACCTGGTCGCCCTTCCACACGGCGAGGCCTGGTACGCCGAGCCCCGGCACCGGGAAACCGTCGGTCAAGACGTAGTCCGGCCGGATCGAGCAGGCTGGCCAGCGCCCGCCGCATGGCGGCGACGTTGCAGACATGCAGGCCCCGTTGATCGATCTCGCCGGGCGGGATGATCACCACTGCATGGGCCAGCACTCTGGCCATCACCTCGGCGTAGACGCGTTCGCGGGCCAGCGGGGTGAGCAGCTTCGAGTCGTTAAGTCCGGGGACCTCGCCGCGTCGACCGGCCGGCAAGATCGCCGCCGCGGCCACCAGCGGTCCGGCGCAGGCGCCCCGCCCGGCCTCGTCCGCGCCGGCCACATGGGCGAATCCCCGCCGGCGCAGGGCCTGCTCCATCGCGAGCATGCCGGCGTCCTTGGCGAGGATCGTTCGCGTCGGGGGCAGCACCCCAACAGCCTACGGCGGGCCGGCGCGGGTCACCCTCCGCTGGGGGCGGGGATTCGACCATCAGACGACGGTACGGAGAAGCCGGCGGCCCGACCCAGCGGCCAGAACAACAGGATTGCGCGGCCGATGACCGAGGTCACCGGGATGGTCGCCGCCTCGATGCTGCCGGTCTCCTCGTACTGTTCCCGCGAGTCGCCGGAGAAGAATCGGTTGTCGCCCATCACCCAGAGCCGGTTCGGTGGAACGACAATGTCGAATCGGTCCGGACTCGCGGGCAGGCGTCCGCCACCGCCCCCGTTCAGGTACGGCTCGTCCAGCGATACGCCGTCGACCACGAGCCGGCCCTGTACGTCGCAGCAGACCACGCGGTCGCCACCGACCCCGATGACCCGCTTGATGAAGTCGGTCTCATCCGGCGTGATCCGCCATGACATGGGCGAGGTGAAGACGATGACCTCACCACGCTTGGGTTGGCGAAAGTCGTAGACAAGCTTGTTGACGAGTACGCGGTCGTTGATGTTGAGCGTGTGTTCCATCGATCCGGACGGGATGTAGAACGTCTGGAGGACGAACGTACGGATGACGAGCGCGGCGAGAAGGGCGAGCACCAACAGGATCGCGAGCTCGCGCAGATAGCGTCGGCGATGGCGCGGAGCTGCGTGTTTAGGTCCCGAATGACCTCGGCCGATGGTGGCAGCGTTCGTCACGGACGGAGCGTACGTCGCGAGAACGCCGATAACCGACACTTCGCGTATTAACGTGGAAATACGTAGACAGCGGATATGTCGACGACGCTCTGCGGCCGCGGTTCGAGGTCGTACCGACGAAAGCCCGCGACCGACAGTTCGAGGCTGTCCAGTCGCGGGCTTCGGTTGCCGCCATGGCCGCCGTGGCGGCCGTGACGAGAGGGTTTGCGAGTCAGTTCGTGGGCTTCTCGCGCAGCTCCTTGATCTTCGCCTTCTTGCCGCGAAGGTCACGTAGGTAGTAGAGCTTGGCCCGGCGGACGTCACCACGCGTGACGACCTCGATCCGGTCGATGGCCGGGCTGTTGAGCGGGTAGGTCCGCTCGACGCCGACACCGAAGCTCACCTTCCGGACGGTGAACGTCTCCTGCAGGCCGGAGCCCTGGCGACGGATCACCACGCCCTGGAAGATCTGCACACGGGACCGGTTTCCTTCGACGACCCGGGCGTGCACCTTGAGGGTGTCGCCGGCCCGAAATGGCACCACGTCCGTGCGGATGGACTGGGCGTCTAGCGCGTCCAGCGTCTTCATCTCTCGTGTATCCCTTGGAGATATGGCGCGACGTCGAGCGGCGCGCGGGCGGCTGAAGCTGATCACACGCGCCTCGACACCGCGGACGCGGCGGACGTAGGACGGGAGATCCTCGGCACCACGCGACCTCGGTGGCCTCGCGCCCGGCAAGGGCGTACGGCATCCGACGGCCGCGCCGGCCGGCAGGTACAACCCCACTACTGTGCCACATCACGCGACCGGACCTGAAATCAGGCACCGATGACGGCATGATCAACGGCACGTTACTCGGACCAGTCGAACGGGTCGGACCGATCGAATCCGATGTCCGACAACACCGCCTCGTCATGGCGATCGAGCGCACCGGCCGGCAGCGCCCGCAACAGATCGGGCCGGCGCTCGGCCGTCCGTCGCAAGGCTTGGTCGCGCCGCCACCGCGCGATGCGAGCCGTGATCACCGGATCGAAGCACGTCGGGTACGTGCGACCGCGCCACTCGGGCGGCTTGGTGTAGACCGGTGACTCCAGCAGGCCGTCGGTGTGCGACTCGTCGTCGAGGGACGCGGCGTTGCCCAGCACACCGGGGATAAGGCGAGTCAACGCCTCGATCATCACGAGTACGGCAACCTCGCCGCCGAACAGCACGTAGTCGCCGATCGAGATCTCGGTCACGCGCATCCGGGTCGACGGCGTCGTCGACGACGCGCTGGTCGATGCCCTCGTAGCGGCCGCAGGCGAAGATGAGGTGGCTCTCGGCAGCAGGTCGGCGGCGAGCGTGTGCGTCAACGGCACCCCGGCCGGGCTCGGCACGATCAGGCGAGGACCGGCCCGGTGCCGGTGCCGTCGACGAGGGCGTCGAGCGCCTCGCCCCACGGCTCCGGCCGCATCACCATGCCGGCGCCGCCGCCGTACGGCGTGTCGTCGACCGTACGGTGCACGTCGTAGGTCCACTGGCGCAGGTCGTGTACGGCGACCTCGACCAGCCCGCTCGCCCGGGCCTTGCCGAGCAGCGACAGGTCGAGCGGCGCGAAGTAGTCGGGAAAGATCGTGACGATGTCGATCTTCATGGTCGTCGCAACCTCACCTAGTCGCAACCTCACCTAGAGGTCTCAACTCTCCTAGAGGTCGAGCAGGCCGTCGGGCGGCGTGATCACGACGCGTCCGGCGGCGATGTCGACCTCGGGACGATCGCGGTCACGAACGGCACCAGCGTCTGCCGCCCGTCGGGCCGGGCCACGATGAGCATGTCGGCGCCGGGGCCATGGTCGACGCGGACGATCTCGCCGATCCGCTCGCCTTCCGCGGCGGCCGGAGCCTCACCGGTCGAAGCATCACCGGCCGGAGCTTCCGCGGCGGCCGGAGCCTCACCGGTCGAAGCATCGGCGGCGGCCGGAGCCTTACCGACGTGGACGGCCAACCCGATGAGCTGGAAGTCGTGGAACTCGTCCGGATCATCGGACGGCTCGATGTCGTCCGCGTCGACGAGCAGCTTGACGCCGCGGAGTCGCTCGGCGGCATCCCGATCGTCGACGCCTTCGAACGCCACGAGTAGTCGATCGACCCCGCTGGACGTATGCACGCGGAGCCCTTCGATCGTCAGCGGTCCGGCCGTTGCCGGGTCGGTTTCGAGCACCGACCCGACAACGTACCGATCCTGGGGTTCGTCGGTCGTGACCGCGACCACGACCTCGCCCCGGACGCCGTGCGCCCGGACGATCGAGCCGATAACGAGTTGCATCAGAGTTGGGTCAGCGCCAAGAGCACCGGATCAGTACGAGTCGACGATGTCGACCCGGACCGCCCGACCGCCGATGGACGTGATCACCTGACGCAGCGCCTTGGCGGTGCGGCCGCCGCGGCCGATCACCGTACCGAGGTCCTCGGGGTGCACGCGCACCTCGAGACGCTGGCCCCGCCGGGAGTCGACCATCCGGACACGTACGTCATCCGGGTGGTCGACGATCCCCTTGACCAAGTGCTCCAGCGCCGGCTGGAGCGTGCTGTCAGCCTTGCTCTGTGGCGCTGGCATCGGCCGCGTCCCCATCTGCCGGTGTGGCAGGCCTGCCGGTGCCTCAGCGGCACGGCGCCTTCAGCCGCCGGTGCCTCAGCGGCAGGCGCCTCGGCCTTCGGCTCGGCCTTAGGCTCGGCTGCCTTGGCCGCCTTCGCCGGAGCCTTCTTCGCCGGCTTGGTCTCCGGTGCCGGAGCCAGACCGGCCGATGCCTGCGCCTCGGCCTCGTAGAGCGCCTTGCGGTCGGCGCGCTGCGGCGCCATCTTCAGCGGCTCGGGCGCCGGCAGGCCCTTGAACTTCTGCCAGTCGCCGGTCTTCTCGAGCAGTCGCTGGACCGGCTCGCTCGGCTGGGCGCCGACCGACAGCCAGTGCTGGACGCGCTCGGAGTTGACCTCGATGATCGACGGGTCTTCCTTCGGCTGGTAGATGCCGATGAACTCGATCGCCTTGCCGTCACGCTTGGTGCGCGAGTTGGCGACGACGATGCGGTACTGCGGGTTGCGGATCTTACCCATCCGCAGAAGCCGGATTTTGACGGCCACGTGTGTCGCTCCTGTAGGTGTTCGCGGTTGAGCGCACCGGTGCACGTCGTGGGGATGACGCGGCCGGCAAACTCGTGCCAGTGGCGACGTGCCCGGTTAGAGGGCGCGGTCACGTGCCGGATACCAGCCGCCTATTCTGCCAGATCGCGCCCGGACTTCACGAATCACCCACGAGATCCGATGTTTTCACCACGGTGGCGAAGTAATCGTGCAGCGTGGCAGCGGTCGCCTCGGCCAGCTGCTCGGCGGCGTACGTCGTGCCGTCCGGCCCCAACTTGTCGAAGGTGTGCATGGCATCCGCGGCGAACACGACCTCGTAGCCAAGATCACCGCCGACTCGCGCGGTCGACTCGCAGCACCGGTTCGTCTGGATGCCGCACACCACAATCTGCGAAATCCCCTGACCCGCGAGCCAGGCGTTCAAGTCGGGGGCACCGTGGAACGCCGAGTGGACCTCCTTCTCCACGTCCAAGTCCGGAGCCAGGTCGGCCACCACCGGCTTGAACGCGTGCTCCGGCGCGTCCGGCGCGAACGGTCCGCCGTCCCGGTCGGTGTGCGCAACGCGGACGATCGGCCGGCCGGCCGCCTGCCAGGCCGCGACGAGACGTCCCACGTTCGCTTCGGCGTCCGGATTGTCCCGCCGGCCCAGCGCCGGACTGTCGAACGCTTTCTGCACATCGATCACGATCAGGGCGGCGGTCGGCTCCAGGTTCCACAGTCATGCCACCCATCCTGCCCGCGCTGGTCGACCACCGTCACGCCCGGCCAGCCCTTACCCGATCTTTGGCCGGTACGGTGGGCGGGGTACGGTGGGCCGCGCCTCACCAAGCCCGGCGACGATCCCAGCCGGGCGGCATCTCGGCCGGCACCGACCAGTCCGGAAGCGGCCGGTAGCCGATCATCGTGCCGTCGAACGGGAACTCGCCCGCCTCGGCCAGCTTGACCAGCCGCTCGCCCTCGGCCCGTACGGCGGCCTCGTCGTCGACCCAGTAGTGCGACGGTTCGCGCAAGCGGGCGGCGAACTCGTCCTCGTCCTTCCAGTGCCACGTCCGGTCGGGCGCGACGATGACGTCGAGGTCGTAGTCGACCGTGTCGACCCCGCCCAGCGTCTCGTCGCGCCACCGGACGCGGGCCGCTCGAGGTTGACGTACCAGCGAAGCAAGTCACCGTCCGAGTCGAGGAACAGCCACGCGCGAGTAGTCACCGTCGCGCGGATGCAGCATCAGCACGTCGCCGCCCCACGGCCGCGCGTCGAACGCCTTCGGCACGCCCGACCACTCGGCGAGGACGGCGAGCCCGCGCAGGTGACGCCCGTCGGCCTGACCGAGATCGCGATGCGCGCTCCCGGCGGCGACCCAGATCCACAGTCGCTTGCTCGTCGTCGGCGGCGACCCGACCGACCCATACGCGCGACAGCCGATCGCGTTGGAAATGCCGGCGAGCGACCAGGTCGCCGGCCGGAAGGACTCGCGCATCAGTAGGAGCGGGCCATGACCGCGATCATGCCGGGCTCGTCATCGGAATCGGGTACGCCACCGTCCGGGCGGACGAGACACCGTACCGTGACCGCCGATGCGTTGGCCTTCGCCTCCCCATCTAGCCCGACCGCCGCCCACGGCACCCGGCGAACCCATCCTGTCGCCGCCTCGATCGCCTCGTCGACGGTGTCGACATCGACGGTGCGGCCGCGCCGATAGGCCAGCGCCTCGTCGTAGAGCGACTTCTGGTCCTCGTCCAGCGCGGCAACGCACCGCGGCCGCACGCATCGAGCTGCCGACCGGCGTCTTCGTCGCCGGTGCACCCGGCGGGCGATCGTGACGTTGCCGTCGGCGAGATCGCGAGGGCCGACCTCGATCCGTACCGGATAGCCCTTCAGCTCGGCGTCGACCGCCCGCCGACCAAACGGGGTGTCGACCCGGTCGTCGAAGCCCACCCGGACGCCGGCGTCGCGCAGCGTCGTCGCGTAGCTTCCCGGCGGCGGCCAGCACGCCGTCGCCGTCCTTGACGACCATGACGTACGCCTGGATCGGCGCCAGCTTCGGCGGGACGCGCAGGCCGTTGTCGTCGCCATGAGCACATGATCAGGCCGCCGACCATCCGGGTCGAAGTCCCCCAGCGAGTCGTGCAGCGTAGCTCGGCGGAGCCGGCCTGCGGTCGTGTAGGTGATGTCGAACGCCTTGGCGAAGTTCTGGCCGAGCTCGTGCGACGTGCCCATTTGCAGCGCCTTGCCGTCACCCATCATGGCCTCGAGCGTGTACGTGCTGGTAGCGCCGGCGAACCGCTCGCGGACCGTCTTGCGCCCGGCGATGACCGGTATGGCGAGCACGATTGACCATGAAGTCCTGGTACACCTCGTGCAGGATCCGCCGCGCGTACGCCCGGGCATCGGCCTCAGTCGACATGCGCGGTGTGGCCCTCCTGCCAGAGAAACTCCGAGGTCCGCAGGAAGATCCGCGGCCGCATCTCCCAGCGCACTACGTTGGCCCACTGGTTGAGCAGCAGCGGCAGGTCGCGATAGCTGGAGATCCACTTGGCCATGAACTCGCCGATGACCGTCTCGCTGGTCGGCCGGACCACGACCGGCTCGGCGAGCTGCTTGCCGCCGCCGTGCGTGACCACGGCCAGCTCCGGGCTGAAGCCCTCGACGTGCTCGGCCTCCCGGGACAGGTAGCTCTCCGGGATGAACAGCGGGAAGTACGCGTTCTGCGCGTCGGCCGCCTTGATCCGGGCGTCCATGCCGTCGATGCATGCGCTCCCAGATCGCGTAGCCCGACCGGGCGGATCACCATGGTCCCGCGCACCGGGCCGTTGTCGGCCAACTCGGCCTTGGCGATCACATCTTGGTACCAGCGGGGAAAGTCTTCCGCCCGGGGAGTCAGCACACGGGCCATGAGGCGACATCCTACCGGCGCCGAATGCGCGCCCCGTCATCGACGCTGTGGACTGCGCGCATTCGTATCGGACCCGGTCTCCCGCACTCCCGCGGTCGACCGCAGCGAACTGTGGACGACGCGATCACCGGCGGCGCGAATAGCTCACGATGACACCGTGCCGCCGGCCGCACGCATCCCCCGAGAGCTCCGCCTGCTCCCGTTCCGCGGCTCGGAAGCCGTCCGAGCCGGGACGCTGACTTGGGGCAGCTACGGCATGCCGGCTGGCGACGCCTGCTGCCCGATGTCTATGTGGCGGCGGATGTCGACCTCGATCACCGCCTGCGATGTCGGCGGCGCCTGGTCGATGCCGGACCGGCGCGACCGGGCGTGGCCATCAGCGGCTGAAGCGCGGCCGCGTGTTGCGGGCGTCGACCACGTCAGCGCCGGAGCGCCGGTTGAACTGACCGTGCCGCCAGACGTACGACTCGACTCTCGCGCCGGTCAGGTGCGTCTGATTCGATCTCGGCTGCGCCCCGAGGAGATCACAACGCTCGGAACGATCACGCTCACCACACCCGAACGCACGGCATTCGACGTGGTTCGGTGGAGCGACCGGGTCGACGGCATAGCGGCACTCGACGCGCTGCTAAACCGCCAGGTGGTCCGGATGACGGCGCTGTCGGCGTATCGCGCGTTGATCGGTCGGGGGCCCGGGAGCCGGCTGTTTGCCAACGCTCTCGCGGTCGCCGAGCCGCTGGCCGAATCGCCGATGGAAACGCGGTCCCGACTCGTTCTAGTCGACTCGGGTCTCCCGCGGCCGGTCGCCCAGCACGTGATACGGGACAGTGAAGGTCGGTTCGTCGCCCGAGTCGATCTGGCTTATCCGGTCGAGCGGGTGGCGCTCGAGTACGAGGGCGATCACCACCGCGAACGCGACACGTTTCGCCGTGACATCGATCGCCTGAACGCACTGACGGCACTCGACTGGGTGGTCGTTCGAGCGACGGCACGCGACATCTATCGCGATTCGGACCAACTGGTACGTCGGGTCAGCGAGTTGCTCCGTCGCCGCCTGATGTAAGGCACGAGTGCGGTCTCATTGTCCTGATCATGGCTCACCACGGTCAATGAGACCGCAGCCACACAAATCGGACGTGGTCGAAGCGGTTGAGGCCGCGGGCCAGGGGCCGGGCAGGCGGGAGCGGCAGGGTCATGCGGGGAATTGGGCGATGTACTCGTCGAGACTGAACTTGCGCCGTAGGCCGGCGGCGTTCATGTAGCGGATCTGGCCGAACACCGGCCGTTCGGCCCAGGCCGATCGTGTACGCCCGCGATGGACCACATCACGCCGACGTACCCGTTGGGATCTCCGCCGTCGATCTCGTAGAAGTCGTTCAGCCGGACGGCGATGTCGATCGCGTCGGCGGCCGACGGCGTCCACTCGAGGATCTTCTTGGCCCAGTACATCCGCATGTAGCCATGCATCTTTCCGGTCCGGGTCAATTGCCGCTGGGCCGCGTTCCACGCTTCGTCATGGGTGTGCGCAGCCTCGAATTGCTCGTACGAGTAGAGGT
Source organism: uncultured Actinomycetota bacterium (assembly GCA_963818495.1). GTDB lineage: Bacteria > Actinomycetota > Actinomycetes > Mycobacteriales > Micromonosporaceae > DASQPR01. The sequence continues at coordinate 362,715 of CAWFSH010000008.1, forward strand.
AGTGCCTGGGATCGCCGGCATGCGCAGCCGAGCGTCCGCCTCGCCCATTCCGGAGCGCCGTGCAGGCTGAATCGTAGTGCGGCTGATACAGGCAGAAGTTGTCGGACAACTCCTTGCGTACCACCATTTCCTCGATCAGCACGTCGGCCGTAGGGCGCGCCCAACGCGACCCGCAGCGATGGCGATCTGGCCAAAGTGGAAGTACGGCGAGAGCCCACTCAGGCCGTCCACGGTCGGATCGTTGCGATCGCCGTGGCGTAGCCATCGAGCCGGTGCGCAGGAAACGCCGCAGCGCAGAGCACCGGCGTTCTGACCGGGTACCGCCGCGACGACGGTTCCGTTCGACCGGAGCGACGGCAGCACGGTCTCGGCGGATCGCCGCCAGCGACTCCAGCGCACCGCACCGGCTGCCAGGCGATGCGGGTGCTTGCGCAACGGCGGCGGCTCGACCCGGAAATCCGGCAGGTCGACGATGGATCTTCGGGCGGATCGTACGCGCGGCGAACTCGAGCTTGTCGCTGGTGATCCGGGCCGGGATGACATTGTGTGTGTCGACTTCGTAAAGCGGGACACCGCAGCGATGCGGCGAGTCGGGACGCGGAGCGCACGGGGGCCGCGCAACGGCGAGAAGTCGACGTAGACCGCGGCTGGCCGGAGTTCAGTCGGCGAACGCGTCCAGACCGCAATCGGCGGATTCGGCGCCGGCCGCCCGCACGACGAACCGGATTCCGTGTGCCGCCAGATCCGGCTCGACATCGGCCAGCCCGTCGAGCATGAACGCGAAGTGTTCCCGAGCCCGCAGGCCCGAGCCGGCGATAGACGACGAACGCCACGACCAGCGGGAGCTTGGCGGCAAGTGCATGTTGCTGTGCGGCCAGTAATGCGTGGTTGTCGGTCGTCCGTCTGGTCTCGCGACATCGCATAGAGCACGCATCCGGACGCCTCCGCCGGCTCGGCACCGTTCAACTGGCGGCGCCGACGCGAGCAGCGTCAGGTCGTCACACGGATTACGAACGACTCGACCACGCAGCACGATGCGTCGCGGCGCCTGCAGCAACGCGCAGGTCGCGGCGCGGGTCGTAGTCGATAGACGACGAGGTCGGCAAGGCCACCCTCGATCAAGGACCGGGGAAGCCCAGCCACGACCGCGCGCCCCACGAGCCGGCCGCGAGTACCGCGTCGATCGGCATTCCGGCCTTCTCGTGCAGCATCAGCATCTCGGCCGCGGCTAGCCCGTGCCCGATACCGCCACCGGCGTCGGAGCCGACGTAGATCGGCACGCCCGGCCTCGTACGCCGCCGCGACCACGGCCGCGGAAACCGCTGCTGCAGGCGCGCGCATGTGGGCGGCGTACGCCGGGAAACTTCGCCTCGGCCCCGGCGGCGATCGGCTCGAACGTCTCGATGTTGATCATCGTGGGAACCAGCGCCGTGCCCCGTCGCGCCATCTCCGCGATCACGTCCGTCGAGTCAGGCCGGTGCCATGCTCGACCGAGTCGAGCCCGGCCGCGACCAGCGTCGCGACCGACTCCTCGGCGAACAGTGCGCGGTCATCCGTGCCCCGGCTGCGTGCGCGGCCTGCGACCGCGCCGGCGAGTGTCGTCGCGGTCCCAGGCCGGCGCCAGGTCCCCGACCTCGCGGTCGATCCAGTCGCCGACCAGCTTCACCCAGCCGTTGCCGGCCTTGGCCTGCGCGGCGACGGCGGCCGGCGACATCCGGCGCCGGCGACCTCGACGCCGATGTCGCGCAGATAGCGGCGCGACGGGCGCGACATGCTGGCCCGCGCGGGCCAGTCGCGGCATGTCGGGGTCGTCGTCGAGTTCGGGATACGGGTACGGCGAACCGGCGTCCCGGATCGCGAGCACTCCGGCCTCCCGGTCGATCGAGGCAAGCGCGCGGGCCTCGTCGAGGCTGGTGATCGGGCGCCGAGCCCGGGGCGATGCCGATGTGGCAGTGCGCGTCGACCAGCCCGGGCAGGATGAACCCGCTGGTCGCTGACGGTCTGCGCACCGGGCACCGGCTTCGTCGGTGACCCGGTCACCGACCAGCCACAGATCGCGCACTTCGTCGTCGGGCAGGACCACACCGCGTACGTGCAGCGCCATGCCAACCACTCTCGCACGCCGGCTCGCCGACATGGCGCAGGCGCTACTCGACCAGCAGGTTCGTCAACCCGAATCGCCGTCGACTGTGTAAGTGACTCCAGATCGACGGATCCAGCCGGACGCGGAGTGGTCGGACGTCGGTTATTTGCCGTCGCGGCTCTTCGTGAACTTGGAGAAGTCGAGCTTCGGCGCCTTGAAGCCGGCGTCAGGCCGGACGGGTCGAGGCCCGGCGGAAGCTGCGGCATCGCCGCCCGGGGAAACCACCGGGCAGGCCGCCCGGCAGGCCGCCGCCGACGCGGGCCGCGCTGCCGCCCTTCGTACCCTTGCGCTTGTTCTTCGGCGACTTGGTCGCCTTGCGCCGCCCGGGCATGCCCATCATGCCGCCCATCTGCTTCATCATCTTCTGCGCCTCGGCGAAGCGGTTGAGCAGCTGGTTCACGTCCATCACGGTGACCCCGGAGCCGCGGGCGATGCGGGCCCGGCGGGAGCCGTTGATGATCTTCGGGTTCGTACCGCTCGGCCGGGGTCATCGAGCGGATGATCGCGGTGATCCGGTCGAAATGACTGTCGTCCAGCTCGGCCAGCTGGTCCTTCATCTGGCCCATGCCGGGCATCATGCCGAGCATGTTCGCGATCGGGCCCATCCGCCGGATCGCGATGAGCTGCTCCAGGAAGTCCTCGAGCGTGAAGCTGTCGCCGCCCATCACCTTGGCGGTCATCTTCTGCTTCTGGTCCTCGTCGAACGCGGCCTCGGCCTGCTCGATCAGGGTCAGCACGTCGCCCATGCCGAGGATGCGACTGGCCATCCGGTCCGGGTGGAAGACGTCGAAGTCCTCCAGCTTCTCGCCGGTGGACGCGAAGAGGATCGGCTCGCCGGTGACGTGCCGGACCGACAGCGCCGCACCACCGCGGGCGTCACCGTCCAGCTTGGACAGCACGACGCCGGTGATGCCGACGCCGTCGCGGAACGCCTCGGCGGTGGCCACCGCGTCCTGGCCGACCATCGCGTCGATCACGAAGATGATCTCGTCCGGCGTCGACCGCGTCGCGGATGTTCGCGGCCTGCGCCATCATCTCGGCGTCGATGCCGAGGCGGCCGGCGGTGTCGACGATGACGATGTCGCGCATGGGCGCGCTTGGCGTGCTCGATCGCGTCCCGGGCCACGCGGACCGGATCGCCGACCGTGGTGATGTCGCGCTGGCATCCACGCCGTTGCCCGGCTCCGGCGCGTAGACCTCGACGCCGGCCCGGTCGCCGAGCACCTGCAGCTGCGTTGACCGCGTTCGGGCGCTGCAGGTCTGCGGCGACCAGCATCGGCTGGTGCCCGAGTCGCTTGAGGTGCAGCGCGAGCTTGCCGGCGAGCGTGGTCTTACCGGATCCCTGCAGACCGGCCAGCATGATCACCGTCGGCGGCTGCTTGGCGAAGCGCAGCCGCCGGGTCTCGCCGCCGAGGACGTTGACCAGCTCTTCGTGAACGATCTTGATGACCTGCTGCGCCGGGTTCAGCGCCTGGGAGACCTCGACACCACGCGCGCGCTCCTTGAGCGCGGCGATGAACGCCTTGACGACCGGCAGGGCGACATCGGCCTCCAGCAGCGCGAGCCGGATTTCGCGCGCGGTCGCGTCGATGTCGGCCTCGGACAGCCGGCCCTTGCCTCGCAGCTTGGTGAAGATGCCGTTGAGCCGGTCACTCAGTGTGTCAAACACGCCGCTTCATCCCTGAAAGTCTCATTTGCCCACGGTACGCATACCCACGCCCCTGACGAGGGTAGCCGGCCGGCACAGCATTGCGTCACACCCGCTGCGTCATGCGGCTCGCGCCCGGCCGGACTGCCACGTCTTCATGATCCGTGACCTTGCAGACGTCCGCCGCGATGATCAGGTCCATGACGCTGCAAGGTCGACGGATGCTGCCTGCCGGGCACGTCGGCGGCCGGCCGATCAACTCGCCGCGGCGAGGATCGCGGCGGCGACCTGGGCCCGCGTCTGGTCGTCCGGCCACGCGCCGGCCAGGTAGAACGCGTCGACCACATCACCGCCGAGCGTCGCGACCCGGGCCGAGCGGACGTCCGCGCCCGCGCGCTCCAGCGCCCGGGTGACCCGGTAGAGCAGTCCGGGCGAGTCGGACGCTCGCAGCTCGACGACGGCCGCGTCGGTGGCGTCGGCGTGCCAACTGACCACGGGCTCCGTGAGCGTTGCGCGCCGACCGCCGTTCGGACGACGGTCGGCTCGCGGCCACGCGGGCCAAGCCGGTCGGCGCCCAACTCGCCGGTCGCGGCCCGCCGAAGATCAACAGCTAGACGGGTACGGTCCGGAGCCTGCCCGAACCGCGGGGCGACGGCGACGCGTACGACCGCCTTCGGCGCCCGACGTCCAGGTGTCCGCGCCGACCACGTCGAGCCGATGCAGCGCGAGCACGCCGGCCACCGCGGCGAGCAGCCCACGACGATCGGTCGCCGCGACGGTCACCTCGTCATCGGTGATCTGTACGGCCGGCAGCGGCCCGTCCGGCACCGCCCGATCCTCGACGGTTCGACGGGCAGCGTGCCGTCGGCGAGCCGGCGCCGACGTGGCCGGCCAGCTCACCGATCAGCCGGGTCTTCCAGCTCGACGTCGCGGCTCGGGCCGGCCGCCGTCGCGTCGGCCCGGCACAGCGCGTGCAGCAGATCGAGGGTCGTCGGGTCGCCGACCGCGTCCGCCACGCCGGTCACCGTCACCGGATCGGTCATGTCCCGCCGGGTCGCGACGTTCGGCAGCAGCAGGTGCAGCCGTACCAGGGTGGCGATGGTCCGGGTGTCCGCGTCGTCGAAGCCGAGCCGGGCGGCGATGCGGGCGGCGATCGGCGCGCCGACCGCGGCGTGATCGTCGCCCGACGCGCCGTGGCGAGGCCCTTGCCCATGTCGTGCAGCAGGGCGGCGACCAGCAGGAGATCCGGACGCGACACCTTGCGGAGGTAGGCGCGCGCCTCCACGACGGCCTGCACCGCGTGCCGGTCGACGGTGAAGACGTGGATCGGGTGGTGCTGCGGCATTCCGCGCAGCCGGTTCCACTCCGGCAGCCAGACGCCGACCAGCCCGTAGCGGTCGCACGCCTCCCACACCGGCAGCGAGGTCGGCGCCGGCGCCGAGCAGGGTGACGAAGGCGCGGCGCGCGTCGGCCGGCCAGTGCCGGTCGGGCGGCGCCGGCATCGGCTCGGCGAAGCGGGCGAGCCATTCGAGCGTGCCCCGCGCGATCGGCAGGCCGGATGTTGCCGAAGCGGCCGCCACGCGCAACGACAGGCTCGGATCGGGCTTCGGTCCCATGGCGGTGCGGGCCAGCACGGCCTCACCGTCGTGGGCGACCACGTCACGGGCGATCGGCGTACGCGACGGGCGGCTGGTTCGCTTCGGCGCGTTGCGCCAACGGTCGACCGCGCGCCAGGCGTCATCGACGGCGTACGCGATCGTCCGCGCATCGGTGGACACCCGGCGCAGCAAGGCATCGCCGTCGCGCAGCTCCAACTGGCTCGCGACCGCGTCGCGTTCCTGCGCGCGGACCCGATCGAGTCGGCGGCCGATCGCCAGGTGCAGGGCGTCGCGTACGTCGAGCAGCCGACGGTGGGCGGCCCGGACCGGTGGCCGGTACGCGTCGGTGATGCCGAGCGCGCTGATCGCGTGCAGCAGTTGGACGTCGCGCAGACCGCCACGCGGACTCCTTGAGGTCACCCTCGAGCAGGAAGGCGAGGTCGCCGTGGCGCGTGACCCGCTCGTCGACGGCGCGTACGCAGCCGGACGAGCGCGCGGCCGGCCGTACGCCGCCACTGGTCGTACGCGGCCTGATCGCAGTTCGGCGGCGAGGCCGTGGTCGCCCGCGATGTAGCGCGCGTCGAGCAGCGCGAGCGCGACGCGTACGTCGTCGATGGCGACCGACAGCGCCTCCGGGACCGTCCGCACCGAGTGGTCGAGCGCGACGCGTGCGTCCCAGATCGGATACCAGATCCGGTCGGCGATCGCGGTCACCGGCCGCCCCCGGTGCAGCAGCAGCAGATCCAGGTCGCCGTACGGTGCGCATTCCCGGCGCCCGAGCCCGCCGGTGGCGACGAGCGCGACGCCCATGACGCGCGACTCGCCGACCCGATCCGACCGCGGCGGCGCGAGTGTCGCCACCGCACCGGAGTCAGCCACGGGGCTGTTCGGTGTCGCGATCGGGTAGCGCGCGACAAGCCCGGCCGGTGCCGGCGACCCCGCGACGGCCGCGTCGAACAGGTCGGTCAGCCAACCGTCGAGCGCCGCCGCACGCTCTTCGCGTGCGGCGGCGCCCACCGTTGCTACCCCCATGATGTGGCGTTCCAGTGTCAGAGCGCGTCGATGCCGCGCTCGCCGGTGCGGACCCGGATCGACGTCCTCGACGGGGGTCACCCAGACCTTGCCGTCGCCGATCTTTCCGGTCTTGGCGCTCTCCACGATCGCGTCGACCACCTTGTCGACGTCGACCTCGTCCGTGACGACCTCCAGCCGGATCTTCGGCACGAACTCGACCGTGTACTCGGCGCCGCGGTATACCTCGGTGTGGCCCTTCTGTCGGCCGTACCCCTGCACCTCGCTCACGGTCAGCCCGTCCACGCCGAGGGCGTGCAGGCCTTCCTTGACCGCGTCGAGCTGGTACGGCTTGATCACCGCGGTGACCAGCTTCATGCTCAGTCCCTCCATCGGAGCCTCAGCCGATTCCAGGCCGGTCGCTAGCTCGAAACCGTCTCGCGCGCCGGCGTCTCGGCGGCCGGACGGCTCGCGTCGCCACAGCCGGACGACGACCGATCCCGGCCATCGCGAATGCGCCGCTGCCACCCGTACCGGACGGTCAGCTCGTACGCGCTCTCCGCGTGCTCGGCAATGTCGATGCCGTCGACCTCGACCTCGGTCGCGGCGCGGAAGCCGATCGTCTTCTCGATGATCCAGCCGATGATGAACGCGACGCCGAACGAGTAGACGGTCACGATGCCGCTACACAACGCCTGCCGACCGAGCTGGGTGCCAGCCGCCGCCGGTGAACAGACCCTCGGCCGAGCCGGCGTTGTACGCCGTCGTGCCGATCAGGCCGATCGACAGCGAGCCGATCCAGCCACCGACGAAGTGCACGCCGAACACGTCCAGCGAGTCGTCGACGTTCATCCGGTACTTGAGGCTCACCGCGAGCGCGCAGACCGCACCGGCGACGAGCCCGAGGCCGACCGCACCGAGCGGCGAGATGTACGCACAGGACGGAGTGATCGCGACCAGGCCGGCGACCGCGCCGGAGGACGCACCGACCATCGTCGGCTTGCCGTTGCGGATCCACTCGACGATGATCCAGCCGAGCAGCGCCGCCGCCGTCGCGTCCTGCGTGTTGACGAACGCGATCGCGGTGACGCCGTCGGCGGTGAGCTCCGAGCCCGGCGTTGAAGCCGAACCATCCGAACCACAGCAGGCCGGCGCCGAGCGCGACCATCGGTACGTTGTGCGGCTTGCATGCTCTCCCGCGGCCAGCCGACGCGACTTGCCGAGCACGATCGCCAACGCCAGCGCGGCCGAACCGGCGTTGATGTGCACCGCCGTACCACCGGCGAAGTCGAGCGCGTGCAGCTTGGCGCCGATGAAGCCGCCGCCCCAGATCCAGTGGGCGACCGGCACGTAGACGAGCGTGAACCAGCCGAACGCGAACACGAGCCAGCCGGCGAACTTGGCCCGGTCGGAGATCGAGCCGCTGATCAGCGCGACGGTGATGATGGCGAACATCATCTGGAACGCGAGCACCACATAGGTCGGAATGCCGATCGGCTGACCGCCGACCGTCCAGATCTCGGTCACGAAGTTCTTCGAGCCCGAGATACTGCGTCCAGCTACCGATGATGTTGTTCGCGCCGGCGCTGGAGTTGGTGCCGAACGCGAAGCTGAAACCGTACGCGATCCACAGAACCGAGATGAGCCCGATACAGGAGAAGCTCATCATCATCATGTTGAGCACGCTCTTGGACCGGTTCAGCCCGCCGTAGAACAGAGCCAGACCCGGCGTCATGAGCAGAACCAACGCGGTCGATGCCAGCAACCAAGCGGTGTTGCCGGTATCAATCGTCGGTCCGTCAGCCGAGCGCGGTGAGCATGCTGCCTCCTTGGGTAGCGAAACCTCCCTCCGGCAGCAGTAGCGTCCTCGCTCTAGCGCCGGTTGCCCGCGACTGTCGTCCGTCACCTGTTTCGCGCAAAGTCTCTGCGCGGTTTCACATCGATGTCACGATTGTTTCGGATCGGTGAACAGCGGGCTTCGCGAGCAGAGCCCACGAGTGCGGTCATCATTGGTCCGTTAGGATCATGGCTCACCCGAGTAGGTCGATGCGACCGCAGCCAGCGACGAGAGTGTCCGGACGCATCGGTCAAGGTCCCGATCATCTACGCCGCGGGCGTACCGCAGATCGTCCCGCGCTCAGCGAAGAGCGCCTTCCAGGTACGCCCGCTCGAAGTCGATCAGTCGCAGATCCCGCTCGGGCCGCCGCAGATGGCCCTTCTGCACGATGCGGACGAACGCCGGCTCGCCGGCGGCCGCCATCCGCCGGATGCCTTCGATGTGGTCGACGATGCGTTGCCGGATCGTACCGACCAGCCGACCACGGTCCGCCGTCGTCAGTCCGTACGCGTCGGCGAACAGCCGCAGCCGGTACGGCCGATGCACCCGACCCCAGCCGAGCGTTGCCGTATCGCGGTCGGAGAAGATCGGCACCCAGGTCCACGCCGCGTACGCGACGTCGTAAAGCCGGGTGCCGGGCGACGACAGGTCGAAGTCGATCAGCGCCAGGGTGCCGTCCGGCCGCCAGATCATGTTGTGCGGGGCGGCGTCGTGGTGGCAGATGACCTCGGAGTCCCGTGGCGGCGGCCCGAACGCCCGCCAGACCGCGCCCGGCCGGCGGCCGGTAGCCGTACTGCGCATCGTGGAACATCCGCAGCGTCGTGGCGACCGCCGTCAGTGCCTTGTCGGTGACCCATTGCGGCGCGAGCGGATAGCGGCCGCAGTCGCCGGAAATGTAGGACAGCACCTCGCGACCTTGCTCGTCGATGCCGAGCGCGCGCGGCGAGCCGGTGAAGCCGACCGCCTCCAGGTGGCGCAGCAGTCCGTGGACCGCCGGTGTCCATGGCCCGGCATTGCGGCGCACCGTGTCGCCCACCCGGACGACCGTGCTGGTGCTGCCGCCGAGAAGCGGGATCTCGGGGAGGGTCACCGCAACGAGGCTACTTGATCGCGGCGGCGACGGCGTGCCGACATATCACCGGCTGACCTCCGTCGATACAGCGCATCGGCGCCTTTCGGTCACTGTTCGTCTCCGCCCGCACGGTCTGCCAACGGCACAGCGCGTCGACGCCGTTGGTCACTGTTCGTCTCCGCCCAGGCAGCGCGTCGACGCTCCGCCTCACTGTTCGTCTCCGCCCAGGAGGCGCGTCGACGCCCGCCGTCACTGTTCGTCTCCGCCCAGGAGGGCGTCGACGAACGCCTTCGGCTCGAACGGCGCGAGATCGTCCGCGCCCTCCCCCAGACCGACGAGCTTGACCGGGATGCCGAGCTTGCGCTGTACGGCGATGACGATGCCGCCCTTGGCCGTGCCGTCCAGCTTCGTCAGGACCACGCCGGTCACGTCGACCACTTCGGTGAACACCCGGGCCTGCTCCAGGCCGTTCTGACCGGTCGTGGCGTCGAGCACGAGCAGCGTCTCGTCGACCGGCCCGTGCCGCTCCACCACGCGCTTGACCTTGCCGAGCTCGTCCATCAGACCGACCTTGTTCTGCAGCCGGCCGGCCGTGTCGATCAGCACGGCGTCCACGCCCGTGTCGATGCCGCGCTTGACCGCGTCGAACGCGACCGCCGCCGGGTCGCCGCCTTCCTTGCCGCGTACGACCTCGGCCCCGACCCGGCCGGCCCACGTGGCCAACTGGTCGGCGGCCGCGGCCCGGAACGTGTCGGCCGCGCCGAGCACGACGCTGTGGCCGTCCGCGATCAACACCCGCGCGATCTTTCCGCAGGTCGTCGTCTTGCCGGAGCCGTTGACGCCGACCACCAGCACGACCGCGGGGTTGCCGTCGTGCGGGGTGGCCTGCAGCGACCGGTCCATCTCCGGGTCGAGCGCGCTCAGCAGCTCGTCGGCGACGAGCTGGCGCATTTCGGTGCCCGACCGCGTGCCGAGCACGCGCGAACGCTCCCGGATCTGCGCGACGATGTCGCGGGTCGCGTCGACGCCGACGTCCGCGGTGATCAGCGTGTCTTCGAGGTCTTCCCAGGCCTCGTCGTCGAGGTGATCACGCGATAGCAGTGCGAGCAGTCCCTTGCCGAACACGCCCTGCGAGCGGGACAGGCGTGACCGCAGGCGAATCAGCCGGCCCGCGGTCGGCGCCGGCCGTTCGATCTCCGGCGCGGCCGGTGCCTCGACCGGCGGCGAAATCGGCGGCGAGATCGGCGCCTCGACCGGGGGCGGCACCGTCGGTGCCCCAGCTCGTTCGGCCGGACGTTCGGGTGCGGCCACGCCGCCCGGCCGGGCCGCGTCCTCGCGGGTCGGCGGCCGGGTCGTGTCGCTCGGCCGCTTCGCCGGGCGGCGCCGGGTGCGCGGAATCGCCGCGAGGATGACGCCGAGAAGGACGAAAATGCCGACAATGATCGGGACGAAGACCTGCCACTCCATGGCGGCAATCCTGACAGATATGTGCGGTGGCGGTGCGTTGGCGGCCGAGGCGAGCGTCACAAATCCGTCATCGAGCGCCAAACGGCGGCCGCGCGACTGCACCTGACAGGTTGTAGGGATGTTCGCGCTGCGACCCTGGCGCCGACCGGGCAGGATGGGCGCGTGCCCGACTTCGACTCCCTTGCACCGCAGCAACGGACGGCGGCGGCGAACGAGACCGAGCGCTTGGTCATTGGGCCGGTGTTGCGCCGGGTAGAGGGCGGTTCGGCCACGATCTGGGTACAAACCGCGGACGCCGGCACCGTCCGGATCCGGGCCGGCGCCGTGACCGCCGAGGCACCGACCTTCCGCGCCCACGACCTGCACTTCGCGTTGATCGTGCTCGACGGCCTGCCGCTGGGAGAGGCGACGCCGTACGAGGTCGACGTCAACGGCGAGCGCGCGTGGCCGCCGGCCGACTACGGGTACCCGGCGCCGGTGATCCGTACGCGCGAGCGACGACGACGCACCCGTACGGATCGTCTTCGGCTCCTGTCGCGAGTCGAGCCCAATGCACGTCGAGGGCCTGCAACCGGATGCGCTGGACGCGTTCGCCACCCGGCTCGCACAGTCCGACGAGGCGCACCCCGACCTCTTGATGCTTCTCGGTGACCAGGTGTACGCGGACAACACCTCCAAGTCGACCCGGGCCTGGCTGAAGCGACACCGTCACGAGCGGGTCCAGTCGGACGCACCGGCCACGCAGGTCGTGACGTTCCCGGAGTACGCGCGGCTGTATCGCGAGTCGTGGTCCGACCCGGACGTACGGTGGCTGCTGTCGACCGTGTCGACCGTCATGATCTTCGACGACCACGAGATCATCGACGACTGGAACACGTCGTTGTCATGGCGGCGCGAGATCCGCGAACTGGACTGGTGGTCGGACCGGATTGCCGCCGGGCTCGGGTCCTACTGGGTCTTCCAGCACGCCGGCAACATCGACCCGAACCAACTGACCGGCGATCCGACGTACCAGCGGATCGTGGCCTTGAACGGCGCGGACGCGAAGGCGGTGCTGCGGGATTTCGCGCTCGCGGCGGATGCGGCCAGTGATGCGGCGGCGGGCGACGTGCCCACGGTGGCGAAAACCGACGGCGCGGTGCGTGCCGCTGGCGCGCTCGCCGAGGCGATGACCGCCATCGGTCAGGCCGCGACGTCACCGTCGGATGCCGCAAGCGCTGTCGCGGTGGCCGACCACGCGGCGAACGGCGCTTACCGGTGGAGCTATCAGTTCAACCTCGGGCGTACGAAGGTCGTGATGCTCGACAACCGCTGCGCCCGGGTGCTCACACCGGGGCGTCGCGCCATGGTCTCGCCGACCGAATGGGCGTGGTTCGCGAGCGTCGTGACCGGCGAGGACGTCGACTACGAACACCTTGTGATCGGTAATTCGCTGCCGTGGCTGATGCCGTACGCGATCCATGATCTGGAAGCAGCGAGCGAGCGCTGGGCCGAGTCCGACTCCCGACTCGTCGCGAGGTTCGGAGAGCGCACCCGAAGGGCACTGGACTTCGAGCACTGGGCCGCGTTCGGCGCCTCCTTCGACGATCTGGCGGCGACCCTGGCCGCGATCGGCAGCGGCGACTCGAGACCGGCCAGCATCAGCGTGCTCTCCGGCGACGTGCACCACTCGTACGTAGCGCGGGCAGCGTACGGGCCCGATGTCCGTACGCCGGTGTATCAGCTGACCTGCTCCCCGGTGCACAATCGCGTGCCCGGCGCGATCAAGCCGTTGATGCGATCGGCGTGGCATCGACGGGGCAAGCGCATTGGTCGGATTCTCGCGCGCCGGTCCGGTGCGGTGCGGCCGCTCGTGTCGTGGCGAAAGCTCGCCGGTCCGTTCTTCGGCAACGCGATCTCGACCCTGTGCATCGACGGCCGCTCGGCGTACGTGACGATCGAGCGTACGGACGAGCAGGCCATCTTGGTGCCGATCGCGCAGAGGAGCCTGACCGAGCCGGCCGCGCTAGAGCGCGGTGCCGGCCAATCCGTCGGCCGATCCGCCGCTCGATCCGTCGGCCGATCCGCTGTCCGAGCGCTGCGCCCGCGCGCGAAGCCCGTCGAGCACGACCTCTAGCCCCGCTTCGAATGCGCTGTCACTCTGCGGATCGCCGACCTCGCGCAGGGCCTCGGAGAGCCGCGGGTAGTCGGCAAAGGCGCGAAGCGCTTTCTCGAACTCAGCCGGATCGCGGTCGTTCGCCGTCGAACCGCGCATGCGATCGGCCTGTTCCTCCAGAGTGAAGCCGGAGACATAGTTGCGGACCGTGAGCATCGCGCGCATCGCATCCGCGGGCCGCATGCCGGCGTCGACGAGCACCGAGATCTGCGCCTCGATGTCCCGCCATTGACTCGGCTGTGGGTCTGTCGACGCGGCGAGCATCGCCCCGTCGCGGTGACTGTTAAGCGACCGACGAATGTCGCGTGCCCGTTGGGCCAGCCAGTCGTCCCACGATTGACCCTCGACCGGCATCTGGACCGGTGCCTCGGCGGCCGCGATCGCGACCACCATCTGGTCGAGCAACTCCTGCTTGTTCTTGAAGTGCCAGTAGAGCGCGGGCGCCTGCACGCCCAGTTCCTCGGCGAGCCGGCGCAGCGTCAACCCGTCAAGACCGACCTCGTCGAGTAACTCGATGGCGGCCTTGATGACCTGCGCCCGGTCCAGGGCCATGCGGTACAGCTTAACGTCGTTCAGCCGCTCGTCGGTCTGATTTGCCATGGTTTCGGCGTACCGGTCGCGTGGTGCCGGCTTCGTACACTCGACGTCATGCCACAGCGCGAGCTCGTCTGTCCGGTGTGCTCGAACTGCGAATTCCGCGAGGAGGAGGGCCGCGTGCCGGCCGGCATCGGCCACCATCGGCTGACCATGATGATCTGCACGCAGTGCAATTACGTCATGCAGTTCTACAAGAAGCGCACGACGCTCTGAGTGACCGGCACACTCAGCGCGGTCGGCGGCGGTCGCGCAGCAGGCGCCCGACGATCGGTACGGCGCTCAGCACGGTGCCACCGAGCGCGGTCAGCGCGATGCCGATGTCGACCGACAGCCGGCCCTGCTTCGCCCAGTAGACGTCCTTGAGGTCGAGCAGAAGGGCGAACTCGTCGACGATGAGGGCGATCCCGGCGCCGTACGTCAGGCCGATCAGCGGATGCCGTCGAGCCCGCTCGCTGCCGGCGACGGCAACCGCGCCGACGCCACTGACCATGCCGATGCCCCACATGTAGTGATGTAGGTGCTCGCCGCCGATACTGAGGTTGCGGAACGGTCCATCACCGGCGTGGATGCTGTACGTGATCCCGCGTACGGTCATGAACGTCGCGGTGAATCCGGTCCAGGCCCAGAGCGCGGACCGTTCGCGCGGTCCAAGCTCCTCGCGGTAGGCGGTCTGCACCTCACTCCGAGTCGGGACAGACGATGCGATCGGGCTCGTAGTCACGAGTCCAACCTAGTCGCCATCGTCGTTCTGACCTGGGCAAATGCGCAGCCGACTGAACCCGCCGAAGACCCACCGCCGTGTCGCGATCATTGGCGTCACGCCACTGCCGGCCGGCCGATAGGCTCGACCGGCCGGTCGATGATCCGAGCGCCCGTGCGAGCGGGTCGGCCAGCCGGCGACGATCGAGGCGACCCGACGCGTGGGAAAGGGCGTGCCGCTGACATGGACGCGCGCCAGGAGCGGGAGCGGGCCGTCATCCTCCGCTTCTGGTTGGTCCACCATCGGATGTATGAGCACGTCATCGACTATTCGCAGTGGCTATTGTTCACCAACAGCATCTGGCTGTTCTGCATCGTGTCGCTTCCGTTCCCGACCGAGTTGATCGGCCGGAGCGCCGGCCAAGGGTCGGTCGGCAACGGCCTCTACATCGGAACGATGCTGGTGGCGTCGGCGGCGGGTCTCGCCGGTCACTGGGTGCTGCTGCTCATCCCGTCGAGCGAGTTCGATCGCCAGTACATGCGTCACCGGCGGCAGCGGATCGCTCAGCCGTGACCGGTGCTCAATGGCCGAACGCGGCCCGTACGTAGGCGAGGTCGTCCACGCTGGTGTAGCGGTAGCCGAGGAGTCCGGCGGCTCGGGCCCCGGCGATGTTGCGTACGACATCGTCGACCAGCAGGCAGAACCCCGGCGCCGTGTCGACCGCGTCGCAGGCGGCGCGATAGAACTCCGGCATCGGTTTGACGTAACCGATCTCGGCCGAACTGGCCACCGCGTCGAACGCCTCGGCCAACCCGAAGCGGGCCAGGTCGTCGCGAAGGTCGTCGGTCGCGTTCGTACACAGGGCGACCGGTACGCCGGCGGCGCGCAGGAACTCGATGGTGTCCAACACCTCGGGCACGATCTCGCCCCGGTACGTGTCCCAGTCGGCCACTAGTTTCTCGGCCGTCTCGAGACCACCGACGCGATCGGCCAGCGCGACCGCGATGTCGGTAAGCCAACCGGCCCGGCTGACCCGGCCCAGGATGGCCGGGATCAACAACGCCGGATCCGACGCGACCGCGAGGATCTCGCCTTCGTCGAGCCCGTTCGCCGTCTCCAGCGGCCCTGGGACCCGCATGTCGTAGCTGCGTAACACGCCATCGAAGTCGACGAGGAGCGCGGTCGGGCGTCGTCGCCTCATTCGCCGTCCTCGTCCCGATCGAGGCGCTGGCTGATGACCTCGGTCACACCGCCCCGCATCGTCACGCCATAGAGGGCGTCGGCGATCTCCATCGTGCGCTTCTGGTGCGTCACGATGATGAGCTGGCTCGCTTCGCGAAGTTGGCGCATGAGCGTCAGCAGGCGGCCGAGGTTGATGTCGTCGAGTGCGGCCTCGACCTCGTCCATGATGTAGAACGGGCTCGGCCGCGCTCGGAAGATCGCGACAAGCAACGCGACCGCGGTGAGCGACCGCTCGCCGCCGGACAGCAGCGAGAGTCGCTTGATCTTCTTGCCCGGCGGTCGGGCCTCGACCTCGATGCCGGTGGCGAGCATGTCCTCCGGATCCGTGAGGGTGAGCCGACCCTCGCCGCCCGGAAAGAGGACCTTGAACACCTCTTCGAACTCCCGCGCGGTGTCTCCGAATGCGCTCGTGAAGACCTCGAGGATCCGTTCATCGACGTCCTTGACGACGGTCAGCAGGTCGCGCCGGGTCGCCTTGAGGTCCTCGAGCTGATCGGAGAGGAACTTGTAGCGTTCCTCCAGCGCGGCGAATTCCTCCAGCGCGAGCGGGTTTACCTTGCCGAGCAACGTCAACTCACGTTCGGCCCGCGCCGCCCGCTTCTCCTGGATGGCCCGATCGTACGGCTGCGGTTTGGGCTCGGGCTCGTTTGCGTTCTCGGCGGCCAGCATCTCGGCGGCGGTCGGCGGCACGTACGCGGCCGGTCCGTACTCGTCGAGCAGGGTGTGGACGTCGAGCCCGAAGTCCTCGGCCGCCTTGCCTTCGAGTTGCTCGAGACGCAGCCGCTGCTCGGCCCGGGCGACCTCATCCCGGTGTACGGCCGACGTGAGCCGTTCGAGATCGCCGGCGAGCCGGCTGGTCGTGCCGCGAATCTCGGCCAGTTCGGCTTCGCGCGCGCTGCGGGTGGCGGCGACCTCGTCGCGATATTCGGCGGCTGCGCTCAGGGTGGCGGCGATGCGGGTCAACGCCGTCGCGGCGCCGGCCGCCACGAGTCGAGCAATGGCGGCGCCGCGAGCGCGAGCGGCCCGGCGGGCCGCGGCGCGCTCGCGAGCGGCCCGTTCGGCGGCGGCTTGGCGGGCGAGGCCATCGGCCCGACCGGTCAACGCGCCGACCCGTTCCTCGGCCGTACGGACCGCGAGCCGCACCTCCATCTCGTTCTGGCGCGCCCCGGGCACCAACGCGGCCAATCGATCGCGCTCGTCGCTGGACGGATCGGCGTCCAGTGGCATCGACTCGGCCAACCGCAGCCGTTCCTCCAGCTCGGTCAGCCCGGTGAGGCCCTCCTCCCGGGCCGCCTCCGCCTTCGTACGCGCCGCCGCGAGCCGGTCCGCCTCGGCCCGGGCCGATCGAGCGGCCGCGCCGAGTTCGGCCAGCTTGCGCGCCAACGCGTTGCGGGCGCCGTCGGCTTCCCGACGGGCCGCGACGGCGGCGGCGACCGCTTCCTCGCGCGTCGCCACGTCGGCCCGTGCGGCGGTGAGCTGCGCCCGCAGCGTCGCGAGTCGGGATTCGTTCTCGGAACGCCGCTGCCGGGCCTCGTCCACGGCCGCCTGCACCTCGATGAAGCTGGTCGTCTTGGCCGAACCGCCGGCCGCGGCGAAGGCGCCGAGCACATCGCCGTCGGGCGTGACGGCGCGCAGCTGCGGATGGTCGCGTACGAGATCCCGGGCGGCGTCGAGATCGCCACAGAACACGACGCCGGCGAGCGCCCGCTGCAACGCCGGTCGGAGCGCATCGGTCGTGCGTACCACCTCGTGGGCGAAGCGTGCGCCGGTGGGGAGTGACACGTCGGCGGTGATCGCCGCCGACGCAGCCGCCGCATGCTCCGGCGACGCGACAAGCAGCTCGGCCCGGCCGGCATCCTGCGACTTGAGCAGGCGCATCGCGGTCGCGACGTCGTCGACGCTCGCCACCGCGACGGCATCGGCCAGACCGCCGAGCGCCGCCGCCAGCGCCGCTTCATACCCCGGCTCCACCGCGAGCAAGGCCGAGACCGAGCCCAGCAGACCGGGTACGACATCACCGGCGGCCAGCAGCGCGCCGGCGCCGTCCTTGCGTCGCAGGCCGAGGGCCAGGGCCTCCTCCCGAGCGCGCCATTCGGAAGCCTCGCGTTCGACCGTTCGCTCGGCATCGTCGAGTTCGGTCGCGCGTGCCGTCGCTACCTCAAGCGTTGCCAGAGCTTCGGCGTGGCGAGCGTCCACACTGGCGTCGCCGGCCTCGATCAGCTCGGTCTCGGCCTGTTCGATTTCGAACTGCTCCTCGGCGACCTCGGCGCGCGCACGTGCCTCTTCATGCGCCGTTCGATGCCGCTCGATCTCCTCCTCGGCGGCGCGGGCCCGCGTGCGAGCGGCGTCGACCTGGCCGGTCAGCTTGGCCAGGCCCTCGCGCCGGTCGGCGATCGCTTTGACCGCGTTGACCAGCGCCCGTTCCGCCTCGGCGAGGTCGCGTTCCAGCGTCTGCCGGGAGTTGACCGCCTCGCGCAACCTCTCCTGATCGGCGGCGAGCGCGGCGCGCAGCGCGGCCTCCTGCTCGCGGATCCGCTGTGCCTCGGCGTCGAGCTGCTCGGGATCGCGGCCCGGGCGCTCGTCATCGGTCGTCGCCGATAGGTGTCGCAACCGTTCCGTCGCGAGCTGCTCGGTCGAGCGGAACCGCTCCTGCAGCGAGGACAGCTCATACCAGGTCTGTTGGGCTCGAGCGAGCACCGGCTGGTCGGCCGCGTGTGCCGACTCAAGCGTGGCCAGCCGGCCGTTGGCCGCGGCCAGGTCGCCCTCGACCTGCTCGCGGCGCGATCGCAGCGCGGTCTCGTCGGCGATCTCCTTGGTGAGCGTGTCGCGCAGGGTCGCGAAGTCGTCGGCGAGCAGTCGCAGCCGCGCGTCGCGCAGGTCGGCCTGGATGCCGGCCGCGCGGCGGGCCACCTCGGCCTGGCGGCCCAACGGCTTGAGCTGGCGCCGCAGCTCGGCGGTCAGGTCGGTCAGGCGGTTGAGGTTGGTCTCCATCGCGTCGAGCTTGCGTAGCGCCTTTTCCTTGCGCTTGCGGTGCTTGAGGACGCCGGCCGCCTCCTCGATGAACGCGCGCCGATCCTCCGGCTTCGCGTGCAGGACGGCGTCGAGCTGGCCCTGGCCGACGATGACGTGCATCTCCCGGCCGATGCCCGAGTCGGAGAGCAGCTCCTGGATGTCGAGCAGCCGGCACGAGTCGCCGTTGATCTCGTACTCGCTCTCGCCGGACCGGAACATCCGCCGGGTGATGGAGACCTCGGTGTATTCGATCGGCAGCGCGCCATCGGTGTTGTCGATGGTGAGCGTGACTTCGGCCCGGCCGAGCGGAGCCCGGCCGGTGGTGCCGGCGAAGATGACGTCTTCCATCTTGCCGCCGCGCAGTGCCTTCGCGCCCTGCTCGCCCAGCACCCAGGCGATCGCGTCGACCACGTTCGACTTGCCGGAGCCGTTGGGACCCACCACGCAGGTGATGCCCGGTTCCAGCTTCAGCGTCGTCGCGGACGCGAAGGACTTGAAGCCCTTGACCGTCAGGCTCTTGAGATGCACGAATCTCCGCTCGTGGGGTCGTCGGCTCGGCCGCGCTCGTCGGATGTCGGCCGAGGCGTACGTCTAGTCAATCAGCCCGCGTGGGCGCTCGCGCCTATTGTCTCCGGCCGCAGGCACGACTGCCAGCACATACGACGCGCGCCGAACCATCCGGTATCGGCGCGCTGAGATATTCGACCCCGGGAAAGGGGGCACGGCGGGCGTACGGCTTCCGGGCGTTTCCGCGCGCTTTGCCCCTGCCCTGGGCGCCGCGCCCCGGCCCTCACGGGACTCACGGGTAGCCGCCATCGCTTCGGTGTTGATCGTCCGGCATGGACCCGAATGGTGTCATTGGCGGTCGACGGCCCCGACGGCGATCCGGCGGAGGATGTGGACCCTTGTCACGTTCGGCCCGGCCAACGTCTCGCCGGTACCGAGCCGATGCGTAGCGTCTGCCGCGCGACATCCGCGACAACTCCGTCGTCCGATACCGGTGTCAACGTCCCTGCATGCCTGGTGGGCAATGCCTCGAGTGCGAAATGTTCCGCTTACGGTGGACCGAGTAGCGGCCGGTCCGGCCGCCGATCGGTCGGCGGATCAGGTCAGCGCCGGCTCGGGGAGCCGGAACAACTCATCGGCTTCGGCCGACGCAGCGGCGAGCCGATCGTTTTCCGCGCGGAGCCGAGTGAGCTCAAACTCGAGATTGCGTACCTTGGCACGCAAAAGGGTGACCTCGTCGAGTAGGCGCCGGTCGGACGCGCTACCTACGTGGCCGAAGAGGGCCTTCGCCATATCTTCTCCTTTGAATGCGTTGTCGCCGGGTAGGCCAGCAACACGCGCGCTCAACTGGCGAGCACGGCACAGTCAGCATTGAGGCACGTTTGCGTTTATCAAGCGTGGCTCGCTGAGAGCAGTGGCTCCGCTGAGCAATGGGCACAGTCAAGCGCGACTGGCGACTCATCTATGGTCCGCCGTCCAGACGTGACAGTCAAGTCGAATCTGTCCCATTCATGGCGAATTCTGAATGACTCCCCAGGTAGCTGTCAAGTTGGCACGCGTCACCCAATCGGTCGCACCAAAACGGCTTTTGGGGTGTCATGCCGCATTCCCGGCCACTCACGCGGTGTCCTGGGCTATCGTGCGTTGTTGCCCATTTGACAGAAATTGCCCCTACTTGCCATGACGAGCCCGGGATGACCGGCTCTGGGCCGACCGGTGTGGAGCGATCGGTTACCCATGGTGGGACGTGGCGTCGTTGGTGAGAGGCGAGCTCACGGTGCGGGTCGGAATGATCAATGACGGGGCCTACCCCCACCGGCAATGCATCGCCGCGACCTGGTGTCACCGCTTGATCAGGGGTTTACCGGAACACGAATTCGATCTTGTCTCGATCGGCGACCTGCCCTCGCTGCCGGCGTACCAGCCGCCGACGAACACCCGCGGGTTTACCTCGGTCTCCACCGCCGGCCGGCCGCTCGGCCCGAACCGCGGCCGTGCGGCTCTCGCACATCGCCGCTTCGCCACGCATGCCGCCGTGCTGCTCTGCCGCGGCATGATGTCGGACGCGCCACACAGCCTCGCGATGTTCCGATCTTCGCTGCGGCGGCTGGCGACCGCGAGCGTCACCGGGGTCCATCCCCTGCACGGCGTCCCGCTGTCGGCGGTCCTACTCGACGCCTGGCGGGCCGCCGGTACGAACGCCGAGGCGATCTTGCCGCAGCCGGCGCTACCGCAGCCCACGCGAGCCGACGCCGAGACGGTCGCCGCGGTGCTTGAGCGCGCACTTCGGGTGCTGTCCACGCCGATCGCGACGACCGATGTCTATCACGCGACGGACGCGAGTCTGAGTGCGCTCGTCGCGATGGGAGCGAAGTGGCGGGCCGGGACGCCGTACGTCCTGACCGAGCACGACACGTATTTGACGGCGAGCATTCTGGCCGACATGTCGGGCCGGCCGGGCGTCCGCGCTGTGCTCCTCCGGTTTCTCCGTACGCTCGCGCGGCTGGCCTACCAGGAGGCCGCCCAGGTCGCCGTCCCGACCGAGCGGCTCCGTCGCTGGGCGCTCGATCACGGCGCCGAGCCCGCGATCATCACCGTCGTCGGCTACGGCGTCGACCCACATAGCTGCCCACCGCTGCGTGGTGAGCCGGCCGAGCCGACTATCGCGTTTCTCGGCCCGGACCACGACGCGCTCACGTTGCTGCGTACGCTGCCCCGACTCCGCGCGGCGCACCCCGAGATCCGGTTGATCGTGGCGGCGCCACCGATCAAGACTGACGTGATCAGGCCGGGTGATCCGGTTTTCTTCCTCGGTCCGGTCAGCCACCGGCGCTCCGCGTACGCAACCGGGCAGGTCGTCGTCGTCTCGGGCCGGCATCCGGCGGCGCCGTACGCGTTGATCGAGGCAATGATGTGCCGCCGACCGACGATCTGCCTCGACGACGGCGCGCTCACCGCGGTGGCCGGAGTGGCGGCCACGACGGTGCCGTACGGAGACGAGCGTCGACTCGCTGACGCGTGCCTCGCGTTGCTGGCCTCGGCCGACCGCCGCCGAAGCCAATCGACCGCCGGCTCCCAGCGCGCCCGGAGCCTCTTCGCCCTCCGTACGACGATCGACGCCGTCCGTACGGTCTACACCGAAGCGACCGCCGACACCGTCGAACCGATCCGTCGAATCACGATGACCGACGCCGACATCGCGAGCGATCGCGTCGGCGACCTCATCGGCGACCGCGCCTCATGAACGGTGGGTCGGCATGAGCGATCGGTCGGTGCCGGTCCGGATGCTCCGCCCGTTCGCCTGGCTCGGTGTCCTCGCGCTGATCGTGCTCGCGATCGTCACCGGTTGCCATCCCAACGCCGCCTCGTTCTCCGGTGTCTCCGAGCTGACCAACCCGTCGACGTCCAGCCGGCATCGGGCCGCGCCACGTGCATCGACGACGCCCGGATCGACTGGCATCTCCCGGTCACCGGCCGGTGCCGCGACGTCGAATCCGGTCGGGAGCGCTTGGGCGCCCCGGGCCGGACTGCGGTGGCAGGTGCAGCTCACCGGCGCGTTGCTAGTCAACCTCGGCGCCAACGTCTACGACCTCGATCCGTACGCCACGCGCCGGTGTTCCGCGACCGCCTGGATCTCTGTCGGGCCAAGGGTTTTCAGGCCGTCGACGCGGACTTCGGCGACGGGTACGCGCACCCGACCGGCTTCCGGCTCACAGAGACCGACCAGTTGACATTTGACCGCCGGGTCACCGCGCTCGCGCACGAGGCCGGTCTCGCCGTGGGAATCCGTACCACGGCGCTGGTAGCCGCGAGGCTCGAGCCCTCGGTCGACTTCGCGGTCACGGCCGACTGTTTTGCGGCCGGGAGTTGCGTAAGCCTGCTCAGTTATGTCGCCGCGGGCAAGGCCGTGTTCGACGTCGAGGCGTCGGCGCCGGACGACGTGTGCCCGCTTGCTCGCGCGTACGGCATCACCGCGAGCCTGCTGCCAACACCGGTGGCTGTCGCCACGTCACACCCGTGCTGACCGGACCCGCGGCTTGGCGGGTCC
The DNA here is from genome assembly GCA_963818495.1 of uncultured Actinomycetota bacterium. Classification (GTDB taxonomy): domain Bacteria; phylum Actinomycetota; class Actinomycetes; order Mycobacteriales; family Micromonosporaceae; genus DASQPR01. The sequence goes on from CAWFSH010000008.1 coordinate 385,251, forward strand.
GCGGCTCCAACCGCCACAAACGGCTCCAACGGCTCAGCGCCGGATCGCCTTGCGCGGCCGTGGTTGGCAGGTCGGGCACGAGAATGACGATCGGTTCATGAACGATTCCCGCCGGATCGGCGCGCCGCAGCGGTCGCACGGCCGGCCCTCACGTCCGTAGGCATGTAGCGATCGATCGAAGTACCCGCTCTCGCCGTTGACGTTGACGTAGAGCGCGTCGAAGCTCGTCCCGCCGGCCTTCAGCGCCGCCCCGAGCACCTCACGGACGTGACCGAGCAGCCGTTCGACGGCCGGTTTGGTCATCGCGTCGGTCGGCCGGGCTCCGTGCAGCTTTGCCCGCCACAGCGCTTCGTCGGCGTAGATGTTGCCGACCCCGGAGATCAGCGACTGATCGAGCAGCGCCCGCTTGATTTCGGTGTGCCGCCGCCGGATCGCCGACACGAACGCAGCGTCGTCGAATTGTGGATCCAGCGGATCGCGGGCGATGTGGGCGATCTCCTCGGGTAACTCGGCGCCGCCCGGACTGATCGACAGGCCACCGAACGTCCGTTGGTCGACGAACCGGAGCTCCGGATCGCCGTCGGCGAAGCGGATCCGTACCCGCAGATGGGTTTCGTCGGGAGCATTGGCGGCGCCGAGCCGGAACTGACCCGACATGCCGAGGTGCGCGAGTATCGCCGCGCCGTCATCCAGGGGCAGCCACAGATATTTACCGCGCCGCCGAACGTCGACGATCGTCCGGCCGCGCGAGCGCGCCGACGAAGTCGAGCGGGCCCGGTAGGTGCCGTCGGATCGCGCGCGGATGTAAGACCTCCACCCCGTCGATCGGTCGACCGACCGCCCAGGCGGCAAGGCCCTCGCGGACCGTCTCGACTTCCGGTAGTTCGGGCATGTCAGATCGCGTACTGCCACACGGTGATCATGTAGGCGCCGTACCACAGGCCGAACAGCGCGTAGCCGGCGAGCCACCACGCCGCCCGACTCGGTCGAGCTCGTCCGGCCGCCCAGGCCGCGGGCAACAGCACCAGCAGGACGGGCAACATGAGGCGCGGTTTGGAGTGGAAGAAGCCGGCCTGGCCAACGACGAGCGCGTAGGCGAGCACACCATAGACCGTGAGCGGAAGCCAGGCATTCTGGCGTGCTCCGATGACCAAAGCGACCGTCGCGGCGATCAGGATCAGCACCACGCTGATGGCCACCCAATCGACACCGGTGTGCACCGTGGTTGTCACGAAGTTCCAGGTCGATCGCCCATAATCGAACGTCGTACCCCAGCCGGCCGTCTGGATCTTGAACCAGGCATCGAGATCGTGGACCCGTAGGCCGACCCAGCCGATGTAGGCGGGGACGCCGGCGAGGGCGATCAACGAGCCGACCACGGCCGCGACCTTCTCCCGCCCAGGGCGAATGCGGTCCGCCAGGCACATCACGGCGGCCACGGCCAGGCCGATCGCCGCCGCCGCGCCGGTCGGCCTGGTCAGCCCGGCCGCCGCTCCGAGCAGGCCGGCCACCAACCACCAGCGCCGGTACGCCGCGAGAAACATGCCCGCCACGAGCGCGAGGAACACCGGCTCGCTGTAGCCCATCGAGAGCACCACCGACAGCGGCTGGGCAAAGCACAGGACAACGAACGCGTACCCGATCCGCCGCGCCACCGTCGCGGACTGCCCGGCGCCGATCGGCGATCCGGCGGACGAGGGCGTAGATGAGGACGGACGCGATGGCGGCCGCGAACCAGGCGACGGCGAGCGCGCTGTTGTTCGGCGCGACCCCCAGATCGTCGACGATGCGGATGAGCCACGGGTAGAGCGGGAAGAACGCCAGCTCGTTGCCGGTGAGGTTGCCGCCAGAGTCGTAGGTGAAAGTGTGCGGGTAGCCATGCGTCGCGACCCGGATGAACCAGTCGGCGTCCCAGCTCAGCAGCCGTCCGGACAGGGTCGAGCGGGGCGGGAGCATCCACTCGAGGATGGCGATCTGCAGCGCGCGGGTGACGGCGAATATGGCGAGCGGTACGCCAGCGTCCCGAGCCCAGTCCCACCGAGGCATTTCCGCAACGCGAGTGCGCCTGGGGGTGATCGCCGAACTCTTGCCGTCGACGGCCGACGTCTTGCCTTCGACGCCCGGCGAGGGTTCGACACCCGACAAGGGCTCGACACCCGGCGACGGTTCGACGCGCGAAGCCCCGGCTTCGGATGGCGTGCGAGTCTCGCGGATGTCAGCCACGGCCGGATCGCTCGCCGCGTGTCATGCCGGCGCGTCCGAGGGCGCGGCGGGATCGTACAACTCCTGCCAGGCGGCCTCGGCTGCGCGCTGCTCGGCTTCCTTCTTGCTGCCGCCCTCGACGCCGCCGTACGCCCGGCCGGACACGACCGCCCACGCGGTGAACGTCTTTGCGTGGTCGGGGCCGGCGTCCTCAATGCGGTATTCGGGCACACCGAGACCGAGCGAGGCGGTCAGTTCCTGCAGGCTCGTCTTCCAGTCCAGTCCGGCGCCGCGCCCGGCCGCCTCGGCCATCAGCGGGTCGAACAGCTTGTGGATGACCTTCGTGGCAACCGGTAGACCGTGCTCCAGATAGATCGCACCCAACAGCGCTTCCAGCGTGTCGGCGAGGATGCTCGCCTTGTCCCGGCCGCCCGTCGACTCCTCGCCTTTGCCGAGCCGGAGGTGCGCGCCGAGGCCGTTCGGGCCAAGGCCGCGAGCGACTTGGGCGAGCGCACGCATGTTGACGACGCTCGCCCGCAGCTTCGCCAGGTTGCCCTCGGGCAGCGTCGGGTGCTCGAGGTAGAGCGAGGTGGTGATCACGACACTCAGCACGGCGTCGCCGAGGAATTCAAGGCGCTCGTTGGTCGGCAGGCCACCGTTCTCGTACGCGTACGACCGGTGCGTCAGGGCCCGTTCGAGCAGATCGGGATCGAGCCGCGACACCGACGGCCGCTTCGAGCAGCGTCGCCGGTGGGCGGGACTTCATGACGTCTCCTGTTGATGCGCCGACCTGCGCGGCGCTGACTCGCGGCGCGCCGACCTGCGATGCCCCGACTCGTGCCGCGCCGGTCCGCGGCGGCGTAGGCCACCACTCGATGTGTTCCCGGCGTTGAACCGACGACCTCGCCGGCCGCGTGAGGCGTCCCGGCGAGGTCTCGATGTGACGATCGTCGTCAGACCTCGATGATCTGGCGGCCGTTGTACGTGCCGCAGACCGAGCAGGCCGCGTGCGGCAGCTTCGGGGACTTGCACTGCGGGCAGGCGACGGTCGCGACCGCCGTGGCCTTCCAGTTGGCCCGGCGGGACCGGGTGTTGCTGCGCGACATCTTGCGCTTGGGGACGGCCACGGCTTCGTACTCCTAATTCTCGGTCACGGTGTGACCGTTCGGCGACGTGCTCGCCGACCGGTCGTTGCCCTGGCCGGCGTCTGCCGAGCCAAGCTTGCTCAATGCGGCCCACCGCGGGTCGAGTTACGGTGTGCCCGTGGTCGGCCGGCAGGTCGTCCCACGGTACGCCGCAGTCCGGGCAGAGCCCGCGGCAGTCCTCGTCGGCAGATCGGGTTGGCCGGCAGCGCGAGCACCACCGCGTCCCGGACGCACCGGCTCCAGATCGATCAGGTCGTCCTGGATCCGGCCGACCTCGTCCTCCTCGGTCGTCTCGTCCGTGGTGCTGTTCGGCATAGGCGTACAGCTCGGCAATGTCGACATCGACCGTGTCCTCGATCGGTCGCAGGCATCGGCCGCACTCGCCGGCGAGCGGTCCGCTGACGTGACCGGAGACGTAGACGCCTTCGGTCACCGACTGCATCGTCAGGTCGAGCGCGAGGTCGGCGCCGGCGGGCACGCCGATCAGGTGCCAGGCCGAGATCCTTCGGGGCCGGCACCACCCGGTGCACCTCACGCATCGAACCCGGGCTACGCGGCAGGTCCCTCGTGTCGAGGACCAGCGGCGCCCGGGCGTCGAGGTGGTGAGTCGGATGGTTGCGCATTGTCCTAGCGATCTCGGAGCGGGAATGTCGGCGCATAGGCCGACGAAAAGCGTACCCGAGCCTGGCGGACGCGTCGAATCGCGCCGGCCCTCGTGTCAAGATCAACCGGCGCGGAGCCCCGAGGCGTCGATCAGAACGGCAACGGGCGCTCGTCCGCGTCGCCGACGAACGAGCCGATCTCCCGCAGCGCGTGCATCTTGTCGCGGCCGCGTTCGATCGAGGCCAGCGACCGGGTCAGGAACTGCTCGAAGTTGGCCAGTGCGGTGTCGACGTAGTCGTCGACCTCGTCGCGCAGCCGTTGCGCCTCCGCCCGCGCGTCGGCGATCAGGCGGGCGCCCTCGTGCTCGGCCGAGACGGTGATCTCGTTCACCGACACCAGCCGGGCGTGCTCGCTCTCCGCCTCGCTGATGATCCGGTCGGCCTCGCGCTTGCCGGCGTCCAGGATCTTGTCCCGTTCGTCGAGCAGCGCCGCTGCCCGGCGCATCTCGCTCGGCAGCTCGACGCGCAGCTGGTCGAGAATCGCGACTAGCTCGCCCCGGTCGAGGATGCAGTTGCGCGACATCGGCACCGAGCGGGCACCCTCCACCAGCGCGATGATCTCGTCGATGCGATCGAGCGGATCCACCAGTATCTCCTGTCGATCTCATTCACTGCCGCCCACCCCCGACTCCGGGCCTCCCGACCCTGGCGACCGATATGCGCTCCATAGACCCATGATGCGCGGCTCAACCATCATGCCGGCCCGGCGCGCCGGGGGCGACTGACCGAACCGCTGAGCCGATCACGGCCACAGCGTGACATGCACAACACCGACTGTCCGGCCCGGCTCCAGAAAACGTCCGCGACCTGGTCAAACACGATTGCCGCGAGGGCGAGTCGCGGTTATGCGCCGGCCGTTCCCGGCCCCGGGGTACGGGGATACAGCTCGGCGAGCCGCTTGACGAGCTGGGCCGCCACCATCTCGGGTACGTGGGGCGACACGTCTCCGCCCCATTTCGCGACGTCCTTGATGAGGCTCGACGACAGGAACGAGTAGAGCGGATTCGTCGGCATGAACAGCGTCTCCAGCCCGGACAGACCGTAGTTCATCTGAGCCATCTTGAGTTCGTAGTCGAAGTCGGTGACGGCCCGCAGGCCCCTGACCACGACCTTGACGTCCTCCGCGCGGCAGAAGTCGACCAGCAGCCCCTCGAACGACGCGACCCGGACGTTTTCCAGGCCTTTCGTCACCTCACGCAGCATCTCCATGCGCTCGTTGGGGGTGAACAGCCCGCTCTTCGACTGGTTCACGAGCACGGCCACGATCACCTCGTCGTAGAGCCGGCTGGCGCGGCCGATGATGTCCAGATGCCCGTTGGTGACCGGGTCGAACGAGCCCGGGCACACGGCCCGGCTTGGCTCGCGGGTGCTCATGAGCGGCGACCGTACCAAAGCATGGCCTCACCGTATCGGCGAGACCGCTCGGCGGTGACCGACCGCACCCAGGTCGGCTCCGGCGAGCGCTTGGATCGTTCGACGATGACCAGGCCGCCGGCGTTGACCCAATCCGTGCCCGACCAGCGCGTCCAGCATCGCGGTCACCTCCTGCTCGCCGACGTCGTACGGCGGGTCGGCGAACACGATGTCGTAGCCCTTGCCGGCCGGGTCGCCGCCACCGCAAATGCGGTGGCCTTGTTGGTGGCGGCCAGCGGTGGGCCGCCGACCAGGGCGGACGTCACACGCTGGGCAGCCAGTGTGACCACGTCGCCGGCGCCGAGGGGTGCGATGTTCTGACGGATCACTCGGGCGGCTTTCGGATCGGACTCGACCAGCAGCACGTGCTCGGCACCGCGGGAGGCGGCCTCGAGTCCGACCGCGCCGCTGCCCGCGTAGAGGTCGAGGAACCGCCGTCCGTAGAGCACATGCGTGCGTCCAGGCCGCTGAACATCGCTTCCCGTACGCGGTCGGCCGTCGGGCGCGTGTCCGGACCGGTCGGTGTCGCGAGCCGGCGGCCGCCGTACGTGCCGGCGATGATCCTGGTCACGGCTCCAGACGATACCCGTCGTGCACTCGGACGGCCGGCGTGTACGGCGCCGATCGGTTGCTACCGGTTGCGTGCCATGCGTACCCATTCGCCTGCGCGGGTGGAGGCGCCGCTGCTATATCTCCTTTATGCCCTCAAATGAGGTTTGTCGGTAATGGCGGGTGCGGCGATCTTCGTGGTGACCGCGGTCGCGGCCGGCTCCATGCTGGCCGTCGCATCGCCCAGTGCGGATTCGGCGACGCACTACAAGAACTGCGCGGCGATGCACGCCGATTGGCCGCACGGCGTCGGCAAGCTGTTCGCCAGCGATCATGTGGCGAACACGAAGAAGGACAAGCCGGTGACCACGTTCCACCTGAGCATCGGCCTCTACAACGCGAACAAGGCGCTCGATGCCGACCATGACGGGATCGCCTGCGAACAGCACTGACACCGTCGACATGTGTTCAACGAACGCATGATCACCGCACCCGTGATCACCGCAACTTCCAGGAAGTCGCCCGTTACCGGACGTCCCGGCACGGCAACTTCCGTGAAGTTGCGGCAAGAGCGAGCTAGCCCTTTTCTAGGTACTCGGCGCGCTCCTCGTCGACCAGGGCGGCCACCGAGTCGGCAAGCGCCGGATGCCGGTCGAGCTCCGGGTCGTCGTCGATGAGTCGATCGCCGCCGTACGCGCCTCGCCGATCACGTCCGCGTCGCGCAGCAGCGACAGCAGCCGCAGGTGCGATCGCCGGCCGGACTGGCTCGCGCCGAGCACGTCGCCCTCGCGGCGCTGCTCCAGGTCGATCTCGGCGAGCCGGAACCCGTCGAGCGTCGCGGCCACCGCGTCCAGCCGCTCCCGGGCCGGGGTGTCCTCACTCGCCTCGGTGACGAGCAGGCACAGGCCCGGCGCCGTGCCGCGACCGACGCGACCGCGCAGCTGGTGCAGTTGGGAGACGCCGAACCGGTCGGCGTCCAGCACGATCATCACGGTGGCGTTCGGGTACGTCGACGCCGACCTCGATCACCGTCGTGGCGACCAGCACGTCGATCTCGCCGGCGGCGAACGCCCGCATGACCGCGTCCTTCTCGTCTGCGGCCAGCCGGCCATGCAGCATGCCGAGCCGCAGGCCGTGCAGCGGACCCGCTTCGAGCAGCGGCGCGACCTCGGTCACGGCCAGCGGCGGCCGCCGTGCGCCGTCCGTGTCGATCCCCGGCTCAGCGTCGTCGTCCGATCCATCGTCCGACGCCATCCCGATCCGTGGGCAGACCACGTACGCCTGGTGACCGGCCTCGACCTCCTCGCGCAGCCGGCGCCAAGCCCGGTCGAGGTAGGCCGGCTTCTCCGCGGCCGGCACGACGTGCGAAGCGATCGGCGAGCGACCGCGCGGCAACTCGGCGAGCGTGGACGTGTCCAGGTCGCCGTAGACGGTCATCGCCACCGTGCGCGGGATCGGCGTGGCGGTCATCACGAGCACGTGCGGCGGGACGTCGGCCTTGGCCCGCAGTGCGTCGCGCTGCTCGACGCCGAACCGGTGCTGCTCGTCGACCACGACCAGGCCGAGGTCGGCGAAGTCGACGCCCTCGTAGAGCAGGGCGTGCGTACCGACCACGATGCCGGCCTCGCCGGCCGCGATCGGCGCCGAGCCGCTGCCGCCGGGCGGCCGCGCCGAGCGACCCGGTGACCAGCGTGACCCGGGTGCCGTCCGGGTCGCCGTCCAGTTCGCCGGCCCGGCCGAGCGGCCCGAGCAGGTCCCGTACGCCGCGGAAGTGCTGGGTGGCGAGGACCTCGGTCGGCGCGAGCAGAGCCGCCTGGCCGCCGGCGTCGACGACCTGGAGCATCGCCCGCAGCGCGCAGAGCGTCTTGCCGGAACCGACCTCGCCCTGCAGCAGCCGGTGCATCGGGTGCTTCGACGCCAGGTCGTGCGCGATCTCTACGCCGACCGCCCGCTGGCCGCCGGTCAACTCGTACGGCAGCGACGCGTCGAATCGGGCCAGGGCGCCGTCGGAGCGCATCGGTCGGGGCGTGGCCGGCGACTCGGCCGCGCGGTGCTTGCGCTGCACCAGGGTCAACTGTACGGCGAACGCCTCGTCCCACTTCAGCCGCTTGCGCGCGGCGGCGAGCGACTCGCGACTCGTCGGCCGGTGGATCTCCCGCATCGCCGTACCGAGGTCGACCAGCCGACGCTCGCCCAGCAGGGCCGCCGGGCATCGGGTCCGGCGGTGGCGTGACGCACGTCGAGGACGACCCGGACGCATCGGGCGATCACCCACGTCGGCACCGCGGCCGCGGCCGCGTAGACCGGGATCAGCGCGCCGGCGAACTCCTCGACCTCGCCGGCCGCCTCGCCCGATGGATCGTCGCCCAGCAGCACGTACTCCGGGCTGTTGAGCTGCCGCTTGCCGCGGAACTCGGTCACCTTGCCGGCGAACATGCCCCACCGGCCGGGCCGCAGATCACGCTCGCGCCAGGCCTGCTTGGACCGAAGAAGGTCAGGGTCAGCACGCCGCCCGAGCCGTCCCCGACGGTCACCTCGAGCAGCGTGCTGTTGCGCTGCCGCAACGGACGCAGGTTGGTCGACCGCACCTGGGCCAGCACCGTGACCTGCTCGCCGACCGACAGCGTACGGATCTCGGTGTGCTCGCCGCGCTCGTCGTAACGGCGCGGGAAGTGGTAGAGCAGGTCGCCGACGGTCACCAGATCCAGGTGGTCGGCCAGGGCCTTCGCCGTCTTCCCCCCGATCACCTTCGTCAGCGGCGTGTCCACGGTGACGCCGGTCGCCGCCGGTCATTCGATCCCCACCAGCAGGGGATGGTGCGGCTGGCCGCCGTGGTAGACCTGCGCCTCGACGAACGGCCAGTGCTGCGCGAGGTGGGTTTCGAGCATCGGTGCGAGGCCGGTCGGCGCCTGCTTGCCGGTGAGCAGGGTCACCAACTCGCCGCCGGCGGTGAGCAGCCGGTCCAGCAGGTCACGGCAGGTCTGGCCGAGATCTGTGCCGATCAGGTTGACCTCGCCTTCGACGAGGGCCAGCACGTCACCGGCCTGGCAGCGGCCGGCCACCGTGATCGCCTCCCGGCTCGCGTAGGTCACCTCGGCGTAGCGGCACGCACCGGCGGCCTCGGCCATCGCGATGACGTCGTCCTCGAAGCGCCGGCCGGCGTCGCGGACGGCCAGTGCGGCCAGCGCCTGCACCGGCGACCGGGTGGGCACGACGGCCACGCGAATGTGGTCCTTGCGCGCCTCCTGCGCGGCCGCCGACGCCGGGCCCTGCGTGGCGGCGACGTCGGGAAGCACCACGACGCGGGTCGCGCCGGTCGCGCGGATCGCGGCGAGAATCTCCGCCGTCGACGGGTTGGGACCGCGGACGACGGCCGCACCCTCGGCATCGAACAATGCGGCCAGACCGCCGCCGGTCGCCACGACGACGGTCGCGCGCCGTGGCCGCGCTTCGTTCGACGGCTCGTCGGGCGCTATCACTGCGGGCTCGAAGGCGTCCACTGTCCCAAGATCATTCGTTGGTACGGCCAAACCGGGCGCCGAGGCGACGGCGCCGATGGCACGGCGTCCGATGGCACGGCGGCCGATGGCCGGCGCCGATGGCCGCGGGCGCGCGCCGCTATCTGGTCATCGAAGTGTGTGACCGAGATCCGGTGCGGCCGTCCGGCCCGTACGCCCGCCTCGATCGCGGCGCCGACGTCGTTGACGTGCACATGGACGTTCCACGTCGGCGGTGTCGGATCGGCGCTGGCACGCGTCCCGGTGCCGACGATCACCAGTGAGTCGCCAAGGCCGGCCAACTCGGTGCGCAGCGCGTCTACTGCGACGCTGTGCGCATCGAGCAGGAATTGCACCTCGAATGCGTACGCCGACGAACCCGTCTCCCGAGCCAGACCGCTGGTCCGGGCGGCGGCACCGGCCGACATCCGATCCGACCCGGCCCGCGGTGGCGCCGGCCGACCGGTCACGACCTCGACCAGCGCGTCGAGAAGCACGAGGAGGCCACGGCCGCCAGCGTCCACGACTCCGGCCCGCGCCAGCTCCGGCAACTGGTCGGGTGTCTTCGCCAGCGCTCCGGCCGCAGCCGTCGCGGCCGCGACGACGACCGCTTCAAGCTCATCAGAGTCAGCGTCGGTGGCGGCCAGGCTCGCTGCTCGGGCGACCGACAAGATGGTTCCCTCGACCGGCGCGGTCACCGCCTCGTACGCGGCGTCGGCGGCGGACCGAAGACCGATGGCGAGGTCCCGCCCGCCCGCGGCCAGTCCGCACGTGCGGGCGAACCCGGCCAGCAGCTGCGACATGATCACGCCCGAATTGCCACGCGCCCCGAGCAGGGCGCCGCGAGCGAAGCCGGACATCGTGGTGGCGAGATCCGCCAGCGGTTCACCCGACAGGTGGTCGTGCGCGGCCGCGAACGTCAGCACGAGGTTCGTGCCCGTGTCGCCGTCCGGGACCGGATAGACGTTCAGCTCGTCGATCTCGCGCTGATGCTCGCGCAGTCCGGCGAGACCGGCCGCACACCAGCGGCGTACGCCGTCGCCATCCAGACTGTCCAGCACGGATTCGAAGCGTAATCGCGGGGCGCGACAAAGCGCGAGCGGCGGGCCGTTTCGCCAGCTCACGCGCGTCGCCTGCCCCGCCCGCGATACCACACAGCGGGGCGCGACAAAGCGCGAGCGGCGTGCCGTATCGCCAGCTCACGCGCGTCGCCTGCCCCGCCGCTTTGTCATGATCCACCGGGGTGGACGATTCGGGTTGCTGCGACGACGCCAATCGTCCACCGGGGTGGATCATGAGGGCCAGTGTCGCCGCTGGAGCGCGCGAACCGGGGCGATTGGCCGGATCGATGACCGGTCGGGTAACCTAACGAGGTTGCCCAATCGGGTCGCGCGTTTCGGCGTGCCCATCGGGCGCAAGCGTGAACGTCACCGGTCGCCGCACAACACCGGCGAACCGACGATCAAACCAGGAGATTCCCGTGGCTGCCGTGTGCGAGATCTGCAACAAGAAGCCTGGCTTCGGCCACAACGTGTCCCACTCGCACCGCCGGACCAACCGCCGCTGGGATCCCAACATCCAGACGGTGCGTACGCCGGCGGGCGGCGGCACGACCCGCAAGATGCAGGTCTGCACGTCGTGCATCAAGGCCGGCAAGGTCGTCCGGGGTTAGTCCCCTCCTCATACGCCGAGCACTTTCGAGCCGCGGCGCCCATCTCGGGCGACCGCGGCTCGTCGCGTGTCGCTCGCGGTGCGCGACAGCTATTTCGCCACGAACCGGCCGCCCCGCCGAAACTCCACGAAGTCGTCGATGGTCTCGGCAACCGATCGCGCCAGACCATCCGGCAGCCGGTCGAGCGGGTAGAACGCGGCGTCCGTTGTCTCCCCGGTCACGCGGGCGAGGTCGCCGATCCAGGACCGAACCCAGAAGGCGGTCGAAAACACCTGGTACGTGTGGCCGTACATGTTCGCCCCGGTGAACCGGGCGCCGGAGTAGAACGCGAACGGTTCCAGTGACGTCGCCACGAGTCCGGTTTCCTCGTTCAGCTCCCGCGCGGCGCACTCCCCGATCGACTCGCCGAGCTCCATCGCGCCCGCGGGCAAGGCCCACTCGCCGTTGTCGGCGCGCCGGATGAGCAGGATGCGGTCATCGGTGTCGACCACGACGCATCGTGCGCCGACGAAGAGCAGCGGCCGGTCGTCGCCCGCGAGCGCACGCAACTGTCCCTGATAGGACTCGTCCCAGGCGACGCTCACCCGACCCGCCGAGGCGCCAGATCCCGGCCGTACGACCGTACGCCGGGCGCGCCCTTGTAGTGCCCGAAGTCCGGGATGCGGGTGTAGCCGAGTTTCTCGTAGAGCGCGATGGCCTCCGGCTGGCGCTCGCCGCACTCCAGGATCAAGCGCGTGCGTCGGTGGTCGACGGCCGACTCCTCGACCGCGGCCAGCAGCGCCGTCGCGACGCCGGCCGCGCGGGCCGACGGGGACACGTACATGCGCTTGAGCTCCGCCGTCTCGCGGTCACCGGGATGGCTGCGCCAACCCGCGCATCCGACCGGCTCGCCGGCTCGCCACGCGACGAAGAAGCCGCCCTCTGGTGGGTCGAACTCCATCGCCTCGATCGGCGTGTCGTCGCCCGGGCCGCCGTAGCGCGCCGCGAGTTCGGCAATGGCCGCGGCTGCCAACCTCTGGGCAACGGGCGCAAGGTAGCGCGTCGGGCGGATCTCGATGTCGGTCACGGGCGGTTAGGCTACCGCAGCTCCGGAGCGTTGCCGCGGCGCTACACGGCGCCGCCGAGATCAGCGGAAGTGATCCCATCCGGGCGGCGATTCCAGATAGGGTTCGCCGTCAACGGTCACCGCGGCCGCCGCTGAACGTTCGATCACCGTGCCGATCAATCGCCACTCATCGGTCAAGGTCGTGAGCGCGGGGAACGTCGCCGCCATCGCATGGTCGTCGCCACCAGCCAAAATCCACGGGTACGGATCGACGCCCAGCGCCGCCGCGACGTCGATCAGAGCCTGCGGGATATCGAACGCCTCGCGGGACACGTCGATGGCGACATCGCTCGCATCGGCGATGTGCCCGAGATCGGCGAGCAGTCCGTCCGACACGTCGATCATCGAGGTCGCTCCCATCCGGCCGGCCGCCGGTCCGGAGCTGTACGGAACGACCGGCCGCCGATACGCGTCGACCAGGATCCGCGGGGATCGGAAGCCCCGGGTCAGCACCGTCAATCCGGCCGAGGCGTATCCGAGGCGACCGGCGACGGCGACGATGTCGCCGGGGCGGGCTCCGGACCGTACCACCGGATCGGCCCCGCCTAGGTCGCCGAGCGCGGTGACAGCGATGGTCAGCGTCGAACTCGCCGAGATGTCCCCGCCCACGACGGACGCCCCGGTGATCGCGGCCTCGGCCGCGAGCCCGTCGGCCAGCTCCTCGGCCCAGCGAACGTCGAGGTCGGGTGGGATGCACAGCGCGACCAGAAGCGCGGTGGGGACTGCACCCATCGCCGCGATGTCGGCCAGATTGGCGGCGGCGGCCCGGTGACCGACGTCCTCCGCGGATGACCAGTCGCGACGAAAGTGCCGGCCTTCGACGAGGACGTCCGTTGACGCGACCACGCGCCCGTCGGACACGGCCACGATTGCGCCATCGTCGCCCGGCCCGAGCAGAACGGCGTCGCCGCTGCCCAACCGGGCGGTGATGCGGTCGATCAGACCGAATTCACCGGTCTCCGCGACAGTCAACGCAAACTCCCTCCGCGCCTCCACGCCTACGTTCGTTAACGCGTGATCGGCTCCGCGGGCACGCTACCGAATCGTTGACCGGGGCCGCGGACGGCTCCGGGGAGATAGATCGGCGTCGCGTACGGTAGTTTCACACCGTCCGGCTTGGCCGGCTGTCACGCGTTGCACCGTCATGATCGGCCCGAGCTGCGCCGTGGCGTCGCAGTGGTACGCATGGCGCTCTGTCGATTGGAGGCGTGTCGTTGGTCCAGGCATACATCCTCATCCAAACTGAGGTGGGCAAGGCGCGCGAGGTCGCCGGTGCGATCGCGGGCGTTCCCGGCGTGGTACGAGTTGACGCCGTCACCGGCCCGTACGACGTGGTCGTGCTCGCCGAGTCCGGGACGGTGGACGAACTCGGCAAGATGATCGTCAGCCGGGTCCAGCTGGTCGCGGGCATCACCCGCACGCTCACCTGCTCGGTTGTCAATCTGTAGGCTCTGCGCCGGTTGGTGGCCGCGGTGGCGCCGAGACACGTAAGGAATGAAGCGATAGGTCATGGCAGATCCGGCTAGCCGCCGTGCCGCGCTTTACGCCACCTTGGTCGCGGTACCCGTCGCCATCCTCGTCGGCGTGATCGCGTTCGCCTACATCGCCTCGCGGACGTCGAAGTCCGACGCGAAACCGACCGCGAGCCCGGCGACCGCAGTGCCGTCGAGCGCTGTTGCGATGTCCGCGCCCAAGCTGTCGCCCGCGCACGCGCAGGCGTGCCTTGCCTTTATCGCACAACTGCCGACACAACTACGCAACCTCCCCGAGCGCCACGTGACGGCCGGCCCGGAGCAGAATGCGGCGTTCGGCGAGCCGCCGATCACCGTTCAGTGTGGTGCGCCGTCGGTCCGACCCGGCTCCCACGGCCACAGTTTTTCCGATCTCGGGCGTCTGCTGGTTTCCGACGACGGGCACCACGGCCACGGTCTGGACCACGCTGGATCGCGAGGTTCCGGTCGCGGTGACAGTGCCGAATTCGTATTCGAGTCCCGGTCAATGGGCGGCCGAGTTCTCCGCTCCACTAGTCAGCGCAATGCCGTCGATCAAGACGCCCTACCACTGCTAACCATCGAGGCCACTCGCGCACGAAGTACGCCGACCGTCCGTACCACGCCGACACGAAGTGCGCCGACCGGCGGTCCAGGCCCTTTGGAAAGTCGTGTCCAGGCGCTGAGAGAACTCAGTGCAGGCCGGTGCCGCGCTGCGTCGCGGTACGGATGAGCCGCGCGACGACTTTGGGATAGTCCAGTCCGGTCGCCGCCCACATCCGGGGGAACATCGACGTCGCGGTGAACCCGGGCATCGTGTTGATCTCGTTGAGGTAGACGTCCAGCTCCGGGCTGACGAAGAAGTCGACGCGGGCCAGTCCGGCGCAGTCGAGCGCCGTGAAGGTCTTGCAGGCGTAGTCCTGGACCTGGGCGGTGACCCGGTCGGGCAGTCGCGCCGGAATGTCGAACTCGACCGCCTCGTCGAGGTATTTCGCCTCGAAGTCATAGAAGTCATGACCGCCCGCGACCCGGATTTCGGCCAGAACGCTCGCCTCGGGCGCTCCGCCGGCCTCGCCCTCGAGCACGCCGCACTCCACTTCGCGACCGACCATGTGCGCCTCGATGAGGATCTTCGGGTCGACCATCCGCGCCTCGGCGATGGCCTTGTCCAGCTGCGTCCAGTCGGTGACCTTGGTGACACCGAACGACGAGCCGCCGCGCGCCGGCTTCACGAAAACCGGCAGACCGAGCCGGTCCAGGTCGGCCTCGGACGGTGACTGGCCGGCGCGGAGCACGATGTAATCGACGATCGGGATGCCCTCGGCCGCGCGCAAGCTTCTTGGTGAACTCCTTGTCCATCGCGGCCGCCGACGCGAAGACGTTCGACCCGACGTACGGGATTCCCGGCCATCTCGAGCAGGCCCTGGATCGTGCCGTCCTCGCCGAATGCGCCGTGCAGCACCGGGAAGACGACGTCGACGTCGCCGAGTGCCCGGGCGCCCTCGGACGGATCGAGCACCACGAGACCGTGCGTCGTGGGGTCGCCGGGCAGGACGACGGCTGATCCGGATGCCGCGGTGATCTCCGGAAGTCGCGCGTCGGACGTCGAGCGAAAGGCGCTGAGGATCACCGTCCGTGAGGATCCCACGACCCTCGCGTGTGATACCGACGGGTACGATCTCGAACTCGTCCGGGTCGAGCGCTCCGAGGACACCACCGGCGGACAGGCAGGAAATGGCGTGCTCGGTGCTGCGACCACCGAACACGACCGCGACTCGCGTCTTTCGAGGTGAGGACACGTCGTCTCCTTTCCCGCCCTCAGCCGGTCACACCGGTGACAGGCAGTGCGCGTACCGCGTGACGCTACCGTATGGAATGCACGCCCGCCGCGGAGACTCAAATGGCTGCTTTATCCGGCTTCTGGCCCACTGGCGGGCTGGTCGACTAGCCGTTTGGCTGGATACTCTCGCGCCGTGACCAACTCCCCCCTGATCGCGTCACTGACCGCTGCCGTCGAGGCGGCACCGGACGATCTCCCGTTGCGCGTGCATCTGGCGGAGTTGTTGTTGCAGGCGGATCGGCGCGCGGATTCGATCGGGCATTTAGCCCAGGTCCTCGTCGCGCGACCCCGGCCACGAGCAGGCGCAGGCGCTGATGTCACGGGCGATCGGCGCCCCTGCCGAAAACACCGGCGGCCAGCCGGTCGCGTCGACCCGTCCCACGGGAGCGCCGCCGCCTCCGCCGCTCGAGCCGAGCCCGCCGGTCTCTCCGGCCAGCCAGGTAGACGAGACCACCGAGCAGGCCAGTCCAGAGCCGCCGCACTCGGGACCACCACGCCTGGAAACACCGCGGCATGAGTCGCCCCAGCCGGCACCGCCGTCCGACCCACCGCATCAGACACCCGAGCCACGCCGTCCGGCCGACGACATCGACTGGCGCGCCTTCGAAGACGAATTCTCCGGCGTCGTGCCGCCCCGGTTCGCACCGGCCGCGGACGAGCCGGAGCCGGTCGTCGGCGACGACGACCGGATGTTCGACGTCGAGACGTCGTCGGTCTTCCTCGCCGACGTACACGGCATGGACGACGTCAAGAAGCGCCTCGAGGTTGCGTTTCTCGGGCCGCTGCGCAATCCCAAGCTCCGTGGGCTCTACGGAAAGAGTCTGCGGGGCGGGCTGCTGCTCTACGGACCGCCCGGATGCGGCAAGACGTTCATCGCGAAGGCGGTCGCCGGCGAGATGGGCGCCAAGTTCATCTCGCTGTCCATCGTCGACGTGCTGAACATGTACGTCGGCAACTCCGAGCAGAATCTCCACCAGATTTTCGAGACCGCCCGGCGCAACGCGCCCTGTGTGCTGTTTCTCGACGAAATCGACGCGCTCGGGCACAAGCGCAGCTCGGTGAACTCCTCGACGATGCGTACGCTCGGCAACCAACTCCTGGCCGAACTCGACGGCGTGGATGGCAACAACGACGGGGTGTTCGTGCTCGCGGCGACCAACGCGCCGTGGGATGTCGACCCGGCGCTACGCCGCCCGGGGCGCTTCGACCGGGTGATCCTGGTGTTGCCACCGGATCGGGCGGCGCGCGGCCCGATCGTTCAATACCACCTACGCGAACGGCCGGTGGCGAACATCGACCTCAAGAAGATCGTCGGTGCCACGGACGACTTCTCCGGCGCCGATCTCGCTCATCTCTGCGACAGTGCGGCCGAGCATGCGATGCACGACTCGATCATGACCGGAGACGTACGGATGATCGAGCAACGCGACTTCGACCGCGCGTTACGGGAAGTCCGGCCGTCGACCGGGCCGTGGATGAGCGCGGCCCGCAATGTCGCGATGTTTGCCAACGAATCCGGCACGTACGACGACCTGGCCGCCTACCTCAAGAAGCGAAAGTTCGCCTAGTGGCCGGCGTTGACGTGGCGACCGATCTGAAACGCGCGGAAGCGCTGCGGGAGATCGGTCGTGCCGCCGACGCCATCGCAATCCTCAGCCGCGTCGTGGCGGAATCGCCCGGCAACGCCCAGGCACTGTGCCAACTCGCGCAGTGCTACAACGCGACCCGTGACCACTACAGCATGTTGACGGCGGCCGACCGGGCGGCGGCGGCGAACCCGCAGTCCGAGTGGGCGCACCGTCTCCGCTCGCTGGCGCTACACAATCTGGGCCGGCACCCGGAGGCCGTGGCGGCGGCGCGACGCTCGATCGAGCTCGCTCCGAACGCCTGGCGACCGCACATGATCCTGGCCGACGCCGTATTGGTGAGCCCACACCCGGCCGACAAACGGATCGCGTACGAAGCGGCGCTCCGCGCCCTGCGGATTGCACCCCAGGCTGCCGACGCACACGTGACCATGGGTCGGGTGCTGTTGAACATCGGCGAGCACGAGCACGCCCGTGCGTATTTCGCCAATGCGCTCGCACTCGACCCGACGAACGCGGCCGCGCACACCAACCTCGCGGTCACGCAGCTGCGAAGTGGCAAGGTCGTTGCGGCCGGCCGCGGCTTCGGCGCCGTGGCGGCGGCCAACCCGACCGAGGACATGTACGCCCGCAACGTCGGCGCCAGCGCTTTCGTGTGGGTACAAGGAATCCTCGACGCCGGCGTCGTGACAGCCGTCGTGGCGCTGGTGGTCGCGATGGCAGTCCCCCCGCCGCTGAGTGCATTCCTGACCCTGGGTGCACTGGCGGCGTTCGTGACCGGCAGCACGATCGCCTATCGCCGGCTACCCGTGCCGATGCGCCGGCTCGCCCGCCGTGGACGCAATCCCGCGCTGACCCGGTTGAACATCGGCGTGCTGGTCGCGGTGCTCGGATTCCTGGCGTGGACGGCGGCGACCGAAGGGTTGGCCTCGCCCGACCAGGCGTACATCACGCCGCTACTGATGTGGGCCGCCGTACTGGCCTGGCGGCTGCGGATGCGCTTCGGCCCCCGGCTGCATCAGCACCGGCAGCGGCGTCGTTACCGGTCGGCCGTGTTCGGGCCGGAGCGGCGACCGCATATCGTCACGCCACGCGCACCGGTCGACTGATCACCGGACCGCCGGCGACGCGTCACGCCGTCCGGTCGGCCGCCGCGTCGAGAGCGTGCTCGATGTCGGCGACGAGATCGGTGGCGTCCTCGATGCCGCACGACAGCCGTACGAGACCGGGAGGCACCGGGTCGCCCCATTGTTCGCGCCGATCGGCACTCGTGTGCACGCCGCCGAACGATGTCGACGCGGCGACGAGCGTCGATGCGGTCAGGAACGTGGTGACGTGGCCGGCCGACGGCAACGTGAACGTCACGATGCCGGGAATTCGGCGCATCTGCCGCATCGCCAGCGGATAGGCCGGATCACGGTCGCGGCCCGGGAACCGTACCGACGACACCAGCGGGTGCTCGGCGAGCATCGCCGCGACCGCCGTCGCATTGGCGGTCTGGCGCGCCAGCCGGATATCGAGCGTGGCCAGGGATCGGTGCGCCAGCCACGCATCGAAGCCGCCCGGGATCCCGCCGGTTTCGCCGCGCCAGTCGCGCACGCGTCGCGCGAGCGCCGGGTCGGCGACGCAGACATACCCAAGCAGCAAATCCGAATGGCCGGTCAGTGCCTTCGTGCCGGACGCGACGCTGATGTCGGCGCCGAGCGCGAGCGGCCGCTGCCCGAGCGGGGTCGCCGTCGTGTTGTCCACCGCGACGACCGCGCCCGGCCGCGTGCGCTGCCGCGGCGAGTGCGGCGATGTCGCACACGTCGAGGCCGGGGTTCGCCGGTGACTCCAGCAAGACCAGCCGAACACCGTCAAACGACGGGTACGGGCCAGCCGTCGGCGCCTCGACGATCGTGACGCCCAACGGGGCTAGCCGTGCCGCGGCGAACGCTCGCGTCTTGTAGTAGCCGTCGGCCGGCAACACGACCGTGTCTCCCGGCCGCAGCACGGTGAACAGCAGAGCGGAGATGGCCGCCATGCCGGAGGCGAACGAGACGCATTCGGCGCCGCGCCCGGCGCCTCCAGCTCGGCGATCGCCGACTCCAACCCGCGCCAGGACGGATTGTCGGTGCGGCCGTAGCCGTCGACGCCCGGCTGCGGCCCGGCCGCCGGGTCGAGGTGGTAGGGCGCGGCGAGCGCCGGCCCGGGCACAAATGGCTGACCCGGCACGGCCGCCGGCAGCCCCGCGTGGGCGGCGCGCGTGCCGTCGCCGGCCCGCTGACGCTACGCGTGGCGATCCCCGTGCGGCTCGACCATGGCCTACTCCGGCTTCGTCTCGCGGCTCATCAGCGCGGCGACGGCGACGCGAGGGGAGGCGCCTTCGTGGCAGACCCGCTCGACCTGCTCGGTGATCGGCATGTCCACGCCGTGCGCGCGCGCCAGATCGCGAATCGCGAGGCAGCTCTTGACGCCCTCGGCGGTCTGCTTCGTTGCTTTCTGCGCCTGTTCCAGCGTCTCGCCCCGGCCGAGGCGCTCGCCGAACATACGGTTGCGCGACAGCGGCGAGGAGCAGGTCGCGACCAGGTCACCGAGGCCGGCGAGCCCGGCGAACGTCATCGGATCGGCGCCCAGCCGCATGCCCAGGCGTGCGGTCTCGGCGAGGCCACGAGTGATCAACGTCGCCTTCGTGTTGTCGCCGAAACCCATCGCGTGCGCCATGCCGTAGGCCAGCGCGATCGCGTTCTTGACCGCGCCGCCGAGCTCGCAGCCGATGACGTCATCATTCGTGTACGGCCGAAGATAACGGGTCGCGATCGCGCCCTGGATGGCCTGCGCCCGTTTCTCGTCGGAGCACGCGACCACGGTCGCGGCGATCTGGCCGGCCGCGATCTCGACGGCCAGATTCGGGCCGGTGACCGCGGCGACCCGCGCCGGGTCGAGCCGGCCGCCTCGCTGATCACCTCGGTCATCCGCTTGCCCGTGCCGAGTTCGATGCCCTTGATCAGGCTGATAAGCGTCGCATCGGCACCGATGCTCGCCGCCCACTGGGCCAGGTTGCCGCGCAGCGTTTGCGACGGGATGGCCAGAAAGACAAGATCCGCGTCGGCGATCGCCGCGTCCACGTCGGACGTTGCCCGCACCGACGGCGGGAGGATCAGGTCGGGGTGGTACTCCGCGTTCCGGCGGGTCCGCTCGATCCGGTCCGCCTGCTCCGGCCGGCGGGCCCACAGGGTCACATCGGTGCCGGCATCGGCTAGAACCTTCGCGAACGCCGTCCCCCATGACCCGGCACCGAGCACGGTCGCCCGTCGGACGGTGATCACGATGCGTCCGCCGTCGGCGTCACGTCGTCCAACGCCTCATCATCGGCCACCGCGTCGGAGCCAGACGATGCCGCGCGCCCGGGTGCGAAAGTCCGTCGCCCGGCCGAGCTCGGCGCCGGCGGCGGGGTCTCCCCGCGGATCTCGCCGACCATCGCCCGCAGCACGAGCATGATCTCGTCGGTGATCGCATAGAGGTTCGCGGCGGTCGGCTCCGCACCCTTCCACTTCGACAGGTCGATCTCCTCGCCGGCCACGACGGTCACCGGGGTGCGTGGCCGCAACCGCAGCTTGCGCTTACGAGGGTCGAACACCTGCTGGGCACCCCAGGTCGCAATCGGGATCACCGGCGCACCGGTGGCGAGAAACAGTCGCGCGATGCCTGTCTTGCCGCGCTGTGGCCAGAGTTCGCCGGACTTCGGGGTCGTGCCCTCGGGGTAGATGATCACGCCCTCGCCGCGCTTTACGGCCGTGATCGCGGCGTCGAGCGCCTTGCTGGCGTCGACGGTGCCGCGCTCGACGGGGATCTGCCGGACGGCCTTGACGATCGGACCGAGCACGGGAATCTTGAACAGGCTGGACTTGGCCAGGTATTGCGGCCACCGACCGGAGTCGTACACGAAGTGGGCGATGACGAACGGGTCGAACTCGGACATGTGATTGGCGGCCAGGATCACACCGCCGGTCGTCGGCACCCGATCCATGCCGCGCCACTCGCGCTTCGTCACGACGATCAGCAGCGGTTTGACCAGGCCTACCGTCATACGGGGCCAGAACCCGATCTTTCTTACCACCGCGTCATCCTCCTGGGCATCCGGCCAGCTCTGCTGCAAATCATGCCCGGCAAGCCGGCCACAGGCTAGGACAGGGTGCGGCGCGGTGGCAGTCATCGTAGGAGGATAACCGGTATGCACGACGCACGGTGGACGATCATCATCCCGGTCAAGCGGCTCGCGGCCGGCAAGTCGCGGCTGCGCGATGCCCCGGCCGACGACGCTCTCGTGCTGGCGGTCGCGCTCGACACGATCGATGCCGCGCGCGATTCCGACGCCGTCGACCGCGTGCTCGTCGTGACCGGCGACGCGACCGTCGCCGACGCGGCGCGCGCTCTCGGTGTGGAGACGGTCGCCGACCCCCCCGACGCGGGCCTCAACCCGGCGATCGCGTTGGGTTCGACACACGCCGGGTCCGGCGGGCCACAGGCCGCGCTGCTCGCTGACGTGCCGGCATTGCGAAGCGCCGAACTCACCGATGCGCTGTTCAAAGCCGCGGGTACGGGCACCCGGGCGTACGTGGCCGACCACGCGGGCACCGGAACGACGCTGTTGACCGCGCCAGCCGGCACGGCTCTGGATCCGCGGTTCGGACCCGGATCGGCGACCGCCCACGCCGCTTCGGGCGCCAGGGCGCTCGACGGTGACTGGCCGAGTCTGCGACTGGATGTGGACACGGCCGCCGATCTGGCCGCGGCGGCCCGGCTCGGCCTCGGCACACGCACGGCTCGGGTGCTCCAGGCAGCCGCTCGGGCCGGGCGGCCGATCGCCATGATCGGTGTCATTGGGTAGCGTGGTGATCATGCAGGGCACCGTGGCGACGTTCGATCCGGCCAGTGGTGCCGCGTCGGTATTGCTCGATAACGGGACGGCGGTCGAGGTGCCGTCGGCCGCGTTCGCCGCCTCCGGACTCCGGCTGCTGCGGCTGGGTCAGCGTGTGCGATTGGAGATCGACGGGCAGCGCCACGTCGTTGCCGTCGCGCTCGTCACCATGTAGCGGGCCGCGATGCTAGCGAGTCCACCGCCAATCGCCTTCGCGGACCCAGACCCGAACGGCCCGAACCCCAGATGTCAGGAAACATTTGCCGCGACAAGGCTTGGCGAGTAGGCCTATCAGGTGATGATGGAATACGTGACGCCGATCCCTGACCCCGCACCTTCGGACTTCCCGACGTCCGACCCGTCGCCGGCCGCGCCGCACCAGCGTCGCATCCGGTCGAGCGCGCCCGAGGCGAGCGGTCGCTCGCGCTTGACTAGCACCGCGCCGACGAAGTCCAGCGCCACATCGTCTCCGCCGGTGGCCGAGTCTCCATCGATGCCCGAGCGGCCGACCCCATCCACGACGCACGCCGCGCCGCTGCGCGGCCCCGACGGAAGGTTCGCCGCGCGGGCCATGGCGAGCGCCGGGGTCGCGAAGGCGTCCGAGAGCGCCACCACGGCCGCCAAAGGGTCTCCCGCCAGTCAACCTGAGGCACCGACCGATGCGCACGCCGACGACCCGGCAGCGCCGCGCACGATCGTCTCGTCCACCGCGCCCGTGAACGCCACGCCGGCCAACGGCCCGGTCGAGGTACGGCGGCGCGACGAGATGCTGGCGTCGGTCGGCGCGTCGGATCGCCGCCCGGCCGGGGCAAGCGTGACCAACGGCTACGCGAGTGCCGCCCAGCCGGCCAGACTGAGCGCCGAGCCGCCCGCCCCCGGGACCACCGGGCATTCGGTCTCGGCGGATCCCCCCATCGAGCGGACCGCCGCGGTACCCAGCTCCGGCCGTACCGCCGAATCGGCGGAGGCGGCCGTGCCCGAGACGACCAGCTCGACCCCGCCGATGGTCGGATTTGACGCGGCCGGTGCGGACGCACCGCCGCCCGAGGAGAAGCCGCTGCCCGACGATCGGTTCATCAATCGCGAGCTGTCCTGGCTCGACTTCAACGCGCGGGTGCTGTCGCTGGCCGAGGACGAGTCGCGGCCGCTGCTGGAGCGAGCATTCTTCCTCTCGATCTTCGCGAGCAATCTCGACGAGTTCTACATGGTGCGCGTCGCGGAGCTCAAGCGCCGCATGCAGACCGGCCTGCCGCTGCGGAGCGCGGACGGCATGTCGATCCGCGAACAGTTGGCCGTGATCACTGAGCGGAGCGCCGAGCTCGTCGCCCGCCACGCCCAATGCTTCGACGAGTACGTCGGGCCGGAGCTCGCCGCGGCCGGCATCGAGATCGTTCATTGGGCGGACCTCGACGCCGGCGAGCGCGACCGCATGCGCGACTATTTCCGTAGCCAGGTGTTCCCGGTGCTGACGCCGCTCGCCGTCGACCCCGCGCACCCGTTCCCCTACATCTCCGGTCTTGCGTTGAATCTGGCCGTCGTGGCACGCGACCCCGACGGCGGCCCGGAGTTCTTCGCACGTGTCAAGGTGCCCAACAACGTGCCGCGACTCGTCCTCGTCGGCGGCGACCCTCGGACACGCGTGCGCTACCTCCCGCTCGAAGACCTGATCGCGGCGCACCTCGGCGGGCTGTTCTCGGGCATGCGCATCGTTGAGCACCACGTGTTCCGGGTGACCCGCAACGCCGAGCTAGAGGTCGACGACGAGCGCGACGAGGATCTGCTGCAGGCGCTCGAACGTGAACTCGCACGCCGCCGGTTCGGCCCGCCGGTGCGTCTCGAGGTCGCCTCGACCATGTCCGACCACGTCCTGGAGCTGCTCGTCCGCGAGCTCGACATGGATCCGGGCGACGTGCTCCGGGTGCCCGGCGTGCTCGACCTGACCGCCTTGGCTCGGCTACACGACGACATCGACCGGCCCGAGCTCAAGGACAAGCCGTTCGTTCCGGCAACGCATCCACGCTTCCTGGAGAGCGAGCCGACCCGGCTGCTCGGCGGCGAGACAACCGGCCGCCGCAGCGTGTTCGCCATGCTGCGTGAGGGAGACGTGCTCGTACACCACCCGTACCACTCGTTCTCCACGAGCGTGCAACGGTTCATCGAGCAGGCCGCCAGCGACCCGAATGTGCTTGCCATCAAGCAGACGCTCTACCGCACGTCCGGAGACTCGCCGGTGATCGACGCGCTGGTCGACGCGGCCGAGGCCGGTAAGCAGGTCGTCGTCATCGTCGAGGTGAAGGCGCGCTTCGACGAGCAGGCGAACATCGGCTGGGCGCGGAAGTTGGAGAAGGCCGGCTGCCACGTCGTCTACGGCCTCGTCGGCCTGAAGACGCATTGCAAGGTCGCTCTTGTCGTGCGCCAGGAGGGCAACCAGATCCGTCGGTACGCCCACATCGGCACCGGCAACTACCACCCGAAGACCGCGCGGGCGTACGAGGATCTCGGGCTGCTCACCGCCGACCCCGAGGTCGGCGCCGACCTGACCGACCTGTTCAACATGCTGACCGGCTACAGCCGGCAGACCGCCTACCGCCGGCTCCTCGTGGCACCGTACGGTGTGCGGTCCGGCATCGTGTCCCGGATCGAGACCGAGACCGCCCTCGCGAAGGCGGGGCAGCCCGCCCTCGTACAGATCAAGTGCAACGCGCTCGTCGACGAGGAGACGATCGACGCGCTCTACCGTGCCTCCATCGCAGGCGTACGGGTGGAGCTGCTCATCCGTAGCAGCTGCTCGCTCCGGCCGGCGGTGCCCGGACTGTCCGAGAACATCCGCGTCCGCTCGATCCTCGGCCGATT
Organism: uncultured Actinomycetota bacterium; assembly: GCA_963818495.1. GTDB lineage: Bacteria > Actinomycetota > Actinomycetes > Mycobacteriales > Micromonosporaceae > DASQPR01. Next base: position 410,165 of record CAWFSH010000008.1, read on the forward strand.
CCTCGAACACTCGCGCATCTACCGGTTCGGCATGGGCGAGGCGTCGGACATCTGGATCGGCTCGTCGGACCTCATGCACCGCAACCTCGACCGGCGGATCGAGGCCCTGGTGCGGGTGACCGACGCCGATGCGCAGGCGAGCCTCGACCGATTCCTGAACCGGGCGATGAGCGAGCACACGATCGCATATCGAGTTGCAGCCCGACGCCTCCTGGATCTTGCACAAGCCACCGGACGCGACGAACCTGCAGGAGGCGATGCTCGCCACCATCGTCGAGCGCTCCGGCTGACCCGCGTCTAGGCTCACGGAGATGGTCGAGGAGGAGCGCAAATTCGAGGTTGACGCGCGTTTCAGCCTGCCCGACCTGAGCGTCTGCGTCCCCGACGGAGGTCGGGTCGTGACGCGGCCACCGATCAAGCTCCGCGCGACGTATTACGACACCGACGACCTTCGGCTTGCCCGGGCCGGCGTTTCACTGCGATACCGACGCGGCGACAATGGCGCTCCGTGGACGGTGAAGCTGCCGACCGACGTGCCGGGCAGTCGCCGTGAGATCGATCGGACCGGCGACGCCGTACGCATCCCGGCCGATCTCGCCGCCCTCGTGACCGTGTACGCCCGCGGCGCGGTCCTCCAACCTGTCATCACGATCCGCACGACTCGCGTACGCCATGACCTCATCGACGCCGACGACCGAATCCTCGCCGAGGTCGCCGACGATCGAGTCGCGGTGATCGACGGCACCCAGATCGCAAGAACGTTCCGGGAGATCGAGGTCGAGCGCAGGGCTGGGCGCCGCAAGCTGCTCCGGCGGGTTTCCCGGGAACTGGTCGCCGCGGGCGCGAGGTCGGGCGAGTTCACCGCGAAACACGTACGGGCGTTGGGCGAAGCGGCACGCCGGCCGCCGGATCTCGTCCCGCCCGGAACGTCGCCCGGGCGCAACGCGAGCGCGGCTGACGTCGTGACGTACGCACTGCGGTCGGACATCGCGCGCATGCTTACCCATGACCCGCTCGTTCGCCTCCGCGCGTCGATCGGAAACGGCGACACCGCCGTACACCAGATGCGGGTGGGCATCCGGCGCCTCCGCGCCGATCTGTGGACGTTCAAGCCCCTCGTGGCGCCGTGGGTGATGTCGCTGCGCACCGAGCTGGCCTGGATCGGCACGATGTTGGGTGCCGCCCGAGACGCTGAGGTGCTGCGGGCCCGGCTGCGGCGCACGGTCACGCACGATCCGGTGAGTCAACTCGATGCCGCCGCGGTCGCCCGGATCGACGCGGAACTCGTGGCACGTCACGAGGAAGCGCTCGACCGGCTCGATCTGGCCCTCGACAGCGACCGCTACCGCCGACTGGTAAACACGCTTGTGCTGACGGCCGCGGCGCCGCCGCTCACCGAAGCTGCCCTGCGGCCCGCTATCGCCGTCCTACCGGGGCTCGTGGCGCGCCAATGGCATCGGCTGGCCGACGGCGGGCGCGGCGTACAAGGCGCCGGCGAACTCGATCCGGCCGCGCCCGACGACGAATGGCACGAGGTTCGCAAGCGGGCGAAGCGAGCGCGCTATGCGACCGATGCGGCCGCCCCGGCGATCGGCTCCGCCGCGCTCGACCTCGGCGTCGCGCTCGCCGCCGTGACCGATGCGCTCGGGGCACATCAGGACGCCGCGATCGCCGCCGATACATGGCTCGGCATCGCGCTCGCCGATCCGGACAACCACAGCCTCGCCATCACCGCCGGCCGACTCATCGAACGCGAACGCGCCGCGGTCATGTTGTCCCGACGCGACTATCCGCGGCGGTGGGTCGACGCGACGCAGGATCGGTTGACAGCATGGTTGAGATGAGGCTCATCCGGTCGGCCGGCGGTGTGGTCTGGCGTCCGATGTCCGCTTCCGGCGGCGGCGACTCCGGCGCCCGCGCCGGTGGTGTCTCCGGCGTCCGCGCCGGTGATCGTCGAGGTCGCGATCATCCGTCGCAACCGGTACGACGACTGGTCGCTGCCCAAGGGAAAGCTCGAACGCGGTGAGCACGAGTTGGCCGCGGCCGTCCGCGAGGTCCGTGAAGAGACCGGTGTTACGGCGATTCCTCAGGTTCGGTTGCCGTCGACGCGTTACCTCACCGGCGAGCCGGATACCGAGAAGAGCGTCGAATTCTGGTCCATGCGGCAGCTGTCGTCCTCGACGTTCGTCTCCAACGATGAAGTCGACGAGTTGCGCTGGCTCTCGCCGCATGACGCGGTGGGTCTGCTGACCTATGCCCACGATCGCGGAGTCGTGGCCGCGTTCGCGGGACTCCCTCCGGTGACCGGTCTGGCCGTCGTCGTACGCCATGCCGACGCTGGCAGCCGCGCGGATTGGGCCGCCGATCCGAACGCTGGTCATGACGACGACCGGCCGCTGGACGAGGTCGGGCATAAGCAGGTCGCGGCGCTGACGCCATTGCTGTCGGTGTTCAAGCCGGCGAGGGTCTATGCGGCGCCGCTGATGCGGTGCGTAGATACGGTCGCACCCATCGGCCTTCCGGTGCGGACCGACCCGGTGTTCGCCGAGGAGACCGACGCCCCGCCGAGTGCGGTGGCCGACCGTCTGCGCGCTCTCGTGGCCGAGTCCGGTCGGATCGTGGTCGCGAGTCAGGGTGGCGTCATCCCGGATCTCGTCGCCGAACTGCACCCGGCCAATGCCATCGCGAGCCAGACGTACCGGACGCCGAAGGGTTCGGGCTGGGTTCTCACGTTCAGCGGCGACGATCTCGTCGCGGCGGATCCATTGGTGCCGTAGCGCTTCCGGGGTCCGGCCACTGGCCGGGCTCGTAGCGATTCCCGCGGATCGACCCCATACACGACCGGTGCCGACCCATAGGGCCGGCACCGGTTGCGTGCTGTCGTACGGCTGCCGCGTCAGCGGGCCTTGCGGGCGGGCGCCTTCTTGGCGGCCGTCTTGGTGGCCGGTGCCTTCTTGGCGACTGCCTTCGTCGCGGCAGTCTTACGCGCCGTGGTCGCGGGGGTCGTCTTGCGGGCCACCGTCTTCTTGGCCGGCGTTGCCTTGGCGGCGGTCGCCTTGGCGGTCGTTGCCTTGGCGGTCGTCGCCTTGGCCGTGGTCTTGCGGGCCGTCGTTGCCTTGGCGGTGGTCGCCTTGGCGGCGGTGGTCCGCGACGTGGTCTTCGCCGCCACCTTGGCCGTGCTCTTGCGAGCCCCGGCCGGCGCCTTGCCACTTGCCACCATGTCCTTGAAGCCGGCACCGGCGCGGAACGCCGGAATAGCCGTCTTCTTCACCTTCACGGCTTCGCCCGTCCTCGGGTTGCGCGCCATCCGGGCGGCCCGGACGCGCTTCTCGAAGACACCGAATCCGGTGATAGAAACCTTGTCGCCCTTGGTGACGGCGGCCTGGACCTCGGCAAGCACCGCGTCGAGCGCGGCGGTAGCCGTCTTCTTCTCACCCAGGCGAACCGCGAGCGCGTCGATCAGCTCGGCCTTGTTCACGAGTTCCCTCCATACCAAACGATGACCATCTTGGCCATTCTGCGGCACGCTATGCCCTTTGCACCAAGGAATCAAACTTCCGTGGGCAATTCTTCTTGTTGTGGCACAACGGGAAGAGGATACCGGGTCCGCCGAAAGTCAACGTACGACGGGAAGAAAGGATGCCCTCGAGGCCTCGAAATCAGCGATCAGACCATCTGCACGCAGGGTTAATGCAATGTCGTCTAGTCCTTCGAGCAGCCGGGTACGGGCAAAATCGTCGAGCGGGAACGGCCAGGTTTGGGCGTCCACACGAACTTCACGTGTCGTGACGTCGACAGTCACTTTCGTGGACGGATTTGCCTCGACGATCGACCACAGTGTCTCGACCGCGTCCGCTGGCAAGGTGACCGGGACGAGACCCTCCTTGAGAGCGTTGCCACGGAAGATGTCGCCGAAACTCGGCGCGATGACCGCGCGGATACCCCAGTCGCGCAAGGCCCAGACCGCGTGTTCGCGCGACGAGCCGGTGCCGAATTGGCGTCCCGGCAATGAGAATTGAGGCGCCGGCGTACTCCGGCTTCTCCAGCGCGAAGTTGGGATCGTTGTCCCGCCACGCCCGAAACAGCCCGTCCTCGAAGCCGGTCTTCGTGATCCGCTTGAGGTAGACGGCCGGAATGATCTGGTCGGTATCCACATCGGAGCGGCGCAGCGGCAATGCGGTGCCGGTGTGCACGGTTACCTTGTCCATTGCTGAGCTCCCTCAGATCTGTCGACGCTAGTTCAGGTCGGCCGGGGCGGCGAAGCGACCGGCGACCGCGGTCGCGGCGGCAACCGGCGGGGACACGAGATGCGTACGACCGCCACGGCCCTGCCGTCCCTCGAAGTTCCGGTTCGACGTGGAGGCGGACTCGCTGACCCGGATCGAGCGTGTCCGGGTTCATGCCGAGGCACATCGAGCATCCGGCGAAACGCCATTCCGCGCCGGCGTCCGTCGAATACCTTGTGCAGTCCCTCGGCCTCGGCCTGCAGGCGTACGGCGGCCGAGCCCGGTACGACGAGCATCCGTACGCGATTGGGCGACCCGCCGGCCACGCAACACATCCGCGGCGGCGCGCAGATCCTCGAGCCGGCCATTCGTGCACGAGCCGAGGAACACGACATCGACCGGTACGTCGTACATCCGCGTGCCCGGTTGCAGTGCCATATAGGCGAGCGCGCGCTCGGCCGCCGTACGGCTGCCGACGTCGCCGAAGCTGGACGGATCCGGCACCACACCGTCCAGGCTCACGCCCTGGCCCGGATTCGTGCCCCAGGTGACGAACGGCCGCAGCGACGGTCCGTCGATGTGCACCTCGGCGTCGTACGTCGCGGCGGCGTCGGTCGGCAGCGACCGCCAGTAGTCCAGCGCCGCCTCCCAGTCCTTGCCGGTCGGCGCGTATTGGCGGCCCTCCACATAGGAGAACGTCGTTTCGTCGGGCGCGATCATGCCGGCCTTCGCACCCCACTCGATCGACATGTTGGCGATCGTCATGCGGCCTTCCATTGACAGCGCCTCGATCGCCGGACCGCGATACTCCACCACGTGCCCGATGCCGGCGCCCGTACCGACCTGAGAGATCAGCGAGAGCACGAGATCCTTCGCGGTTACGCCCGGACCGAGCTCGCCGTCGACGGTCACCGCCATCGTCTTCGGCCGCGCCTGCGGGAGTGTCTGCGTGGCGAGCACGTGCTCGACCTCGCTCGTACCGATGCCGAACGCCAGCGACCCGAACGCACCGTGCGTCGCGGTGTGCGAGTCGCCGCACACGATCGTCATGCCCGGCTGGGTCAGGCCGATCTGCGGTCCGAATACGTGGACGATGCCCTGTTCCGCGTCGCCCAGCGGATGCAGACCTGATCCCGAACTCCGCGCAGTTGCGCCGCAGCGCCTCGATCTGGGTGCGGGAGACCGGATCGGCGATCGTGGTCAGGCTGTCGGTCGGCGTGTTGTGGTCCTCGGTCGCGATCGTGAGATCGGGCCGTCGCACCCGCCGGCCGGCGACCCGCAGGCCGTCAAATGCCTGGGGACTCGTCACCTCGTGGACGAGATGCAGGTCGACGTAGAGAAGATCGGGCTCCCCCGGCTGCGGCCCGGGCGCACCACATGCGCGTCCCAGACCTTCTCCGACAAGCGTGCGTGCGTTCACTGTCCTTCTCCCACCATCTGGACATCCTAAAGTTTGGGAGGTATGTTTCGCCCTATGGGACACAGTATCAGCGGGGTCGGGGTGCTTGACAAGGCTATCGTCATCCTCGGCGCCTGCGTCGACGGCGCCAGCCTGGCCGAACTTGTGGAGCGCACGAAGTTGCCGCGGGCGACGGCCCATCGACTCGCGCAGGCGTTGGAAATCCATCGGATGCTGGTTCGTGACCCGCAGGGCCGGTGGCGCCCGGGACCCCGGCTGGGCGAGCTCGCCAACGCCGCGCCGGACGTGCTGCTGACCGCGGCCGAGCCCATGGTCGCCGCGCTGCGGGACGCGACCGGCGAAAGTTCGCAGCTCTACCTTCGCCGGGCCGACGAACGCATCTGCGTCGCCGCCGCCGAACGCGCGAGCGGCCTGCGGGACACCGTGCCGATCGGCTGCCGTCCTGCCGATGATCGCCGGTTCGGCGGCACAGGTGCTCCTGGCCTGGGAGCCGCCCGAGGCGGTCATGCCGCTGTTGCCCCGATGCAAGTTCACCGGCCGCACCCTGGCCGAGGTCCGCCGCCGCGGTTGGGCCGCGAGCGTCGCCGAGCGCGAGCCGGGCGTGGCCAGCGTTTCGGCACCGGTTCGGGACCGCACCGGTCGAGTGATCGCGGCCATCAGCGTTTCCGGCCCAATCGAACGACTCGGCCGCCGTCCCGGCGACCGGCACGCGATGGCAGTCGTCCGCGCCGGCCAGCGTCTGTCCGGCCTTTAGATCAATCCGGCGGTACGGAGTCGGGCGGCACTAGCGGCCGGTGCCAGCGGCCGCTAGCCGAGTCCTGACGATTCGGTCATCGGACACCGGCCACGCGGTTGATGCGGCCCCGCATTTCGGGGACCGCCGGTTTGTCGCGGCTCGCTACGATAAGTGCTCGACAAACCCCCGGAAGGACCTCCCTCGTGAGTGAGCAAACCCCGCCGACATCGGGCCACCCCGAGCCGGCGCGCGCGCCGGAACCCAATCCGTCGCCGTGGGCCGCACCGCCAGCTGGTGCGATTGACCCGACGTACGCCCCACCGGTCGGCGACGTGACAGTGTCCACTGCCGACCTATCGACGACGCCGGCTTATCAGCCAGGCGCCAACGGCGAGACGATGATCGAGTTCGGTGGCGCCGAGCGTCCCGCGCCTCGACCGGGACGGCGCCGTGCGATCGTGCTGTCGGCGAGTACGGCGTTGCTGCTGCTCGTCGGCGTCGGCGCGTACGCCGGCGTACGGGCCTGGACCGGCACCGGCGCGGTCGAGCCGGAGTCGGCAATGCCCGCGTCGGTCAGCGCGTTTGTACGTGTCGACTTCAACCCCGGCTACGGCGACAAGCTCACCGTCAACAGTCTGGTCAAGAAGTTCCCGACCCACGGCAAGTCCGCGACCGATCTCGTCACCAAGCTCGAGACGAACATCGCCAAGGAAGCCGGCCTCGACTACACGACCGACGTCAAGCCGTGGTTCGCTGGGCGGGCCGGCGTCGGCCTGTGGACCGATGGACGCGGTAAGCCGGTCGCCCTGATTGCGCTCGCGAGCACCGACGACGCCAAGGCCGAGGCGACGCTGACGAAGCTTCGACGCGCCAAGGGAGCGGACTCCTTCGGCTTCGCCATGGAGAAGGGCTATGCGCTGATCGCCGGCTCGGATGGCGACATGCAGGCCACCGCGACCGCGGCGGCCGCGGCGGCCAAGACAGCGACGCTCGCCGGCAACGCGACGTTCAAGTCGGCCGTCGCCCAGGTCGGCGACGGCAACCTGCTGGTGGCGTACGCCGACCTCGGCAAGGTATCCACACTCATCAAATCGGCAACCACGTCGGCGATGGATCAGTCTGGCGGCGGATTCACGTTCGACCCCGGCTCCGATTCGTCGGGCGGCAGCCCACTCGGCTCCCTCGGGATGCCCGGTCTGGGTATGGCGGGTGGCTCATCGCCGTTGACCGGAATCGCTGCTGTGGGCGGCAAGGTGACCGGCGACGGCATCGAGGTGCGCGCTCATCTCGAAGGAGTAAAGACCGCGTCGTCGCCCGTGAAGGTGATGTCGACGCTTTCGGCGCAGCCGTCGGCCACGATCGTCGGTGTATCGACGGCCGGGCTCGACCCCGCAAGCGATGCTGCCAAGCAGCTGTCGAGCATGCTCGGCATGCTCGCCAATGGTGCGGCCCTCGATGCCGGCGGGTCGACCGACCCGTTCGCCGGCGAACCCAAGGATCCGTTCGGCGGCGATCCCACGGATCCCTCCGGCGGCAGCCCCGGCACCGATCCGCTGTCGGGCACGCTGAGGACGGCCATCGCCAACGTCGTCACGCCTGTGCTCACGGCCAAGCAGTTGACGGTGGCCTTCACCGGGTTGGGCGCCGATCACACCCCCGGTCTGCTCGTGAATATCCAAGAACGCGACGCCGCGACGGCGTCTTCGCTGGTCGACTCGGTCAACCAACTCGTCGGCGACGCGGCCCCGGCCGGCCTGCTGAAGATCACGAAGAGCGGGCCATCGGTCAACGCGACCGTCGGGACACCGGTCATGGGCGGCTCGCTCGGTTCGGGCGATCTGTTCAAGACAACGATGGCCGGTATGTCGGATGCAACTAGCGCCGGGTACGTCGACGTCCAAAAGCTGATCGCGTTGACCGGCCGCGGCACCGCTGCCGCCGCGCGTCAGGACCTGGCGCCGGTCAAGTCGATCGGATTCGGGACCACCTCGGCCGGCACGGTGTCGGACATCCTGATCCGCGTCGTCATCAAGTAGCGCCCACTCGAACGCAGCGCGGCCCCGCAACCAGTCACGGCTGTGGGGCCGCCTCGTCGCCTCCACAATCAGGGCGTCGCCACCGAGGTCTGCCCGTCGCCTGGTCGCCGCGTCGATAGCGGACACGATCGTGGCGCAATCAACGACGCCGATTCCGTTGAGGACACTCGGTCGGTGCGGACGCCAGCCGTACGGGAGTTCGTACCGCGCATGACCAAAAGCAAAAGGCCCGCGCGCCCGAAACGGGCGGCGGACCTTGCGATGTAGCCCCGACCGGATTCGAACCGGCGCTACCGCCTTGAGAGGGCGGCGTCCTAGGCCACTAGACGACGGGGCCGTGCGGTTGTGCTGAACCGGGGGTCACGCCCTTCTGGCGGGCACGACGCATCGGTCGCTGGGGTACCAGGACTCGAACCTAGACTAACTGAACCAGAATCAGTTGGGCTGCCAATTACCCCATACCCCAATTGGCCCGTGGTGGCGCCGAAGGAGAACTGTACCCGACGCCGATAGGGCGGCAAAATCGGGTTCGCTGGCCTGGACGCGTTCGTGGAAGCACTGCCGGCGGCCGGCGACAGTGCGAGAAATCACGGTCAGTCGAGCGTCACAACGCGGTTGGTGAGGGTGCCGATCCCCTCGATCGACACGGTGCAGGTATCGCCGTCGACGATCGGTGAGACGCCCGCCGGCGTACCGGTGAGGATCACATCGCCGGGCAGCAGCGTCATGATGTGCGACACATACGAGATCAGCGTCGGCACGTCGAACACCATGTCCTTCGTACGCCCGAGTTGGCGCACTTCGTCGTTGACCTCACACCGGACTTCAAGATCACCGGCGTCAAGCCCGGTCACGATCCAGGGGCCGAGCGGGCAGAACGAATCGAATCCCTTGGCCCGCGTCCACTGTCCGTCACTGCGCTGCAGGTCACGCGCGGTCACGTCGTTCGCAGCGGTGTAGCCGAAGATCGCCGCGCTCGCGCCGGCCCGGTCGACCCGCCGCGCACCGGACGCGCCGATCACCACGGCCAGCTCCGCCTCGTGCTCGACGTGCTTCGACTGCGGCCGGGAGCTTGATCGCATCGTTGTCGCCGATGATCGACGTGGATGGCTTGAGGAACAGCAGCGGCTCCTTCGGCACGTCGTTGCCCATGCTCCGACGCATGATCGGCATAGTTGCGTCCGACGCACACGACCTTGCTCGGCAGGATCGGCGACAGCATCCGGACGTCGTCGAGCGCCCACCGCGCACCGCTGAACGTGAGATCACCGAAGGGGTGGCCCTCGATCTCGGCGACGGTCATGCCGGCGTTGCCGGCCCCTTGCTCGCCCTCGACCGCGCCGAACGACATGCCGCCACTATGCACAAACCGCGCAATCCGCATCAGATTCTCCCTCTGCCACCGGCTCGTTCCCGCCGGTCAAATCTATCCCGCACCGGATTTCGACCCCGCGCTCGGGCCTGCTGCCGCCGTTGCGGGCGGTCACGCTCGCCACCGGCCCGTCGGGTCGCGCCGTGCCGCGGCCCGTCGCAATCACGCTTGGTCGATACGCTGGAGCACGTGTCCGCCACGATTGCCGCCGAGGTCCTGTCCGGCCTTCAGTGGCGTGCGCGACGATCGGCGCACGAGTCCCGCGTCGACGGGTGGATCGCCGCGCATCGGGACCGCCGGCGGGTCGGCCGCAAGCATCCGGTCGAGGACTTCCTGTTCACGTACTACTCGTCGCGTCCGCGGCAGCTTCGCCGTTGGCATCCCGGGCGCGGGCGTCGCTGCTCGCCGACGCCGATCCGGCCGACTTCGGTCCGGACTACACGTTGCGATCCGCCGGGGTCATGCTCGACGCGGCACGGGTACGTTCGCGACGCGGCGAAGCGATCGCGTGGATGCGCGAGGTGCTCGCTGGTACGGCGTCGCGGCCACCACAGTTCGGCTGCTTCGGCCTGCACGAGTGGGCGATGGTCTACCGGCAATCCGCGGACGAGCTACGCCATGCCGATTGGCCGCTGCGGTTCACACCGGCGCAGACCGCGGCCGTCGTCGACGCCAATCGCGTGCGGTGCAGTCATTTCGACGCGTTCCGCTTCTTCACGCCGTCCGCTCGCCCGCTCAACGTGCTGCAACCCACGCGCGCCACTCAGGCGGCGCTGGAGCAGCCCGGTTGCCTCCACGCGAACATGGACCTCTACAAGTGGGCGTACAAGCTGTCCCCATTGGTCGCCAGTGAACTCGTCGCCGACTGCTTCGCGCTGGCTCGCGAGATCCGTACCGTCGACATGCAAGCGAGCCCGTACGACCTGACCGGCCTTGGCTATCGGCCGATCCGGATCGAGACGGCGGAGGGCCGGGCCGAGTACGTGGCCGCCCAGCGGGATTTTGCCGATCGCGCCGGCATCCTCCGCGTACGGCTCCTCGACGCCATCGATGCAGCGACGCGTGCGAGCGATCAGTAGCCGCCCAACAAACCTCCGGCGTGGCTGACCGAGACGACATGCGTCACGCACTGCCGATAGTCCAACAGGTGCAGGAGAAACCCCGTGGGTTCGGCGACGTAGCCCCACGCCACCGCTTCGTTGAGGCCCAGTTCGCTCTGCCGGTACGTACTCGGGGCCACCGTCAGCACCGAACCGGCGAAGCCGGCCGTGATCGCGCGATGATCGCGACCGGCGAGCACCCGTGCGACGTGCCGGTGACGCACAATCACGGCGGCCAGCTCTTCGCCGTCATCGAGGCGCATACCGTCGAGGAAGACGATCCCCAGCGCCATCGGCGGATGGTGCAGACACACGATCGCCGGGACATTGCGCCGGGAGCCGAGTGCCTCGTCGAGCCATCGGATTTGATCGGGGCCGAGATGACCACCGGGCGTCCCGGGCTGCTTCGAATCGAGGACGATGACGGTCGCGCCCGGGTGTTCGACGGTATAGCTTGCTTCCGGACCGCCACCGCCGCTGTCGCGAAGGTCGCCGACGAAGCGCGTGCCGGCGAACGCATCGAGGAATGCCTCAACCTTTGTCGTGGTTGCCGACCGCCAGATGTACGGGAATGGGAAACCGCTCCAGGACTTCACGCAGTACGGCGTACTCGGCTGGTGTGCCGTGCTCGGTCAGGTCGCCCGTAATGACCACGCAGTCCGGACGGATCTGCAGCCCCAGTACGCGACCCAGAGCTCGGTGCAGCCCCGCAACAGGCTCCGCACCGAGTGCTCCGGTCGTTACATGCGGATCGCTCAGGTGGGCGACCAGCATTGTGCACCTCCCCGGCGTCGTCAACCGCGCACGACGCCACGGTACCGAGAACTCACTTCAATATGTTGACCGCCCGCGCGACGACTAGCGCAATCGTGCCCAGGGACACCGCCGACTGGAACATCATCGTCATCTTCGCCCATCGGGTCAGCGGCAGCGTGTCGGTCGGGCTGAACGCCGTCGAGTTAGTGAACGAAAGGTAGAGATAGTCGACGAACCGGGGCTCCCAGTCCTTCGCCGCGAATTCCGGAGCGGTCATCTCGGCGAAGAGAAAGTCGGTGTGCAACCGGTCGCCACACGCCCGCGCGGCCGGACCTCCGCGATCCAGATCCCAATACCAGAGCGCGAAGACGATGACATTCGTGAGCCAGATACCGCCGCCGACGCGCAGGAGCGTGCCGGCGTGGTTCAACGCTCCGCGCTGGTCGGTGTTGCGGATCAGCTCGTCGATGAATTGGACGGCCGACCACGCCGTCGCGATCCCGGCCGCGACCGCGAGCGACAGGCTCAACACCCGCAAGATCGTGGCCTGGCGGTCGATCTTGGTCTGCCGGAACAGGATGATCACTACGAGCAGCAGCAGCTCCAGCGCCGGCAGCAGCCACCACGGGTGCAACGCAAACTGATGGGGTACGAAGCCCTGCAGCACGATGGCGATGAGGACTGCACACGCGACCGGCAGCCGTGGCTCCTCGGCCGTCCGGCGCAGCCATGCGGGCTGATGCACATGCCCGCTCTCCGCGGCGAGCCGCTCCACGTGTGCGGCGATGTGCGCCAGGCGCTCGTGCACCACGCGCAGATCCATCATGCCGTCCACGCCGGCGAGGTCATCGGCCGCGGTGGCTGGGCCGCTCGCGGAATCTGGGCTGGCCATAAGCGGCCGAGACGTCGCGTGGTCGACCGGGCCGGCGGCCGGCGGCTCCGTTCCGTCACGCGGGTGCAGGGGTGAAGTCACGTCCACATTCTCAGCATGATTTCTGTGAATGCCCAGTCCGGGCCGAGACGACGAGGCGACGGCACCTTTTCCGGGACTGTCCCAGCGTTCGCACAGTGCGACCGGATACGGTACGCCGATGGAGATCAACGCCCTCCCGGCCCGACCGGCCGACAGCAGCGCCTTGTTACGCGGCGCGGACGGCGTGACTCCACCCGAAAGCAGCGGCGGCGGTCCCCGCCACGCCGCTCACACCACGCCGCCGACGCCACCAGCAGCGGCGGCGGACGAGCCGGCGCCGCGTGACGAACCGATGGCGACCGAGTCGCGCCTGCGGCGCGGATGGCGCATCGGCACCGGCATCGCCTGCTGGGTGTTCGCCGTCTTCTTCGCGGCGTTCGCGATCATGCGCCTGTTCGGCCTCGAACGCACCTGGTATCTGGACACGCTCATCGCGTTCACGCCGTACGTGGGGCTGCTGTCGCTCTTGTTGATCCCGGCGACGATCCTCGCTCGGCGGTGGTGGACGACCGGCATTGCCGTCGCGACCGCGATCGCTCTGCTGGCCGTGCTGGTGCCGCGGGCATTCGGCGGTCCGGATCCGGGCCCGGGCCCGCGGCTACACGTCCTCAGCTCGAACATGAAGATCGGCGCCGCCGACCCGGCCACCATCGTCGCGCTCGCCAAACTCCACCGTACGGACGTGTTGGCGCTCGACGAATACACGCCACAAGCACAGCAGGGCCTGGCCGCGGCCGGCATCGACTCGCTGTTCCCGTATAGCGCCCAGACACCACGCTGGGGCGCTTCCGGCTCCGCGATCTTCGCCCGCTACCCCCTCCGCGACACCGGATACCGGCCGCTTGCCGGCGACTTCGGCCAGGAGTACGCGACCGTGACCGTGCCGGGCGCGCTGCCGCTCATCGTCGAAGCCGTACACCCCGAGGCGCCGGCGGTGCCGTCCACGAACGCGATCTGGGCCGCCGGACTCGCGTCGCAGCCGGCGGCCACCCCGAACGGGTCGGTCCGACTCCTGATCGGTGACTTCAATGCGACGCTCGATCACAAGCGTCTCCGCACGCTGATCGGCACCGGCTACCGCGACATCGCCACACAGATGGGCGACGGGCTGGACACCACGTGGCCGTACGACGGGCGACCGGAGCCACCGGTCATGCTCGACCACGTGTTGGCGGACAAGCGGATCGGCGCCGTGTGGTTCGGCACCGCGTTCATGCCCGGCTCCGACCACAAGGCGATCTACGCGACGCTGACGCTGCCCGCCGGCTGAGCACCGGAGCCCTGTGCCACCAGGCCGTACGTCAGCGCATCGACCAGCGCGTGCCAGCTCGCCTCGACGACGTTCTCGTGCACGCCGACCGTCGTCCAGTCGCGCCCGCTTGTCACCCCATCCGTGGCAACGGTGTCGACGAGTACGCGCGTGATAGCGCCGGTGCCATGGGAGCCGGCGAGGATGCGCACCTTGTAGTCGGCCAGCTCGAACGTGTCGACGTCCGGGTAGCCGGCGCGTAGGCCGGATCGCAGCGCGTTGTCGAGTGCGTTGACTGGTCCATTGCCTTCCGCCGTGGAGATCACTCGTTCACCCCGTACCCGCAATTTGACCGTGGCCTCGCTGACCACCTCGCCGTCGGCGCGGTGTTCGACGATCACGCGGTAGGACTCGAGATGGAACGGCGCGACGACGCCGCCCGGCAGGGCCGAACGCACCAGCAACTCGAACGACGCGTCGGCCGCCTCGAACGACCACCCGGCGGCCTCGAGATCCTTGACCGAGTTCGTCACGCTCGACAGCGCGTCCGGTTGATCCGACAGGTCGAGACCGAGTTCCCGCGATTTGAGCTCGATGCTGGCCCGGCCGGCCATTTCGGTGACGAGGATCTTCATGTCGTTGCCGACGACCGCGGGCTCGATGTGGTTGTAGAGCAGTGGGTCGACCTTGATCGCACTCGCGTGCAGCCCGGCCTTGTGGGCGAAGGCGGCGGCCCCGACGTAGGCCTGGTGGGTGTCGGGGGCGAGGTTCGCGATCTCGGCGATCGCGTGGGAGACGCGGACGGCCTGGGGTAGGCAGCCGTCCGGCAACACGCGCATGCCGAGCTTCAATTCGAGATTCGCGACGACGGCGAACAGGTCGGCGTTGCCGGGTCGCTCGCCGTAGCCGTTGGCGGTGCACTGCACCTGCGAGACGCCGGCCTCGACCGCGGCGAGCGTATTAGCGACCGCGCACGACGTGTCGTTCTGGCAATGGATGCCGAGCTCGACCACGCCGGCGACGTCGGCCGGCAGACGATCGCGCAACGCTGAGATCGTCGTGCCGATCCACGACGGCACCATCCCGCCGTTGGTGTCGCAGAGCACGACGACCTCGGCACCGGCGCGGGCCGCCGCCGCGACGACCTGTGCCCCGTAGTCCGGGTCGAACCGGAAGCCGTCGAAGAAATGCTCGCAATCGACCATCACGCGGCGTCCTTCGGATCGCAGATACGTGACCGTGTCGTGGATCATGGCGAGGTTCTCGTCGGCCGACGTCCGCAGCGCGCGCTTGACGTGGCGGATGTCGGACTTGGCGACAAGGCAGACGACCGGCGTTTCGGCCGCGAGCAACGCCTGGACCTGACCGTCGGTACGGACGTCGACGCCGGCCTTGTCGGGTTGATCCGAACGCAACAAGGTCGGCGTGGGTGAGGTGCAACTCCTTGCGGGCGCGGGCGAAGAACTCGGTGTCCTTCGGCATCGCCCCCGGCCAGCCGCCTTCGATGAAGGCCACACCGAATTCGTCGAGCAGGCGGGCGATCGCGAGCTTGTCCGCGACCGAATACGTGAGGCCCTCGCGCTGGGCTCCGTCGCGGAGCGTGGTATCGAACACCTTGACCGTCATCGGGTGTTTCCCTTCGCCAATGTCCTGGTCCTCGCCTGACCTCGCCGCACCCGGCCCCGCTCTCCGGCGCGGCCGCAAACAAAAAGACCCCCCGCGGATGCGGGAGGTCTGCGCGCGCAGGTCGGAAAGCTGCGCGCGCTAGTCGATAATCGCGAGTACGGCGAGGACCGATGTCACGCCCAGTAGTCTGGCACACACGTCCGTTCTCTGGAAGCGACCGTCCACATATTGGACGGAGCGGCTCGGACATGCGCCGTACCTCGGGCGTTCATCGCGCCCTATCCGCCCTGGGTAGAGTGACGGCGTGCTCGGGGATACGAACGACGGCGCAGCATTGCAGCGCCCCACAACTACGACATTTAGCTCCCTCGACAACTTCCGCGATGTCGGCGGCGCCGGGACCGTTGACGGCCGGCACGTACGGATCGGACGGCTCTTCCGCTCGGACACCCTACGAAGCTCAGCGCCGACGACGAGCGCGCGTTCGAACGGCTCGGCATCCGTACGGTGATCGACCTGCGCCGGCCGACCGAGGTCGAAGAGTTCGGCCGGATCGCCGACGCGGTCGATCGGCGGTACATCAACATCTCGCCGCAGCACCGGCTCTGGGACGGTACGCCGTACGACGAAGTCGCCGGGCCGTACCGATTCCTCGCCGATCGCTACCACGAGCTGACCCACGAGGGTGCCACCGACATCGGTGAGGTGATCGCCACACTGGCCGAGGCGACGAGCGAGCCGACTCTCGTGCATTGCTTCGCCGGTAAGGACCGCACCGGCGTCGTCATCGCTCTCACGCTCGCGATCATGGGCGTCGGAGCGGACGCGATCGCCGACGACTACGCGCTGTCCAACGACTGGGCGGAACGGTTCGTCGACACGAATGGCGAGCTCGCTCGACACTGGATCTTCGCGCCGCGCGAAGCGATGACGGTGTTTTTGGCCGAGCTCGTCGAGGCGTACGGCTCGGTCGAGGGCTATCTCGCCACGGCCGGTGTCGGTCCGAAGGAGTTCGGCGCACTTCGCGACAACCTGCTGGTTTAGCGCGCGATCGCACCGTACCGGGGAATGTGACCGCGGCGCCGGCCGAGGTGGCCGACGCCGCGAGATGTGTCAACGGGCCTAAGCGATCTCGTACATCCAGCCGTGCTTGTCGGCACGCTTGCCGCGCTGGATGTCGAGCAGCTCGTCGCGCAGGCTCTGGCCGAATTCCGCCGTCCCGCACCGCGAATTCGCTGTCGCGACCACGAACCGTGCCGACCGACGTGATGACTGCCGCCGTCCCGCACGCGAACGCCTCCGTGAGCCGACCGGTCGCCGCATCGGCGCGCCACTCGTCCACGGAGTACGGCCGCTCGTCCGTTGTGACGCCGCGGTCGGCGGCAAGCTTGATGATCGAGTCGCGCGTGATCCCAGGGAGGATGGTGCCCGTTAGCGGCGGAGTCACCATCGTGTTGTCGTCCATCACGAAGAACAGGTTCATACCGCCGAGTTCGTCGACGTAACGTCGCTCGACCGTGTCAAGGTAGACGACCTGGTCACAGCCGTGCCGGATCGCCTCGGCCTGCGCCGCGAGCCCCGCCGCATAGTTCCCGCCGCATTTGGCCGCGCCCGTTCCACCGGGCGCAGCTCGGGTGAACTCCTCGGAGACCCAGATGGTGATGGGCTTGACCCCGCCCTTGAAGTAGGCGCCCGCCGGTGACGCAATGACCATGTACGTGTACTCGGCCGACGGCTTCACGCCGAGGAACACCTCGGAGGCGAACATGAACGGCCGTAGGTAGAGACTTGCGTCCTCGCCGGGCGGGATCCACTCGCGATCGATCGTGACCAGCTCGGTCAGCGAGTCGATGAACAGTTGCTCGGGCAGCTCCGCCATCGCCATGCGCTCGGCCGATTGCTGGAACCGCCGCGCGTTGGCGGCCGGCCGGAACATCGCGACGCCGCCGTCGGCCTGGTTGTAGGCCTTGAGGCCCTCGAAAATCTCCTGCGCGTAGTGCAGCACCGCGGTGGCCGGATCGATCGTGATCGGCCCGCGCGGCTCGACGCGGGCGTCGTACCAGCCCTTCGACTCCGCATAGCGGATGGTGACCATATGGTCGGTGAAGACACGACCAAAGCCCGGGTTAGCCAGCAGCCAGCGCGTTCAGTGGCGGATACGGGCGCCGGGTTCGGACGAATCTCGAAATCGAGGGTGTCACCGCCACTCATCGCTTGACCTCCGTGTCACATCGTGGGAATCCCTGGTGGATGAAACTTACCCCGTCCTCATCGCGTTACGCGATGCGAGCACGCTCGGCCGGCGGCACCCACGATGCGCGAGATCAGCTCGCGGCGGCGGCCAGGCGGTCTCCGACCTCGGCGGTGCGCAGCGGCGCGCCCGGCGTGCGGGCTGCAAGATCCGCGGCGACCGCCCCGGTTACTCGATCGGCCGCGGCGGCATGTCCGAGATGTTCGAGCAGCAGAGCGACCGAGAGTACGGCCGCGGTCGGGTCGGCGACGCCGCGTCCGGCGATGTCCGGCGCCGAACCGTGGACCGGCTCGAACATCGACGGGAAGGTGCGATCGGGATTGATGTTGCCACTGGCGGCCAGCCCGATGCCCCCGGTGACGGCGGCGGCGATGTCGGTAAGGATGTCGCCGAACAGGTTGTCAGTGACTAGGACGTCGAAGCGCTGCGGATCCGAGACGAGGAACATCGCGGCCGCATCGACGTGCTGATACTCCGTCTTGATGTCGGGGAACTCGGCGGCGACCGCGGCAAACGTGCGGGTCCAGAGACTGCCGGCGTGCGCCAGCACGTTCGACTTGTGGACCATGGTCACCTTACGGCGTTCGCGACTCGTCGCCCGCCGGAACGCATCGCGGATCACGCGCTCCACGCCGTACCGCGTGTTGAGGCTCTCTTCGGTCGCGATCTCAGCCGGCGTGTCTTTGTGCATAAAACCGCCGGCGCCGGCATAGAGGCCCTCGGTGCCCTCGCGGACCACAACCATGTCGATCTCACCGGGCTTGACGTTCGCGAGGGGGCTGGCGGTGCCCGGCCACAGCCGCGACGGTCGCAGATTGACATAGTGGTCGAAGGCGAACCGGAGCTTCAGCAGCAGGCCACGCTCGAGGACACCCGGTGGCACGGCTGGGTCGCCGACGGCGCCGAGCAGGATCGCGTCGTGGCCGGCCAACTCGGTCTCGACGGACGCGGGCAGCACTTCGCCGGTGCGGTGATAGCGGGCCGCGCCGAGGTCGTATTCGGTGAGTTCGACCCCGGGGAGCACTGCACTCAACACCTTTGTCGCCTCGGCCGTGACCTCGCGTCCGATGCCATCGCCACCGATCACCGCGATGTGTGCCACGATCACGCTCCTCGTCGTCGCCGATCTGTCCCGATTATTGTCACCCCCGGCGAAGGCCACCCAACGAACGTTAAGGCACTGTCCTATCTGACGGAACTCGCGTCTCAGATGATGGTCGCGATATCGCCGGATCGCCCGCCTGACGCCGGCCGGACACGACTGCGCCCCGCCCGGGGGCTGGGCGGGGCGCAGGTCTCCTTGAGCCGTAGACGTGGGTTGTGGTTAGTGGTGGGTGGGTCCGACGTCCCAGCCACCGCCGTTGCCGCCGCCGCCGTGGTCGTCACCGGGCGGGTCGTCGCTACCGCCCCGGCCGTCACCGTGGTCGTCGGATCCGGTCGGTGCCGGCGTCGCCGTCGGCGAGCCGGCGCCGCCATCGCGACCGTGGTCGTCGGCGTCAGTCGCGGTGGTCGCGCTGGCGACGCCACCGGCACACTGCACCGAAACCTTCATGTCCTCGGCCACATCGCTTTCGAACCGGACGCTGACCACCGACGCCGGCCCGAACACCGGATCGTCGGCGCGGAACCCGGTATTCGGGCTCCACCGCAGCAGGGTCGTGACGTCTCCGGTGCACCGGACGACGACCGTTCCGGCGACCGTGCTCACGGCTTGCGAGCCGTCAGCCGCCGAGGCGGCGTCCGACAGCGGCGAGTTCGCCGTCGCCACGGGCGCCGGCAGAGCCGCCAATTGCCGCGCCACATCCTGCTGACTCAATACGTCATGACCGTTTCCGGTCGACGCGGCCGCCACGGCCGCCGTTCCTGCGCCAACGGCGACAACCGCCGCGACGCCTCCCAGCGTCAAGCTGATCCATCGGTTTCTCATGTCCACCACCGTGCCGCGCGCCGTGCTAAGAGCAGGCTAAGCGGGTGTCAAGCATTGCCTCTAGATCTGTGGTACAGCCTCGCGCGCGGGTAGGTTCGCCGACATGCCGCATATTTTGGTGGTCGAGGACGACGCCGCAGTGCGTTCCGCGCTCCTCCGCGCGCTCTGCGACCGTAGGTACGCAACGAGTTCGGCCCCGACCGGCATGTCCGGGCTCGCGGCCGCGGTGGACGGCCAGCCCGACCTCGTGGTCCTCGACCTCGGCCTGCCCGATGTCGACGGTGGCGAGCTGTTGCGCATGTTGCGTGCCGTCAGCGCCGTCCCGGTGATCGTGGCCACCGCCCGCGACGACGAGCGGCAGATCGTGCGCGCGCTCGACGCTGGCGCTGACGACTACCTCATCAAGCCGTTCGGCGCGGCTCAACTCGATGCGCGCATCCGGGCCGTTCTGCGGCGCGCGACCTCACCCGAGGATGGTCGTCCGTCACCGATCGAGGTCGGCGGTCTGCTGATAGAGCCGAACGCACGGACGGTCACGCTCGACGGCGTACGGCTCGATCTCAGCGCGCGCGAATTCGACCTGCTGCGATATCTCGCCGAGCGAGACGACCAGGTCGTGAGCAAGCGCGAGTTGTTGACCGAGGTGTGGCGGTTGCCGTACGGAGGGGCCGACAAGACCGTCGACGTGCACCTATCGTGGCTGCGGCGCAAGCTCGGCGAGACCGCACAGTCGCCCCGCTACCTGCACACCGTACGGTCCGTTGGCGTACGCCTGACCGCGCCCGGCATGCCGGCATCCGTGGACCGGCCGTGACCGTCGTCGGTGCGGCCGCTGACCGTGGTCCGGGCGTGCGCCGCCAATTGGCCACTCTCGTCGCCGTGACAATGTCGCTGGTGCTCCTCGCGTTCCTCGTGCCCTTGGGCATCGTGCTCCGCGGTGCGGCGGCCGATCGGGCGATCGCGGCGGCGACCCAGGAGGCGCAGTCGATGGCGGCGATGATCGCGGCCGATCCCGACTCCGCCGACGTCTACAACGGCGAGCACGTGGTGGCCGGCCTCGCCGTGTCGGTGTTCATGCCGGACGGCACGGTGAATGGCCAGCCATCCTCCCGTACGCAGTCGATCGACCTTGCCAGTCGCGGCCAAGCGTTCACCGCATCCAGCAACGGCGGTGTCGAAGCGCTGGTGCCGGTGCAGGGCCTGCCCGGCGGGACCGCGGTGGTCCGCGCCTACGCGTCGCCGACGTTGCTGCACGACGGCGTCACTCGCACGTGGGCGGTGCTCGTCGCGCTCGGGCTGGCACTGCTCGTGCTCGGATTGCTTCTCGCCGACCGGCTCGGACAACGCCTCGTTGGCTCGGTGACCCGGCTCGCCGCCACGGCCGACCGCCTCGCTGACGGCGATCTGGACGCTCGCGCGTCGCTTGACGGACCTCGGGAGCTCCGGCGCGTCGGTGCCGAACTGAACCGGCTGGCGTCGCGCATCAGCGAACTCCTCGTGGCCGAACGGGAAGAGGTCGCCGACCTCGCTCACCGGCTGCGTACGCCGGTGACGGCCCTTCGCCTCGACGCCGAAGCGGTCGACGATCCCGAGGACCGGCAACGGTTCGCCGGAGACGTCGACCATCTCGCCCGCATCGTCGACGAAGTGATCCGCACGGCCCGGCGCCCGGTGCGTGAAGGCGTCGGCGCGCATACGGACCTCGGAGCGGTGGTCACACAACGGATCGCGTTCTGGTCACCGCTGGCCGAGGATGATGGCCGCGCAGTCGAGTCGGTCGTACCGATGGGTCCGGTCCTTGTGCGGGGCAGCGAATCCGATGTCGGCGCGGCCGTGGATGCGTTGATTCAGAACGTATTTGCGCACACGCCGGACGGGGCCGGCATGCGGATCGAAGTCACGGCGCGGATCGAGGGCGGCGGCGTGCTCGTCGTCGCCGACGACGGCCCAGGCTTCCCGGAGCCGGAATCGCCGGATGGCGGCGTGGCGCGCGGGGCGTCCAGCACATCGACCGGGCTTGGTCTGGATATCGCGCGCCGCACAGCTGAGGCCTCCGGTGGCACGATGCGGATTGGCCGGACGCTGCATGCACCGCGCACGCCTGTGTCGTTGCCGGCCGGCGCCGTGCGGCGACCGGACGACGATGCGGACTCGGACACCACCGTCGAGTTCCCGTTGGGCGGCGCCGTTATCACGCTGACCTTCGGCCCACCGACCGATTCGCCAACCGCGCGCGGTTAGCCCGGCCCGGCGCTCGGCGCGCGACAATAATTCCGAGCCAACCACCTACGACTCTGCACGCACCAACGCCAGCAAAGACGCAGGACCCCCAACCCACACCCGCCAACGCCCTACGACTCTGCACGCACCAACGCCAGCAAACCCGTAGAACCCCCAACCCACACCCGCCAACGCCCTACGACTCTGCACGCACCAAGGCCAGCAGAGACGTAGGACCCCAACCCACACCCGCCAGCGCCCTACGACTCTGCACGCACCAACGCCAGTAGGGCGCACGCTGACGCCGAGCGGTGCCGCTGGCTCTCCATGAACCGTGATCTTGCAGCGCTGCGGGCCTGATCATGGCAGCGAGAGGCACGTGGCATTGCAAGGTCACGGATCATGGGCCTGGCCGTGTCGAGGCGGTGCCGGCAGTGGCGCGAACGATGCAAGGCGGTGACCAGCACAGGCCTCGCGCCCACTCCCGCTACCACGTAACCGTTCCCGGTTCCACGTACACCCGCTAAGCCTTAACCCGAAGCGGCTCGCCGCCACCGCACGCCAGACACGATTTTGGCGGGCCGGCTTGCCCACGAAGACCTAAAACGCTCTGCAGTCGAGTGGGTAAGCCGGCCCGCCAAAATCCAACCAAGATCAGGCCGTATCGTGCAGCGGACGATCGACCCACGACATCATGCCGCGCAACTTCGCCCCGGTCTCCTCGATCGGATGCGCCGCACCCTGCTCGCGGAGCTTCGTGAAGTTCGGCCGCCCGTTGTCGTCCTCGGCCACCCACTCGCGGGCGAACTCGCCGTTCTGGATCTCGCCGAGGATCCGCCGCATCTCGCCCTTCACGCGCTCGTCGATGATGCGCGGCCCGCGCGTGACGTCGCCGTACTCGGCGGTGTCCGAGATGCTGTATCGCATGCGGGCGATCCCGCCCTCGTACATCAGATCGACAATGAGCTTCAGCTCGTGCAGGCACTCGAAATACGCCATCTCGGGGGCGTAGCCCGCCTCGGTCAGCACCTCGAAACCGGCCTGCACCAGCGCCGTCGTGCCGCCGCACAGGACGGCCTGCTCGCCGAAGAGGTCGGTCTCGGTCTCTTCGGTGAACGTGGTACGGATGGCGCCGGCTCGCGTTCCGCCGATCGCCTTCGCGTAGGACAGTGCCAGCGCAAGGGCGCCGCCGGTCGCGTCCTGCTCGACGGCGACGAGGACCGGAACGCCTTTGCCGTCGACGAACTGCCGTCGTACGAGGTGACCCGGCCCCTTCGGCGCGACCATCGCGACGTCCACATCGGACGGTGGCGTCGATCAGCCCGTACCGGATGTTGAGGCCGTGGCCGAAGAAGAGCGCCTTGCCGGCGGAGAGCGTCGGCGCGATGTCCTCGGCATAGATCTTCCGCTGGGCCGTGTCCGGCGCGAGGATCATGATGACGTCCGACTCCGCCGCCGCCTCGGCCGGCGTGACGACGCGCAGTCCTTGCTCTTCGGCCTTCGCGCGGCTGCGTCGACGTGGCCGGCAGGCCGACCCGGACGTCCACGCCCGAGTCACGCAGCGACAGCGCGTGCGCGTGCCCCTGGCTGCCGTAGCCGATGACCGCGACCTTGCGGCCGGCGATGATCGACAGATCGGCGTCGTCGTCGTAGAACACTTCTGCGGGCAACGTAACTCTCCTTGGTTAAACGGACCGGCTAGCGGCCCGCGCTATATCCGGTGCGGTCCGCTCCGCGGCCCGCTGAGATGTCGCTGCGGGCCGGCTACGCGGCCCGCAGGGTGGGCGCGGTGATCGAGCGGGAGCCCCGCCCGATCGCGACGACGCCGGACTGCACCATTTCCTTGATCCCGAACGGCTCAAGGTCGCGCAGCAGCGCGTCGAGCTTCGACGGCCGTACCGGTGGCTTCGATCGTGAGGGTGTCGGCCGCGACGTCCACGACTCTGCGCGCGGAACATCGTGACCGTCTCCATGACCTGCGTTCGTTGCGTGCGATCGGCGCGCACCTTGACCAGGAGCAGCTCGCGCTGGATCGACGCGTCCGGCTCCAACTCGACGATCTTGAGTACGTTGACGAGTTTGTTGAGCTGCTTGGTGACCTGCTCGAGCGGCGACTGCTCGGCGTTGACCACGATCGTGATCCGGGAGACCTCGGGATGCTCGGTCTCCCCGACGGCGAGCGAGTCGATGTTGAAGCCACGGCGGGTGAACAGCTGCGACACCCGGGCGAGCACACCGGGCTTGTTCTCCACCAGCACGGACAGCGTGTGCAGGGTCATCAGACATCGTCCTCGTCGAAGATCGGGCGGACGCCGCGGGCGAACATGATCTCGTCGTTGCTGGTGCCGGCCGCGACCATCGGCCAGACCATCGCATCCTTGCCGACCACGAAGTCGATCACGACCGGCGCGTCGTTGACTGGCCATCGCCGCCTCGATCGTCTTGTCGACGTCCGCGGCGCTCTCGCAGCGCAGGCCGACACAGCCGAGCGCCTCGGCGAGCTTCACGAAGTCCGGGATACGCGGTGCTTGTGCGTGCCGAGATCGGTGTTCGAGTAGCGCTCGTTGTAGAACAGCGTCTGCCACTGGCGGACCATGCCGAGGTTGCCGTTGTTGATGATGGCGACCTTGATCGGGATGCCCTCCAGCGCGCACGTGGCGAGTTCCTGGTTGGTCATCTGGAAGCAGCCGTCGCCGTCGATCGCCCAGACCGTGGTGTCGGGCATGCCGGCCTTGGCGCCCATCGCGGCCGGTACGGCGTAGCCCATCGTGCCGAGGCCGCCGGAGTTGAGCCAGGTGCCCGGCTTCTCGTACGAGATGAACTGCGACGCCCACATCTGGTGCTGACCGACGCCGGCCACGTAGATCGCGTCCGGTCCAGCGATCTCGCCGATACGCTTGATCACGTACTGCGGAGCGAGCGAGCCGTCGGGCGGCTCCTCCCAGCCGAGCGGGCACCGTTCGCGCAGCTCATCGATCGCGTGCCACCACTCGGCCAGACGAGGCTCGTTCGTCGCCGGGTCCGCTACCGTGGCCGCCACCTCGTTCGCGCCGCCGCCCAACGCGGCGCACAACTCGTCGATGACGAACTTCGCGTCGCCGACGATCGGCACATCGACCGCGCGGTTCTTGCCGATCTCGGCCGGGTCGATGTCGGCGTGGACCACTTGGGCGCCCGGCGCGAAGCTGGACAGCTTCCCGGTTACGCGGTCGTCGAAGCGGGCGCCGAGCGCGACGATCAGGTCCGACTTCTGCAGTGCGTACACCGCGGCGACCGTGCCGTGCATGCCCGGCATGCCCAGGTGCTGCGGGTGCGAATCCGGGAACGCGCCTCGGGCCATCAGCGTGGTGACGACCGGGATGCCGGTCATTTCGGCCAGTCGCTTGCAGTTGCGGCGCGGCGCTGGCCTTCAGCACACCGCCGCCGACGTAGAGCACCGGTCGCTTCGCGTTCTGGATCAGGCGGGCGGCCTCGCGGATCTGCTTCGTGTGCGGGTGCACGGTCGGGCGATACCCGGGCAGGTCCAGCGTCGGCGGCCAGGAAAACTTCGTCTGCGCCTGCAGGACGTCCTTCGGGATGTCGACCAGGACCGGGCCGGGCCGGCCGGTGCTCGCGAGGTGGAACGCCTCCGCCAGTACCTGCGGCAGCTCTTCACCGTTCTGCACCAGGTAGTTGTGCTTGGTGATCGGGAGCGTGATCCCGGAGATGTCCGCCTCCTGGAAACCGTCCGTGCCGATCTGCGCCCTCGCGACCTGGCCGGTGATCGCGACGATCGGCACCGAGTCCATGTACGCGTCGGCGATCGGCGTCACCAGGTTGGTCGCGCCCGGCCCGGACGTCGCCATGCACACGCCGACCTTGCCCGTCGCCTGCGCGTAGCCGGTCGCGGCGTGGCCGGCGCCCTGCTCGTGACGGACCAGGACATGCCGGACGGATGAGTCGAACAACGGGTCGTAGGCAGGCAGGATCGCCCCACCCGGAATCCCGAACACCACCTCCACGCCGAGCGCCTCCAGCGACCGTACGAGCGCGCTCGCTCCGGACATGACCTCACTGGCCGCGACGCGCGCGCTCGGCGGGGTCGCCGGATCAGCGTGCGAGGAAGGTGCGGAGTGACCGGGCGCGGCCGGCGCATGCGCGCGCTGCGCCAGGATCTCCGGTGTCGGGATGTTCATCGTTGCTCGGCCTTTCGGCTCAGGGTGATCGATCGTGGTTCGGCGGTGCGGGCGACAAATTCGGCGGTGCGGGCAACAAAAAAGCCCACATGCCGGACGGCACGGGGCTTGCGCACGCTCTCCAGGTGAAGAGGGTGCGCCTAACTAAGTACTCGGGCGAACTTGCGGAGACCGGACATGCGACAACTCTGACTCATCTCACGCCCTGAGTCAAGCTGTCCCATATCTTGGAAGAGCTGGTCACGGAGCCGGCGGTTGCTGCCGTCGCTGCGGCGGGATCGTCCGGGCTGCATCGGGCGGCGCGATGAACTCCGTGATCTGAGCGGCTTCGGGGCCCGCATCGGCGACGAGCACCCCGCCGTCCGGTGGCGACGGCGCGCCGCCGATGAGTGACATCTCGGCTTGCAGCATCGCTTCGATCCGTTCGGCCGGGACCGCCGGCCCGAAGAGGTCACCCTGGCCGAGGCGACAGCCGGATGCCTCGACGACGTGCCGCTGCGCCGCATCGCCGACGCCCTCAGCGATGACTTCCAGATCGAGCCGAGCGCCGAGCTGGACGACGACGTCGACCAGCGGCGCCACGGCCCGCGACCGCGGGCTGCCGGACGGATCGCCGACCAGTGAACGGTCGATCTTGAGGATGTCGACCGGCAGCTGGCGGAGCTGGCCCAGCGACGAGTAGCCCGCGCCGAAATCGTCGAGAGCGACGCGGACACCGGTCGCTCGCAGCTCGGACAGGCGGCCGACGACCGAGTCGAGGTCGAGCGCCGCGGAGTGCTCGGTCACCTCGATCACCAGACGATCGGGCTTGACGTGATGGATGCGCAGCGTCTCGGCGACCTGGTCGACGTACGCCGGGAGGTGCAGCTCGCGCGCCGACACGTTCACCGACAGCCACAACTGATGCCCGTCGTCGAGCCATCGACCGAGCTGTCGGCAAGCCTCGTGCATCACCCAGCGGTCGATGGACGCGATGAGCCCGAGATCCTCGGCGATCGGGATGAACTCGTCCGGCGGCACCCGACCGAGGCGGGCACTGTCCCAACGCAGCAGCGCCTCCACGGCGACCGGCCGCGCGTCGGGGAGCGTGACGATCGGCTGGTACGCCAGGGTGAACTCGCCCGCCGCCAGGGCGCCTCGAAGACCCTGCTCGATCGCCGTACGGCGGTGCACGAACTCGTCGTAGGCGGCGTCGTACCGCTGGATGTTGCCCGGTGCCGTCCCGCTTGGCTAGCCGGAGCGCGACGTCCGCGTTACGCAGCAAGGTCTTCGCATCGTCGGCGGTCTCCGATGCGGCGTGCCCGACGCTGGCGGTCACGAACACGGTGCCGGCCGACGTCTCGTACGGCTCGCACACGCTGCGATGCAACCTCTCGGCCACGGTAGCGGCGTCGGCCCCCGACCAGCAGCACGGCGAACTCGTCACCGCCCGTACGAGCGGCAATGTCGCCGGGGCGGAGGTTGGCGCGCAGTCGTTCGCCCACGCCCGCGAGAACCTCATCGCCCGCGACGTGGCCGCGAAGGTCGTTGATGCCGGTGAAGCCGTCGAGATCGAGTGCGACGAGCGCGCACTCCTGATCGCGGACGCGCCCGTCGGTCAGCGCAGCCAACAGGTGCCGCCGGTTGCCGACACCGGTCAGCGGATCGGTGTACGCCAGCTCGCGCAGGCTTGCTTCATCGTCGCGCAGCCGCCCGAGGTAGCGACGTGCATCCGTGAGGGCGAGAGCCTGCCGCACCACCAACGTGAACCCGGTCAGGACACCGAGCACGGCGCTCACCACGTCGGGGCGGCCACCGGCAAGCAGATGGACGACGACCGTGATCAGCGCCACGCTGGCGACCGCAACCGGCAAGCCCCACCGGATCGGCACCTGCTCGGGAGCCGGTCCGGCAAGGGTGCGCCCGGAGGTGCCGACGCAGCCGATGGCGGCCAGGCCGACGACGGCGAGCGAGCCAGCGACGATCATCGACACGGCGGTGTGCCAGGCGACCGCCACCGCGGCGATGCCAGCATCGCCGGCGGCGATCGCGACGATGCCGGTCATCAGGATCGCCACCTGGCCGCGCGGGCGTGGCGTGTGTCGCACCTCGACCACGGTGAAGCTGATCGCGGCGACCAGACCGACGACCGCGACCGCCGACGCGATCCAGGTCGGGCTGCGGTGGACGGCGATGCGTTCGTCGCCGGCGGTCACCAGCGCGGCGATGGTCCAGCCGCTCAGTAGCAACGCGGACGTGACCTGGAGTCCGTCGACCGAGCGGCGGAGGCGGGCGGCGGCCGAACTGGCCGCGCCCGGAAGCCACTCGACGGCGGCCAGCAGCAGGCCCGCGCTCAGCACGACCGTCGTCGCCGCGACCACTGCCCCGGCGACGACTTCGCGGTCACCCGCCGGTGCCGCGAGTACGGACGCGGCCGAGGCCAACCAGCCCAGCGCACTGACGAGCACGCCAGCGACCAGCAGTCGGGCGGACACGGTCCTCGGTCTGCGTCGAGCCGCGATCACGATGGCTGCCACGGTGGCCCCCACCACCAAGGCGACGATCGTCTGGTACGTATCGAGGGCCACGGTCCCACTGTGCCCGAATGCGACGGGATATCAATACCTTTGGCCGCCGAATCCATCGACAAAGATGATTGCCACCATGTGGCGAGTGGTATCGCGCCCATAGTCGGCTTTCCGACCTGACGTCCGCTTCCTATCTGGTGGAACGAAAAGCTCTGACCGCGCTCATCGCGGCGACCGGTGGCATGCTGGGTGACATGCCCGAGTTGCGCTCGAAGACCTCTACACACGGCCGCATGATGGCCGGCGCCCGCGCCTTGTGGCGGGCCACCGGCATGACCGACGACGACTTCGGCAAGCCGATCGTCGCCATCGCCAACAGCTTCACCCAGTTCGTCCCGGGCCACGTCCACCTGCGCAACATGGGCGCCCTGGTCGCCGACGCGGTAGCCGAGGCCGGCGGGGTCGGCCGCGAGTTCAACACGATCGCGGTCGACGACGGCATCGCCATGGGCCACGGCGGCATGCTCTACTCGCTGCCCAGCCGCGAGCTGATCGCCGACGCCGTCGAATACATGGTCAACGCGCACTGCGCCGACGCCCTCGTCTGCATCTCGAACTGCGACAAGATCACGCCCGGCATGCTGCTGGCCGCGCTGCGCCTGAACATCCCGACCGTCTTCGTCTCCGGCGGCCCGATGGAGGCCGGCAAGACGATCGCCATCGAGGGCGTGGTGCACTCGCGGATCGACCTGATCGACGCGATGATCGCATCGTCGAACGAGGCGGTCACCGACGATCAGCTCGGTGCGATCGAACGGTCCGCCTGCCCGACCTGCGGCTCGTGCTCGGGCATGTTCACCGCGAACTCGATGAACTGCCTGACCGAGGCGATCGGCCTGGCGCTGCCCGGCAACGGCTCGACACTGGCCACCCACGCGTCACGGAGGGCGCTGTTCGAGCGGGCCGGTGCGCCTCGTCGTCGACCTGGCCAAGCGGTATTACGAAGGTGACGACGCTTCGGTGCTGCCCCGCGCGATCGCGAGCCGCGAAGCGTTCGAGAACGCGGTCGCGCTCGACGTCGCCATGGGCGGCTCGACCAACACGGTGCTCCACCTGCTCGCCGCCGCCCGCGAGGCCGAGCTGGACTTCCATGTCTCCGACATCGACGCCGTCTCCCGCCGGGTGCCGTGCCTGGCCAAGGTCGCACCGAACACCCCGAAATACCACATGGAGGACGTACACCGGGCCGGCGGCATCCCGGCCATCCTGGGCGAACTCGACCGGGCCGGGCTGCTGCACCGCAACGTGACCACCGTGCACTCGCCGACCGTCGACGAGTGGCTGTCCACGTGGGACGTACGCGGCGACGCTCCGTCGCCGGACGCGCTCGAGCTGTTCCATGCGGCGCCCGGCGGCGTACGGACAACCGAGCCGTTCTCGACGACCAACCGCTGGGACCGGCTGGACACCGACGCGTCCGACGGCTGCATCCGCGACCTGGCGCACGCGTACACCGCCGACGGCGGCCTGGCGATCCTGCACGGCAACCTGGCCGTCGACGGGTGCGTGGTAAAGACGGCCGGCGTCAGCGAAGACGTCTGGACGTTCTCCGGGCCGGCCAAGGTCTACGAGTCCCAAGAGGCGGCCGCCTCGGGCATCCTCGGCGACCAGATCAAGGCCGGCGACGTCGTCGTGATCCGGTACGAGGGACCGAAGGGCGGCCCGGGCATGCAGGAGATGCTCTACCCGACGTCGTTCCTCAAGGGACGCGGTCTCGGCAAGGCGTGCGCGCTCGTCACCGACGGGCGGTTCTCCGGCGGCACGTCCGGGCTGTCGATCGGTCACATCTCGCCGGAAGCGGCGGCCGGCGGTGCGATCGCCCTGGTCGAGGACGGTGACATCATCGAGATCGACATCCCGAACCGATCGCTTCGCCTCGCCGTGGCCGATGACGTACTCGACGCCCGTCGCGTCGCGCAGGAGAAGCGCGACCGGCCGTACACGCCGGTCGATCGGGACCGCGTCGTATCGGCGGCGCTGCGGGCGTACGCGTCGATGACAACGAGCGCGTCCGACGGCGCGTACAGGCGCGTGCCGGAATAGCGGCTTTCTGACTGATCCGGCTTGGGCGAGCCTCCCGCCCGAACTCGGGTTCGCCCCCGACCATGGGGACATGCAAGAGACCGCGGCCGAACTCGCCGCCCTTCAGGAGTTGCTCGATCGGTCCGCGACAACGCGCAACGAGCACCTGCTCGCGATCATGACACCGCAGCGGCGGCTGTCGGCCGGCCAGATCGTCACCGCGCTGACCGGCATGCAAGTCTTGGTCGTGGCGACCGTGACGGCGACCGGTGAACCGCGTACGAGCTGCCTCGACGGACATTTCCTGCATGGCCGATGGGTGTTCAGCACCGGCGCGAAGGCACTCAAGGCCCGGCACATCAAGGCGCGCCCGGCGGTCAGCGCCACCTACGTCGACGGAGAGCGGATCGCGGTCTTCACTCACGGCTACGCCGACTACATCAGTAAGGCGTCACCCGACTTCGGACCGCTGGATGCGTACTTCACCGGTTACTACGGTTCGTCGCCAACCACGTGGGACACCGACATCGTCTTCTTTCGCCTGCAGCCGACCTGGATGCTCGGGTACGCCGCCGACGCCGAGTCATTGCCGGATCACTGAGTTGGCATGTCGCGGAGCTAATCATGATCAACAGATCCGGTAGCATCGGAGGGTCTCGCAACTGGCGCAACACCGATGCATAGCGATGCCGCGAGGTGTCATATGCATCAGAGGGTGGGCTAACCACCGGGGAGCGACGAGAGACCGCGCACCGCGCGCCTGGGTGCCGGCCATGTGGCAAAGGGGACAGCCGTGCACGTACCACCAATCCCACACCTGAGGACCGAGGACCCGCAGCTCGCCATGCTGATCGAGGGCGAGGCCGCGCGCCAGCACGACAAACTGCGGATGATCCCGTCGGAGAACTACGTGTCCGAGGCCGTGCTCGAGGCGACCGGCACGGTGCTCACGAACAAATACTCCGAGGGGTACGCGACCAAGCGCTACTACGAGGGCCAGCAGTTCGTAGACCCGATCGAGCAGCTCGCGGTCGCGCGCGCGACCGAACTGTTCGGTGTCGACCACGCCAATGTCCAGCCGTACTCGGGCTCGCCGGCCAATCTCGCGGTCTACCTCGCGTTCGCCTCACCCGGCGACAAGTTCCTGTCGCTGGAGCTCGCGCACGGAGGCCACCTCACGCACGGCTCGCCCGTGTCGGTCACCGGCAAGTGGTTCCATCCGGTCCACTACGGCGTCGATCAGGCGACCGGGCGCATCGACATGAACCGGGTGCGCGACATCGCCCTGGCCGAGCACCCGAAGATGATCTTCTGCGGCGGGACGGCGATCCCCCGTACCATCGATTTTCCGGCGTTCGCGGAGATTGCGCGCGAGGTCGATGCGCTCCTGGTCGCGGACATTGCGCACATCGCCGGCCTGATCGCCGGTGGCGCCCACCCGTCGCCGGTCGGTTACGCGAACGTCATCTCGACGACGACACACAAGACACTGCGCGGCCCACGCGGCGCGATGCTCATGTGTGACGAGGAATATGCCACGGCGATCGACAAGGCCGTCTTCCCGGGTTTGCAGGGCGGCCCACACAACCACACGACGGCCGGCATCGCGGTCGCGCTGCACGAGGCGGCGCAGCCGTCGTTCCGCGACTACGCGCACCAGGTCGTCGCGAACGCGAAGGCGCTAGCCGCCGCGCTGACCGAGCACGGCTTCGACCTGGTCTCCGGCGGAACGGACAACCATCTGATCCTGATCGACCTGACGAACAAGGGGATCAACGGAAAGCCCGCGGCAAAGGCACTCGACCTGGCCGGCATCGAGCTGAACTTCAACACCGTGCCGTTCGATCCGCGCAAACCGTGGAGCCCGTCCGGTATCCGGCTCGGCACGCCGGCGCTCACCACGCGGGGCCTGACCGAGGAGCACATGCCCCAGGTCGCGGCGTGGATGGACGACGCGATCACAGCCGGCGTCAAGGACGACGCGGACGCTCTGGCGAACATCGCCGGTGCGATCGCCGACCTGCTGTCCGGCTTCCCGATGCCGGGTTACGCCGCCTGATCGTGCGCGGCCGGCCGGGGAGGGCACTGCGCCCGTTTCCGGCCGGCCGGCGTCGCGCCGGCGCTTCTCGGCTGCCCCACAGGTTCGCTGGCCCCGGCGGTGACGCGCGACTCGGACGATGGAACAATTCTCCGGTGGAGCGCGCCCGATTTCGTTATAACGTGTCGATCTGTCTCGCCGGCATCCTCGCCTTCCTGGGCGCGATCCCGGTCGCGACGGTCGGGTTCGGTCACGAGGACGTGCCGCCGTACGCCTACGTGCTCCTGTTGATCCTGCTCGTCCCGCTGGCGGTCGCGGTGTGGGGCTGGCGCGCCGGCACCGATGCGGACGCCAACGGCCTGCGCATCCGGGCGTTGATCAGCTCGCGTCGCATCCCATGGAGCGATATCGCGCTGCTCGGGCCGCGCCGTCGCCGCGTGTATGCCCAGCTCACCGACGGTCGAGCGATCAAACTGGCCGCGGTCAGCCCGGCCGATCTGCCGCGGCTCGTGGCCGCGAGCGGTCAGCAGATCACTGAGCCGGTACGTGACGATGCCGCACCAGCCGACGATGCGGATGCTGGACCGGCCGACGAGCGGTGTGGACCGGCCGAGGACGCGAGCGGGACCCGGGACCGCCCGGCGTCGGTGTCCGCCGAGGATCAGTAGTCGCCGACCACCACGTTCTCCAGCGGTTCACCGTTGACATAGCGCTCGACCTGCGCCCGCACCAGCTTGTAGGCGCGCCGCATCAGGCCAGCGACCGCGCCGCCGACGTGCGGCGTGATCAGGACGTTCGGCATCGACCAGAGCGGGTGGCCGTCCGGCAGACGGCTCCGGGTCGGTGACGTCGAGAGCAGCGGAGATGCGACCGCCCGCCAGCGCGTCCATGAGTGCGCCCGGTGTCGACGATCGGGCCGCGGGCCGCATTGACCAGCAAGGCTCCGTCGCGCATCCGGGCCAGGAAGTCGGCGTCGACCAGCCCGATCGTTTCGCGGGTCTGCGGGAGCAGCAGCACGACGACATCCGCATCCGGCAGGAGCCCGGGCAGCTCCTCGACGCCGTGTACGCCGTCCCGCGCGGTCCGGGCGACCTTAACGACGCTCGCTTCGCAGGCGAGAAGTCGACGTTCGAGCGCATCGCCGATCGCGCCCGCGCCGACGATCAGCACCCGTTTGTCGGTCAGCTCCGGCGCGAGCCCGATCTCCTCGCGGGACAGCCAGTGGCCCTCGGCCTGCGCGCGGACGAACGCGGGAAACGTACGCAGCCAGGTAAGCATCGCGGTGAGCGCCCACTCGGCGGTCGATGCGTTGTGTACGCCCCGGGCGTCGCACAACGTCACGCCGTCCGGCACGTGCCCGATCCAGGCGTCGGCGCCGGCGCTCAAGAGTTGGATCACGCGAAGGCTCGACATCTGCGCGGTGAGATCGACGATCGGCCCGAACGACAGGAACGGCGGCACCAGGAAGTCCACGTCGGCGGGATCGCCGGGGAGTTCGTCGATGCTCGGACAGATCTGGACCGTGACCGGGAGTCCGGCGAACAGATCGTGCGGGTACGGATACGGCAGCCAGATCGTCACGGCTACCGACGATAGCCGGTCGTCGGGAACGGGCAGCGCGAGATTGCGCCGGTTAGGCTGGGCCGCGTGAAAGCCCCCCGATCACGTTCGACGGCCCGGAGGGCACATCGGCGGATCGCGTTGCCCGTCGCGGTGGCCGCGACATGTGCTCTGCTCGCCGGTTGTGCGTTCGGGCCGCCGCCGCCCGACGACGGCGGCGCACCGCCGAACCTGCCGAGCCCGTCACCGTCGGCGTCGACACCGGACAGTGGCGACAATTCGGCCGCGACAGCGAGCGTCATAGCTAAGCACCTATCGAGCCCGTGG
Source organism: uncultured Actinomycetota bacterium (assembly GCA_963818495.1). Classification (GTDB taxonomy): domain Bacteria; phylum Actinomycetota; class Actinomycetes; order Mycobacteriales; family Micromonosporaceae; genus DASQPR01. The sequence continues at coordinate 444,746 of CAWFSH010000008.1, forward strand.
GGACTTGCCTTCCTGCCCGACGGCAGCGCGCTGGTCACCGAACGAAAGACCGCGACGATCGTTCGCGTCGGCCTGCCGCAGACCGCCTCGGGGCTTACCGTGACGCCGATCGCCACGGTCGCGGGGGTCAGCGCCACGGGAGACGGCGGCCTGCTCGGCATCGCAGTCTCGCCGAAGGTCACGACGAACCGTACGGTCTTCGTCTACTACTCCACGGCCAAGGACAATCGGATCGCCACGATCCAGCTGCCGACGGCCGTGTTGAGTGCACCACCGTCCGACGGTCCATCTTCGCTGCGCCGTCGTCGGCTCCGTCGGCCGCCCCCGCACCGACGGTGACGCCGCACCCGATCGTGACCGGGATCCCGCATGCGGCCACCGATAACGGCGGCTGGTTGGGCTTCGGGCCGGACGGTTCGCTCTACGCGTCGACCGGTGACGCCGGCCAGCCGGCCGCGAGCGCGGATCGCAAGAGCCTCGCCGGCAAGATCCTGCGCATGACCGTGGCGGGAAAGCCGGTCGCGCGGCACGTCGCTCGTCTACGCCAGTGGACTGCACGACGTGCAGGGCTTCGACTGGGATCCGACCGGTCATCTCTACGCCGTCGACGCGGCGACCGCGACCGACGGCCTGCTGGCCATCCACTCCGGCGGCAGCTACGGATGGCCGGCGACCGGCGGCTCCGCGAGCGAGTCCGCGACCCCGCCGATCCAGACGCTCCCCGCCGCGCAGGCCGACTGCGCCGGCGTCGCCCTCGTACAGAACATCCTGGCCACCGCGTGCCTGACCGGCGAGCGCGTGTGGCTGATGCAGCTGACCGCGAACGGCGCGGTCTTCGGCGCACCACAGGCGAGCCTCGTGAAGAGTTTCGGCCGCCTCCGGACCGTCGTCGCCGCCCCGGACGGATCGCTCTGGATCATGACGTCGAACACCGACGGTCACGGTAAGCCGTCGGCCGATGACGATCAGATCATCCAGGTGGTTGTCGCCGATGCGGGGGCGGGGAAGTCGTAACGGCTCGGTTTGCGGGTGCAGTCTGCGGTCCGCGCGCGGTGCGGGTTAGAGCTTTCACAGAACCGTGGTACGGACACGTGACCGTGGTAGCACCGGCCACGTCCTCGGGGTGATGCGGGTAACTCGGGCGAACCGCCGGGCGGGGCGGGAATGGGCGGTTAGTTGACGTGATCGCGGGCATGATTGTCGGATGGCTGGGCAGCGCGGGCGTTTGATCGGGTGGGCGCGTACGGCGGTCGGCCGCGTACGCGTACGGCTCAGTCACCCGTACCCGGGCACGCGTTGAGCGCAAGGCCATCGGAGCGGGCAGCCGGCGCGGACATGTCGGATTGCGCAGGCTCGGCCTGACTTGGCCGTCCTCGCGGTGACGCTGGTCGGCACGGGCGTGGCGCTGCGCCTCGTCGGCCATGTGCAGCAGGAGGTCGGACCGTTCAGCGCGACGTTCGCTTTGCAGCCGTCGGTATCCGGCGGCACAAACGTCGAGATTCCGCCGCTCGGCTCGCTGCAGGTCGCCACGCACGACGGCCCGGGGCGGCTCAACGTCCGGCTCGACAGCCTCGACGAGGCGCGCGCGAAGCGGTTCCTGCAGGATCCGCAGAGCGTCCGGCAAGCCAGCGACTCGGCCCTTCCACAGCTCGAGGACGGCGTCTCGCGTCTGCTCATCCAGAGCGCGGCGGTTGCGATGCTCGGCTCCATGCTCCTCGCCGGTCTCGTCTTCCGCCGGATGCGCAGGGTGGCGATCTGCGGCGGTCTGTCGCTCGCGCTCGTGCTCGGCACAGGGGCGATCGCTCTCGGGTCGTTTCGACCGCAGGCCATCGAAGAGCCGCGCTACCAGGGTCTGCTCGCCAACGCGCCGGCGGTGGTCGGTGACGCGCGCACGATCGCGAACCAGTTCGATGCCTACCGCGTCGAGTTGCAGGGTCTGGTCACGAACGTCAGCCGGCTTTACTCGACCGTGAGCACGCTGCCGGTCTTTCAGCCGAGTCCGGACACGATCCGGGTGCTGCACATCTCCGACCTGCATCTGAACCCGGCTGCGTGGTCGGTGATCTCGACCGCCGTGGCCCAGTTCCACATCGACGTGGTGATCGACACCGGCGACATCAACGACTGGGGGACGCCAGATGGAGTCGTCGTTCGTCGACCCGATCGGCAAGCTCAGGCGTGCCGTACGTCTACATCCGCGGCAATCACGACTCGCAGATCACCGCGCGGGCGGTCGCCCGCCAGAAGAACGCGATCGTGCTGGAGAACTCGATCACGACGGTCAAGGGCCTGACCATCGCGGGCATCGGCGACCCACGATTCACGCCGGACAAGGAAACCGAGAACGAGAAGCAACCGAACTCGGTCGCCGACCCAGTGTTCGCGTCGGGCGAGGTGCTCGCGGACACGATCCGGGGGCACGGCTCACCCGTCGATATCGCGCTCGTACACGATCCGGCGTCGGCGCCGCCGCTGTCCGGGACCGTCCCGCTGGTGCTCGCCGGCCATCTCCATCATCGAGAAACCGAATACCTGCCGCCGGTCACCGGCGAGCAGAAGACGCTGATGCTGGTCGAGGGATCGACCGGCGGCGCCGGCCTGCGCGGCCTACAGGGCGAGACGCCGACGCCGCTGGAGATGTCCGTGCTCTACTTCGACACGTCACACACGCTTCAGGCGTACGACCAGATCACCCTCGGCGGCACGGGCGAATCGCAGGTGACGCTCGACCGGCACCTCATCTCGGCCGACACTCCCCCCACCGCCCCGCCATTGCCCGCACCGAGCACGTCCTCCCCCGGCGGCCAGTAGGGCGAGCGGCACCGGCCGTGCGTGAGCCGGCCCCACCTATGCCGCTAGGACGTCAGCCGCGAAATGATCATCTCGCGAACAGTCTTCGCGTCGGCCTGATTCTTCGTCGCCTTCATCACCGCACCGATCAGCACGCCGGCCACGTTCAGGTTGCCGTCGCGGACCTTCGCGACCACGTCCGGGTTCGCGGCGATCGCGGCATCGATGGCCGCGGTGAGCGCACCGGTATCGGACACGACCTCGATTCCGCGCGCCTTCATGACCTCGGTCGGCGTGCCCTCTCCGGCGATCACACCGTCGAGCACCGTCCGGGCCAACTTGTCGGTCAACTTGCCGCTGTCGACCAGCTGCTGCAGCTCGGCGACGTCGGCCGGCGTCACGCCGACCGCGGCCAGATCCGTCTCGGTCGCGTTGGCGTGACGGGACAGCTCGCCGAGCCACCACTTGCGGGCCGCCTCGGGCGTGGCGCCGGCCGCGACCGTCTGCTCGATCAGCTCGACCGCGCCGGCATTCGTGGCCGACTGCATGTCGAGGTCGGACAGACCCCAGTCGCGCTGTAGCCGCCGCCGTCGGTCACGCGGCAGCTCCGGCAGCGACGCCTTCAACTCGGCTATCCATGCCGGATCGGGCGCGATCGGAACGAGGTCGGGCTCCGGGAAGTAGCGGTAGTCGGTCGCCTCTTCCTTGCTCCGGCCCGAGGTCGTCTTGCCGGTGTCCTCGTGGAAGTGCCGCGTCTCCTGGATGACCCGGCCGCCGGAATCGAGCACGGCGGCCTGACGGATCATCTCACTGCGTACGGCCCGCTCGACGCTGCGCAGCGAGTTGACGTTCTTCGTCTCCGTACGGGTGCCCCACGGCTCGCCCGCCCGGTTCAGCGACGTGTTCACGTCACACCGCAGCGAGCCCTGCTCCATCCGTACGTCGGAGACGCCGAGCGTACGGATCACATCCCGCAGCTCGGTCACGTACGCCCGGGCGACCAGCGGCGCGAGTGCACCCGTGCCGGGGACCGGCTTCGTGACGACCTCGACCAACGGAATCCCGGCACGGTTGTAGTCGACGAGCGACTCGGTGGCGCCGTGGATGCGACCGGTCGAGCCGCCGATGTGCAGCGTCTTGCCGGTGTCCTCCTCGAGGTGTACGCGCTCGATGCCGACCCGTACGGTGCGCCCGTCCACATCCACGTCAAGGAATCCGTCGATGCACAGCGGTTCGTCGTACTGGCTGATCTGGAAGTTCTTCGGCATGTCCGGGTAGAAGTAGTTCTTGCGGGCAAACCGCCCCCACGGCGCGATGGAGCAGTTCAGCGCGAGGCCGATCCGGATCGTCGCCTCGATCGCGGCCCGGTTGGCGACCGGCAGCGACCCCGGCAGGCCCAGGCAGACCGGGCAGATCTGGGTGTTGGGCTCGGCACCGAAATCCGTCGGGCAGCCGCAGAACATCTTCGTGTTGGTGCCGAGTTCCACGTGCGTCTCGAGGCCGATGACCGGCTCGTACCGCTCGGTGACGTCCTCGTACGTGATCGGCGCGCTCGTAGTACTCACCGGCACAGCCTAATCGGCGCCCCGACGGATCGACGCATCGGTTTCGGGTTGAAACGCGTGCGCCCGGGGAATACCCGCGGTGCTCGTGTGGCATTTGTGACGCGAGCGCCGTCCGGCCGACCAACGGCTGGCCGAGCGGACACATGGCAGGACAAGGAGAGTGGTTGCGATGCCGTTGATGTTTCGAAAGATCGTCCGGCTGGGGCCGTTGCATCTGAACTTCGGCCGACGCGGGATGTCCTCGTGGAGCATCAAGATCGGCAAGTGGTCGTGGAACTCCCGTACGCGGGCTCAGCGCGTTGACCTTCCGGGCCCGATGTCCTGGAAGAGCAAATCGTCGGCGTCCCGCGACTAGCGCTCAGTAACCCCCGGCGTCAACGCCCGGCCCCGCCGCTATGTGCGGTGGGGCCGTCCGCGCCGCCGGCAGCCGTCGCTGGCAGCCGTCGCTGGCAGCCGTCGCTGGCAGCCAAAATCAAGTGGCGAGGAGCGGGCCAGATCCGGTGCACCGGCCTCGATCGGAGTGCACACTGTCGGGCATGGATGCATCCGAACTGCACCGGCGGGCGGTAGCCGAATTCGCCGCCCGCGTCGATGGCATCGACTCTGCCGGATCGGGCGCCTGGTCGGCCCAGACGCCGTGCACCGAGTGGACGGTTCGAGCCCTGGTGAACCACCTGACCTACGAAGACAAATGGACCACGCCGATGTTGGCCGGCGCGACCGTCGCCGAGATCGGCGACCGGTTCGAGGGCGACCTGCTGCGCGACGACCCGGTCGGCGCGTTCGCTATGGCGAGCCGCGAGGCCACCGATGCCGCGGCGCAGACCGATCCGAGCCAGATCGTGCACCTGTCTTTCGGCGACTTTCCGGCTCGCGAGTACCTCTACCAGCTCGCCGCCGATCATTTGATCCACGCGTGGGACCTGGCCGCGGCGACCGACGGCGACCGACAGTTCGATCCGGAGGTCGTGGCCGGCATCGCGGACTGGTTTGCCGACCGCGAAGCCGACTATCGCGCCGGCGGAGCCATCGGGCCGCGCGTCGCCGTGTCCAGTGACGATCCGCAGGACCGGCTGCTCGGTGGGTTCGGTCGCGACCCCGGTTGGCGCTCGCGATAGCTCGCGCCCAAGATCTTCTTCAGCCGGTACGGAACCGCATCGCCGACCATCGGTCGTCGTAGGAGACCATCGCCACCCCGGTCAGCCCGCGCTCGCCGAGGCATTGATGGAGGATGTCGCGGTTGATGTCCGTACCCGCGGACTTTCCGCCCTTGGGATAGACGACCCAGAGCCGGCCTCCCGGCCCCACCGCGGCGGCGGCCTTCGCCACCCAGGCCTCGACCTCCGCGGCGTCGCGCACGAAGACGACAACCACGTCGGCCGGCGTCTCACCCGCCTCGGCCGTCACACTCGCGCCGTCCGGAAGCGGGTCGAGTGCCTCGATGGCGCCGTCCGGCGCGTTGAAGACCACCGCTTGTCGTCCCGGCTTGAGGCCGAGCTTGCCGGCGAGCGGGGCCGGCAACCTCACCCCGCCGCCAGCGTGGGCGGGGTGAGGGATCCGACTACCGTTTCGAGCGCGGCGGCCACCCTATACATCCGATCGTCGGCGAGCGTCGGGGCCATGATCTGCAGGCCGACCGGCAACCCCTCGGACAGCCCGCACGGGACCGACACGGCCGGCCCGCCGTAAAGGTTGCTCGGGATCGTGAAGAGGTCTGCGAGATACATCTGGTACGGATCGTTCGTGCGCGAGCCGAACGGGAACGCGACGAACGGCGTGGTCGGCGAGACGAGGACGTCGGCCTTCTCGAACGCGGCGGTGAAGTCGCGGGTGATGAGCGTCCGGACCTTCTGAGCCTGCCCGTAGTAGGCGTCGTAGTAGCCGGACGAGAGCGCGTACGTGCCGAGGATGATCCGGCGCTTGACCTCCGGACCGAAGCCGGCGTCGCGCGTGATCGACATGACCTCCTCGAGCGAGCGGGCGCCGTCGTCACCCTTGCGGAGTCCGAACCGTACGCCGTCGAAGCGCGCCAGGTTGGACGAGCACTCGCTCGGCGCGATCAGGTAGTAGGCCGGCAGCGCGTACTCGAAGTGCGGGCAGGACACCTCGACGATCTCGGCGCCGAGCTTGGCGAACGTGTCGACGGCATCGCGGAACGCGGCCATCACACCGGACTCCCCGCCCTCGCCGGCGAACTCCTTGACCAGACCGATGCGTACGCCGGACAGGTCGCCCGAGGCGCCCTGGCGCGCGGCCGCGACGACGTCCGGCACGGGAACCGGGATCGACGTCGAGTCGCGGGAATCGTGGCCGGCGACGATCGCATGTAGCAGCGCGGTGTCCTCCACGGTCCGCGCGCACGGTCCCGGCGTGTCCAAACTGGACGAGAATGCGATGAGGCCGTAACGCGACGTGCCACCGTACGTCGGCTTCGCGCCGACCGTCCCGGTGACCGCACCGGGCTGGCGGATCGAACCACCGGTGTCCGACCCGATCGCCAGCGGCGCCTCGTACGCGGCAAGCGAGGCCGCCGATCCGCCGCCGGAGCCGCCCGGAATCCGCGCGAGATCCCACGGGTTGTGCGTCGGTCCGTACGCCGAATACTCCGTCGACGAGCCCATGGCGAACTCGTCCATGTTCGTCTTGCCGAGGATCACGAGACCGGCGGCGCGCAGCCGCTCGACGATCGTGGCGTCGTACGGCGGTCGCCAGCCCTCCAGGATCTTGGATCCGCTGGTCGTCGGCACGCCCTTGGTGGTCAGCACGTCTTTGAGCGCAACCGGTACGCCGGAAAGCGGCGGCAGCGCCTCACCGGCGGCGCGACGGATGTCGACCGCGGTCGCGGCGGCGAGCGCGCCCTCGGCGTCCACGTGCAGGAACGCGTGGACGCGATCGTCAACGGCGGCGATGCGGTCGAGATGTGCCTGGGCAACCTCGACCGCGCTCGTCTCGCCAGCGGCGATAAGCCGGCCCAACTCGGCGGCGGTCTTCGTGGTCAGCTCACTCACGGCTACTCCTCGTCCAGGATCCGCGGCACACGGAAGCGATCTTCGGCGGTGTCCGGAGCGCCGGCGAGCGCCTCCTCACGGGTGAGGCCGGGCACGACGACGTCATCACGGAACACGTTCTCCAGCGGCACCGAGTGCGATGTCGGCGGGATGTCGGCCGCCGCGACCTCACTGATGCGGGCAATCGATGACAGGATCACGTCGAGCTGACCGGAGAACACGTCCAGCTCGTCGTCCGTGACGTCGAGCCGGGCGAGCCGCGCCAGATGCGCGACCTCCGCACGGGAGATGGCCGACATGCCGTGACCTCGCTGATGCTCGTGCGCCTCGCGGGACGCTTGTGGCGCTGGTGTGCGCTGACCGAAGTCGAGTCTATTTGCCGGCGCTCGCGAATTTCGCGCGGCCGCCCGTCCCGACTCGCGGCTGGCCGACGGTCTGGTGGCTAGGCGATGTCGTCGTCGCGGGCGCGATCGGTCACCGGCCATGCGAACTGCTCCGGCGGCCGGTAGCGGGCAAGCCACGACGCCAGCTCGTCGGCCGGCATCGGCCGTGCGTAATACCACCCCTGCGCGACGTGACAGCCGGCGCCGACCAGCAGCCGGCGCGTACGGTCGTCCTCGACGCCCTCGGCAACCACGCGGAGATTCAGGGCGCCGGCGAGGTCGATCATCGACCGAACGATCGCGTCGTCATCCGGGTCATCGGCCATTCCCAGCACGAACGAGCGGTCGATCTTCACTTCCGACAGCGGCAGCCGGCGCAGATGCTGCATCGACGAATACCCGGTGCCGAAATCGTCCAGCGACAGCGCCACGCCGAGTTTGTCCAGGCGTTGCAGGGTGGCGAGCACGCGCCGCGGGTCAGCCATCAGGGCACCCTCGGTGATCTCCATCTGTACGTGCTCCGCCGAGATGTGGTGATGGTCGAGCTGCTCGACAAGGCGATCGACCACCTCGCCGGTGTGCAGATCGCGGACGCTTACGTTGATCGCGGCCCGCATCGTCAGACCGTTGGCGCGCCACTTCGCCAGCTGCCCGACCACGTCGTCGACGACGCGCAGTGTCAGCATTCGCATGACACCGCTGTGTTCGGCGACGCGGATAAGTTCCTCCGGATCGATCAGCCCCTTGTGCGGGTGGTGCCAGCGCAGCAGCGCCTCCACCCCGACCACCGCCCCGGTCGCCATCTCGACCTGGGGCTGGTAATAGAACATGACCTCGCTCGACTCGGTGTTCTCCAATGCGAGCCGCAGGTCGGCCAGCAGGCTCAACCGGTCCGGCGAATTGTGGTCAACCTCGGGCGCGTAGACGGCCACCGCGTCGCCTCGGGCCTTCGCGTCGTACATCGCCACGTCGGCATGGCGCAGCAGGGTCTCGAAGTCTTCACCGTGTGTCGGGAAGATCGCGATGCCGATCGATCCACCCACGTCGAGCGTCATACCGTCGAGGACCACCGGGACCGACAGCACCCCGGCGATCGCGCTCGCGGCCGCACGCGCGTCGTCGAGGTTGTCGATCTCGGGCGCCACGATCGCGAACTCGTCGCCGCCCAGCCGGGCCACCAGGTTGCCGTCCGGCACGGCGCGGTCGATCCGCTGCGAGATCTCCACGAGCAGCCGATCGCCGACCGCGTGGCCGAGCGCGTCGTTGACGTACTTGAAGCGGTCGATGTCGAGGATCATGAGCGCGAACCGGTGCTCCCGGTCGTCCACCGACGCCCGGCGGGCGGAGGCGTTCACATGGTCGCCGACCTCGATCTGCAGCGCCTTGCGGTTCGCGAGCCGGGTCAGCGGGTCGGTCCGGGCGGCCCGGTTCTGCTCGCTCGACAGGCGCGCCATCCGGTTCACCGCGAGCAGCGGGACGATCACTAGGGGGATCAGCGCGGCGCTGGCTCGCGTCGTGCCGACCAGCACCGGCGCCAGCATGAGTAGCGAACCGGTCGTCAGCGCGTCATCGGCGAGGTTCTCACCGAGCGCCCGCCACCAGGATCCACCGAACCGCAGGGCCACGGCGGTCGTCACGAGCACGTTGTTGACGACGAACCAGACACCGGCCGCGGCGAGCGCCAGACCGACGTCCGTCCAGCCTGGCGAACCACCAGGGGCGAATGGTTGGCCCTTCGAAGCCAGCAGGACCAAGGCGGCGGCCCCGAACGCGATCGCGTACTGCGCGGCGTTGAAGGCAGCCCGCCACGGGCCGGTGCTGCATCCGCACCGCGGACGCGACGACGGCCGCGGTCTGTACGACCACCGCCGCTGCGAAGCCCCACATGAGCAGGATCGCGAAGGTGAAACAGATGGACGGAAACACGACCGAGCGCTGACCACCGGGCGGTGGGAACGGTCGCAGGTCGGCCACCACCGCGAGTACGGCCAGAAGCCAGTAGGTCGCCGGCGAGTGGGCCGGAACGTGGCGCAACTCGGGCAACGCCGGGATGACGATCGCGAGCGCCACGGCCCAGACGAGGGCGACGTATCCGAAGAACGCCTTCTCCCGCTCCGGCGGCGCGCTGTTACGAAGCGCCGGCGAATACATCGCCACCTCCCACCCGGCACTCGATCTTCACCGTCACGTCATGCGCTGAGCCTTCGCAGCTCGGGACCGCATGCGCCGCACGACACGATGTCCGTCTTGCGGCCCGCCCGCCCGTACGCGGCCCGGAACAATACGATAGGCCGATCAGACCGGATTTGCGTAAATCGGCGAGTGTCGTGACAGAGTCGATACAAAGGCCGATAGCTGGGATAAATCAGGCATCCTCGGCGATTGTCGTGACGGTTTCATACGGATATCGTCAGTCGTGATGTGCCCGTTCGCGAGCGGCATCCGGTCCGTCCGCCAAAAGCACCCGGAAGTCCGTCTTCGTCGAGAATAGGCACGTTCAATTCAACCGCTTTGTCATATTTCGAGCCTGGCGATTCGCCGACCACAACAAATCCCGTCTTTTTCGACACACTGCCCGAGACCTTGCCGCCGCGACTGGCGATCGCCTCGCTCGCCTCGTCCCGGGAAAAGTCGACCAGCGATCCGGTGACGACAACGGTGACACCGTCGAGCGGCCGCGGACCGGCGTCGACGCGCTCCTCCGCCATCCGTACGCCCGCGGCGCGCCATTTCGTCGACGATCGCCCGGTGCCAGTCGACGCCGAACCACTCGACGACGGCCTGGGCAATCGTCGGACCGACCCCGTTCGCCCGGACGAGCTCCTCGGCCGGAGCAGTGGCGATCGCGTCCAGCGAACCGAACTCTCGAGCGAGCGCCACCGCCGCCGATCGGTCCGACGTGGCGGATCGACAGCGCTGTGATGACCCGGGCCAGGGGACGCTGCTTCGCGTCGTCGAGCAGCGCCAGCAGGCGCGTCGATCCGGCGCTTAGCGCACCATCCTGATTGGTGAAGAACGCGCTCTGCGAAAGCTTGGTCGCATCGAGCGCGAACAGGTCTCCTTCGTCGTGACACGTGGTCGTCGACGAGCGCGGCGGCGGCCTTGTAGCCCAGCGCCTCGATGTCGAACACGTTGCGCCCAGCGAGGTAATAGCACCCGCTCCCGAATCTGGGCCGGGCAGAATGCTGCGCGTTAGGGCAGCGGATGTCGACGTCGCCCTTCCTTCGCCGGCGCCAGCAGCGTGCCGCAGGACGGGCAGTGCGTCGGCATCTACGAACTCGGTCTCGGTGCCGTCCGACGGTCGGCGACCGGGCCGAGGATCTCCGGGATCACGTCACCGGCCTTGCGTACGACGAACGATGTCGCCGATCCGGACGCCCTTGCGCTTGACCTCGTTCGCGTTGTGCAGCGTCGCGAACGTGACCGTGGATCCGGCGACATGGACCGGTTCGATCTCGGCGAACGGCGTGATCCGGCCGGTCCGGCCGACGCCGAGCCGGATCGCGATCAGCTGCTGTTGACCTCTTCCGGCGGGTATTTGAACGCGATCGCCCACCGCGGCGCACTGCTGGTCGAGCCGAGGCGGCGCTGGATCGAGACCTCGTCGACCTTCACCACGACGCCGTCGATATCGTGCTCGAGCGAGTGCCGCTTGGTCGCATACTCCGCGACGTATCGCTGCACGTCGGCGAGGTCGGACACGACGCGCCACCGGTCGCTCGTCGGCAGGCCCCAGCGCTTGATCGCCTCGTACGCCTGCGATTGCGACGTGACGGTGAAGCCACGGCGGGCGCCCGACGCCGTGCACGATCAGATGGAGCGGACGCTGTGCGGTCTCCCGCGGATCCTTGTGCCGCAAGGCTGCCGGAGGCGGAGTTGCGCGGGTTCACGTACGGCTTGTCGCCCGCCTCGACAAGCGCCGCGTTCAGGTCGGCGAACGCGGCGAGCGGGAAGTAGATCTCGCCGCGGATCTCGACCAACTCGGGCACATCGTCGCCGTGCAGCCGATCCGGCACGTCGCGCATCGTGCGGACGTTGGCGGTGACGTCTTCGCCGGTGCGCCCGTCGCCGCGGGTGGTCGCCGCGGACACGAGCCGACCCTTCTCGTAGGTCAGGTTGATCGCGAGCCCATCGATCTTCAGCTCGCACAGGAAATGCACCGGACCACCCGCGTCGCGCTCGGCACGTGCCGCCCACGCGGCCAGGTGGCCATCGACATGAACACGTTGTCCAGACTCAGCATCGGCTCGGCATGCGCGATCGAGGCGAACATGTTCGTGTAGTCGCCGCCGCCGACCCGCTGCGTCGGCGAGACGGGCGTTCGGAGTGCCGGGAACTCCTCTTCGAGCCGGGTCAGCTCGCGCATCAGCGTGTCGTACTCGGCGTCGGATGTCGTCGGCTGGTCGAGGACGTAATACCGATACTGGTGCTCGTCCAACTCGGTCGCGATGCGCGGCATGTCGAGCCCGCGCCTCGGGCGTCGGATCCTTGCCGGCGCGTGCCTCTTGCGCGGCCGTCACCTCGCCGACCGCGTCGGCGACCTCGGCGGCCGCCTCGGCCGAGTCGGCCGCGGCACCAGCACCGGCACCGGCACCGGCACCGGCACCGGCAGCGGCAGATCAGCAGATTCGGGTACGTCGGCCTTCGCTCGCATGATCGCAGGCTAGCGCGCCGGGCCGACATCTCGGGACAGCCGCCGCTGGATTCGGAACGCGGCGCACCGCGCGGACTCGACTACAAGTCCGCGAGCCGTTTCGCGGCCTCCCGGCACACCGTCGTGACAGCCCGGGAGCGCTCGTCCGACACCGCCGCGAGCCCGCAAGCGGGCGTGATGACGACCTGCTCGGCCAGATCGTTCGTCGCGAAGCCGAGCGTGCGCCAGAGATCCTTGACGCGCTCGGCGACTGACGCCGACGTCGGGCACGGCCTCGTCGACCGCGGTCGACACCGCTCCGGCGAAGAGGCCGACACCGGCATCCAGAACCTCGCCGAGTGCGTCCAGCGCACCGGCTTGTCGCAGGTCCAGCAGATCAAGGTCCACGGACACGGCGACGGCCCCGGCGTCGCGGAACAGGCCGAGCGGCGCGTCCGCGGCGCAGCAGTGCAGCGACCGCCGGGACACCGGCCGCCGCCACGACATCGGCCAGCGCCGACCGCGCGAGGCTCGCGTCGACCGCACGCAGCGTCCCGTATCCGCTTTCGGTGGGTACGTGACCGGCCAGCACCGCCGGCAGCGACGGCTCGTCGATCTGTACGAGCACCCGGGCGTACGGCAGCCGGGCTCGTACGTCGGCGACGTGCCTGGCCAGACCTTCGGCCAGCGAGGCGGTCAGATCCCGGACGGCGCCGGGATCGCGCAGCAGCCGGCCGCCGATCGGCAGATCGATCGAGGCGGCCAGCGTCCACGGACCGGCGACCTGCAGCTTGACGGCACCATCGAGGCCGGCGGCCGCCTCGGTCAACGCATCGATGTCGCGATCCCACAGATCACGGGTGCGCCGGAGATCCCGGCCGGCGTGAGACGCGATCCGCCACCGCGATGCGTAGAGCTCGACCGGCATCTCGACGAGCAGCCCTGCGCTCCGGCCGATCATGTCCGCGCCCGGGCCCCGGGCCGGCAGCTCGGGCAGGTACGGCAGATCCGGCAACTCGCCGAGCACGGTCTTGACCGCCTCCGCGATGTCGGTCCCCGGCAGCGAACCGATGCCCGTCGCGGAGCCGGGCGACCACGCAAACCGCTCGGTCACGGCGTGACCGCGGACGGGTGATCCGCCCGGGCGATCGTGGCCGATCCGAGCACGACATCGCCGTCCGGGTCGGGTCGATAGGCCACGATGGCCTGGCCGGGGGCGATCCCCCGTACCGGCGAATCCAACGTGGTCACCAGCGTTCCGTCCGGCGCGACCGCAACGTGCGCGGACGTCGTTTCGCCGTGGGCGCGCATCTGCACGTCCGCGCGCGCCGGCTCGTCCGGCGGGCGCATGCCCGTCCACACCGGGCGCTCGGCGGTGATCACGGTGACGTCGAGCGCTTCGACGGGACCGACCGTGACAGTGTTCGGTGACCGGCGTGATCGACAGCACATAGCGCGGCCGGCCATCCGCCGCCGGTCGGTCGAGCCGCAAGCCCTTGCGCTGCCCGATCGTGTAGCCGTGCGCGCCGGCGTGGTGACCCAGCACGGCGCCGGTCGCGCCGTCGACGATGTTGCCGGGCGTCTCGCCCAGGCGGCGATCGAGGAATGCCTGGGTGTCGCCATCGGCGATGAAGCAAATGTCATGCGAGTCCGGCTTGTCCGCGACGGCCAGGCCACGCGCCGCGGCCTCGGCCCGCACCTGCGCCTTGGTCGAGTCACCGAGCGGGAAGATGGATCGGTCGAGCTGGGCGCGGGTCAACACGGCGAGCACATACGACTGATCCTTGCCGAGGTCGACGCTGCGCCGCAATAGTCCATCCGCACCGAGCCGGGCATGGTGGCCGGTCACCACGGCGTCAAAACCCAGAGCGACGGCGCGGTCGAGTACCGCGGCGAACTTGATCTTCTCATTGCAGCGCAGGCAAGGATTGGGCGTACGGCCGGCCGCGTACTCGGCGACGAAGTCATCCACGACGTTCGCGTGGAACTGCTCGGCCATGTCCCAGACGTAGAACGGGATGCCGATGACGTCGGCGGCCCGCCGGGCATCGCGGGCGTCTTCGAGCGTGCAGCAGCCACGGGCACCGGATCGATAGGTCTGCGGGTTACGCGACAGCGCCAGGTGGACTCCGGTCACGTCATGACCGGCCGCGGCGGCGCGGGCGGCGGCCACGGCAGAGTCGACTCCACCGCTCATTGCCGCCAGCACACGCATGCGGCCAAGCGTAGCCGCTGCCCGGCACCGGCCGCCGTGCGTGGCGACCGTTGCGATCCTCACGCCGAAGTCGGTCCGTTCGGCTCCCCGACGTCGACCGGAGATTCAGCGTGTCGGCGACGGCCGGTTCGCCCTACGCGCCCGCTCGACCGCACCGGGCAGGACCGCGAGCAATTCGTCGATGTCGGCCGAGGTCGACGTATGGCCGAGGGTGAACCGAAGCGACGAGCGGGCCCGGTCATCGTCGGCCCCCATCGCCAGCAGGACGTGCGAGGGCTGGGCGACGCCGGCCGAACAGGCCGAACCGGTCGAGCACGCGATCCCGGCCGCGTCGAGCAGCAGCAGGAGTGCGTCGCCGGCGCAGCCCGGGAACGAGAAATGGGCATTGCCCGGCAGGCGGTCGATCGGGTCGCCGTTGAACAGCGCATCCGGAACCGCTGCCCGGATCCGCGCCACCAGCTCGTCCCGGAGCGATGACACCGTCGCCGCATATTCCTGCTGTCGTTTCACGCTCGACTCGACGGCGACGGCGAACGCGACGATGCCGGCGACGTCCAGCGTGCCGGAACGGACGTCGCGCTCCTGCCCCCCTCCGTGCAGCAGCGGTGTGCAGGCGATGTCCCGGCCAAGCAGCAGCGCGCCCACGCCGACCGGGCCGCCGAGTTTGTGCCCGGTCACCGACATCGCGGCCACCCCGGATGCGGCGAAGTCCACCGGCACCTGACCGACTCCCTGGATGGCGTCGGTGTGCATCAGCACGCCCGCCTCCGCGGCCACCGTGGCCAGGGCCGGCACGGGCTGTACGGTGCCGATCTCGTTATTGGCCCACATGGTCGTGACGAGCGCGACATCCCCGGCGTCGCCGAGTGCGTCGCGCAGCGCCTCGGGTTGGACTCGCCCGACACCGTCGACCGGCACCCAGCTAATCTGTGCGCCCTCATGCCGCGCGAGCCACTCGACCGAATCAAGCACGGCGTGATGTTCGATGCTGCTCGCCACGATCCGGTTGCGACGGTCGGCCGCATCGCGCTGGGCCCAGAAGATGCCCTTCACGGCGAGGTTGTCGGCCTCCGTACCGCCGCTAGTGAAGATCACCTCGGACGGACGGGCGCCGAGCGCGGCCGCAATGGACTCGCGTGACTCCTCGACCCGCCGCCGGGCGAGGCGGCCGGGTGCATGCAGGGATGACGCGTTGCCGACCTCGCGCGCTGCGGAAACGTACGCCTCCAGCGCCTCGTCGAGCATCGGGGTCGTCGCGGCGTGATCAAAGTAAGCCATCACCCCACAGCCTATCCGCCGTCAGGCGTCGTTTGCCGGCCCAACGCCCCTTACCGAATGGCGACGGATTGCAGCGCCACGATCCACGGATGACCGGGATAGGCCGTGGACAGCGCGTCGACGAGCCACCGCGCGGACTCGGCGTCGAGATCGGGGGCCACCGCCTCGAAATCGGCCTGGTCCTTGGGCCGGGTGGCCGCGCCTTCGCCTTGTAGAGCAGGACGCCCTCCGGGCGAAGGTACGGCACGCCGTCGCGGGTATGCGCGACCATTCGGCCCATCGGGCGGCGGATGCGGTCGTCGCGCCGGAAGATCCACGTACGGTCGCCGCCGGTCTCGAGGAACAGGTCCGTACGGTAACGACCGCCCTCGGCGACCCAGACCTGCCGTACGTGCCCCCTCGGATTCGCGCCACGTAGCGGCCAGACGGCGCCGGCACGCACGCCGTACAGGTCGAGGTCGCCGAAGGCGGCGGCAAACGTCGGATAGGCGGCGCGCGGGATCGCGATCTCCAGGTCGTCATGATCGCGCAGCGGGCCGAGGTCGTGATCGCCGCGCCACAGTTCGAGCGCCCAGCCGCCGGCGACGTGCCAGGGCCGGTCGACGTGGGCCAACCGGTCGGCGATCACGCGCGGGTGCCACGGCGCCCACGCATTGATCGGGGGCGCCGCCATCGACCGCACCATCACATCCATGTCCAGCGACACGTACCGGACGCCGCCGGCACCGTCCGGCTCGGTCCAGCGGGTGACGACCGGACCGCGTCCCCAGTCGACGTACCCGAGACGCTCGTAGAGCCGCTTGGCGTCCGGGTTATCCAGCCCGACGCCGAGGATCAGCACGTCGTGGCCACGCTCACGAGCGGTGGCCTCACAAGCGTGGACCAGCGCCGTCCCGATCCCGCGCCCTTGCCAGGCCGGGGTCACTTCCAAATGATTGAGCAGCGGTACGCCGGGAAAATCGCGCCGCAACTCCGGCTCCTCGTGGACCTCGCGGTAGCAGGTACACGTCACCGACGACCTCGCCGTCGAGCCATGCCACGAGGAGTTCGCCGGCGCCCTGCCGCGTCCGCCCGATCCGGTCGGTGAAGAAGTCGGACTGCCCCATCGCGGTCACGAGCGAGTCCAGGTCGCTCTTGTCCGCGACCCTGATCTCCAGCCCCTTCGGCGGCCCCACCGACCGTGACACCCGGCCACTCTACGTGCGCGCCGCGCGCACCTCCCGTACATTTCCGCGCCGGCTCGTCGCCGCGCCCACCGAGGATCCGTGATCTTGTATCGCGGAGGAGCTCATCCGGCACCGACTAACGTGCTTGAGCGTCACAAGATCGCTATCACGTCCACCTTCCGTGCCACGTACCCCCCGAAAGCCCTAACCCCACGCGATCGACGGACCGCACCCACGACGAAGCCCGGGCGCCGCTTGCCCACGAAGACCTAAAACGGTCTTCCAGTCGAGTGGGTAAGGGGCGCCCGGGCTTCGAGAGCGCAAGATCAACGACGCTTACGAATCTCCTCTTCGGCCTGCGGCACGACCTTGAACAGATCCCCCACGACGCCAAAATCAGCCAGTTCGAAGATCGGCGCCTCGGAGTCCTTGTTCACCGCGACGATCGTCTTCGACGTCTGCATGCCGGCCCGGTGTTGGATCGCCCCGGAGATGCCGAGCGCAATGTAGAGCTGCGGCGACACGGTCTTACCGGTCTGTCCGACCTGGAACTGATGCGGGTAGAAGCCGGAGTCGGTCGCCGCGCGAGAGGCTCCGACGGCCGCGCCGAGCAGATCGGCGAACTCCTCGACCAGCTTGAAGTTGTCGGCGCTGCCGACGCCGCGGCCGCCGGACACGACGATCGATGCCTCGGTGAGCTCCGGACGCGAGCCCTTCTGCTCGGCCTTACGCTCGACGATCTTCACCAGCTTGGCCGAGTCGTCGACCGTCGTGTCGAGCGTCTCGACCTCGGCCGCCGCCGGCGCCGGTGTCG
Organism: uncultured Actinomycetota bacterium; assembly: GCA_963818495.1. Taxonomy (GTDB): domain Bacteria; phylum Actinomycetota; class Actinomycetes; order Mycobacteriales; family Micromonosporaceae; genus DASQPR01. Next base: position 462,598 of record CAWFSH010000008.1, read on the forward strand.
GCGTGAGCGAGTTCGGGCGTACGGTCACCAGCGGCAGACCGCGACTGACCTGCGACTTGACGATCGTCGTGCCGGCGAAGACGGTCTGCGTCGCGGTGCCGTCGCGCATCGAGCGACAGCACGTCGGTCAGCAGACCGTTGTCGAGCTTCACGGCGACCCGAGCGGCGATCTCCTTGCCTTCCTGCGTGGAGCCGAGCAGGACGGCGGCCGGCTGCACGGCCGTGATGAGATTCGCCAGGATGGCCGCCTTCGGCGCCACCAGATGACCGTCGATGTCCTCGCTTTCGGCGACGTACACCTTGGCGGCGCCGAATTCGCCGAGCTTGTCGGTGATCGCGGCGGCGGTGCCGGGCGCGCCGAAGACGACCGCGGCCGGCGTTCCGAGATCGCGGGCCAGCGTCAGCATCTCCAGCGTGACCTTCTTGGCCACCCCGCCGGCGTGCTCGACGACTACGAGAACTTCAGACATCGGATCAGCCCCCACTCAGACGAACTTCTCGGCGGTCAGGAATTCAACGAGCGCGACGCCACCCTCACCGGAGTCCTCGACACGCTGGCCGGCCTGGCGCGGCGGCCGCTTGGTGGCCTCGACGACGGTGCTGGACGCGCCCGCGAAACCCACCTCGTCGGGGGCGATACCGAGATCGGCCAGCGACAACACCGTGACCGGCTTCGACTTGGCCTGCATGATGCCCTTGAACGACGGATAGCGCGGTTCGTTGATGGTGTCCCAGACCGACACGACCGCCGGCGTCGAGGCCGTGACAACCTCAAAGCCCTCCTCGGTCTGCCGTTCGGCGGTCAGCGAGTCGCCATCGATGGTGAGCTTGCGCGCGCCGGTCACCGCGGCGATGCCGAGGCGCTCGGCCAGCATCTGCGGCATGACCTGGACGCGCCCATCGGTTGACTCGGCGCCCGAGATGATGATGTCGGCGCCCAGCGTGCCGAGCGCCGCGGCGAGCACCTTCGACGTGGCGAGCGTGCACGAGCCGTGCAACGCGTCGTCGCTGCACGTGGACCGCCTTGTCCGGTCCCATCGACAGCGCCTTGCGGATCGACTCGGTCGCCGACGCCGGACCCATGGTCAGGATGGTGACCTCGCCGCCGTGTGCTTCCTTGATCTTGAGCGCCTCTTCGATGGCGTACTCGTCCATCTCGTTGATCACATTGCTCGCCGACGCACGGTCGACGGTCTTGTCGTCACTGCGCAGGTTGCGTTCCGACCCGGAGTCGGGCACCTGCTTGACGAGTACGACGATATTCATCCCGGCTCGACGACCTCCCAATTCAACGACGCTGTCCGCGAGTTTTCTGCCCGCCGACGCATCGGTCAACTTCTGGGTGTGTGGGACTGACCACTGAGTCGAATGTTACTAGCCAGTAACGTCGCGTCGCGAGAAGACGGCTCGCGTGAATGAAGTCACGGCACCAGCGCGGTGTAGCGCGCTAGCGTAAGCACCATAGCGGAAGGTGTCGGATATGCCACCACAAGTCGCGCCGCTTTTCGGGCATGCGTCGTCCGTCGAGCCCACCGAGAATCCGCATGGACCCTCGATCCCGGAGCCGCCTCCGCTGGCCGTCGCCCACCGTGCCCGACCGGCCCCGGCCGACCATCTCTGCACGTGCGGGAAGATCCGCGAGGCCTGCGTGCACGACGAAATCCGCGCACTGTTCGCCGCAATCTCCGACCCCGCCCCCGCCCGCCCCCCGAAATAGCCCAGCCGAGAGCCAAGCAACTAGCCGATCGCCCGGTCGCACGCGCGCCGACGCCACGTAACCGTTCGCGTTCCCACGTACACGCGTAAAGCTTTAACCTCACGCACGACGCCGCTGAGCAGCACGGTTGCCTGGGCTGATCGACCCCGGCGTAGATCAAGCCTGACCGCTGCGCCGGGGTCGATCAGGCCAGGCCCAATGCCAAAAGCTCTAAGAGCCGAGCGCCGCAGAAACCTTGCCCAACATCGACGTCTCCGGCGCGCTCACACCCTTTGCCGCCTTCGCCGCGTTGGTACAGGCATCGATCACGATGTGGCGGTACGCGTCGGCATCGGCCGGCGCCTTCTGCTCCAGCGCCTTGACCGAGTTCGACAACTCGCTGAGCACGCCGGCCTCGAGGTCGGCCGGGTTGCCCTTCGGGACGCTCGGCATGCTCATCCCCCGGAACACGCCTTGCATGTCGCCACTCGCCGTGGCGAACGACTTCGACGCCGCGAAGCTCTCCTTGACCATGTCGAGCATGCCCGGTTCGGCGTTGGAAACCAGGAAGACCGCCCCGTAGGCGGCATTGCGCATTGACTGCTTCTCAGAATCGCTGTAGTCGGTCATGGCTTCATCCTGTCCGGCGGACGGCATCCGACCAGGAGATATGCGCATATTCGTCCACGAGATCCGCACCCGGCACGAGTCCGAACGCACGACGGCGATAATGACGCTGTGCTCACGAACGTGCGTCGATGGTTCGACCCGCACGAGGTCCGCGAGGTCGGCACGACGCCCGACTACCGGTTCTCGCTCGCCAACGAGCGCACGTTCCTGGCGTGGATCCGGACCGGTCTCGCGCTGCTCGGCGGCGGGTTGGCGATCGCCGGCTTCCTGCCGCCGTTGCACGTGCCGCACCTGCGCGAGGTGCTCGCGATCATTCTGATGGCGCTCGGCGGAGTGATCGCGATTCGAGCGATCGATCACTGGGCTCGCTGCGAGCGGGCGATGCGGCTCGGCAAACCACTGCCCGCTTCGCACTTCCCCGCGATCCTTGCCGTTGCCGTGGGGGTCGGGTCGATCGCGCTCCTGGTCGCGATCGTGCTACCCGGGCATACGAAGTGACCGGCCAACGATGACGAAAGTCCCGACCGGTGGCCAGCGTGGACCGATGTGGAGCGGAGCGGACGGCGCGAGCGCGGAGCGGACCCGGCTGGCCTGGCGGCGTACGGCGCTGGCCAGCACCGCCGTCGTGCTGCTGACGGTACGGCTGGCTACCCGGGACAGCTTCACGGTGCTCGGCGCGATCGCGGTCGCCGCGGCACTTCTTCTGTGGCTCGCGCAGATGTGGCTGACCCAGCAGCGGATCCACGCGATCGATCGGCACGAACCGACCGAGGTCATGCGGGCGCTGCCCGCGTTATCCCTGACGGCGGTCGCGTTCGCGCTGCTGGCTCTCGTACTGGCCGTGACCCGGTAGGAATTAGGGCGCGGGCTCGGCGAACACAACGTCGCGCAGCAAAGCGAACGCGCAGACCTCGCCGGCCTCGTACTCGAGGTCGTGATACTCCCCCGCCGCCGCGGCGGCACGAGATCGTGCGACCTCCCACCTGAGCCGCTCACGGATGAACGGCACGATCATCCCGACGTCGTACGGCGGACCGCCGGCGCGCCGATAGTCGGCGAGAAATTCGCCGCGCCCGGTCCCGGTCGAGTGCCGACCCGATGTGGCAGAACTCCCACACCGACCAGGCCAAGCTCGACCAAGACCGCGTCGATGCGAGCCTCGTCCCAGTCGAGCAGCGCCAGCGGACCGTCGCCGACGAGGAGGTTGCGGCGGTAGAAATCGCCGTGCAGAGGACCGCGCGGCGCCGAGACACCGGCGCCGGCGTGCCACGACGCCAGCGTGTCGTCCAGCTTCGTGATCCACCATGCCGTCGATCGTCGCGGCCCGTGGCCAATCCGTCGGGCCACCCGGATCGTTCGGCGGTCGGTTCCCAGGATCGGCAACCATCAGTGCCGCCCGATGCAGGCGAGCCAGCAACCGTGCGGCTGCGGCACGATCATCCGGCCGCTCACGATCGAGATGCCGGCCCGGGACGTACGGCCAGACGGTCACCGCGCGACCGCGCCACCGCACGATGGCCGCCGACTCGGGCGTGACCACCTCTGGCACGTACGCCCGGAGTGCGGCAGCGACCCCGTACGCCCAGCGCAGTTCGGCGTCGGACCGCCACGACGGTGCGGCCCGCACGACCAGTGGCCGTGGCGCCGTGACGTGCCACAGCAGACATTCGTCGCCACCAACGATCGGGGTCGCCGCATCGACCCGGATCTCGAAGCCGGACGAAAGTGCGCGGCGAAGATCGTCGTCCAGCAACGTCGGTCAGGCGAGATTGGCCGAGCGCGGGTAGGCGTCGGCGGGATCCGTTAGCACGTTGACCAGGTAGGGCACGCCGGAGTCGAAGGCCCGGCGCAGCGCGCCGGCCAGGTCACCGGGCTTGCCGACCGTCTCCCCGGCGCCGCCCAGAGCCGCGACCACCTTGTCGTACGCGAGGTCGGGTTGCAGGTCGGCGGCGACGTCGTAGCCGTACATAGCCCGCATCGGATGCTTCTCCAGGCCCCAGATCCCGTTGTTGCCGACGACCATCACGACCGGCAACTTCTGCCGGACGAGCGACTCGACGTCCATCAGCGAGAACCCGGCCGCGCCGTCGCCCATCAGCACGCAGATCTGCCGGTCGGGGTAGGTCACCCGGGCGCCCATGGCGTAGCCGAGGCCGGTGCCAAGGCAGCCGTACGGGCCGGGGTCCAGCCACGATCCTGGCGTGGCCGGCTCCAGATACTTGCCCGCGTACGAGACGAAGTCGCCGCCGTCGCCGATCGTGACCGCATCCGGTGCCAGGATCTTGCGCAACTCGCCGTAGACGCGGGCCGGTTTGATCGGGTCCGAGTCGGCGAGCATGTTCTCGGCGTCGAGCGTCTTCGCCGCATCCTCGGCCGCCCGCAACTCCTCCACCCACTCGGAGTGGTCGACTCGATCGCCGGTGTACGAAGCGATCTGCGACAGACGTCAGGCGAAGGTCACCGGCCGGCGAGCAGGCCGGGGTGATGTGCGACGCGCGCTGCGACGGCTCGTCGACGATGTGGATGACCTGCGCATCGCCGAAGTCGCCGAACGAGAGCCGGAAATCCAGCGGCGTCCCGATGACGACCACGACATCGGCGCTGCCGAGGGCGGCCCGGCGCGCCTTGGCGAACGCGAGTCGGTGGTCGGGCGGCAGCGCGCCGCGACCCATGCCGTTCGCGAACACCGGCACGACCATGGCCTCGGCCGCCTCGCGCAGCTCGGCGATCGCGTCACTGGCGTACACATCGGATCCGGCGATGATGACCGGTTGTTGCGCCGCGGCGATCAGCGCCGCGGCCTTCGCGACATCGCTCGGATCGGGCTCGATCGTCGGGATGTCCGGGATCGGGATCGTCGCCTCACCCGAGCCGTAGATCACTTCGAGCGGCAGGTCGAGGAATGCCGGCCCGCGGTGCGGCGTCAACGCGGCGGTCAGCGCGGTGGCGACGGCGGACGGTACGTCGTCGGTCGCCAGGATCGTCGAGGCGTGTTTCGTGATCGAGGCGACGATCGGCACGTGATCCATCTCCTGCAGGCTGCCGGAGCCCCAGCGGAACTGCGGTGCCCGGCCGCCCAGCACGAGGACGGGCGCCGCGTTGAAGAACGCGCTCGTGATGCCCGAGATGCCGTTGGTGACGCCGGGTCCGGCGGTCAGCACCGCGAGCCCGGGCCGCCGGGTCAGCTTCGCGACCGCCTCGGCGGCGAACACGGCGGACTGCTCATGGCGGACGTCATAGAGCGGGAAACCGGTCTTGTGCGCCGCGTCGAACAGCGGGAAGACATGGCCGCCGGACAGCGTGAACATCGCCGTCACCCCGTACGCCCGGAGTGTGGCGAGCGCGAGGTCACCGCCGTGGCCCTCGATCGTGTCGGTCATCCGTTCCCCTGTCTCGTCGCACGTGTCGCCGGTACGTTACCGCCCGGTAGCGCCGGCGGTCATGTCAGATCCCACACCTACAGTGACCCGCATGACCACTCGACAGCTGGACAGTTGCGGACCATCTCCACGGCAAGCCGCCGTCGTCCATAGCGCTCTACCACGAGTTCGTCGACATCATCGACGCATTCGGCCCGACCACGACCGTGGTGGGAAAGACGATGATCGTGTTCAAGGGCGTCCGCCGCGGCTTCGCCGGTGCCAAGCCGACACCACGCGGGCTGACCGGCTACTTCGACCTGACCCGGCCGGTGCAGGATCGGCGGGTGAGTAGCGCGACGCCGTACACGAAGCGGCTGTTCGTCCACCACTTCAGCCTGGCCTCGCCGGACGATCTGGACCATCAATTCGCCGGATACCTGCGCGAGGCGTACGAGGTCGGCCAGGGCGCCCACCTGCGGACCTGATCGGCTCGCCGGCGCAGATCACTGCCCGGTGAACTTCGGCTTGCGCTTGTCCACGAACGCGGTCATCCCCTCCTGTTTGTCGTCCGTCGCGAAGAGCGCCGCGAACAGCTGCGACTCCCACGCCAGCCCGGAGGCGAGATCCATCTCGAGACCACCGTCGACCGCCAGCTTGGCCGCCCGCAGCGCCGCCGCCGGCCCGGTCGTGTACGGCTTGACGAGCGCCACCGCGGCGTCGTAGACCTCGGCGGCCGTCGGCACGACCTTGTCGACGAGGCCGATCGCGAGCGCCTCCTCGGCGCCCACGAACCGGCCCGACATGATGATTTCCTTCGCCCGAGCCGGCCCGATCAGGCGTGGCAGCCGCTGCGTGCCGCCGGCGCCCGGAATGACGCCGAGATTGATCTCCGGTTGGCCGAGCTTCGCGTCGGCGGCCACGACCCGCCAGTCGCAGGCGAGTGCGAGCTCGCAGCCGCCACCGAGCGCGTATCCGGTGACCGCGGCGACAACCGGCTTCGGGATCCGGGCGACCGAGTCGAACGCCGACGTGAGCCGGCCGGCGCGGGCGGCCATCGCCACGTAGGACATGTCGGCCATCTCCCGGATGTCGGCACCGGCGGCGAACACCTTCTCCCCGCCGTACACGACAACGGCACGGACCTCGTCATCGGTGGCGCAGGACAGCGCCGCCGACCGCAACTCCTCCTGGATCTTGACATTCAGGGCGTTCATCGGCGGCCGGTCCAACCGGATCGTCCCGATGCCGTCCGCGACCGTCAGTGCAACGAACTCGCCCACCCGTGCCTCCCGCTCCATCACCAACCAAGGTCGCCACGAGCCTACGACCGGAGGTCATCGGGAGCACACCGGCAACGACGCCGAGCAGCGGGCGGCGCCAGCGTCAGATCCGCGCCGCCGGATCGTCGACGTCGACAATCTGGACGCCCAGCGGGAAGAGCGACACCGGGATGAGCTTGAAATTCGCCAGGCCCAGCGGGATGCCGATGATCGTGATGCACTCCGCGATCCCGGACACCAGATGGCCGAGCGCGAGCCACCAGCCGGCCACGATCACCCAGATGACGTTGCCGATGACGGAGGCGACCCCGGCGGTCGGGTTGCGGACGGTGGTCCGGCCGAACGGCCACAGCGCATAGCTGGCGATCCGGAAACTCGCGATGCCGAACGGGATCGTGATGATCAGGATGCAGCAGATGATGCCGGCTATCACGTATCCGAGTGCGAGGATCAAGCCGCCGAAGACGAGCCAGATGACGTTCAGGATGAACCGCATCTTCTCATCGTCGCCGACGGTGTCCATCTCACGATCCAAGAACGACGAGATTGCTTCCGTATTCGCCCCCTGGGTGCCCAATCCGGGACGGAAGCCGGCGCCGCCCGGCTGGTCGGCGTGCCCGGACGTGGCATGCCCGTCGACGCTGAGGTCCCCGCGTCAGGACGCTGAGGTCCCCGCGTCAGGAGGCAGCGCGGGCCGCAAACCGGCCGTCGGCGTAGGTCACCTTCAGGGGCAGTCCGAACGCCTGGCTCAGGTTCTCGCTGGTGATCGTCGGCCGAAGCAGTCCCTGCGCCACGACGCCACCGTCGCGCAGCAGCAAGGCGTGGGTGAATCCGGCCGGGATCTCCTCCACGTGGTGGGTGACCACCACCATCGCGGGCGCGTCCGGGTCGTCGGCCAGACCGGACAGCCGGCGTACGAGATCCTCCCGGCCGCCGAGATCCAGCCCGGCCGCCGGCTCGTCGAGCAGCAGCAGCTCGGGATCGGTCATCAAGGCCCGGGCGATCTGTACGCGTTTGCGCTCACCCTCGGACAGCGTCCCGTACGCCCGATCGAGCAGCGCTCCGACACCGAGCTGATCGAGCAGCGCCCGGGCTCGACGTTCGTCGGCGGACTCGTAGCGCTCGCGGAAGCGACCGACCACCGCGTACGACGCGGTGACCACGACATCGAGCACGGTTTCGTGGGTGGGAATCCGATCGTGCAGACCCACGGTGGACAAGCCGATCCGCGTCCGGAGCTCGGTGACATCCACGCGACCCAGCCGCTCGCCGAGAATATGAACCGAGCCACTGGTCGGGTGCAGGCGGGCCGACACGAGGTTGAGCAACGTGGTCTTGCCGGCGCCGTTCGGACCTAGCACGGCCCACCGCTCGTCCAGTTCGACCCGCCAGGTGATGTCGCGGACCAGGTATTTTCCGCTGCGTACGACGCTGGCGCCGGCGACGTCGATGACGACATCGGGATCGACCGTGCCCGGGTAGGTCGCGCTCGGGTCGGCCGCGTTGACGGCGGCAGTGCCCGACGTGGCCGGTGGCAACGCGGTCGGGACCGGCGACGAGGCGGATTGCACGTCGCCATCAAATCATGAAGTGGCACGCCACCAACCGCATGGGCCCCACGGCGAGCGGCATTCGTCATAGGGTGACCGCTCAACGGCACACCGCGCGGGTGTGGCCAGCCCAGCGGTGCGCGAAGGCGAGAGCGGATGTCCCCCGTCATCGAGATCGACGGCCTCACAAAAGACTACCGGCGACTCCGGCGCGGCTCCCGGCGCGCACTGGACGGATTCGACATGGTCGTTGATGCCGGCCAGGTGCACGGATTCCTCGGGCCGAACGGTTCGGGCAAGACGACCACCCTGCGAACACTCCTCGGTCTTGTCCGCGCGAATGCGGGCACGATGCGGCTTCTCGGTGCGCCGGTGCCTGACACGCTCGCCGGCGTCATACCGCGGATTGGTGCGATCGTGGAGAGCCCGCAGTTCTTCCCGAACTTTTCCGGGCGCCGCACACTCGATCTCCTAGCAACCGTCGGCAACCTGCCTCGCGCGCGCGTCGACGAAGTGCTGGACACGGTCGGCCTCAGTGACCGGGCCAGCGACCGCGTGAAGACGTACTCGCTCGGCATGCGCCAACGCCTCGCGGTCGCCTCGGCGTTGCTGAAGTCGCCGGATCTGCTGATCCTCGATGAGCCGGCGAACGGGCTCGATCCGGGCGGCATCCGCGAGATGCGGGATCTGATGCGCTCGCTGGCCGCGCACGGCACCACGGTCGTGCTGTCCAGCCACATCCTGGGCGAGATCCAGCTCATCTGCGATTCGGTCACGATCATTTCCGGCGGTCGCCGCGTCGCTCACGGTCCGGTCGCCGACGTGCTCGCCGCCTCGGACAAAGGCGAATATCGGGTACGGGTGCCAGACCTCACCCGAGCGGCCAGTGTGCTCGGGGCGGCCGGCGTGACCGTTCGAACGGTCCGCGACCACCTGGTCGTCTCGGGCATAGCCGACCCGGGGTGGGTCACCGCGACGCTGGCGCGGGAATCGTTGTTCCTCACCGAACTGACGTCGTTGATACCCGATCTCGAGGGCGTATTCCTCGAACTGACGGGCACGATGCCGACCCAGGGCCGCCACCGGCAGGTGTCGGAGTTGGCGCCGTGAGCGTCGTCCGCGCCGAATGGCGCCGCCTCTTCGCCCGCCGCTTCACGCGGATCATGCTGGCCATCGTGGTCGCGTTGTTCGCGGCTGTCGCCATCGGCGTGGCCGTGAACTATCACCAGATCAATTCGGCCGATCGGGCGGCAGCGCAGCAGCAGTTGGTCGCCAACCAGCAGCAGATGACGACGCAGCTGGCCGAATGCCAACGCGAGCAGTCCGATCCCGGCGCGGCGGGGCCGTACAACCCGTTGCCGCCCGGCACGACATGTGACGAGATGTTCTCGCCGCCGCAGCTCAGCTGGTTCCTGCCCGCCCAGTGGGTCCTGACGGATCAGGCGAAGGCGATGCTCACGGTCTTCGGCGGCCTGATCGCGCTTTTCGGTTTCGCGGTCGGCGCGTCGTACGTCGGCGCCGAGTGGTCGTCGGGCGGCATGACGAACCTGCTCCTGTGGCGGCCGCGACGCGTACCGCTGCTCGCCGCGAAGCTAGGCACACTCCTGGCCGGCGTGGCCGTCTCGGGCCTCGGCCTGCTTGTGCTGTGGGCGGGGATGGTGAGCGCGATCGCCGCCACGCGCGGACACTTCGGCCACCTGACCACGGGTGTCGTCGAATCGATGGCGCTGTCCGGCACCCGTGGCATCGCGCTCGCCCTGGCCACGGCCGCGCTCGGCTTCGCGATCGCCACGGTCGGCCGGAGCACCGTCGCCGCGCTCGGGGTCGCGATCGGCTACATCGTTGTCGTCGAGGCGGCCGGTCATCTCGTGTTCGCGAACATGCTGCACGTACACAAGCCGCAGCTCTTCTTCCTGTCCAGCTACGCATCGGCGTGGTTGGCCAAGAAGATCTCGTTCACCACGTCCGCCGTCTGTACGGTGACCCGCGACGGCAACCAGGAGTGCAGGTATACCGACTGGTCGATTTCGATGTCCCACGCCGCGGTCGTCGTCGGACTACTGCTCGCGGTGCTCCTCGCCTGGGCGTTCGTCGCGTTCCGCCGGCGGGATGTGACCTGATCGGATGGGTCGGCGATCAGCCGGCGTGGCCGAAGATCTCGTTGCGTACCTCGACCAGGGCCGTACGCAGAGCGCCGTCCACCACCGGTTCGGCCGGTCCGGATGCCATCACCACACGCGGCGCGACCGGCGCGATCGCGGCCACCTCGTGCTCCACGCGCTGGGCGAGTGCCGGGCCGCCGGCCACGTTCACCTCACCGGCCAGCACCACCAACGGCGGGTCAAGCACTACGCACACCGAGGCCAGGCCGAGTGCGATCCGGCTCGCCAGTTCGTCGAGTAGCGGTCCCCCGGCGCTGCCGACCTGGACGGCGGCCGCCACGGCGGCCGCTCCGGTCTGGCCCTTGAAGCCGTGTTCGCGCGCGATGACTCGGACTCCCTCGGCCCCGACCAACTGCTGGAAGCCGCCGCGCGCCCGGTGCGACGGATCCCGGTGCACCGGGCTGCCGGGCACCGGGATCCAGCCGGCCTCGCCGGCCGCTCCGCTGTGTCCGCGATGGAGCTTCCCGCCGATCATGATGCCCAGGCCGACACCGCGGCCGACCCAGAGCAACACGAAGTCGTCGACGCCCTGTGCCGCACCCGAGTGGGCCTCGGCCACGGCGACCAGGTTCACGTCGTTCTCGAAGCTCACCGGCCGGTTGAGGTCGTCGCGGAGCGCGGCCAGCAGGCCACGCTGCCACCGGGGCAGGTCAAACGCGAAGGCGAGATCGCCAGTCTTCGGATCGACCAGGCCCGGTGTGCCGAGCACGACCCGGCGTACGTCTGCGAACGGCGCGTTGGCCTTCTCCGCCGCCGACATGACCGCGCTGTGCACCACGCCGACCGGATCATCGGTGTCCTTCGTCGACAGCTCGATCCGGCTGTGTACGGTCCCCGAAATGTCGGCACAGCCCGCGACGACGTGCTCCGGGCCGACGTCGACCCCGACGACGTACGCACTGTTGGGGCGCACCGCGTAGAGCTGAGCGTTCGGGCCACGGCCGCCGGCCTGCTCGCCCACCCCGGTCACGAGCCCACGCTCGATCAGGCGCTCAACCAGCTGTGAGGCGGTCACCTTGGACAGACCGGTGAGCTCGCCGATCTGCGATCGCGTCAGGGGGCCACGGGACAGCAGGAGCTCGAGTGCGGCGCGGTCGTTGATGGCGCGCAGCAGCCGAGGAGTGCCAGGCAGCGGGGTCGTCGGGCTCATCACGTACGCACCTCGTCAGGGTATATAGTAAACTTTGTTACACGTTTTCGGAGCGTAAAAGCACCGGTAGCGTACGGTCAAGAGCCACTCCGTATCACCTTGACCATCGTTACGGTCATTTACCAGCACCGCGAGCCCGCGATTCGAGCGGGCCGGCGGCCACCGGGAACGTGACACCAACATGACCGGATCGCGGTGGAGGTACGCACAGTGAACCTGCGACGACTCGTGCTCGGCACGTTACTCGCCGCCTTCGACGGGCCTACACCGCCCAAATGGGCCGTTGATCTGGTCGCCGAGGGTCTCGCTGGCCATGTGCTGTTCGGTTTCAACGTCGTAGACGTTGATCAGCTCGCCGCCCTGACCGCCACGCTGCGTGCCGCCCGGCCCGACGTGCTGATCGGGATCGACGAGGAGGGCGGCGACGTCACCCGCCTCGGTCACCGTGACGGCAGCCCCTACCCCGGCAACGGTGCGCTCGGCGCCACCGGCGATCCCGAACTGACCGAGCGGATCTACCGTTCGATCGGCCGAGACCTGGCCGCGGTTGGTATCAATCTTGATCTGGCGCCCAGCGTCGACGTCAATACGCTCTCCGACAATCCGATCATCGGTACGCGCAGCTTCGGTTCCGATCCGGCCCAGGTGGCAGCACACAGCGCCGCCGCGGTCGCCGGGCTCCAGGCCGCCGGCGTCGCCGCCTGCGCGAAGCACTTTCCCGGCCACGGGGCCACCGTCGCCGACTCGCACCTGGAGTTGCCGATCGTCGACGAATCGCTCGACGTACTGCGGGCGCGCGATCTTCCGCCGTTCGTCGCGGCGATCAGGGCGGGCACGAAGTCGATCATGACGGCACACATCCGGGTGCCGGAGCTCACCGGCGATGCCCCCGCTACGTTCAGCCACCAAGCTCTGGTGACCTTGCTCCGAGAGGAGCTGGGCTTCACCGGCGCCATCGTCACCGATGCCCTCGAGATGCAGGGTGCCGCGCGCAGCGCCGGCGGTACGGCGAAGGGTGCGGCGCTCGCACTCGCGGCCGGTGCGGATCTGCTGTGCATCGGCGCCGAGGTTGACCAGGTTTTGGTCGAGGAGATCGTTGCGGACGTGATCGCAGCGGTGCACGACGGCCGGCTCCCGTTGTCGCGCCTCGAAGAGGCCGCAGCCCAGACCGCCGAACTTGCCGCCTGGGCCGCACTGCGCGCCGATGGCGACCCGACGGGTACGGCGCGTCTGGCATCCGTACCGTCGGATGGTCGTGTGGGCAACAACGCCGCGGTGCCAGCGGAGACCGACGTCGACGGAGTCGCGAACCTGGGCCTCGCGGCGGCGCGCCGAGCCATCGCCATCGAGGGCGAGGTCCCGCCGCTCGCCGGAGCGCTCGTCGTGCAACTCGAATCACCATCGACGATCGCCGAGGGACGCGTGCCCTGGGGTATGTATCCGCACGTCGCGGCGACGGCCGGCCCGATGCGCCTGTCCGCCTCCGCGACATCCGCGGCCGACCTGCACGTGGCGGCGGCCGGCCGACCGATCGTGATCGCCGGCCGCAATCTGCACCGGCTCGCCGGAGCGGCCCAACTAGTGGAGGCACTCGCCGCCACGGACCGCGTCGTCGTGGTGGAAATGGGCTGGCCATCAACGTGGCGACCGGCCGGAGCCGTCGCCTTCCTCACCACGTACGGAGCCAGCCGAGCCAACGGCCGCGCCGCGGCCGAGGCGCTCGGGCTGGCCGCCTAGTCGACGGACCGGCTACGGCGTGAGGTCGACCGCGGACCGCAGCGACTTCACGGCATCGGCCGTGTAGCGGGACACGAGATAGTCCGCGTCCCGGGAACGCATGGCGGCCGCCTGCTCATCCATGAGCTGCCGCAGTTTTGCTTCGGTCCCGGTGGTGTTCGCCGCTTTCAGCGTGAGTGTCGATCATGGCTAGTCGTCCGCATTCGGTGGCCTTGGGTGCTCATTTCGTCTGCGACGTCGAAGCCGGCGGCTCGGTTTCGACATCCTTCATGACAGCGCTCTGCGCAAGACTGAAGCGGGAGATCCGAGGAGGCGGCGTGAAGTACCTGATCCTGATCTACAGCAACCCGAAGTCGCGAGCGGTCTGGGAGGAGATGACCGAGGCGCAGCGAATGGATTTCGGGCGTGGCCACTACACGCTGGCCGACGAACTCGCGGACGCGGGCGTACTCGTCGCGTCGGAGGGCCTGCCCGACCCGTCGCACGGCACTCGCGTGTCCGTCCGGGACGGTCGCACGATCGCCAGCGACGGCCCCTTCGCCGAGATCAAGGAATACCTGGCCGGCTTCTACCTCGTCGATTGCGACTCGATCGACGAGGCCGTGGCGCTCGCGGCGCGGGTACCCGACGCGGTCTACGGCGAGGTCGAGGTGCGACCCGTCTACGACCGGCGCGTGCTCGAACTGTGACGCGCCCGGGCCCGACCGAAATCGAGGACATCCTGCGCGACCTCGCACCGCAGGTGCTCGGCGCGCTCGTGCGTCACTACGGCGGCTTCGACGCGTGCGAAGACGCCGTCCAGGAGGCGCTGGTCGCCGCGGCCACGCAGTGGCCGGCGGATGGTGTGCCGGCGAACCCGAAGGGGTGGCTGATCCGGGTCGCGTCCCGGCGCCGGACGGAGATTTGGCGGAATGAGACCGCGCGCCGGCGTCGCGAAGCGACCGTCGCGCTGCTCGAACCGTCCGCCCCCGATCCGGCGCCGGCGGTTGACGACACGTTGACGTTGCTCCTGCTGTGCTGCCACCCGTCGCTTTCCCCGATTTCGCAGGTGGCGTTGACGCTGCGCGCGGTCGGCGGCCTCACCACCGCCGAGATCGCGCGTGCCCTGTTCGTACCCGAGGCCACTGTGGCGCAACGGATCAGTCGAGCTAAGCAGAGCATCAAAGCAAGCGGCGCGGTGTTCCAGTTGCCACCTCCGCCGGAGCTCGTCGATCGGATCAACGCCGTCCTGCACGTGCTCTACCTCATCTTCAACGAGGGCTATACGGCGAGTTCGGGACCGGTGCTGCATCGAATCGACCTGACCAGCGAGGCGATCCGACTGACCCGTCAGCTGCGGGCGCAGCGACCGGCCGACGGCGAGGTCGCCGGGCTACTCGCGTTGATGCTCCTGGTCGATGCGCGGCGCCCCGCGCGCACCCGTGTCGATGGCGCACTCATCCCGCTGGCCGACCAGGATCGCAGCCGCTGGAACGCCGGCGCCATCGCCGAGGGCACCAAGCTCATCACGGCAACGTTGCAGACCGCCGCGATCGGCGCGTACCAGCTGCAGGCCGCGATCGCAGCGGTACACGATGAGGCGGCGCGGGCGGTCGACACCGACTGGCGGCAGATCCTCGGGCTCTACGAGTTGCTCGACACCTTCGCGCCCGGGCCGATGGTCACGCTCAGCCGGATTGTCGCGGTCGCTATGGTCTCCGGCCCGACAGCGGCACTCGACCAGCTGACGGCGGCGGAGGCCGATCCGGCTCTAGCCGGACACCACCGACTCGAAGCCGTACGGGCACACCTGCTCGACCTCGCGGGCGATCGGGCCAGCGCTCGCGAGTCATACCGGGTCGCGGCCCGACGCACGCTGAACGCACCGGAACAGCGCTACCTGGAATCCCGCGCGGCCGCCTTGGCGCCGCCGTGACGGAACCGCCACCGCCGCCAGATCGTTTTAGGCGGCGGCCGTGTTGGCGAGCGTACGGATCTGGCGCAACATCACCGACAGCACAGCGAGATCCGACCGCGACTCCTCGAAGTCGACCATCGAGTTGCGTGCCCTCGCGATCGCGGCCGCGTTCGCCTCCTCCCAGGCCTGCACCTTGGCCAGCGCCCGCGCCTGAGCGGACATCGGATCACCCGGCAAACCAGCCTCGCCCTGGAAGCCGCTGTCAGCCGGCAGGCCGGCGGCGACCGCCGATGTGTCCGGGACCGCCGACGTGTCCGGGACCGCCGTCACGTCCGCGGCCGCCGAAACATCCGCGTCGTGATCGGCCGGCGGGATCGACGGGCCGGGAAGCGCGGCCACGTCGGGCGCTGAGGCCAGAACCTCGCGGGTGAGCGCGGCGAGCGCGGAGTAGAGGTCGTAACGCAACGCCATGCGAGCGAGCGTCTGCCACCGATCCTCGCGCGGCAGCTCGGAGATCTTCGACAGCAGCGCGTCGACGTGGAACCTCTCGGACAGCCCGAAATAGACGCCGGCGACGTCGACCAGCCCGTGGTCGGTGGCGGACGCGACCGAGACGATGTCGAGCAGCCCGAAGCTGTAGGACAGCTTCGTCGCCCACTCCGCCAGCGCTGGCGGGATGCCCAGTGACTCCACGTGCGTGACGTGTTCGGCCAGCGCTTCGGCCTCGGCGCCGCAGAACAGCCGGTCGAGCATCGGCAGGAGTCGCGAGACGCCGGGCCGGATCGTACGGATTTCGGCCGGCACGTCCAGCGGCGCGCGCCGGTTCGACAGCAGCCACCGTACGGCGCGATCCATCAGCCGCCGGATCTCCAGGTAAATCGCGACCTGCGCGGCGGTCGGCACATCGTGATCGGAGTCGAGGTTCTCGACCGCCCGCCACAGCTCACCTAGGCCGAACACGTCGCGGACGATGACGTACGCCCGGATCACATCGGCGGCCGTCGCACCGGTCTCCTCGATCGCCCGGAACACGAACGTCGTGCCGCCCCGGTTGACCACTTCGTTCACGAGCTGCGTCGTGATGATCTGCCGGCGTAGCGCGTGACCGGCCATCCGGTCGCCGTACTTGTCCCGCAACGGCGTCGGGAAGTAGTCGCTCAGAACCTCGGCCGTCCACGGGTCATCCGGCAACGTCGAGGAGACGATCTCGTACTCGAGATCGATCTTCACGTACGCGAGGAGGACGGCGAACTCCGGTGCGGTGAGGCCCCGGCCGGCGTCGGCGCGGATCGCCAGCTCCTCGTCGCCCGGCATCGCTTCGAGCGCTCGATCCAGGCGGCCGGTGCGCTCCAGCTCGCTGATGAGCCGGCGGTGTACGGGCAGCAGCGAGCGGGCCTGCGCGCGAGCGTTGCCCAATGCGGCCGCCTGCTCGTAGTTGTCGCGCAGCACGAGCGCGCCGACCTCGTCGGTCATTTCGGCCAGCAACGTGTCGCGATCCGGCATCGACAGCGTGCCGTCGGTGATCGCGTCACCGAGCAGGATCTTGATGTTCACCTCGTGGTCGGAGCAGTCCACGCCGGCCGAGTTGTCGATGAAGTCGGTGTAGATCCGGCCGCCGCCGTGGGCGAACTCGATCCGCCCGCGCTGCGTCAGGCCGAGGTTGCCGCCCTCGCCGACCACCTTTGCCCGCAGTTGGCGACCGTTGACCCGGATCGCGTCGTTGGCCTTGTCGCCGACGTCCGCGTTCGATTCGTCGGCTGCCTTCACGTACGTCCCGATGCCGCCGTTCCACAACAGGTCGACCGGCGCGAGCAGGATCGCCTTCATCAGTTCGGCCGGCGACAACGAGGCAGCGCTGCTGCTGATGCCGAGGGCGCTGCGCATCTCGGCCGAGACCGGAATCGACTTCGCCGTGCGCGGCCAGACGCCGCCGCCGGCCGAGATCAGCGACCTGTCGTAGTCGGCCCACGAGGATCGCGGCAACGCGAACAGTCGCTCGCGCTCGGCGAACGCCACGGTCGGCGTCGGGCGTCGGATCGATGAAGATGTGCCGGTGGTCGAACGCGGCGACGAGCCGGATGTGTCGGGACAGCAGCATGCCGTTGCCGAACACGTCACCCGACATGTCACCGACGCCGACCACCGTGAAGTCCTGGGTCTGCGTGTCATGGTCGAGGTCGCGGAAGTGGCGCTTGACCGACTCCCACGCGCCCTTGGCGGTGATACCCATCTTCTTGTGGTCGTAGCCGGCCGAGCCGCCCGAGGCGAACGCGTCACCCATCCAGAAGCCGTACGCGGTCGAGATGCTGTTGGCGATGTCCGAGAACGTCGCGGTGCCCTTGTCCGCCGCGACCACCAGGTAGGGATCGTCGCCGTCGTGGCGCACCACGTCGAGTGGCGGCACGATCGCGCCGCCGACCAGGTTGTCGGTGACGTCGAGCAGGGCCGAAATGAACAGCTTGTAGCAGGCCACGCCCTCGGCCAGGAACGCGTCGCGGTCGGCCGCACTAGGCGCGCTCTTCAGGACGAAGCCGCCCTTCGCGCCGACCGGCACGATCACCGCGTTCTTGACCATCTGCGCCTTGACCAGACCCAGAATCTCGGTACGGAAGTCGTCCCGGCGATCCGACCACCGCAGCCCGCCGCGGGCGACCGGGCCGAAGCGCAGGTGCACGCCCTCGAACCGGGGCGAGTAGACGAAGATCTCGTATTGCGGCCGGGGCGCCGGCAGGTCCGGCACCGACTTCGGGTCCAGCTTCAGCGCCACGTACGCCTTCGGCCGGCCCTCCGAACCCCGCTGGAAGTAGGACGTCCGCAGGGTCGCCTGGATCAGCGTCAGATAGCTGCGCAGGATCCGGTCCTGGTCGAGGCTGACCACCTCGTCGAGTTGCCGGTGGATGTGCTCGATGTGCACGTCGCACTGCTTCGCGCGATCGTCCTCGTTGAGCCCCAGGGTCGGCGAGAAGCGCGTCTCGAACAGCGCGACGAGCCGCTCGGCGATCTCGGGATATGCGATGAACGTGGCCTCCATCGACTCCTGCGCGAACACCGTGCCGGCCTGGCGCAGGTATTTCGCGTACGCCCGCAGGATCACCACCTGTCGCCAGGTGAGCCCGCCCCGGACGACGAGCTCGTTGAACCCGTCGGTCTCGGCCTCGCCGCGCCAGGTGGCCGCGAACGCGTTCTCCAGATGCGGCCGTACCTCGTCAATGTCTCGCGGCGCCGTCCGGCAGCATCAGACCGAAGTCGTAGATGTGCACGGTGCCGTCCGGCCGGACAACCTCGTACGGCCGCTCGTCGGCCACGCGTACGCCGAGCGAATGCAGCACCGGTAGCACCGTGGACAGCATCATCGGCTCGCCGTGCCGGTAGACCTTGAAACGTACGTCTGGCCTCGTCCGTGCGCCGCCGGTACACGTGCATCTCCAGCTGGCGCGGCTCCTCGAGCAGCTCCAGCTTGGCGAGGTCCATCGCACGCCTCGCCGGGCGTGTGGACGTCCTTGTACGACTCCGGCAGCGCGTCGACATACCGCTGGTAGAGTGCTTGGACTGCTCGTCGCCGAGCTTGCGCTCGAGCAGCAGCCGGAAGTCGTCGTCCCAGTTGCGGGTGGCTGCGACCAGCTGCGCCTGTATCGCGCTCGACGTCGATCTCGGCCGGCGGGCAGGTCGGGTCGGTCCGGACGATGATAGTGGATGCCGCGCCAGCAGCGACTCGCCGACCCGGGTGGTGAAGTCGAGCCCGACGCCGTTCAGCTCGCGCAGCAGGATCGCCTGGATGGCCAGCCGGTTCGCCGTGGTGAAGCGATCGCGCGGCAGATAGACCAGGCAGGAGATGAACCGGCCGTACGAGTCGCGGCGCAGGAACAGCCGCAGCTGCCGCCGACCGGCCAGCCGCAGCACCCCCATCACGGTTTCGTACAGCTCGTCGGTGCGGATCTGGAACAGCTCGTCGCGCGGGTAGTCCTCCAGGATCGCCATCAGATCCTTGCCGGAGTGGCTGCGCGGCGACAGGCCGGAGCGCTCCGACAACCGCGGCCACCTTGCGCTTGACGACCGGCAGCTCCTTGACCGAGGTGCAGATACGCGGCGGAGGAGAACAGCCCGAGGAAGCGCTTCTCGCCGATGACGTTGCCATCCGCGTCGAACGTCTTGATGCCGATGTAGTCGAGGTAGGCGTTGCGGTGCACGGTCGATCGCGAGTTCGCCTTCGTGATGACCAGCAGTCGCTTCTCCTTGACCGCGGCGTACGCCTCCGGAGTCAGTGACGACAGCAGCCGCGGCGCGGGCTGGTCCTGACGCAGGATGCCCAGGCCGGTGCCCATGACGGCGGCGAGCACCGGCTCGCCGGCCGCGTTCTCCTCGAGCGTGTATTCGCGGTAGCCGAGGAAGGTGAAGTGGTCGTCGGCGAGCCAGCGCAGCAACTCGACGCCGTCGGCGATGTCGCGGTCGGGCACCGGCAGCGCCGCGCTGGCCAGATCGTCGGCGATCTCCAGAGCGCGGGCGCGCATCTTTGGCCAGTCCTCGACCGCCTCGCGTACGTCGGTTAGGACCCGGATCAGGTCCCGCTGGACTTCGTCGGCGAGCGTCAGGTCGCGGATGCGGTCGATCTCGATGTGCATCCAGCTCTCCACGAGCTGGTTGGGCAACGCATCGTCGCACTCGATGTCCGGATGCACCCCGACGAGACGACCGAGCGGCTCCCGGCTGACCACGATCAGCGGGTGTACGAGCAGGTGCACGTCGAGCCCCCGTGCGCCGAGGGCGGCGTTGACCGTGTCCACGAGAAACGGCATGTCGTCGACGACGATCTGAATGATCGTCGTCTCGCCGTCCGCGGCCGGACCGATGTCGAGCTTCAGCTCACCCGGCAGGCGCTGGGCCGCGAGCCGGCGATGGGCCCGCACGGCGGCCAGCATCGCACCGGGACTCAGATCGACGAGCTCCTCGTCCGGGGCGAATCGCCAGTACGTCGCGACGAGGCTCGCCAGGTCGCGGTCGTCGCCGGCGAGCCGGACGGCCTCGGCGGTCAGACTCGCCCCATCCGGCATCCGCGTGTCGATCACGCTGTCGTCGCCGACCTCGAGTGCCGCCGTGGCGACGATGGCATCGGTGCTTCGAGCCGGTGCGTCGCGCACGGCGTCCGCCGAGCCAAATACACCCGGGCTCGGCGGTCCCAAACTCAACGCGTCGGGGCTACTCCCCGGACGGCTAAGTGATGGATCTACACCGTCCTCGGTCACGTCCACACCGGTCGCCGGACGCCGCTCCATGAGCTTCTACTCCCCTCGGGCCAACCGCGCTGTCGGCCTCGCGTACCCCGTCAGCCTAGGTCCTCGCCGCGACGGCGCGCACCCGGCCGAACAGCGCACCTTTGGGCTGGTCTTGGCCGCCTCTGTGACGCTGCACGGCTCATTCGGCCCGTTCACCCTCACACTAGTCTCGTCACGCGACGAATCGGATGTGGCACGTGTCGCCCGGCCGGCCCGATGTCGCCTGGCGGCCCGGCCCTGGGCGCCGCGGAGGCCTGGCGTCCCGGACACGGGAGCGCCGGCCGGACGACTGTCGCGGGCGGCAGCTACCCTTTTCCGCGGTCGTAACGACGACCCGGCCGGCTCGCTCATGCCACGCTGGCCGCGACCGGTCTCGGCGCCGATCGACCCAGGACGCTGCCGATGCACCAGGTAGGCCGATGCACCAGGTAGGCCGATGCACCAGGTAGGCCGATGCACCAGGCAGGGAAGGACGCGATTGATGCGGGTTGGGGTGCGGCTGGCGGCCGGGATCGCCGTCGTCCTCGCGGCCGGGATGATGACCGCCTGCTCGAGCAAACCGACGACGCCGGATGCGGCCGCCGCCGTTGAGACATTTCTCGATGGCTGGACGTCGCACACGTTTGACCCATCGGTCCAATTCGTTGATCCGAAGGGCGAGCCGATCGACAACACGACGGTGGCGGCCCAGATTACGAAACTGACCGGCGATCTCTCGCACGCGATCCCGAGTTTCAAGCCAGCCAAACCGCGGGTGACCGGCGAGACCGCGACGGAAACGATTTCCGTGTCGTGGCCGATTACCGCGACGGTGCGGTGGACCTATCAGACGGCAATGAAGATGCGGCTCGTCGACGATGGCGTCAAGGACAGCCCGAAGTCGTGGGAGATCGTCTGGTCGCCGTCGGTGGTCGAGCCGCACCTGACGGCCGAGGACACGTTGCGGGTGCACACCCTCGCGCCCGACCGCGGCCAGATCCTCGACCGCGACGGCAGGGCCATCGTCACCGCGCAGCCGGTGGTGGCCGTCGGCGTCGAGCCGAACCGGGTCCAGAACATCACCACGCTCGCCGCCGCGCTTACCAAGGCGTTCAAGTCGGTCAACGTCGACATCTCGCTGGCCGCCCTTCCGGCGCAGGTGAAGGCGGCCAAGCCGGACGCGTTCGTCACCGTCGTCACCCTTCGCAAAGACGTGTACGAGAAGATCAGGTCGCAGATCCATGAGCTGCCCGGCACGGTCTTCGCCGAGGAGACACAGCAGCTCGCGCCGACCTCGACGTTTGCCCGGGCCCTGCTCGGCACGGTGGGACCCGTGACCAAAGATCGGATGGACGCCAACCCCGGGAAGTACGCGGTCACCGATCAGATCGGCTTCGGCGGCATCCAGCAGCAGTACGACGATGTGTTACGCGGCAAGGCCGGCGTGGATGTGGTGATTCCCGGTCTCGGTCAGCAAGCCGATGGCTCGCAAAACCCCGATAAGGTCGTCTACAAGATCGCGCCAGTGGCTGGCAAGCCGGTGCAGACGAGCATCGACGTGGCGACCCAGAATGCCGCGGATCACGCACTGGCGAAGGAGACGAAGCCGGCAGCGATCATCGCGATGCGGATCAGCACCGGCGCGGTCCTCGCCGTGGCAAACGGACCGGGAGCGGCCGGATACGACCTCGCGCTGCAAGCACAGGTGCCACCCGGCTCGACGTTCAAGACGGTGACCGCGACGAATGTGCTCGAGTCGGGCCAGGAGTCCACCGCCTCGGTGGTGAACTGCCCCAAGCAGCTCGTTGTCGACGGCCGGACGTTCATGAACGACGGCGGCGAGGCGTTCGGCAAGGTAGCGCTGCTCACCGACTACGCGCGCTCGTGCAACACCGCATTCGCTTCGCTGGCTCCAAAGCTCGGGCCCAACGGCTTGCAGTCGACGGCGGCGCAGCTCGGCATCGGCGGCAAATGGTCGGTCGGCGTCGACACGTTCACCGGATCGGTCGGCGCCGACGGCTCGCCGGTCGACCAGGCCGCGGCCGCCTTCGGGCAGGGCAAGACACTCGTCAGCCCGGTTGCCCTGATGAGTGCCGTCGGCGCAGTCGCGCGTGGCCACTGGATCGCGCCGACCGTCGTCACGAACCCGCCGGTGACGAGCAACGCCGCCGCCGGCACACCACTGAAAGCATCGACGGTCGCGTCGATGAAGAAGATGATGCGAGCCGTCGTCACGTCCGGCACGGCGACGCCGTGCAACGGCATCGCCGGCGGCCCGGTCTTTGGCAAGACCGGCACCGCGGAATACAACAACGACCCGCACGACTCGCACTCGTGGTTCATCGGCTACCAGGGTGACATCGCATTCGCCGTGTTCGTCGAGAACGGCGGCCTCAGCACCACGGCCGCCGTACCGATCGCGAAGACGTTCCTGACCGCGTTGCATTAGCCACGCCGCGGGCCGCCGTCGCAGCCTCGCATCGGGTGGCACGCCGCCAGCGCACCGGGCGCGCCGCGCCGTGAATACCTCAGACGTCGCCTAGCGCGCCGATCTCCGCATCGGTCGGCGCGCTGCGCTGTGCCGGCATGACGATCGACGACGCCGGCTCGGCCACGTCGTCGTGCACGAGCGGGGCGAGCCCGGCGACGAGCGTGTCCGCGACATCACGCGCATGCACCCCGTCCGGGTCGTAATCCGGATCGAAGACGGTGATCTCGATCGCCGACACACGAAGGCGACGCGACCAGGCCGGCAATGCAGCAACTCGAGTTCCGCGTACGCGATGCCGCCCGGGCTCGGCGCGTCGACCGCCGGCATCACGGCCGGGTCGAGCACGTCGACGTCGACGTGCACCCAGAAGCCGAGGCAGTCGGCAAGCTGATCGCGCGCCCAGGCCGCCGTACGACCGGCGCCTTCGGCCCGCAGCTGCGGGACGGCTCGCATGGTGATCCCGGCCGCCTGCAGGTCGAGCCGGTAGTCGTCCTGCGGGCGTATGCCGAGCAACACGACGTCGGTGTCCCGCACGTACGGCCGCAGGCTGTCGATGTCGGTCAGGTCGGGCTGGCCGCGGCCGGTGGCGAGCGCGAGATCCTCGCCGGCGGCCGCACCAACGTAGGACGCGTTGCCCGGGTGCCGGAAGTCGGAGTGGCCGTCGATATACACCAGGCCGTACGGCAGCTCCTCGGCGATCGCCCGCCGGCGCATGGCGAGAGCCGATCCGACCAGGATCGAGCAGTCGCCGCCGAGGACGACCGGAAACTCGCCGGCATCGACGATCGCACCGATCCGGTCGGCCAGCCGGATCGCGTAGTCGGCGATCTCGGCCGCATGGCAGACGCCGTCGCCCGGCCGCCAGTCACCGGGGTCGTACCGTGGCGGCGTCAGGCAGCCGGCGTCGCGGGCGTGCAGGCGAGCGAGCAGACCCTGGTCACGCAGCGCGCCGGGCGCCTTGGCACAACCCGGCACGGACGTCGGAGTGGGTGGACGCAGGCCGAGGTTGGACGGTGCGTCGAGGACAGCGATCCGGCGCATCGCCGTCGCCCGTCAGAACAGCGCGCTGGCCAAGGCGCGGCGCGCCGAGACCACCGCCGGATCGTCGGGGCCGGCCACCGTGAACAGAGAGACCAGATGTGACCGCGCGGCGTCGCGCTCGGCGCCGGACGTCCGCCGGACGAGCTCGACCAGCCGCGAATACGCCTTGTCAGCGTCGCCCGACAGGACCTCGATGTCGGCCGCGAGACCCTGCGCGTCTACATCGTCCGGGCGCGGTGTCGGCGGCGGCGAGCACCGCGGCCGGATCCTTGCCCTCGACCCGTCGCAGCAATCCGACCTGGGCGAGTCCGGCCTCGGCGACCGAATCGGCCGGCGCGTCGGCGAGGATCTTCTTGTACGCCGCCTCGGCCGCCTCGAGGTCGCCGTTCACCAGCGCGTCATCGGCGGCCTCGAAGCGAGGGTCCGCCGGCTGCTCGACGGCGACCCCGCCGGCCTGCAACACCGCGGCGAGCCACTGACGGAGTTGGGCCTCCGGGATCACGCCGTTGAACGCGTCGACCGGCTGGCCGCCGACCACCGCGTACACGGTCGGGATGCTCTGCACCCGGAACATTTGCGCGATGCGGGGATTCGCGTCCACGTCGATCTTGGCCAGCACCCAGGCGCCGCCGTCTTCCGCGGCCAGCCGTTCCAGAACCGGGGAGAGCTGCTTACATGGCTCGCACCACTCGGCCCAGAAGTCGATCACGACCGGCGTCGTCATCGACCGCTGCACGACGTCGTCGGCGAACGTGGCTTCGGTAACATCGATGACCATCGACTGATCGCGGAAGCTCGGCTCGCCCAGCGCTCCGGCGCCCGACGACGGAGCCGCCGCCGACCCGTTGGACGGTGCGGGCGGGGGCGCCGCGCGAAGGGAGCCGAGGTCGACGGCACCGCGGGTGAAGATCGACGGAGTGGTACGCGGGTCGCTCATGGTTACCTAGTTTGGCACGTCCGCGCGGGCGGCGAGGAGACCCGTGAGCGGGACCTCACCCGTCACGTCGCGGACACCGTCCCGTGTGCTCCGCCGACGGCGAGATCGCGGCGATCGCCGCCGTCGGCACCCACCCGGCCGTCGAGCGGACGGGCTGGACCGGGCGGGTTGACCACACACGGCAGCGGCCGGTGGCGGGCACCGACCGCCGCCACCGCCGCCGCGAGCACGAGGGCACTCGCGAGCGCGAATGCCGCTAGGGGCGCGCCGCCCACCAGCGGCGGCGGCGGCACACGCACCCAGCCGTCGACGAACCCGGTCGCGAAGTCGGGCCCGGCGTGCCGCGCGACGAGCGCGCCGGCTATACCAGCCGTCCAGACTCCAATGGCAAGACCAACACCCCGCGCCACGGTACGGGCGCCGCGATGTGCCCGCGTGACGGCGCCGACGAGCAGTGCCGCGCAACACAGCACCACGATCCCGGCCAGCAACTGGAACCGCGCGAGGGTGACCGCCGGTTGATCGGCATAGAGCGCCTCGCGGGCTCCCATCGACGTTTGCGAGACGATCCGAAGACCGTGCCGCGAGAGCTCGTCGACCAGCGACGCCGGCGCGTCGGCCGCGAGCCACACCTCGTTCGTGGCGCCGGCGTTCGGCGGCAGGACGGCAGCGAGATCGACGAGGATGGCGCCTTCCGGCACACCCGGCACCGGCGAGTTGAGGCGGGTGACCTTGATAGCACCGGCGTCCGCCGGCGGCAGATCGTACGGCTGAGAGGCCGCCGTCTCCGGTCCGGTGATCGCGGATGTCGGCACTTCGGCGTCAAGGTAGACCACGGCGTCGTCGCCGGCCACGGCGATGTCCAGCCCGGCCTCGGAAACGGCGAACGTCTGCGCGCCGGACGAAGTGGCCGCGCCGAGGCGCCACCGGCTCGCGTCGGCAAACGCGGACGGGTCAAGCACGGCCCGGTCCGGCGTCCGCTGGCGAAGTTCCCGCAGGATCACCGAGGCGACCGGCTGCGCCGGCGCCAGAGCGCCGGCCACCGTGAATCCTTTGACGGTGCACCCATTCGGGCACGGCGCCGCGGCCGCGTACACGTGCGCGCCCGGTTGCAAGGGACCGAACTCGACCCGATGGGTGACCTGGTCGGGTGTCTCGAGCAGGACGGCGACCCGCGCCGCGGCGCCTACCGTGCTCGACGTGATCACGTTAAGTTGCAGCGTCGCGCCGGTCACGACGGTCGGCAGCAGCCTCGCCGGCCGCAGCAACGCAGCGAGCTGCTTGCCGGTCGGACCGGACCGTACGCCGCCGGAGACCACGGCGCCGAGCCGCTGACCGTCGACGGCGACGACTGGCCCACCCGACGCGGTGGCCGATGCCACGACGGCGGCCATGGCGTATCGGCCGGTCGGGTCGGCCGCACGTACGTCGGCCACGAGCTGCGCCGGCGGGACGGGCGCGACGGTCAGGACACGGTCGGCGCCTAGCTCGATGGCGGCACGGTCGCTGCGCGCCGTGGCGCCCGACGTCCACGCAAACGTCGCCGCTCCCGCGATCACGATGCCGGCCACCGCCAGCGCGACAACACGATCGAGATCGGGCCGGCGGGCGAGGTAGCCGGTCGCGGCGATGATTCCTCGGACGAACCGGCCGGTCCCGCGAGCGTTGCCCGCCGACGCGTCGACGGCGTCGTCGGCCCGGACACCGTCTCGTGCGGTCGCCTCGCCGGCGGTGCCCACGCCGCCATCGACCGTCACGGACGGGCGGTCGTCGAGAGCGAGCTCCGTGACTCGTACGGCTCGACACCCGATCCACCGCGCAACCGGTCGGAGCATTCCACCGGCGCAGCACCCGACCGCCCCGGCCACGACGTACGGCACCAGGTCGGCGCCGACCGCCCCGGCGTGGCGGGCGCCCACGGCCAATGCGATGAGCGCCCCCGCGGCGACGAACCAGCCGCGGGCACGTCGCCCGTCGGTTGCTGCGCCGACGCCGATAGTCCAGTGGAGATTCCCCAAATAGGCGGCCACCCGACACGCGGCCACGGCAACTGCGGCCGACGCGACCCCAACGCCGATCGTGATCGGCACAACATCGGCCGCTGCCGTCGAGGCGACGATGATTCCCACGACGAGACCGAATATCGCTCCGCCGACACAGCCACCGTATCCACCTGGGAATCCGCGGTGCCGGCGCGACAACCTGAGATCAGGCGATGGAGCGACCGATCGACGGATACGGCCGGCGAGGAAGATCGCCAAGGACGCGAAGGTCACCACGACCGCGGTCGTCATGGCCGCGACAGCCACCAACCCTGTCGACGTATCGCCCCGCCCGAACGCCGCGACGCACCCGGGCCCGGCGGCGGCGAATCCGACGCACACAGCGGCCAGCGCATCAGCCGCGCTCACATGCACCGGCCGCTGGGACTGCGCCCGCAGATTTCGGCACAGCGCGATCATCGACGATCGTCGCGACCGCAGCGCCGCCAGGACGATCGAGAACATGCAACCTCCGCCGCCGGGGAGGCCACGAGTCCGGCACCCCGACGTATGTGATGACGCTCAGCGCGGCGTCGCGGTTGCGTGACGTCCGTGCCGCGTCAGGTCACACCGGCGCGAATGCCCTGCTCGAATGGGTCAGAATCGGGCCGGCTCGCGGTAGACGCCCCACTCGGCGCGCAGCGCGTTGCAGATCTCACCGAGCGTCGCTTCGGCCCGGCATGCGTCGAGCATCGCCGGAATCATGTTTTCGTCCGTCTTGCCCGCTTCGACCATGCGCGCGATCGCCGCATCGACGGCAGCCTGGTCGCGGCCGGCCTTGCGGGTGCCGAGGATGCGCTTCTGCTCGATCTCGACCTCGTGCGAGATCCGCAGGATCTCAAGATCCTTGGCGACCGTACCGGTTTGGACGTTCACCCCGACGATCTTCTTGTCGCCGCTCTCCAGCGCCTTTTGATACGTAAAGGCCGAGTCGGCGATCTCCGACATGAACCAGCCGTCCTCGATGCCGCGCAGGATGCCGGGCGTCATGAACTGCTTGGACTCCTCGTCCGGCTCGGCACCGGCACGCCTTCCCATGTCCCGGATGCGTGCGAAGGTCCGCTCCGCCTCGGCCTCGATCTTGTCCGTCAACGCCTCGACATACCAGGACCCGCCGAGCGGGTCGGCCACGTTCGTGACGCCGGTCTCCTCCATCAGGACGGACTGCGTACGCAGGGCAATCTCGGCGGTTTCGTCGGTCGGCAGGGCCAGCGTCTCGTCGAGTGCGTTGGTGTGCAGGGAGTTCGTGCCACCGAGCACCGCGGCGAGCGCTTCGACCGCCGTACGGACGACGTTGTTCACCGGCTGCTGCGCGGTGAGCGAAACGCCCGCGGTCTGCGTGTGGAAGCGCAGCCAGAGCGCCTTCTCGTCGGTTGCTCCGTACACATCGCGAAGCCAGCGGGCCCAGATGCGGCGGGCGGCGCGGAACTTCGCGATCTCCTCGAAGAAGTCGACGTGCGCGTCGAAGAAGAACGACAAGCCGGGCGCGAACGTGTTGACGTCGAGCCCCCGAGACAGACCCAGTTCGACGTAACCGAACCCGTCGGCGAGCGTGTACGCGAGTTCCTGGGCGGCGGTCGAACCCGCCTCCCGGATGTGGTAGCCGGAGACCGACAGTGGCTTGTAGCGCGGAATGTTGTGCGCGCAATACTCCATCAGGTCGCCGATCAGTCGCAGATGCGGCTCTGGCGCGAACAGCCACTCCTTCTGCGCGATGTACTCCTTGAAGATGTCGGTCTGCAACGTGCCGTCGAGCTTGGACAGGTCGGCACCCTGCCGCTCCGCCGCCACCAGATACATGCAGAACACGGGTACGGCCGGGCCGCTGATCGTCATGCTCGTCGTGACGGCCTCGAGATCGATGCCGCCGAACAGCACGTCCATGTCCGCGGCCGAGTCGATCGCGACGCCGCAGTGCCCGACCTCGCCGAGCGACTGCGGTTCGTCCGAGTCGCGACCCATCAGGGTCGGCATGTCGAACGCGACCGACAGGCCACCACCGCCGGCGCCGAGGATCATCTTGTACCGCTCGTTGGTCTGCTGCGCGTTGCCGAAGCCGGCAAACTGCCGGATCGTCCACGTCCGGCCCCGATAACCCGTCGGGTAGAGCCCGCGCGTGTACGGGAACTCGCCCGGCCAGCCAATCCGCTCGAATCCCGGCACAACCGCGCCCTCGCTCGGCCCGTACACCGGCTCCACCGCCATGCCCGACAACGTCGTGAAGTCGGCATTCCGTTTGCGGGCCGCGTCATACCGGGCCTGCCAGCGCTCGCGGCCAGCGGCGATGTCGCGTGCGTCCATGCGGCCCTCCAGGACTGCTCAACTTCGACGGCGTTGTCGTACTCGTTGAGTGTATGGGCTGTCCTGAACGATCGCTAAGGCACGCGGCACACGTCACCCAAAGTTCAGCGGTCGACCTCGCCACGCCGCTCGTCGTCCGGCGCCGGCTCGGACCCGGGTGGCGGCGCGGACGGTGGCAGCAGACCGCGGACCCGGGCCTCGTACGCCGCCCGGCGCTGGTCACGATCCTCGTACGGTCGGCTGGAGCCGTGCCGGATCGCGTCGACGATCATCTGCGGTGTGAACGTAGCGAGGCGCGGCAGGCCGCCCATCCAGCGAGGCACCGTGACCACGGCCGGCCCACCCCGGCGGACCAGGCGGAGGATGGCCCGCGCGACATCGGGCGGATCGACCGTCGGAACACCGCGAAGCGGCAGTCCCTCGGTCATCTGGGTGTGTACGAACGTCGGCAGGACGGCGGATATCCGTACCCCCGAACCGTGCAGCTCGGCCGCGACCGCCTCGGTGAGCCCGACCACGGCAAACTTCGTGGCCGTGTACATCGCCGCGTTCGGCAGCGCGATCCGGCCGGCGATCGACGCGATGTTGATCACGTGTCCGCTGCCCCGGGCCACCATGCCCGGCAGGGCCGCGGCGAGACCGTTGACGACGCCACGCAGGTTGACATCGATCTGCAGGTCGCGCAGCTCGCCCGAGGTCTCCAGAAACGACGCTCCGTGCGCGACGCCCGCATTGTTCACCAACACGTCGGGTACGCCGATGGTCGCGAAGAACGTGGCGAAGGACGCCGGGTCGCGCACGTCGAGAACGTGCGCCGTCGCACCCGTCTGCGCGGCGGCAGCGGCAGCCGCCTCGTCATCCACGTCGCCGATTGCCACCTTCGCACCGGCACCGGCGAACGCCCGCGCGGTCGCAAGCCCGATCCCTCGAGCTCCCCCGGTGATTGCGACGGTGAACGCCATCCTCAGCCGCCGACCGTGATCCCCTGCGTGCCGCTCGAATATCCGGCCGCACGGGTCGCGTCGTCGCCGACCGGACCGTCGTGGTCGACGTGGATGTCGTCAACCAGGATGTCGACGTTCGTCACGTCGAGGCCAAGCAGCGTCTCGACCGCGCTGATCGTCTTCTCGCGCACGGTATCCGTCACCGACGACACGACAAAGCCGTACTCGAGGACGATCGTGATCGACAGATCGGCCTCATTGCCGTTGAGCCTGACGGCGATGCCCTGTGCCTTGCTCTCCTCACCGAGGTGCAATTTCTCGCGGACCGAGGAGAGCAGGCGAACGGTGTCGCCGCCGAGGTCGTGAACGCCAGGCACATCGCGCGCGGCGATGCCGGCGATCTTCTCGACCACCTCGTTTGCGATCGTGGTCGTGCCACGGCTGGCCGGGAGCGAGGCGTTGTTGCGAATCCGGGTCACCGCCGCCTGCGTTGCGCCCGAGATGCGTTCGCCGGCCTCGTCCGTCGCCTGCGCGATCGCCTCGCCGGCGCGGCCGGCCATCTCGTGGAGACGCTCGTTCACCCGATCCGCGGCGCCGTTGAAGCCGCCGGCGGCCGATTGGTAGACACCGTTGCCGACGTGGGCGTCCGCCGCCGCCACATCTCCGGCATGGTCGGCCGCCGGAGCGGCCTCGACGGAGTCGGCATCACCAGGGTTGCCGTTGATAACGGGGTCGCCGTCGATCGCGCGCGCCTCGGCGGAGTCGGCTGCCGTCGTCGGATCGGTCTGCGCCGGAAGGTCGGTCATGGAATCTCCTCGAGGTGCACAACGTCCGCCAGCTATCCCGGGGGGAGCCTATCCAAGCGGCGCGCGCCGAAACAGACCTCATTCATTCCCGATCGGTACCGTCGCGGTCAATCAGCTCGCGGTCGGTCAAGTATCGCTCGACCATGTCGCGATGCTCCGCTCTCACCTCGTCGCGACGGCGCCGGTTGCGGATGAACGCATGGTCGCCGCGCTTCGGCAGCCACCATGGCCGCAACCAGTCGTTGACCGCTGGCGCCACGTCGAGGTCGGCCAACTTGGCCATCGTCGACAAGTGGGCGGCAAGCATCCGAACCCGAGACACAGCACGGCCCGCACCCAACCATGGTGCGGGCCGCCTGATGGCTCGTGATTCGTGTCTCAGACCGGACGGATGTTAGCCGCCTGCGGCCCCTTCTGCCCCTGGGCGATCTCGAACTCCACGCGCTGGTTCTCGTCGAGGGAGCGGTAACCGCTCGTCGCGATCGCCGAGAAGTGTGCGAATACGTCGGCTCCGCCGTCGTCCGGCGTGATGAAGCCGAAACCCTTTTCAGCGTTGAACCACTTGACCGTGCCTACTGCCATGTCTGCCAATCCTCTGCAAAAGCCCCGCGTAGTGCGGGTGTGGCCGCAAATGCGCGGCACAACGTGTGGGAGCGTAGTACACATGCCACGCAGTGCGCTATCAAAGGGAGCAAGAAGAAAATAGCTCGCAAACGTCGCTCAGAGGCGTACCATCTCTCCCCGCCCGGCGATCAGATGCAGTTCGGCGTCGCAGCCGGCCGCCCCGACGGCGTCCCGCGTGGCGAAGATGACCGCGGCGCCGCGTTCGGCCTCGGCCCGCAGGAGATCCAGCACGAGCTGCCTGATTCCGCGCATCGAGTTCGCTCGTGATCTCATCGGCCAGCAGTACGTCGCCGCGCAGTGCGAGGCCGCGCGCGATCGCCGTACGTTGTTGCTGGCCAGCCGACAATTCCTCGACGAGTTGGTCTGCTTGTGCGTCGAGCCCTAGCCGTACCAGCGCCTCCATGGTGCCCCGGCGCGCGTCGGCCGGTGTCGCCTCGTCCGCGAGCAGCGCAAGGGTGATGTTCTCGGCCGCGGTGAGGATCGAGGCGAGACCGTTGTCTTGTGGGATCAGCACGATCCGGCGGGCCACCGCGTGATCCCGGTCGCGCAGCGGCGCCCCCTCAACGGTGACCGCGCCGCCGATCGGACGAATCAATCCGGCGAGCGCCCGCAACAAGGTGGTTTTGCCGGCACCCGGCGGCCCGGTGACCGCGAGCAGCCGTCCCGGCTCGGCAATTGCCGAGACCTCCTGGAGGACCGCCCGCTGCCCGCCGTACGTGACGGTGACCCCATTCGCGACGAGCAGGCTCGCCATCGTGGTCGTCATGGGCGGACCGCCCAACCGGCGGCGGCGTCGGAGATATTGGCCCGCGTCGTGGGACGGCGGCGGGCGCGCTTAGCGATGGTCACGTTCTGTCCGACCCTCAGCTACCGCCCATGGTTGCGTGACGGACCTTGCGGTACGGCATCGATGCCGTGATCCGGCGGCCCGCGCCTACGGTTCCAGCGACAGCGTCTACGGTTCCAGCCCAGCAAGGAGATCGTCGGCGGCGGCGTACGGATCGATATCACCGGCCGCGACTCGTTCCGCCAGCGCCGGCAGGGCCTCGCCGTCGCGAAGCGACCCGATCCGTCCGCGCAGGACGCCCAACGCGATCGCCTCGATCTCGGCCGCGGCCCGCGCCTCGCGACGGACCCGCAACTGGTCGTGCTCGACCAGCCACGACTCGTGCTTGTCGAGTCGCGGCGACTACATCGTCGATGCCCTTGCCCGCGGGCCGCGGACGCTTGTGACCACCTGAGGCCGCCACTCGCCCGGCGCCGCGATCGCCGAGCGCGATCATGCCCTGGATGTCGGTGTACGTGGCGTCGGCGCCGTCCCGGTCGGCCTTGTTCACGACGAACACGTCGGCGATCTCCAGGATGCCGGCCTTGACCGCCTGGATCGCGTCGCCCATGCCCGGTGCGAGCAGCACTAGCGACGGTGTCGGCCAGGCTCGCGACCTCGACCTCGGCCTGCCCGACGCCGACGGTCTCGACCAGCACGACGTCGCAGCCGGCGCCGTCGAGCACCCGTACCGCCTGCGGCGTGGCGGCGGCCAGCCCGCCCAGGTGCCCACGGGACGACATCGACCGGATGTAGACGCCTGGGTCGGTCGCGTGGTCCTGCATCCGGACCCGGTCGCCGAGGATCGCTCCGCCGGTGAACGGGCTGGACGGGTCGACGGCCAGCACGCCGACCCGTTTGCCGGCCGCTCGCAGCGCCCGTACCAGCTCGTTTGTGGTGGTCGACTTGCCGACGCCGGGCGAGCCGGTCAGGCCGATCGACCGCGGCCTTCCCGGTGTAGCGGCGCGAGCGCCGCCGCAACCTCGCGGCAGCTCCTCGGTCGTCCGTCCTCGATCAGGCTGATCAGCCGGGCCACCGCCGCGGATCACCGTCGCGGGCACCGGCGACCAGCGCCGGCACGTCGTTGCTGCGCCGGAGATTCGCCCGCTGGACCGCCGCCGGACCGGTCGAGATGGCGGCTCCGCTCACGACTTCGGTACGGACACGCTGGGCACCTTCATGATCAGAGCGTCGCCCTGGCCGCCGCCGCCGCACAGGGCGGCCGCGCCGGTGCCGCCGCCCCGGCGCTTGCAGCTCCATGGCGAGCGTCAGCACCAGCCGCGCGCCGGACATGCCGATCGGGTGGCCGAGTGCGATCGCGCCGCCGTTGACGTTCACGATCGACGGATCGACGCCGAGCTTGGCGCGTGGACGCGATGCCGACCGCGGCGAACGCCTCGTTGATCTCGATCAGGTCGAGGTCGGCGACGGTCAGGCCGGCCTTGCGGCAGCGCGTGCTCGATCGCGTTGGCCGGCTGGGCGTGCAGCGAGTTGTCCGGACCGGCCACGTTGCCGTGTGCGCCGATCTCGGCCAGCCAGGTCAGGCCCAGCTCCTCGGCCTTGGCCTTGCTCATCACGACGACGGCGCGGCACCATCGGAGATCGGCGAGGACGTGCCGGCCGTGATCGTGCCGTCCTTGGCGAACGCCGGCCGCAGCTTGGCCAGCGACTTCGGCCGTGGTTTCCGGGCGGATGCCCTCGTCCTCCAGGATCAGCATCGGGTCGCCCTTGCGCTGCGGGATCTCGATCGGCGTGATCTCCTCGGCGAACACGCCGTTCTTCTGCGCGGCGGCGGCCCGCTGGTGGCTGGCCGCACCGAACGCGTCCTGCTCCTCCCGGGTCACCGTGGTAGCGGCCGTTGTGCCGCTCGGTGGACTCGCCCATCGAGCACAGCGTCCTAGACGTCGGTGAGCCCGTCGAGCGCCATGTGGTCCTTGATCACCACGTCGCCGTACTTGTAACCCTGCCGCTGGCCCATCAGCAGGTGCGGCGCGTTCGTCATCGACTCCATGCCGCCGGCGACGACGATGTCGAACTCGCCGGCCCGGATCAGCTGGTCGGCCAGCGCGATCGCGTCCAGGCCGGAGAGGCAGACCTTGTTGATCGTGATCGCCGGCGTCGTCATCGGGATGCCGGCCTCGACCGCGGCCTGGCGGGCCGGGATCTGTCCGGCGCCGGCCTGCAGCACCTGGCCCATGATCACGTATTGCACCTGGTCCGGCGCGACGCCGGCCCGCTCCAGCGCGGCCTTGATCGCCACCCCGCCGAGCTTGGTCGCGGGAAAGTCCTTGAGGTTGCCCAGCAGCTTGCCCATCGGGGTACGAGCGCCACTGACGATCACCGAACTCATGCGTACGCCTCCGCCGGTCGCCGACCGTCATCCTTGAGCGGCCGGACTCGAAGAGCACCGCCTGAACGATGCTTCACCTCTATGGTGCGTCAGACTAACGCCATGGCATCCGTCGAGCCCGTGTCACCCTCGTCACCCGCGCTTCCGGTCGAGTCGATCGGGATCCAGCGCATCGATCACGTCGGGATCGCCGTCGCCGATCTCGACCAGGCCATCGAGTTCTACGGCCGCATCTTCGGCATGGCCTGCGTCCACGTCGAGGAAAATCAGGAACAAGGGGTACGGGAGGCGATGCTCGCCGTCGGCCCGACGACCGACGGGCGGCTGCCTCCAACTCCTCGCGCCGCTCACGCCCGAATCGACGATCGCGAAGTTCCTCGATCGCAACGGACCCGGAATGCAGCAGCTGGCGTACACCGTGGCGAATATCGACGAGACATCGCGCGGCGCTGCGTGCCCGTGGAGTCCGCCTGCTGTACGACGAGCCGCGCCGTGGCACCGCCGGCTCCCGGGTCAACTTCGTCCACCCGAAGGATGCCGGCGGCGTCTTGATCGAGCTGGTCGAGCCGGACCCGACTACGACTTCACCGTCCAGCCCTGCCATAACGTGACGCCCTCGCATTTGACGTCCAGCTGGAAGTGCGGCACCGCGAGGCGACCGGGACCGATGGATACCGAGATCGCGTGATACGTCGCCGGGTGTGCGCACTGAGGTGCGGTCGGGGCGTAGCCGCCGTACCCGTCCGGGATTCGTACGACCATGTCGATGGCACGGCCGTGGGGTACTCGGAGCGATCCGGATTTCGTACCGGGGTTCACGCGAGCGATCGGCAATCTCGCAACGACGCCGCTGGAGCGCGTGTAGTAGAGCGTCGGGCGGGCGTTGATCGTGCACGTCGGACCGTGGTTTGTGACGACCACGGTGAGGTACTCGCTGCCCATCGCTCCCTCACCCGTCGCCGGAGCACTCGTGAAGTTGGCCGGTCGACATTCGTTCGACGGCGACGGCGACTGGCTCGGGTGCTGTGAAGCGGCCGGCGTCGGCGTTGCCGTCGGTGGCGCGGGCGATGACGAGGGCGGCATCGACGGCGACTGGCCGCCCGCGACCGAGCTCGTCGGTGCCGCCGGCCCGGCGCTCCGGGCCGGTGTCGTGACGCACGCGGCGAGTCCGACGCCGCAGGCGATCACGGTGATGCCCAGCGCGACGCGATGAATCACGCCCCGGTGAGCGGTGGAATTGACCATTGCGTCTCCTTCCGGCCATCGCAGGTGACATCGAGTTCGAAATGCGGCAGCGCGTATGCGACCGTCCCCGACCCGAAGCCCTTGTGTTATCCGAGACGCCATGGCATGGCTCGGAGGTTGCCGGACCAGTGGGACAACTTGTCGCAGCTCGCCTCGGCGGCGCGCGTTTGCGCGCGTACGAGCGGGGTTGAACGCACTTTTGAGCGTGATTGGGCCGACCTCGATGGACTTACTCACATTCGGGTTCCACCGGTAGCTACTTACCAGTAACCTCCACCGCCACAGGGCTATGTGCGCGGCAAGTGCTCGCGAATGCCAACCGACATGTCATCTGGCGTACCCGCAACCTCCGAAGGCGGCCCGGCATGCAGGAGATTCTGAACATCGTTCTGGCGACCGAGGGCACCGACGCGCTCCATGCCCGCTCGGGCCTCGCCGCCCTGGCCGACGTCGATATCCCATCGACCTACCGCGGCGTGGTCGTCCGGGCCGAGGATGCGGCGATGTTCGACGGGCTGGACAGCCGGGACAAGGATCCGCGCAAGTCGCTGCAGCTCATGGACGTGCCGACGCCGGCGCTCGGCCCGGGCGAGGCGCTGATCGTCGGTGATGGCGAGCGCGGTCAACTACAACACCGTGTGGACATCGATCTTCGAGCCGGTGTCCACGTTCAAGTTCCTCAAGAAGTACGCCAGGAGTTCGGACCTGGCCCGCAAGCACGACCTGCCGTACCACGTGGTCGGCTCCGACGCGGCCGGTGTCGTGCTGCGGATCGGTCCCGGCGTCACGAAATGGCGGCCCGGCGATGAGGTCGTGGCGCACTGCCTGTCGGTCGAGTTGGAGGACGCCGCCGGGCACGACGACACGATGCTCGACCCGCAGCAGCGCATCTGGGGCTTCGAGACGAACTTCGGCGGCCTGGCCGAGATGGCGATCGTCAAGTCGAATCAGCTGATGCCGAAGCCGGCCCATCTGACCTGGGAAGAGGCGGCCGCGCCAGGTCTGGTCAACTCGACCGCGTACCGACAGCTCGTGTCGCCACCACGGCGCCCAGATGAAGCAGGGCGACATCGTCCTGATCTGGGGCGCGTCCGGCGGTCTCGGGTCATACGCCACCCAGCTCGCGCTCAACGGCGGCGCGACACCGGTGTGCGTCGTGTCCAGTCCGGAGAAGGCGGAGCTGTGCCGCCGGATGGGCGCCGAGCTGGTCATCGATCGGGACGCCGAGGGCTTCACGTTCTGGAGGACGAGAACACCCAGGACACTGACGAGTGGCGGCGTTTCGGCGAACGGGTCCGCGAACTGACGGGCGGCGAGGACCCGGACATCGTCTTCGAGCACCCCGGCCGCGAGACGTTCGGCGCGAGCGTCTATGTCGCCAAGCGCGGCGGCACGATCGTCACTTGCGCGTCGACGTCCGGCTATCATGCACCAGTACGACAACCGCTACCTCTGGATGAACCTCAAACGGATCATCGGCAGCCATTTCGCAAACTACCGGGAGGCGTGGGAGGCGAACCGGCTGATCTCCCGCGGGGCCATCCACCCGACGTTGTCCAAGACGTATCCGCTGGAGCAGACCGGTCAGGCGGCGTACGAAGTGCACCGCAACGCGCACCAGGGCAAGGTGGGCGTGCTGTGTCTCGCCCCGACCGAGGGACTCGGCGTGCGCGACGAAGCCTTGCGTGCCAAGCACATCGACGCGATCAATACGTTCCGCGGCCGCTGATCGGGCGCGCCGAGCACGGCCGAAATCGCGGCCGACGGCCGACACCGTCGGTGACCGCTCGTGAGCAGTTGGTTGTCGGTGTTTGCCCGCCGAATCGATACGGCTCCGCGACCGGAGCATCGGCGACGTCGGGCTATCACCAGGTCGGGTCAACAGTGAGCCAATCCGGGGGCACGGGTCTTCCGCTGACCTGAAGCTGGCGATACGCTCGCCCCCGGAGCTTGTGCCTCGCTCTGCCCCTGGCTTGCAATCCGCCCTCGAACGTCTGCGAGTATTCCTCCATGGCCCAGCAATCGTCGACAGCCTTCTTCGACAACGCCCAAGAGGCCGAGTTCAGCGTAGAGATTCGTGGCTACGACCCGGCGCAGGTCGATTCGTACGTACAGCGGGCTCAACGCCGCCCTGGCCCAGGCCGAGCAGGCCCGGGCGGAGGCCGAGCAGCGTGCCGTCGAGGCGCAGCGCCGGCTCCGCCAGGCCGAGCAGCGGTTGAACACGACGGAGCAGAAGCTCACCGACAGCACCAAGCAGCTCGAAGAGAGCAGCCGACCGACACTGTCCGGGCTGGGCACCCGCGTCGAGCAGATCCTCCGGCTGGCCGAGGAGCAGGCCAACGACCACCGGGGCGAGTCAAAGCGCGAAGCCGAGGGCATCGTCTCCGCCTCCAAGCTCGAGGCACGCGAGATCACCGACAAGGCGCGCGCCGAGGCCGCCGCGATGAAGGCGACCGCCGAGCGCGAGGCCGGCAACGTCCGCAACGTCGCGGAGCGGGAGGCCGCCGAGGTCCGCGTGCAGGCCCGTCGGGAGGCCGACACACTGCGTTCGGACGCCGAGCGGGACACCAAGCAGCTGCGTGCCGCGACCGCAGCACGAGGTCGCCGAGCTGAAGGCGACCGTCGAGCGCGAGGTCGCGACGCTGCGCGCCACGGCCGAGCGGGAGATCACCCAGCTCCGTGCGAAGGCCGCCCGCGAGGCCGAGGAGAAGCGCGCCGAGGCGACCAAGCTGCTCTCCGACGCGCGGGACAAGCGCGACAAGGACCTGCAGGCGCTGCAACTCGAGATCGCCGAGCGGCGGGAGAAGGCGGAGCGCGAGGAGTCGCAGCGCCACGCCGCCGCGGTCGCCGCGACCCAGAAGCTCGTCAGCGAGGCGGAGCTCCGGGCCCGGACCGCCGAGGAGCGGGCCAAGGAGATCGAGCTGCGAGCCGAGGCGCGCCGGGTCGAATCCGAGCGCACCGCCACCGAGACGATCGACAAGGCCAAGGCGCTGGCCGACAAGACAGTCGGCGAGGCCCGCAGCGAGGCCGGCCGCATGGTCAAGGAGGCCAAGGCCGAGGCCGACGCCGCGACGACCGCGGCGCGTCGCGAGGTCGAGGAGCTGACGCGTCAGAAGGACGCGGTCACCACGCAGCTGGGTCAGATGCTGTCCGGCCTGGCCGGCATCGTGCCGCAGCAGATGATGGCGCCGAAGGACGAGAAGAAGGAGTCCGAAAAGGTCGCCGCGGAGGCCTGACCGGAGCACACTCCGGCGCGGCCGCTAGGGCCATACTCCCAGCTAAGACTCAGTCGCGTTTGTCCCGTTGTGCCGGTGTGTATCCCAGCGCGACGGGACAAACCGTGTGAGGATGGAGCGCATGGCACATGGCGGGGATTTGTTCGCAATGGGGGAAGCCGCGCAGATGAACCTCGGTTTCGAGCTGGTCATGCGCGGCTACGACAGGCGCCAGGTCGGTGCGTACGTCGAGCAGGCGGAAGCGGAGATTACCGCGCTCGCCGCCGAACGGGATGAGGCGTTACGCCAGGCCCAGGCGCTGGCGAACGAGACCGAGATGCTTCGGGCCGAGGCCGCCGAGACGCGCGGGCGCAGTCCGGTCACCGAAGCGACGTCGTTCCGCCATCTCGGCCACCGCGTGGAACAGATCCTCGGACTTGCCGAAGATCAGGCCGCCGCTATCGTGCGAGGCGCGCATCAGTCTGTCCACGACATCCGGGCCGACGCTGAGCGTCTGCTCGCGGAGGCACAAGCCGAGCGTTCGAATGCCATGCGTGACTTCGAGGTCGCGCTCACCGCGCGCCGGGGCGAGGAGGATGAAGCCTCGACCGCCCGTCGGGATGCGCTCCAGGCCGAGATCGCCGCGGCCGAGGCGTACGTAGCGCAGCGGCGCAAGGAGATCGACACCGAGGCTCAGGCCGCTCACCAGCAGGCCGCGACGACCACCGCCGACGCGACCGCGGCCGGCGCGCTCGTGCTGGACGAAGCACAGCGCAAGGCACAGCAGGTCGCGACCGAGGCGATAGCGTACGCGGAACGGGTGAAGACCGAAGCGACAACGTACGCACAGACGGCACGATCCGAGGCCGAGACCTACGTACAGCAGCAGCGACAGGCGGTTGACCAGGAGGTGGCCGAGCGACGGGCGGCGGCCGAGGCCGAACTCGCCGCGTTGCGTACGGAAACCGAGCGTTACGCCGTCACCACTCGTGACCAGGCCGAGGACGCCGCTCGCAAAGCCAGCGACGCCGTCCGCGCCGAGGGTGAGGCCGTGCTCGGCGCCGCACGTGCCCAGGCGGAACGGATCATCGCCGAGGCGAACCGGGCCACGACGGCCAGCCAGCAGCAGGCGAGCGCGGCGGAGAAGAAGGCGCACGCATATCGCGAGCAGGCCGCGGCCAGCTACGAGCAGGCTGAAGATGCAGCGCGGCAGCTGGAAGCGGCCCGCGTCGAACTTGCGTCAGCTCAGGACGAAGCGGCCGGCGCGCTCAAGCGAGCTCAGGCCGCCCGAGCCGAAACGGCCGCGGCCGAGCAGCAGGCCGAGACCGCACACGAGCAGATGACCGCCGCCCGGCAGGAAGCGGTCGCGGCGGCGCAGGCAGCGCTGGCCGTGCGTACCGAGTCCGAGCGAGCGAATTCAACCACGGTGCAGACAACCGCGGTGGCGGACGAGTCGCCCACCATCGTGATCCCGGTCGGCTCGCGCGGGGTGCAGCCGGACGTCGACGAGCCAACGGTCCGCGTCGATCCGGTGGCCCTCGAGGATGGCGACGACAAGACGATCACGCTCACGAAGCCATCGGGCGGCAGCGGTTCCAGCACGGCAAAGATGACCGACGGCACGGACGCCACGGCCAAGTCTGACGAGGCCAACTCGGGCGAGATCAAGGGCGGCGACGCAAAGGCCGCGGACGCGAAGACCGCGGATGCGAAGACCACCGACGCGAAGACCACCGACGCGAAGACCGCGGACGCGAGGGCCACCGACAAGGCCGAGGCGAAAACGAACGGATCGGACGCCGCGGCCGGCGC
The DNA here is from genome assembly GCA_963818495.1 of uncultured Actinomycetota bacterium. GTDB lineage: Bacteria > Actinomycetota > Actinomycetes > Mycobacteriales > Micromonosporaceae > DASQPR01. The sequence goes on from CAWFSH010000008.1 coordinate 503,945, forward strand.
CGGAAAGCCGGGCGACTCTCTGGCGAAGACTCGTGACGCGGGCGCCGGCGACGATGCAGACGCCCGCGACGACGACGTCGACGAGGCCAGCGACGGCGCCGACGCTCCGACCGTGGCCATCAAGAAGGGCGAACCGGTCAGCGCGGGTCGGAACCGAAAGTAGTCTGGTCAGGCATCGGTACGTCGGCGAACGCCGCCGTCGTCCGGTTGGCGTACGCGCTCGCGTCGCCGAACTCCATCGGACCGCTCCAGTCAGTCGGCAACGGGTATGCGGCCGGCGTTACCCGGCGCACGATCTCGTCGAGTGCCGTCTCGGCCTGACCGACCCACAGGTGCTTCGCCCCGGGCACGCCGATCACCTCGGCCTGCCGGACGGACGCGAACTTCTCGCGAGCCTCGGCCGGCCGGAGGTAGTCGTCGAACTCGGGCACCAGCGCGACCAGAGGCTTGCCCGCAGCGTCCCAGACGGCGAGGTCGTCCGGCGTCGAGAAGCGCAGTGATGGCGACAGCAGGATCGCGCCGACGATGCTCGGATCGTGGCCGTACCGCAGCGCTAGATCGGTGCCGAACGACCAGCCCACGAGCCAGATCGACGGCAGGCCGGCGAACTCCGCGTATTCGATCGCCGCCGCCACGTCGTAGCGTTCCGCCACGCCGCCATCGAACTCGCCGCCGCTGGCTCCGCGGACACTGGCCGTACCCCTGCTGTTGAACCGCACCACCGCAACCCCGGCGAGTGCCGGCAGCCGCCACGCGGCCTTCCGGAACACGTGGCTATCCATCATGCCGCCGTGCGTAGGCAGCGGATGCAGGCACACGATGGTCGCGACCGGATCGCGGTCCGCGGGCAGCGCTACCTCGCCCACAAGCGTGACGCCGTCGGCCGTCTGCAACTCGATGTCACTCCGTCGGGCCGGCAGGATCGAATTCGCCCGGATTGCGGTCACGTGGTCAACTCCAGTCATGGTGCGGCGGGCTCATCGCCGGCGGATGATCCGCGGCGCACGGTTGTCGCGCGCCCGCCAGCACGCGGTATGCCAATGCCGTCGGTCGGCCAGGTCGCCACGCCCGTCGGCCGGCCACGCCACGATATGCGCGACACCCTGCGGGATCTCCTGGTCACAGCCGGGACAGCGGTAGGTCTTCGTGGACGCGTCGCCGGGAATCGACCGCACGAGCCAGTCTCCGTCGCGTGCCGCGTAGACCCGCTCCACACCGCGGCGCGCACGGCCCTCGTCCAGCGGCGCCACGTCGGCGGCGGCACGGTGGTGTCGACGCGGGCTCACGATACAAGCCTACGGTCGGCCATCCCGCTTCACAGCGCCGGACCGTGCTCCGCGCCGTGATCCGCCGCACCTGCCGTCAGCGATAGTCTCGGAAGCCCCGACCGACCTTCCGGCCCAGGTAGCCGGCCGTGACGAGCTGTTCGAGCAGCGGCGCCGGTGCGAAGCCCGGCTCGCGCATCTCGAGATACAACTCCCGCTGTATGGCCAGCGACACGTCGAGGCCGATCACGTCGAGCAGCTCGAACGGGCCCATCGGGTAGCCGCAGCCGAGCTTCATCGCGTAGTCGATGTCGTCGGCGGTTGCGTAGCTGCCCTCGACCATCCGTACGGCGTCGTTCAGGTACGGGAACAGCAGCGCGTTAACCACGAACCCGGCCCGGTCGGCGCAGACCACCGGATGCTTGCCGAGGCTTTCCACCAGCGCGCGAGCCGTCTCGACCGTCTCCGGCGCGGTACGGATCGTGTGCACGACCTCGACCAGTCCCATCACCGGCGCCGGGTTGAAGAAGTGCAGTCCGACGACCTCGGCCGGCCGAGACGTGGCCATCGCGCACTCGATCACCGGCAGGCTCGACGTCGTGGTGGCGAGGATCGTGCCCGGCTTGCAGATGTCGTCGAGCGAGGCGAACAGCGCCGTCTTGACCGATAGCTCCTCGACCACCGCCTCGACCACGAGATCGACGTCGGCGAGGTCGTCGAGCATCGTTGACCAGCTGACTCGCGCCAGCGCCGCATCGCGGTCCTCTTCGGACAGCTTGCCGCGGACGACGCCCTTGGCCAGTGATTTCGTCAATGTCTCGCGCAGCGTGGACGACCGTTCCGCGCCGCGGGTCACCGAGACGACGTCGTACCCGTTGCGGGCGAACACTTCGATGATGCCGGTGGCCATGGTGCCGGAGCCGATGACGCCGACCTTGCGGATCTTGTCATGGATGTCGCCCGCCGTGCCGGCGTCCTCAGCCGGGACCGGCGTCGACTCGTCGGCGATGACGACCGGCGAGCCAGCCTTCTCGTACGTGTAGAAGCCCCGACCGTTCTTGCGACCAAGGAGACCCGCGGTGACCATCTGCTTGAGCAGCGGCGCCGGTGCATGCCGCCGATCGCGGCCACCACGGCGATACATCGTGTCGAGGATCTCGTACGCGGTGTCGAGCCCGATGAGGTCCATCAGCGCGAGCGGCCCCATCGGCAATCCGCAGCCGAGCTTCATCGCCGCGTCGATGTCCTCGCGGCTCGCATAGCGGCCCTCGTACATAGTCACGGCGTGGTTGAGATAGCCGAACAGCAGCGCGTTCGCGATGAAGCCGGCCCGGTCGTTGATCGTCACGTCGACCTTGCCCAGCCGCTCGCACAGCGCCTCGACGTCGACGACGACATCGGGTGCGGTGACGACGGTCTTGATGACCTCCACCAGCTTCATCACCGGCGCGGGGTTGAAGAAGTGCGTGCCGATGACCTGATTCGGCCGGCTCGTCGCGACGGAGATCTCGGTGACCGACAGCGATGACGTGTTCGTCGCCAGGATCGCCTCAGGCTTGCAGACCTTGTCCAGCTCCGCGAAGATCTTCTGCTTCAGATCGAGATGCTCCGGTACGGCCTCGATGACGAGGTCGACATCGCTCAACGCATTGAGGCCGACCGCGAAGCGGATGCGGCCGACCAGCGCGTCGCGATCCGCCTCGGAGAGCTTGCCGCGGGCGACTGCTCGATCGGTGGACCCGGTTACGTGCTCGCGACCACGGTCCAGCGCCGCCTCGGAGACTTCGACCGCGACCACATCCACGCCGCTACGAGCGAACACCTCGACGATGCCGGCGCCCATCGTGCCCAGTCCGACCACACCGACGCTGGCAACATCTCTGGCCACCGCACACCTCCCACCGAGGAACCCGTCTCCGCGCGAGTCTGCCATGTGGGACGGGACCGGCCGCACGGGGAGGACGTGCCCCGCGGCGCGCCGACCCTGGACAACCGGGCGCCCCCCGGGCGGCTGGCGGCGCGGCCGGCTACTCGAACTCGATGGCGACGCCGCCCACCGGCCCGAAGCTCGCCTCGTACCGTTTCGCGCCTTCGGTCTTGGCTCCGGGCAGGATCGAACCCGTGAGAATGCGCTGCCCGGGCTCCAGCGCGCGCCCGTAGCGGTGCAGCAGCATCGCGACCCGGGCGACCGACAGGTACGGGTCATCGACGACATCGGGCCCCGAGCCGCTGGAGCCGACCGGCTCGCCGTCGCGCAGCAGTTCGACCGTGATCGCGTCCAGCGCCACGTCCGGCGACTGCTCCGGCCCGTACACGAGACCCCAGTTGTTGAGGCCGTTGCCGATCCGGCACGGCATGGCGACGCCCTCGGGCGTTCGCGCGGAGATCACCTCGAACGACGCCGACACAGCCGCCACCGCGTCCCGAGCCTCCTCGACACTCACGTTCTCCGCGCCCAGACGCCGGCCGACCGTCACGCAGATCTCCGGCTCGATCACACAGTTCGGCACGTCGGCCCGATGGATCACCGATCCGGACGGGAGCATGCGACTCGCGAGGATGTACCTGAACGGGCGGAAGCCCGGGCCGCCCCTGTCCCGTGCGCCGCGCGAGGTCCAACCGATCTTGTAACCGCCGAGGACCTCGCCGGCCGCGATCCAGCGATCCAACACCGCCAGCTGCAGCGACAATCCGCTCTCGACCGGCGCGCCCTCGGAGGAGCGCAGCGCCTCGGGCAATGGCCCATCGACGAGATGACCGCGGGAGATGTCGTACATGATCTGGGCCGCGCCGGCCTCATCGGGTTGGACGCTCAGCTGGTCGTTCGTCATGGTTCCTCCGATTCGCTGGGCAGGCGGTGGTCGTTGCGGGCCGTGTTCGCACGCGGCGCGGGACCGGCGCGACACGCGTGCCGGTCCCGTGCTTCGCTCACGTCCCTCCCCACCCATGAGTGAGACCGAGCGGTGAAATGCCGATTGTATGTGCTGTGCACACAGCATTTCGTGGCGGGCATCGGCGTCAAGGTTGAAGTGGCCGTCGTGCGAACCCGCCGCGAGATCGGATCGCCCGCGAAGGCCGAGGACCAGCCATTGCATCCTTGATGCATGCAACCGCTGCCCTACCAGCCCAGGCAGCCAACCGGCAGGGGTCCGGTCGACCGTCCGATCGCGACATCGAGGGCTACTGGCGAGTAGGTCGGCGGTTTAGACTTCGCGCCATGACCGCCACCCGTACGCCCGGTGTGCCCGTCGTCGAGGACGGCGAGCTGATCTCTACAAATCCCGCCTCGGGTGCCGAGGTCGGGCGCTTTCCGGTCGCGTCAGTGCAAGACGTACGCGCCGCGGTGGAGCGAGGCCGCGACGCCAGCGCCTGGTGGGCCGGACTCGGCTTCGACGGCCGCCGGAAGATTCTGCTGCGCTGGACCTCGTTGCTCGCCAACCGCGTCGAGGACATCGCCGAGCTGATCAACCGCGAGGGCGGCAAGCCGGTGGCCGAGGCGATCGTGGAGTGCTTTGCCGCGCTAGACCATCTGGCCTGGGCGGCCAAGCACGCGCAACGGGTGCTGAAGCTGCGCCGGATGCGTAGCTCGCTGACATTGGTCGAGCACTCGGCCCACCTCGAATACCAGCCGTACGGCGTGATTGGCGTCATCGGCCCGTGGAACTATCCGATATTCACGCCGATGGGCTCGATCGCCTATGCGCTGGCCGCCGGCAACGCCGTGGTGTTCAAGCCGAGCGAATACACGCCGGCCGTTGGCCAATTCATGGTCGACACGTTCGCTGAGATCGTGCCGGACCACGCCGTACTGCAGATCGTCCATGGAATGGGCGACGTGGGTGCCGCGCTGACGCAGGCCGGAGTCGACAAGGTCGCGTTCACCGGGTCGACCGCGACGGGCAAGAAGATCATGGCTGCGTGCGCCGACTCCTTGACGCCGGTGCTGCTCGAGTGCGGCGGCAAGGACGCCATGATCGTCGATGCGGATGCCGATCTCGACGCCGCGGCGGCCGCGGCAGCGTGGGGCGGCCTCACCAATGCCGGCCAGACGTGCATCGGCATCGAGCGGATCTATGTCGTCGACGCGGTTCACGACGCCTTCGTCGGCAAACTCGTCGCGAAGGCCGGCACGTTGACCGTCGGAGCCGGCGACGGCGCGGACATCGGTCCGATCACCATGCCGGCGCAGATCGACACGATCCGGCGACACATCGGCGACGCCCTGGAACGCGGCGGCACCGTAGCGATGGGTGGGCTCGACGCGGTATCGGCGCCGTACGTGCGTCCGACGATCCTGGTTGACGTGCCGGAAGATTCGGCGGCGGTGCGCGAGGAGACGTTCGGACCGACCCTGACCATCAAGCGCGTCGCCGACGCGAACGAAGCCATCCGGCTGGCCAACGGCTTGCGCTACGGTCTCGGTGGTTCGGTCTTCGGCAAGCGAGACGCGATGCGCATCGCCCGCCGGCTCCGCTCCGGCATGACGTCGATCAACTCCACGCTCACCTTCGCCGGCATGCCGAGCCTTCCCTTCGGCGGTGTCGGCGACTCCGGCTTTGGCCGGATCCACGGCGCCGACGGGCTGCGCGAATTCGCCCGGCCGAAGGCCATCACCAGGCGACGCGCGCGCTCGGTGCTGCCGGCCACGTCGTTCGAGCGCACGCCGAAGCAAGTCGAGATGATCAAGCGAGTCATCAAGACCGTGCACGGCCGCAAGCGCTGAGCCCACGCCCGCTCTGGTGCGGGCGTGGGCGCACCATGGGCGTGCGCGTCAGGTCAGCTGCGCGGTGAAGAACGCCAACCGGTCGGCGGCCAGATCGACGGTACGGGATACCGCCCGCGTCGCGTGGCCGACGTTTTGCTCGCGGCGGATCACGACCGGCCGGCTGCTCGCCGTCGCGTGCTGCAGAGCCGCGCAAAGCTTCCGGGCGTGCAGTGGATCGACGCGACTGTCGCCGTCGAACACGGTGAACACGACGGCCGGATACTCGACGCGGTCGGTCACGTGGTGGTACGGCGAGTAGGCGTACAGCCAGCCGAATTGCTCCGGGTCGGCGGCGGTTCCGTATTCACCGTGCCAGAGCGAGCCGAGGCCGAAGTTCTCGTAGCGGACCATGTCGAGCAGCGGTGCCGAGCAGACGACGGCCGCATACTTCTCCGGATGCTGCGTCAGCGCCGCCCCGACCAGCAGGCCGCCATTCGACCCACCGAAGATGCCGAGCTTGTCGTGCGTCGTGATGCCCTGAGCGACGAGCCAGTCGCCGGCGGCGTGGAAGTCGTCGAACACGTTCTGCTTCTTGGCCCGCATCCCGTCGCGGTGCCAGGCCTCGCCCTCTTCCCCGCCACCGCGGAGACTCGCGAGCGCGAACACGCCGCCGGCCTCGATCCAGGCCAGGATCCACGGGTCATACGTCGGCGGCCGGGAGATGTTGAAGCCGCCGTAGCCGTACAACACCGTGGGCACCGGACCGCTGCCCGGTGTCGTCGAGCCGGCCACGAACATGCCGATCTCGGTACCGTCGTAGGACGGATACCGCACGTGGCGCGTCACCACCTCGACGTTCGTGGTCGCGGTGCCGGGCGGCTGGGCCCAGATGTCCAACTCTCCCGTGACCGCGTCGACCCGCAGCACCTGGGCCGGTGTCGTGAAGTCGGTGTACGTGAGCCATGCCTCGTGGCCCCCGTCGTGCCGCGCGGTCAGCTCGTCGACCGTACCGAGACCGGGCAGTCGCACCGACGCCGTCGGCCGGCCGCTGGCCAGATCGTGCAGCGTGACCTCGGCGATCGCATGCCGGGTGCGGACCAGTGCGACCTGCGGCTCGGCGAGGGCGGCTCCGTCGAGAATGGCGAAGTCGGAGATGACCGCGGTCGGGTCTTCCGCGATGAGTTCCCGCCACGCTCCGATGCCGGGATCGGTGGTGCCCGCCTTCACCCCGGCCTCGTACAGGTCGCCGGGTTCGGCGACGCATAGCCGCCAGCGCGGCGCGCCCTGCTTGGTCAGCAGGTAGACCGAACCGTCGCGGCCGAAGTGGGTGGACGTGAGCGCATCGATGCCGAGCTGCACCGGCACGAAGGTGATCGCATCGTCACCGTCGCGATTGGCGATCCACAGGTCGTTGCGCGCATCCGTGCCGCGCTGCTGGCTCACGATCACCCAGCGGCCGTCGTCGGATACGTCGACCCAGAAGAACGTCGTCTTCGGGGCGTCGGCACCGAACACCAGCGTATCGGTCTCCGGATCGGTCCCGACCATGTGCAGGTAGACCCGGCGGAACAGGTAGCCGTCTCCGTCGGGTGCGTCTTCGTCGGTCAGATTGCGCACGTAGTAGTAAGCGTCGCCGTCCGGCAGCCAGGCGATCGGCGTGTGCCGGATGCGATCGATCGGGCCGTCGATCACCATGCCCGTGTTCACATCCATGACGCGGACGAGCGCCGCCTCCGTCCCGCCCTCGGATAGGCCGTACGCAAGCCGTGACCCGTCCGGCGACGGCACCCAGAAGTCCAGCGTCGTGGCGCCGGACGGGTCGATCGCGATCGGGTCGACGAGCGTACGGACCGTGTCGTCGGGACCGACCACCGTGAGTACGGCGTGATCCTGGTCCGGATCGCGGCGCAGGCCGAACGCGAGATCCTTCCGCCACGTCGGTGCGTGTACCTCGCCGACGGCGTGCAGCTCGGTCAGGCGGTCATGGAACCCCTCTCGTCCCGGCCACGTCGAGCGGACCGATGCGTACAGGTCGTCCTCGGCCGCCGACCACGCCTTCGTACGGGGGTCGTCGACGTCTTCGAGCCACCGGTAGGGGTCGGCGACGTCGTGGCCATGCAGGTGCTCGACGAGATCGAGGCGGGTCGCCTCCGGATAACTAGGACGGGTGGAATCGGGCGTAGGCATGGTCCGATCCTGCCGCGCCCGGCCACGCGTCGCGACCCCCGGGGCTCCCTACCGCGCCCTCGCGCACATCGTCGGGCTACCCGGTCACGCCCTCCCGGTTACCACGAGAACTCGTTTGGTGACGTACCGGATTCCGCGCCGTCCGGTCCACCGGGCAGGCCGGGCGCCGCCTGTGGCGGCACCGCGGGCCCGGATGCAACCGGCCCGGACGCAACCGCCCCCGATGCATCCGTCCCCGACGCGAACGCCGCAATGACGAGATCGCCGTGCGGCGTCCCGAGGCCGGTGCACGCATCCCAGCCGGTCACGGCCGAGTAACCGCCGTTGTCGCCGACGGTGATGTCCCGCAACGCGGTCGGCGTGGTGTAAAGGCTCGCGTGCGGCGCTCCGGCCGGCACTCCGTTGCGTTGATTGGCGAGCGCGGTCAGGGCCGCCCATAACGGCGCGACCGCACTCGTTCCGCCGATGATCTGGTTCTGGCCGTTGACGCGCACGGTGTAGCCGGTGAATGGGTCGGCGTTGCCGGCGATGTCGGGCACGCCTCGCCCTTCGTCGGGAAGGCCGGCGCTCGTCTGGTACGCCGGGGTCGAGAAGTGGCTGGAGATCCCGCCGCCGGTCGCCCCGTCGTCGGAGCTGAGCTCGTTCCACACGATTTCGTCGGTGATGGTGGTCCCGACGAGGGTCAGTGTCGTGCCACCGCACCCGACGACGGACGGGCTCGACGCCGGGAAGTCGACGTGCAGCCCACCATCGTTGTCGCCGTCCGTCGCGCCGTTGTCACCGGCGGCGACGTAGACGCTGATGCCAGCCGCGGCCGCGTCGGCGAACAACGCGTCGTACGCGTTGAGCTGCGACGCCGTCCAACCTGCCTCCGCCTGGCCCCAGCTGATCGACATGATCGACGGCCGGCGCGCGTTGTCGTGGACCGCCGCGGCGATCGCGTCGTAGAAGCCGTCGGTGGTGTTCGGGCCGAAGTAGACGGCCATCGTCGCGCCGGGTGCCACGGCGCCGATCACCTCGATGTCGAGCATGACCTCACCGTCGGCGTCGGCACCCGGCGCGTTCGTGGCGCCGTCGACCCCGATCGCCTCGACCGTGGGCGTCGGCAGGCCGAGGGCGCCGAAATACGTGTCGAGATCATTGGTGCGGAAACCCCCGCCAAGCTCGATGATCGCCACGGTCTGGCCACCGCCGTCGACGTCGGTCGGAAACCCGTACGCCGCCGCGATCGCGCGCGGCGAATACCCAGTCGGCACCAGCGCCGGCGCCTCGGTTCCCTCCGGCGGCGCGACCGGCGCCGGGCCGGCAGGGCCTGGCCGGGCTCGCTGGGCGGGCAGGGCTCGCTGGGCGGGCAGGGCTCGCTGGGCGGGCAGGGCTCGCTGGGTGGGCAGCGGCGGCCAGGGGTGCGGGCGCCGGCGCGCCGGCGACCCGGAAATGCGCCCGCGCCGTCGGCCGATTGTCCAGGCCCAACACGGCGACGACGACGCCGTCGAGCTCCTCGGGCAGGTAGATCGATCCCTCCCGGCCGCGGTAGCGGAGGTCTGCTGTCTCGTACGCACCGAGGTCTACGCCGAACGCGGCGGCCATCGCGGCCGCCGTACCGCGCAAACGGACCGAGCGGGCGGCCAGGTTTACGCCGGCGACGTCAAGGCCGGCCACCGTGGCGAACGTACGCACGTCCTGCACGTCATCCGGGTCGGCTGGGGCGCCGGAATCACCGGGAGTGCCCGGTTGATCCGCTCGTCGTCGCAGCACGAGAGTAGCGAAGACCGTTTCGTCGGGCGCCGCATCGGCAACTCGCACAGCGCCGGGCACCGGATCGCGCCGGCTGCCCGGCAACGGCACGACGGGGTACGCCTGTGTCATCAAAATCTCCCTTTGTGGGCGGGGCGGGCCGGTAGTTGGCTGCGAAGGGCGGGCTGCGCGTACCACACGTTCGCCTGCCCAACGATGCCGACGACGGACGTCGATGTAAAGGCTGCGACACCCGCGAAATCGGCCTTGGGCAAACTGGCCACGATGGGTGAAGATGGCGCGGTGATCCCTGCTGACCTGCTCGATCCCGCCGATCTCGCCGCCGTCGCTCGCCCGTTCGGCCAATCCCGGATGCTGCCGTCCACCGCTTACACCTCACCGGCCGTACTCGGCTGGGAGCGAGCGCAATTCTTCGCCGGCACCTGGACGTGTCTCGGGCGCCGTCCGGCCAGCGGTCAACGGGCCTACGCGGTGGGCGATCTTGGCGTGCTCGTCACCGTGGCCAGCGACAACACGGTACGGGCGTTCGCGAACGTGTGCCGGCATCGCGGTCATGAACTTCTTCCCGTCGGTACGGACGCAGCCAAGCGGGCCATCGTCTGCCCGTACCACGGGTGGGCCTACCGACTCGACGGAGCGCTGCAAGCCGCCCCGGACATGCCGGCCGACTTCGACCGCACGCCGTGGAGCCTCGTCGAGTTGCCGGCCGTCGACTGGCACGGGTGGGTGTTCGTCAACGCGGCCGGGGGCGCCGCGCCGTTCGCGGACTTCATCGGCGAGCTGGACGACTGGGTCAGGCCGTACGCGCCGGAGCGGTTGCACGTCGTGGCGACCCATCGTTATGAGGTCGCGGCGAACTGGAAGCTGATCGTGGAGAACTACCACGAGTGCTACCACTGTCCGATGATCCATCCCGAGCTGTGTACGGTGACGGCCCCCGCCTCGGGCGACAACGGCACCGGACCCGGCGCCTGGGTCGGCGGCACGATGGATCTGCTGCCCCACGCGCAGACGATGTCGTTCGACGGCTCATCGCACGCGCCGATACTGGCCGGCGTGAACCCGCGCACGGTCACGTACATCGGGTTGTTCCCGCACGTGCTCCTGTCGTTGCACCCGGACTACGTCATGACGCACCGGCTCGTACCGTTGTCGCCGGGCCGTACGTTCGTCGAGTGCCAGTGGCTGTTTGGCGCGCCCGACGTCGATCCGGCGTACGCCGTGGATTTCTGGGACCGGACAAACCAGCAGGACTGGGCGGCGGTCGAATCGGTGCAGCGTGGCCTTGCCTCGCCCCACCATCGGCCCGGACCGCTGGCGCCGAACGAGAGCGCGATCTACGACTGGGTCACGATGCTCGTGCGCGGCTACCAGGACGTGCGCAGCGTCCCGCGAACGCCCGCCTATTCACGCGTGTAGGCGGGGACATTCCGCGACCGCCTCACAGACCAAACCGCAGGCAGATTGGCTCGGCACCACGACGGATCGCCGGATAACGGTTGGGCACCACGTCGACGTACACGGTCGCGTCCTCGTCGACGTCGAACGGGTAGCCCATCGTACGGGCGCGCCAGATCCCGGCGCTGACCACGTGGCGCCCGGGCCGCACCATGACCGCGAGTTCGCCGTGGTGGGCCACCGACCCGACGGCGTCGCCGTCGAGTTCGACCCGACATGGGATCGGCCGCTGCCACCACCGGCTGGTCGGGCGGCCGACGACGACCAAACCGATCTCGGTCGTCGTTGCCGCGGCCACGCCATCCTCCCGTTTCGCTGTCGGGACGCCACTTAGCGGGCATACGCGTCCGAAGCGGACTCTAGAACAAAGTTGGCTCCGCACGCCCGAAGCTACGCGGGATGTCGCGCCGGCCGCACCGAATCCGGTGCGCGCTCTAGAAGAGGCGCTCGGCGCTGGTGTCGATGCCGCGAAGTGCGTCGTAGTCCACGACGACACAGCGGATGCCCCGATCTCCAGCGAGGACACGTGCCTGCGGTTTGATTTCCTGGGCCGCGAACACGCCGGACACCGGTGCAAGCAACGGGTCGCGGTTCAGCAGCTCGAGATAGCGAGTCAACTGCTCGACGCCATCGATCTCGCCGCGTCGCTTGACCTCAACCGCGACCGTTGCGCCGGCGGCGTCACGGCACAACAGATCGACCGGACCGATGGCGGTCGGGAACTCTCGCCGTACCAAGGTAAAGCCGTCACCCAACGCGGTGGGCGAGGCAGCCAGCAATTCCTGCAGGTGGGCCTCCACACCGTCCTTGCGCAGGCCAGGGTCGACGCCCAACTCGTGGGCGGTGTCGTGGAAGATCTCGTCGAGCGTGATCCGCAACTCCTCGCCCGCCTTGTTGACGACGCGCCACACGCCCGGTGCCTCCTCGATCCGGCACGGCGGGCTCATCCAGTTCAGTGGCTTGTATGCCCGATCGTCCGCGTGGATCGACACGGAACCGTCGGCCTTGACCATCACGAGCCGCGTAGCGGGCGGCAAGTGGGCCGACAAGCGACCGACGTAGTCCACCGAGCACCGAGCTATGACCAGACGCACCGCGTCAGCCTATGCGATGCCCCGCACCCTGCTTGTCGCGCCGCTCGGACGGCAGTGGTGGCGCGCACCCGGTTGAATGAGATTGATGGAGGCGCTGACCGGGATCGGGCTGTCGGCATCCGCGGGTCTCAACGCGTACATACCGTTGCTGATCCTCGGCCTGCTCAATCGCTTCACCAACCTCATCACGCTGCCGCGCGGGTGGGAGTGGCTGTCCAACGGCTGGATGCTGGCGCTACTCGGCGTGCTGCTCGCGATCGAGGTCGTCGCCGACAAGGTGCCGGCGCTGGACAGCGTGAACGACGTCGTGCAGACCGGCATCCGTCCGACCGCCGGCGGCCTTGCGTTCGGCGCGTCCGCCCAGTCGTCGACGGTGACGGTCAGCAACCCGGGCACGTTCTTCCATGGCCACCAGTGGCTCGCCGTGGTCAGCGGCGCGGTCATCGCGCTGATCCTGCACTCGATGAAGGCGGGTGCGCGCCCGGTCATCAATGTTGCGACGTTCGGTGTCGGCGCACCGGTGGTGAGCACCATCGAGGATGGCGCCAGCATCGGGATGTCGCTGGTCGCGATCGTGTTGCCGATCCTGGTGATCGTCGCAATCGCGATCGTCGTCGCCGGGCTGTGGCGGCTACGCGTGCGCCTCAAGCGCCGTCGTGAGGCACGGGCAGTGACTGCGCGGACAGTGTCGCCGCCGTCGGCTGGTCCGTAGGTCGACTCGCCACAGTCCGCGGGGTCGTCGGCAACCTCGGGATCATGGGGTTGTTGCTGCTTCCCGTCAACGAATAACCGCATCAAGCCCATGATCGCCGCGATACCAGGCGTGTTCGGCCAACAGCGGCCGACGCGGCGGCGTGCGGCGCGCCGCGCCCGGCGGCTCAGTCGAGGCCGTTGGCCTCGCGGACGACGGTCACGAGTTCGTCGATGATCTCGGTCAACGCGAAGTCCTTCGGCGTGAAGACACGGGCCACGCCGGCCTTGCGCAGCGTCTCGGCGTCGTCGGCCGGGATGATGCCGCCGACGACAACCGGAACGCTCACGCCGGCGTCGCGCAGCCCGTCGAGCACCGCCGCGACCGCGCTCAGATGCGATCCGGAGAGCACCGACAGGCCGACGAGGTCGACGTCCTCCTCGACGGCGGCCGCGACGATCTGGCCCGGTGTCAGCCGGATGCCCTGGTAGACGACCTCGAAGCCGGCATCCCGCGCACGCACGGCAATCTGCTCGGCACCGTTGGAGTGTCCGTCGAGCCCCGGTTTGCCGACGAGCATCCGCAGCCGCCCCGTGCCCAGGTCGGCGGCGGTTGACCGTACCCGCGAACGGGCCCGTGCCACATCGGAGTCGGCGCTGGACGCGCCGGCCAGCCCCGTCGGTGCCCGGTATTCGCCGAAGACGGCGCGCAACGCGCCGGCCCACTCCCCCGTCGTGACACCGGCCCGCGCGCAGGCCAAGGTCGCGTCCATCAGGTTTTCCTTGGTACGCGCGACCGCGGTCAAGCGCTCGAGCGCGGTCGCGACGGCCGCCGCGTCCCGACTCGCGCGCCACGCCTGAAGAGATTTGATCGCGGCCGCTTCGACGGCCGGGTCGACCTGTTCGATGGCGATCGCCCCGGACTGGGTGAGCGGCGACGGCTCGGTCTCCACGAACCGGTTGACGCCGACGACCGTGTCCGCGCCGGACTCCATGCGGGCCCGGCGCGCGGCCAGCGAACCGACGAGCGCGCTCTTGAGGTAGCCGGTCTCCACCGCGGCGACCGCGCCACCGGCGTCGAGGATCGTCGCAAGCTCCGCCTTCGCGCCCGCTGCGATCGCGTCCACGAGACCGTCGACGACCACGGATCCCTCGAAGATGTCCGGATATTCGAGCAGGTCCGACTCGTACGCGAGGACCTGCTGCATGCGCAGCGACCACTGCTGATCCCACGGTCGCGGCAGACCGAGCGCTTCGTTCCAGGCCGGCAGCTGGACTGCCCGGGCACGGGCGTCGCGGGACAGTGTCACGCCGAGCATCTCCAGGACGATGCGCTGGATGTTGTTTTCCGGCTGCGCCTCGGTGAGCCCGAGCGAATTCACCTGTACGCCGTAGCGCAGGCGCCGCGCCTTCGGGTCGGTCACGCCGTACCGCTCGAACGTGATCTCATCCCAGAGCCGCGTCAACGCCCGCATCTTCGCCATCTCTTCGATGAAACGGACGCCCGGCGTTGACAAAGAACGAGATGCGGCCGACAACGGCGCCGAACCGCTCCGGCGGGACCTGGCCCGAGTCGCGTACGGCGTCGAGCACGGCGACCGCGGTGGCCAGGGCGAACCCGACCTCCTGCACCGGCGTCGCGCCGGCCTCCTGAAGGTGATAGGAGCAGACGTTTACCGGATTCCACTGTGGCGTGTTGGCGACTGTCCAGGCGATCGTGTCGGTGGTCAGCCGCAGCGACTCGGCCGGCGGGAAGATGTGCGTGCCACGGGACAGGTATTCCTTGATGATGTCGTTCTGCGTGGTCCCGGCCAGCTTGGCGAGGTCGGCGCCGTGCTCCTCGGCCACCGTGACGTAGAGCGCGAGCAGCCACATCGCCGGCGCGTTGATGGTCATCGACGTGTTCGCGTCGGCGAGCGGGATGCCGTCGAACAGCGCACGCATGTCGCCCAGGTGGGCGATCGGCACACCGACCCGCCCGACCTCGCCCGCCGCCAGCTCGCTGTCCGGGTCGTAGCCGGTCTGCGTCGGCAGGTCGAACGCGACGGACAGGCCGGTCTGGCCCTTCGCCAGGTTGCGCCGGAACAGCGCGTTGCTCGCCGCCGCCGACGAGTGGCCGGCGTAGGTGCGCATCACCCACGGCCGGTCGGGCCGATCAAGCCGGTACGACATGGTCGAATTCTACTGACGGGTAGCCTTCACGGATCGGGTGAAATTACTCTCAGGCACGTTCCGCCCGTCCTGCGTCGTGCCGCCTCGGACACGTAAGGCACTCTTGTCGGCATGGAAGAGCACAAAGCGATCCGGGTACGGGGGCTGCGCAAGACGTACGGCGAGGCCGTCGCGGTGGCCGGCATCGACCTGGACGTGTACCGGGGCGAGTGCTTCGCACTCCTCGGCCCGAACGGCGCCGGCAAGACGTCGACGGTGGAGATCCTCGAAGGCTTCCGGCCCCGTACGGCCGGCGAAGTGTCCGTCCTCGGTACGGATCCGGCTCATCCGTCGCGGGCGTGGCGGGCCCGGGTCGGCATCGTGCTGCAGTCGACCGGCGCCGAATTCGACGCGCTGACCGTCGGCGAGGTGGTCCGCCACTTCGCCGCCTACTACCCGACGCCGCGGGATCCGGACGAAGTCATCGCCGCGGTCGGTTTGAGCGAGAAGGCCAATGCCCGGACCAACAGGCTGTCCGGCGGCCAGCGGCGGCGGTTGGACGTGGCACTCGGCGTCATCGGCCGCCCCGAGCTGCTCTTCCTGGACGAGCCGACGACCGGTTTCGACCCGGAGGCCCGGATCGAGTTCTGGGAGTTGATCAAGTCACTCCGGGGTGAGGGTGCCACGATCCTGCTCACCACGCACTACCTGGAAGAGGCCGAGGAACTCGCGGACCGCGTCGGCGTGATCGCCGATGGCCGGTTGCTCGAGGTCAACCCGCCGTCCGTCCTGGGCGGCCGCGACCGCGCCGCCACGATCGTGACCTGGGACGGCGCCACCGGCCGGCAGTCGCACGAGACCGCGACGCCGACCGCCTTCGTCCAGAAACTGGCCGGTGAGCTCGGCGGCGAGATCCCGGGCCTCACGGTGGCGCGACCGACACTGGAAGACATTTATCTCGCCATGATCGACAAGCGAAAGGGCACCGCCTGATGGCCGCCGAAACGATCACGCCGGCCGCTCCGGTCCTGGAGAGCACGGCCGTCTCGACGCTGCGCATCGGCTGGTTGCGCGGCCAGCTCGAGCTCAAAGAATTCTTCCGGCAGCGCGAGCAGGTGTTCTTCACGCTCGCGTTCCCGGTGATGCTGTTGCTGATCTTCGGTTCGATCTTCAGCTACACGATCGACGGATCGGGCGGCGTCGCGTTCGCCCGCTATTTCGTGCCCGGAATCCTCGCGACCGGCCTGTTCGGCGTCGCGTTCCAGACACTCGCGATCCAGATCGCGGTCGAACGGGACAAGGGTGTCCTCAAGCGCCTGCAGGGCACGCCGATGCCACCGGCGGCGTACTTCGTCGGCAAGATCGTGATGGTCCTGGCGTTGGTGATACTGGAGTCGGTACTTCTCCTGGTGATCGCCGAGTTGCTCGGCAAGGTGTCGCTGCCGACCGACTGGCACCGCTGGGTGACGTTCATCTACGTCACCGTCCTCGGGGTGACGGCCGGATCGCTGTTCGGGATCGCGTACTCGTCGGTGCCGCGTACCGGCAAGGCGGCCCCCGCCGTCGTCACGAGCGTCGCGCTCGTCCTGCAGTTCCTCTCCGGCGTGTACTTCGTCTTCACCCAGGTCCCGCAGACGATCCAGCACATCGGCGCGCTGTTCCCGCTCAAGTGGATTGCCCAGGGCTACCGCTCGGTGTTGCTGCCCGATCGGCTGCAATCGATCGAGCCGGCGCACTCATGGGAACCCGGCCGGACGGCGCTGATTCTCGGGCTCTGGTCGGTCGGCGCTCTGCTGGTGGCGTTGCGTACGTTCCGTTGGCGGAGTCGTACCGACTCGTGAGGCGGGTTGATCGCCGCGCTGGTCGTTCGCTCGACCCGACGCGCCAGGTTGGCGTGCGATCATCCTCGGCGCGGTGCCAGACTGAGGGTGTGCCGGAATCCACCGTCTACGTCCTGGGGCCGCTCGTGGCGTTCCTGGTGATCGGCGCGCTCGCCGCGATCTTGCGCTGGTCTTCGGACCCGGAGCTGAAGCGCAAACAAGCCGAGATCTTCGCCGGGCCCGCCGACTACGGTCTCCTTGCCGTGGTCGCTGTGGTCGAGACGGCACTCGAGGCCCGCGCGACGCAGCGCCGGCTGAGTGACGCCGGCATCCGTGCCACGGTGTCGCCCTCCGGCGACGGTCGGATGAACGTCCTCGTTTTCGACACGGAGAAGGACGCCGCTCGCCGAGTAGTCGGCAGCTCGCCGATCTGAGTATGCTGCCTCTTCGTTGTGTCGTCCGGGGCCCACACGCTGTCTCGCGACTTCGTTGTTGTCCGTGACGTTGTCCGAGACCCACGTGCGATCCCGTGACTTCGTTGGGTTGTCCGCGACCTCGCCTGGTGTGCGGCCCGAGACCGTGACAGGACCTCATCACATGCCGCAGAGACACCACATCGTCGCCGCCTCCGTCGCCGGCCTCGGGTTGGCGGCGGCCGCCGTGCTCGGCGGGTGCGGCGGTGGCGCCAAGTTCGTCGCGCATGGCTCGACCGGCACTTCCGCGGCCGCATCACCCGGGTCCACCGCGGCGAGCCCCGGTGGGACCGCATCGGTCGGTGCCGGTTCGACACCGGGCACACCGGCGACGAGCACGGCGAAGCCCAACTCGACGAGCACATCATCGACTGGATCCGGGTGGCGGTCGTCCGGCTCGTCCACCAACGGCACGACGAAATGTAAAGTCTCTCGCCTGGAACTCTTCCACGCGCTCACCGACGACGGAGCGATGTACCAGGCACTCGGCGCACCCCCGGGGATCGGTTCGCCGGTCTGCGTGCCGGGTTACGCCATGGCACGCGCAACAGCCTCGAGCAAGAACGCCGACCGCGCGGAGATCCTCTTCAAGTACACCGCGTCAACGAAGACCTGGAAACCGGTGGCCGGCGGGACGGCCGTGGACTGCAGTGCGTTCGTCACGGCGGCCGAGGCCAAGACGTTGCCGGGCTGCGTCACCGGCTGAACCACGTTCCCTCCGGTCTCTCCGATACGACGGCGTGCGCGCCGGTGAAGTCGGCGACGACGGGCGAGTACCTCATCCACCAGAAGACGCTGGACGCCGGCGGGGTGGTGGACGACGGTGAGGTCCTCGAGGTCGACGTGTCGAAGCTCCCGCCGGTGCTCGGCACGGCGACGGTAACGATCAAATACTGACCCGACCGACCCCAGAACGGCCCGCTTCCCGCTGACCGGGAGCGGGCCGTTCGCTGGCCTGTGCCGTTCCCGCAAACCGGAAGCGGGCCGTTCGCTGGCCTGTGCCGTTCCCGCAAACCGGGAGCGGGCCGTTCCACAGCGCGTCTCATCGGCACACCGTTGTTCCGACGCGGGCAATATCCAAACAGGATTCGGCCGGAGTCAACGACGCAAGGTGCCCTGGCCCCACGGATCGCGGGCCGGATCGTTGACGAGTCGCATCATCGATCCGGCCCGGCCCGTCGAGGCCGACGGCCCGGGCCGTCGCGGCCGAGCCCACGTCCCCACGCACGGCTCACGCCGCGACGGAAATCTCCTCGTCCAGCACCTCGTCGACGTCGTCCGCACGATCGTCGTCGCTGGCGTCGTCGTCGCTCGTGTCGTCGTCGCTCGTGTCGTCGTCGCTCGTGTCGTCGTCGTGGGTGTTGCCGTTCCGAGATCGCCGCGATCCGGCGTCGAAGATCGGATCGACCGGCGGTGGAACGGGCGACGTGTCGAAGCGGTCGTGATCGAAGTCCGCGAACAATTCGTCGTCCGGCGGGAGATCGGCCGGGCGACCGGGCGACTCCACCGCCTCCGCGGCCTCGCCCCCAACGGAGCCTTCGGTCGCCGAATCGTTGATCGCATCGGTAGCGCCGACGGCGCGGCGCCGGGCAAACTTCGCCACGCCCCGCGACATGTCGTGGCCAACGGCGACGGCGTCGAGTTCGTACGACGTGTGGCGGCGTTCGTCGTTGTCGGTCCAGTCCCGGCTATACATCCGGCCGTGGATCACGAGCGGATCGCCGAGCTGAACGGACTCGAACACGTTCTCGCCGAGCTTGCGCCAGCACGCGACCTTGATCCGCAGACTGTCGCCGTCGACCCAGCGACTGGTGGCCCGGTCGTACCGGCGCGACGTGGACGCGAAGCGGAACGTGACTACGTACGTCCCGGTCTGCGACGTACGTCGCCACTCGGGGGCCGTCATCACATTGCCGATCAAGGTCACCGCGGTGTCGAACATGACATCTCCCTTACGTGAGAATCGACGGCGCGGTTCGCTGCGCGCCGGGTATGCCGGTCGAGACTCGTCGTACGGTGGCGGTGACGCGAGCGGCCGCCGGCCGAACTGTGCATAGGAAGGGTGGCTGTGGACATCGACGTTCGATGCGCGCGGCGGCGGCCACGGGCGCGGTAACCTACCGCCGTGGATGAAGACGTGCTGGGCTCGCCGTACGAGAGCATGACGATTGACCTCGGCGAAGACGACGAGGGCGCGGTCGTGGCGACCCTGGTCCGTCGGCGCTGCGAAGAGTCGACCACGCGCGCCGTGCTCTACATCCACGGCTACACCGACTACTTCTTCCAGACCCACCTCGCGGATTTCTTCGTCGGCGCGGGCATCGACTTCTACGCGATCGACCTTCGCAAGCACGGGCGCAGTCTGGGTGCGCACCAGACGGCGAATTTCACGCGTGATGTCGCGTCCTACTTCACCGAGCTGGATGAGGCACTACGCATCATCCGCGAGGTCGACGGGCACGCCCGGGTGCTGGTGAGCGGCCATTCCACCGGTGGCCTCACCGCCGCGCTGTGGGCGCATCGCCGTCGCACCGACGGCGTCATCGACGGGCTGTTCCTCAATAGCCCCTTCTTCGAGTTCAACGTGTCCGCGGCGATCCGAACGGCGATCGGACCGACGTTCTCGGCGCTCGCCCGCACCCGGCCGTACGCGCTGCTTCCGGCCGGACTCAACCAGGTGTATGGGCGCAGCCTGCACGCCGACCACGAGGGCGAGTGGACCTACGACCTGGCCTGGAAACCGTTGGGCGGCTTCGCCGTCCGAGCTGGTTGGCTCGCCGCCATCCGTTCGGCCCAGGCGAGACTTCATCGCGGCCTGGACATCCAGGTGCCGGTGCTGATCGGGACGTCTAATGCGACGTACCGCTCGGCGACGTGGAGCGACGAAGCGCACGGGGCCGATGCCGTCCTCGATCCGGCCGACATGTGGCGGTGGGGGCCGGGGCTGGGCCGGCACGTCACGCTGGTGCGTTTCGACGGCGCGCGCCACGACCTCGCACTATCCCGCAAACCGGTGCGTGACACGGTTTTCGCCGAACTCGACGCGTGGATCGGCGCGTACTTCCCCCGATAGGGGCGATGGCCGCGCTAGCGCATCGGCTGCCACCGAGCCTGCTGGCGAACGAGTAAGCCTTGCCGCAACGGGTGTCGGGCACCGGCGTAGAACATCCGGTCGACAGCTCGGCGTGCCTTCGCCAAGCCTGCGGAGGAACGCGATCCGGTGATGATGACGACGTCGCGCGCTGGGACGCCGACGACGATCGAGCCTGGGACGCGCCCTTCCAGACCATCCCAGAACTCGTCGCAGAGCAGCACGCTGGATTCGATGCCTTCGAACGAGAGCATCAACGCGGGCGGTTGTCCATGGATCGCCATCTGACTGATCGACGCGTCGAGCTGAGCGGCCGCGCGATGGCGCAACTCGCGGCGAGACATCCGCAGCCGCGCGAAATCGGGCCATGTCATCAGCCGGTCACCGTACGGATACCCGAGCGAATACCCGACAACGAGATCGTCGAAGAGCACGTCGAAGACGTAGCGGTCGTCGTAGCCCTGATCGCGGACAGAGACCACCACAGGCATGAAAGTGGCGTTCATCACCTGCATGACGTGCAACTTAACGGGATCGGACCAGGTGGGAAAGGGGTAGAGACAAAGTTCCGTACAATCCGGAGCGGGCGTCAGCGCACGGTCACGCCGCCACCACTATTGGTCAGTTCGGAACATGACCGTCGATGTGGCCGCCTCGCTGCGGCGACGAATGCCGCCCGGTGAGGGTCCTCACCGGGCCGCTTCGTCATTGCGGGAGCCTAGGCCCAGGAAACGACCTCGTCGTGCGGCAACCGTGGCAGCCGGTCGAACCACGGATTCTCGCCGGGATGACCGATGTTGACCACGAGAATTGTCCGGAACCGGCCGTCCGGGAAGAACTCGGCATCGATGCCGGCCGCGTCGAATCCGCCCATCGGCCCGGCCGCCAACCCATGCGCGCGTACGGCGAGGATGAAGTACGCCGCCTGCAGCGTCGCGTTGGTCCGCGCCGAGCCGGTGCGCAGCTCGTCGTCGGCGTCGTAGTAGTCCTTCAGCTCCGGTCGGAACGGAAAGACCGTCGGGATGTGCTCGTGGAAGGACGTGTCCATGGCGAGCACGGCGACGGCCGGCGCGGTCGCCGTCTTGGCCTGGTTGGCCTCGGCCATGTGGGCGACGAGACGCTCGCGACCCTCGCCCGGGCGGACGTAGAGGACCCGAAGCGGCTGAACGTTCGCCGCGGTCGGCGCCCACTTCGCGAGGTCCCAGATCGAGGACAGCTCCTCGTCGGTGACCGGCGTCGGCGCAAAGCTGTTGGCCGTACGCGCCTCGGTGAACAGTAGTGCGCGCGCCTCCTCATCGAGTCGGCTCAGGGTCACCGTTGACCCGTCGATTGCCCGCTCTTCGTCGACGACCTGCGTCATGAAGCTCTCATCTCCCTGGCTACTTCGAAAAAACTAGTAACGAGGCAGACGTTAGCACGTTGGTATGATGGGGCAATGGCACGAGCGAGTGAGGTGCACCACGAGCCGCAGGCATGTGACGCCGCGCTCGCCCATGCGTTTGAGTTCCTCGGCAAGCGCTGGAACGGTGTTCTGCTCGCCACCTTGCTGAACGGGCCGGCCACCTTTTCGGAGTTGCGCCGATCGGTCCACGGCATTAGTGACTCGATGCTGTCCGACCGGTTGGGCGAATTGTCCCGCGCTGGCCTGGTCAGCCGTACGGTCGACGAAGGTCCGCCCGTGGCGGTCGACTATGCGTTGACGCCGGCCGGCGCGGCTTTACTGCCGGCGCTAGACGAACTCACGACGTGGGCGACGGAGAATCTCCCAACCTGCCCTGGATCGACGCCGGCGACCGACGGGAAGTCCATCGGCCGCACCCACGAGACCAGCGCCTAGGTGTCCCACAGCGTCACGCCGTCTCGCTGAGCTCCGGTTCGACCGCACCGGCGTTGCGGGCGCGCCGCTGGGTGGACGATCGCATCGAGTTTCGCACCGGGATGTAGTCACCGGCGGTCGCGAATCCGACGCGCGGCATGTTGCCGTACAGCACCTCGTAGTTGCCGTCGCGGACCTCGAACGTCTCGTGCCAGATCCCGACGTCGCCGCTCTCGCCGACGGCCCTGTTGAAGCGTTGCCACGCCTTGCGATGCGGCAGGCTCTGATCGCGAGCGAACGCTTCCAGCTGCTCGACACTGCGCCAATACTGGACGATCATGGGGCCACGCGGGCCGATCCAGGTCGTGAAGCTCATTAGGCCACGATCGCGCTCCTTAGACAGCAATCGGAGCATCGGGCCCATCGCGGTCGCCACCGGGATCCACTTGTGCAGCTTCCATGCCTTGTTCACTCGCATGCCGATCAGGAACACGACGAAGTCGCCGTCCAGCTGTGCCGTCATGCGTCCCGCAGTCACCTTGGCCATGTCCGTTTCCCCCACGCCGCGATCGACCCAACGTTGCCAAACCGTACAGATAGTGCTGCTATCCATAAACAGATAGGTACACTATCCATCGTGCTGAGCCATCGGCGCAAGCAGAATCGACCAATCGCTCGTTATGGCGATGCGATAGATGGCGATGCGATAGATGGCGATGCGACAACGGAGGGTCAACGGATGCGCATCGGCGAGCTGAGCAGGCGCAGCGGGGTGGGCGTACCCACGATCAAGTACTACTTGCGGGAGGGCCTACTCGAACCGGGCGTGACGCGGGCGGCGAACCAAGCCGATTACGGCGACGCACACCTCCAGCGGCTTCGACTGATCCGCGCGCTGTTGGATGTCGGCGGCGTATCGATCTCGGCCGCCCGTGACGTCATCGCCGCGCTCGGCCGGACCGATCTTCAGCCCCATGATCTGCTCGGAGTCGCGCACCACGCGGTGTCGCCGACCCGGCACCCCGACCGCGACACCGACGCGTGGCGGGATGCGCGCGCGGCCGCCGATCAATTTGTCGCCGAGCGCGGTTGGCGGGTCGAGCCGAACGCACCGGCCCGCGATCAGCTGGCCGACGTGATTGCCGCGCTGCGTACGGTCAACGCGCCAGAAGTCCTGACCGAGCTGGACACGTATGCCGCGAGTGCGCTGTCCCTGGCGGAAGTGGAGGTCGACAACGTAATCGCGCGCGGTGAGCCGGTGCGCATGCTCGAACTCGTCGTGCTTGGCACTGTGCTCGGCGAGGCCTTGTTCGCAGCGTTGCGCCTGCTCGCCCACGAACACGCGAGCATGGAACGGCTGGATGCAAGGATGATCCGGTGACCGACGGTCCGATCGCATTCGTGCTGGGCGGCGGCGGTGTGCTCGGCGCCGTGGAAGTCGGCATGGTCCGTGCCCTATTCGAGGCCGATGTCCGCCCGGAAATCATCGTCGGAACGTCAGTTGGCGCGATGAATGGTGCCCTCGTCGCGGCCGACCCGTCGATCTCGGTCGTCGATCGGCTCGTCGAACTGTGGGCGTCCAAGCAGGCCCGCGACGTGTTCGGCGACTCCGCGCCGCGCCAACTCGCCCGCCTCGCTCGGGGCGGCACGCACCTGCA
This sequence comes from uncultured Actinomycetota bacterium, assembly GCA_963818495.1. Lineage (GTDB taxonomy): Bacteria > Actinomycetota > Actinomycetes > Mycobacteriales > Micromonosporaceae > DASQPR01. Next base: position 528,108 of record CAWFSH010000008.1, read on the forward strand.
CTCCCCCGCACCGCTGCGTGCGATGCTCGACCGCGAGTTGCGCGGCATAGACCACTTCGAGGACCTGCCGGTACGGTTCGAATGCTGTGCCGCGAGCATCGAACGCGCGGCCGAACACTGGTTCAAAAGCGGCCCTCTGGTCGACGCGGTGCTTGCCTCGGCCGCCGTGCCGGGTTTGCTTCCGCCGATCGCGATCGACGGCCGGCATTACATCGACGGCGGCGTCGTCAACTCGATCCCGGTCGGCCGCGCCGTCGAGTTGGGAGCCGGCACCATCTTCGTCCTGCAGGTCGGCCGGATCGATCGACCGCTCATCGCGCCCCGCAACGTCGTCGAGGTCGCGCGGGTGGCGTTCGAGATCTCCCGGCGTCACCGGTTCGCCCGCGAGATGGCCGCGGTGCCGCCGGATGTCAGGGTGCACGTACTGCCGCCCGGGGCCGGCTCGAAACGGGACGACTCGCCGCTCGCGTACCGAGATGTGCGGGCCGCGCAGCGTCGCATCGATCGCGCGTACGAAGCATCGACGGCGTTCCTCAAGGAGCTCTCGTGAGGCCACCACCGCGCTGGGTGCGGCGAGCGCTGCTGGCGCCGCTCGCCGTCGGGCTGTCGCTGGCACTGCTCGGCACGTCGCCACTGTGGCTGCTGGTCTCCGCGATCGTGTCGCCGTTTTTCGCCGGCCGGCTACGGCCGGTTCGGGTGCTCTGGCTCGCGACAACGTACTCACTGGTCGAGTCGGGTGCGCTGATCGCGATGTTCGCGATGTGGATCGCCTCGGGCTTCGGCTGGCGAGTGCGGTCACCCGCGTTCCAACGCGCGCATTACCGGCTGTGTGCGCGGGCGCTCGCCATCCTTTACCGGCAGGCGAAATGGGTCCTTCGGCTGACCGTACAGATCGACGGGGCGACTCCGGACTCCCTGCAGCGTCCGCGACCGCTGCTCGTCCTGTCCCGGCACGCCGGTCCGGGCGACTCGTTCCTGCTCGCACACGCCCTCATCAACTGGTACGCCCGCGAGCCGCGCATTGTCCTCAAGGACAACCTGCAGTGGGATCCAGTCATCGACGTCCTGCTCAACCGGCTGCCGAACCGCTTCATCGCGCCGGGTGGCGGGGAGCGCGCCGAGCAGCAGATCGCCGATCTCGCGAAGGACCTCGACAACGACGACGCGTTGCTGATCTTCCCGGAGGGCGGCAACTTCACTCCGGAACGGTGGCAGCGCGGCATCACCCGACTCCGGCGCCTCGGCCTGCAGGCGATGGCTCGGCGCGCGGAACGGATGCGCAACGTGCTTCCGCCACGCCCCGGCGGCGTGATCGCGGCCCTGGAGGCAAGCCCACGGGCGACAGTCGTCTTGGTCGGGCACACCGGCGTCGACCATCTGCGTACGGTCGCGGACGTCTGGCGCGAGCTGCCGATGGACAAGTCGATCGTCATGCAGTGGTGGCTGGAGAACCCGGCCGACATCCCGGACGATATCGACGGCCGGGTCGAGTGGCTCTACGCCTGGTGGGCGCGCATCGACGCATGGATTTCGCAGCACAAGGTCGCGCCGGAGCGAACCGAGACCACCGGCGGCTTGCCGACGACGCCCGATCTCACCGCACCGCCGCCGGCATGAGTAGGGCCGACTTCCGGCTCGCGCCCGTCGCGTTGGTCCGCGCCGCGCGGTAGCGTACGGGCGCTGACGGAAGGATGCCCGCTGGATGGAGACCCCCGGGACGGGTGCGAACGACGACCCGCAACCGCGTATATCGACGGGCGCACACCGGGCCGCGCAACCGGCGTCCGCACGGCGGCGGGGACCGGTGGCGGTGTTTGCGATTCTCGCCGTCGCCGCGGCCGCGTTTCTGATCGTTCAGTTCGGGAGCGACAACCGATCCGCGGCCGCCGGGGCGTCGGCATCGCCGTACCCGCAAAAAGGGTCGACCGGTAGCGGCGGTGCGCACGGCGTATCACCCACCGCGACCGACGGTCACGCCCACGCGTCGACCGGCGCCATACCCACCTCAAGTCGTCCGACGCCGACGCACGCGGCGTCACCCAAACCGGCTACGCCCGGGCCGAACTCGCGCAAGGGTGTGTCGGCGTGGTCGTTCGACGGCGTGAACGCGGCACTCAGCCAATCCGGAGCCGAGTGGTATTACACCTGGTCGGCCGGGCATGCCGGGATCACGACTCCACGCGGCGTCGATTTCGTGCCGATGATCTGGGGCAGCGGCAGCGTCACGGCCGAGTCGATCGCCCAGGTCAAGTCGTCCGGGCACTACCTGCTCGGCTTCAACGAGCCCGATCTGTCGAGCCAATCGAACATGTCCGTCGGGCAGGCGCTCGATCTGTGGCCGAAGCTGCAAGCGACCGGCCAAACACTGGGTTCCCCGGCCGTCGCCGCCGGCGGCGCCACGCCAGGCGGGTGGCTCGACCAGTTCATGGGCGGCGTCAAGTCACGCGGCTATCGGGTCGACTTCATCGCGCTGCACTGGTACGGCGGAGATTTCACCACCGGCGCCGCGGTCAGCCAGTTGCGTTCCTATCTCGAAGCGGTCTGGAATCGCTACCACAAGCCGATTTGGCTCACCGAGTACGCCTTGATCAACTTCTCGAACGGCACCCACTATCCCAGCGAAAGCCAGCAGGCGGCGTTCTTGACCGCGTCCACAAACATGCTGGACAGTCTGTCGTTCCTGCAGCGCTATGCGTGGTTCGCGCTGCCGGCCGCCGATGACGGCCCCAGCACCGGTCTGTTTACCAGCGGGCCCAAGGTCACCGACGTCGGGAAGGCGTTCGAAGCCGCACACTGACCGTCGTGACGGCCCCAGCGGCCTCCACCAGGTGGTAGGAAGGTCACATGTTCATCGGACGCGGTCCATCACCTGACCTGGTCCGGCGTCTACTCAGGCAACCCCACGGAGTCATCCACTCGGGCAAACCCCACGGGGTCGTCTTCTCAGGCGAACGCCGGCCCGGCGCAACCCACGGATAGGCAAGCATGATGGCGACGACGACGGAAATCGAACGGAAGTTCGTGGCACCGGACGGTTTCGCCCTGCCCGATCTGACCGCTATTCCCGGCGTCGCGTCGGTCGACGATCCGGTCGAACTGGATTTGGACGCCACCTACTACGACACGACGAGCCTGGCTCTCGCCCGCCATCGGATGACGTTGCGGCGTCGGCGCGGCGGCCACGACGCCGGTTGGCACCTCAAGCGCCCGGCCGGCGATGACCGTACGGAGCTGCAGCTGCCCGCGACCGGGCGGAGCAGCAAGGTGCCCGGTGCACTGATCACCGAGGTCTGGGCGGTGTCGCGAGGCGACGAACTCGTGCCGATCGCTCGGATTCGCAACCGCCGAACCGAGTGGGCCGTGCGCGACTCCCGGGGTGTGGTGCTCGCCCTTATATCGGCCGACTCCGTGGCCAGCGAGTCATACGAGGCGGCCGGCGGCGAGCGGACGAGCCGCCAATGGCACGAACTCGAGGCCGAACTCGTCGAGGGCTCCCGGGAGTTCCTTGCGACGTTGACCGACGCCCTTGTCCGGGCCGGAGCGCGGACAGCCGACAGCCCGTCCAAACTTGCGCAGGCTCTGGGCGATCTCTTTCCCGCCAAGAACGACGATCACGCAGGCGATGACGCCCGTGGAGAGGGACAGCCCCGCCCGCCGAGCAGCTGGAGCGACCGTACGGTCGGGGCCTATCTGCGCCAGCACCGCGACGAGCTGATTCGTAACGATCCGCTGGCCCGCGCCGACGATCCCGACGGTGTTCACGACATGCGGGTCGCGATCCGGCGGCTGCGGGCGACGCTGCGCACGTTCCGTTCGATGCTCGATCGCGAGCGGACCGAGCCGCTGCGCGCCGAGTTGCAATGGCTCGGAGGCTTGCTCGGTGCCGTACGCGATGGCGACGTCATGCTGCGCCGCTTCGACGATGCGCTTGCGGCCGAATCGCCCGACACGATCATCGGGCCGGTCGCGCCACGCATCCATGAACGTCTCGGGACGTCTACCGTGCGGGCCCGCAAGGCGCTTGCGGCCGGCCTGACGAGCTCTCGCTATGTGCGCATCCTCGATGAGCTGGACGCGGTCGTCGACGGCGAACTGATTCAAGCGACGGAACAGCGGCTGCGTCGGACGGCACGGAAGGCGGTGCGGCGAGCGGACGTACGGCTCGATGTGGCCCTGACGCTGCCGGACGGGCCTAACGGTGTCCCGTTTCCGTCGTCGTCCTCGTCGGCCGCGGCGAGCCGGGATGCCGCACTTCACGACGCTCGCAAGGCGTACAAGCGGGCACGGTACGCCGCCGAGGCACTCGCGCCGGCCGCCGGCGCACCCGCTCGCCGGCTGGCCAAGCGCCTACGCACTCTGCAGGACATGCTCGGCGAACACCAGGACAGCGTGGTCGCTGCCGAGCTCCTGCGCGACTACGGCATGCGCGCGCACCTCGACGGCGACAACGCCTTCAGCTACGGGCTGCTCTATGCCCGTCAAACCGCGGCCGGTGCCCGTGAGCTCGCGGATCTGAGCCGTGCTCGGCGCCGGGCGCGCCGGCCCGGCGTCCGCGCCTGGCTCGATTGAGTCCTTCGTGCAATGCCGAGCACGACGCCGGCCGGACGGTCAGGACAGCCGGATGCGTTGACCCGACTCGTTTTCCAGCCGCCAACTGCGCACATAGGTCGCCGCCGTCAGCCGTTCGAGCTCGTTCAGCTTGAGTTCGTCGAACACGAGCCCGATCAGCTCGGAATCGTCACGTTGGTCGCCCGGCAAGACGTTTGCATCGAGCGCCGCATGCACCCGCCGACGCAGCGAGACATCGGTCGCGACGGGTTCTGGTGGCGGCTCGTCGCTGAACGATGCGCGCGTTTCCGCGCCGGATCGGCGGGCCGGCGTGCGCGAACGGTTCAGCCGGCGTTCGACGTCCTCCCGGAGCGCCGGCGACAATGCGGCCCGGACCGGCGGGCGTGGCGTGGCGACGGTGGCTACCGTCGGCGCGCTGTCGTCGGCCGGCTGCCGCGGTTGGACGCCGGCCGAGGAGCGCGAATCGGTGCCCTCGCCTCCCCCTCCCGCGTCGCCGCGCTCGGTCACCACGGCGGTGCTCGACGCGCGAGCGCCATTGACGCGGTCGGGTATTAGCTCGGCGGTGCCGGCCGCGGCCAGCGCATCGCTGATCTCGCCGGCCGCGGCGACCACGGCCCGGTCGGCCGCCAGTCGAGCAACGGTCGCTCGCTCCGATCCCGATCGACTCGGCCCAGGGCGCCCGGCGTCGGACCGCGCGTGCGCGTCCCGGCCATCATCCACGGCCGGTCCCGACGAGCGCCGGTCGCTCAAGCCGTCCGGCGCGAGCCGCTCAGGAGCGAGATCGGCCGCGATCAACGTCGTCAGTCCGTCATAGTCGGCGCGTTCCGCGAGCCGGGCAGCGATCTCGTCGAGGTCGTACACCGCGATCGCGATGTCGGCCGTCTTCGGGTCGACGGCCGCGCGGATCTTGCGGTGCAACACCTTCGCGATCGCGGCCTGACGACGTTCTCGCCGGATCTCGGCGCGTGCCTCGGCCAGCGAGTCGTAAAGCCCGAGTCGGGGATCGGCCTTGGCCATTGCCCGAGCCCGTACGGTCAGCATCGGGTGACGCAGCCAGTGGCCGATCATTTCGTACGCCGGCGTGGTCGGCGGCAGGTCGCCCTTGACCCGCAGCCGGTCCCGCCGTTGATTCTCGGTGTGCATCAACCACACGAGATATCCGAGCGCCGACATGCCGGCGAAGAATGCGCCGAGCAGATGATTCTTGTGCGCCAGCCAGTTGAAGGCGACGGCCGATGCGGCGATGGCGACCGACAGGATGCGTGAGGCGACGGCTCGCTCACCGAGCCGCCGCCGGACATCGGCGTTGGCCAGCACGACGATGCCGCCGAGTTCCAGCGCGGCGACGGCGGGCACCGCGGCGGCCAACGGGATGTGCAGCGCCTCGACGGCACCGGAGACCTGCCCGGCCAAGGCGACCAGCAGCACCACCACGTAGAAGCCCTGGCGCACGATCGACGTCCGGCGGACCAACCGCGTGAGGTGGGCGTCGAGTTCCGACTCGCCGAGCGGCAGGTCCGACCGTCGGCCGAGCGGTATGTCCGACTGTCGGCCGGGCGGCGGGTTCGACCGTCGGCCGACGGGCGTCATCGGCTCCCGGACGGCGGTCATGGTGTGCCGATCACGAGGTGGCGCGCATCCTTCGCGCGCGTGCGATGGGACTGTTCATGCGGGTAGCCGTGCTCGTCGGCATCGGACGACTCGCAGGGCCGGTAACCGCGCGCCGTGAGGAACTCCTCGAGCGCCAGATCGACACAGCTTTGCACGGTCGTGTCGTGGTCGTGGACGAACTGCTGGAGGACATGCTCGACCTCCACCCGTACCCGCGCATTGACCTGGACGCGTTCCCACCGCGGACGCCGCGCCGGCATAGCGAGCGTGAATTCACCGTCTGTCAACGACGCCATCGGCACCAGCGCGGCGCTGGGCCTGCTTGCGCGTGCCCGATCGGTCGAGTCCGCCATCCATCCCACCTCTGCTAGCCGAAACGCTAGCGAGGAGGCTAGCAAGCCAAACCGACCCGGGTTGCCGGGACACACCCGGCTATCCACAATGGGCACGTCACGGCGGCGTGGCGCGATTACGCGCACGATGCGCGCGATCAAGGATCAGTAGGACGATCCCCAGATGAGGGCAGAGCCAGCCGCCGTACCACGCCGACACCGCCGTCGCCACGATCAGCACGGCCGCGATGTTACGAACGCGCATTCGCGCGGCGCCGACGGCGAGCGGTAGCAGTAGCGGGAACGCGGGAAGCAGGTGGCGAGGATCGGTGTGGTAGTAGTTCGTCCCGCCGACGGTCGTGATGAAGAGCACGGCCGAATAGACGATCATCGGTAGTGGTTGACGCTCGAGAATTGTGAGCACGAAGAGCACAACGACGATCACCAACGTGAGCGTCACGACGTACGGCTCGATCGTCTTCTGATGCCCGCTCAGCGTGTTGGCGGCCATGCGGATCGAATACCGGCCACCGTCGAACGACGAGCGCCATGCCTTGTCCTGTATGTAGAACCAACCATCGGTGCGATGGATCCGGCGGGCCACCCACACCAGATACGCGACCCAGCCGAGCGGCGAGATAACGGTCGCCACGATCGGCCGCCACCACGGCTTTTCCCGACGGATCAGCGCGATCAACGCCGCGACCCCGACCGCGGCCATGAGGGCCACCGCTGTCGGTCGGCTCAGTCCGGAGATCATGCACAGCACGCCGGCGGTCAGCCAACGCCGCTTGAGCAGGGCGTAAAAGCACCAGGCCGCGAGCGCCGTGAACAGCGACTCGGTCAGCCCGAGCGATTCGTCGATCGCGTACGGCAGCACCGCCCACAGCAAGACCAGCAGGACGCCAACCCGCCGGCTGTAGAGGTGGCTGCCGACCGCGAACAGGCCCCATGCCGCGGCGAGCGAAGACAGCCACGCGACGAGGAGGCCGGCCGACACGTACGACAGCGGTGATATGGCCGTCGACCGCTCGGATCATGCCCGGGTAGAGCGGGAAGAACGCCAGGTCCGTGGTGTTCGGGACGCCGTCCGGACCGTACGTCAGCGCCTTTTCGTAGCCAACCTGGCGATATGCACGTAACCGGACATGTCGAAGCGGTCGAACAAATGGACGGGGGTGACGCCGACGTGGTACCCCCACGACAGCACGATCGCCATACAGAGGCCGCGTAGCGCCGCGTACGCGATGAGAACGCCGGCCACTGTCTTCGCATATCCGAGCCGCAGGTCGCGGCGGTGCGTGCCGCCACTGACGGCGACTGTCCGGTCAGCGCCGGCGCCGACGGCAGCGCCATCGATGACGGTACGGTCGGCGTCCGTGCCGCCCCCGACGGCCGACTCCGCAGAGGCACGGCCGTCGACCGACCCGTCGTCCGGGGCGATCATGACGCCCGGCGGGGTCACCCGGCGGGTTGGGTCAACAGCCTCGGTCGGTGCGTCGCCCGCGGGCGAGCCGATCGGTTCCTCAGTCACCGGACAGTCCCAACGTGGAGAAGTACAAAACCGGTCAAGCGTGCCACGAATGCCCCGCGCCACGCTGCCAGAACATACTGCCCTTTCAGGTTGAGTTCAGCCCGATCGGGGTCCTCCTCCGACGGATCGGATCGAGCCATCGTTCGAGGCCAGCCGCCCTGTAGGCATACCTATACCTAGTCGGATCCGGACTAGGTATGTGCGGCCCGCCGGAATACGTCATCGGTGCCGATGTGCCCGGACGTCTGAAATCGAAGGATGGAGACATCAGAAAACCGTTAGCAACCCAGGAGACAGAAATGTTTGCGTACCCAGAAGGCATGCTGATCATCAGCCGCCAGCACCGCGACGAGTTGATGCACGACGCACAGCGGTGGAGCCTCCTCCAAGAGGCTCGGCGCGGACGGCGTGCACGCCGTGCCGCACGCGCACCGGTCCCTGATGATCGGCCGGTGTCCTACGGCGCCGGTACCCTTGCTGCGTGCGGGCCACGCGCGGCGGAGCCAGCCCGGTGATGATCGGGCGCGACCACGAGCTGCATCGGTTGATGCGGCTCGTGTCGTCGTCGCGCCCGCAGGTCGCGATCGTGGCCGGTGAGCCGGGCATCGGGAAGACGCGACTCATCAACGAGCTTGTCGCCGCGGTCGGCGAGCAGGCACTGGTGATCGCGGGCGACGCGCAGCCCGGCTCGCTCGGCCGGCCATATGAATTGTTGTTGGACGCGGTCGCAAACCTGCCCGCGGACGCGTCACTCATCGATGAGGTATGCGACACATCGCGCAGCGCGGCCGATCGCCAGCGGGCCGCGATCACTCTGGTCGCCGGGCTGATCGGCAACGGACCCGCCGTCATCGTGTTCGAGGACCTGCACTGGGCCGATGCCGAGAGCACAGCGTTGTTCGAGCACCTTGCCGATCTGGACGGCACCCGCTTGCTCATTGGCACGTACAGGCCGGCCGAGGTCACCCGCCGGCAGCCTGTCGACGCGCTGCTAGCTCGCCTGGAGCGACGCCACGAGGTCACCCATCTCTTGCTCGACCGACTCACCGCGGACGAGACGTCGCAGCTGCTGTCGCAGGCGACCGGCCGGCCGGCGCCGTACCGCACGGTGATGGCACTACACCAGCGCACCGGCGGAAACCCGTTCTATCTCGAGGAACTGCTGCGGGCGCAGGATTCGAACGACCTGGAGAAGCTCTGCGATCAGCCGCTGCCGTGGAGCCTGGCCGAGGTGTTGCGCCGGCAGAGCGACGATCTGGAACCGGCTCAGATGCGCCTCCTCGAGGCGGCGGCGGTGCTCGGCCAACGCATCCCATTCGACCTGCTGGCCACCGTCACCGGGGTGGGCGAGTCGGAGCTCATCTGGGCCCTGCGCGAGTTCGTCAACCGCGGCGTGCTGGTGGAGTCGGGCGAGGACGAATTCGTCTTCCGGCACGCGCTGGTCCGCGAGGCGATCACCGGTTCACTGCTCGGCCGCGAGCGCCGGCGCTTGCATGAGGCCGCACTCGACGCACTGCTCGCACGCGGTTTCCAGGGGTACGAAGAACTGGCGGCGGCAGAAGCAGCGGCCGGGCGGACCGCACAACGGGGCACCCGCCGCCCCGGCCCGGTCGAGGGCGGTGACCCGGCTCTCGTCGCCTATCACGCCAACGGCGCCCGCCGCTATGACGACATGGTCGCCGCCGCGCGCGCGGGCAGCGTCGCCTACCTTCAGATCGGTTCGGTGTATCAGGCCCTGCAACTGGCCGAGCTCGGCTTGGAGCAGTCCGCGCACGATACGGTCCTGCTGAGCGCCGCCGCCCGGGCCGCGTGGCTGGCCGGGTTGTTGGGCGACGCGCTGAGCTATGCCCAGCGGTGGCGGGACCGTTCTACAAGCCCCGTCGACGAGGTGGACGCCCTCGTTCTGTTGGTACGCCTGACGTACGAGCTCGACGATCTGAGCGCGATGCGCGCCGCCACCACGGAGATCGAGCAGATGATCGACACGCTGCCGATCGGCGAGCAGATGGGTCAGGCGATGGCGACCGTGGCGCAGTCGTACATGCTCGCGGACGAGGTGGACAAGTCGTTGGACTGGTCCTCCCGTGCGCTCGATCTGGCCGCCGCGCATGACTTGCCGCTCACCCGGCTGGCCGCCCTGACCGAGATGGGCTCCGTGCTCGTCTCGCACACGTCCCGCCGCCACGACGGCCAGGAGATGCTGCTGAGCGCGGCGACGGATGCGGAGAAGGCCGGCGCCTGGGTGCTCGCCGCCCGGGCCGTGCACAACATCGCGTTCAACCTGCCCGCGTCGTCGATCACGGAGCAGGCCGAGTTGCTGGAGCGCATGCGCGCGGACGCCGAGCAGGCCGGCTTCCACCATTTCGCGGTGGCCGCCTATTACCAGGGCCTCGCCGTGGTCGCCGTCGGCGAGGGCGACCTCGCCGCCGCCCGAGCCATGGTCGCCGAGGGCCGCAAGCGCGAATACCGCTTCCGGCAGGCTGGCCGCCAGGCCGATTACCACACCGTGCTGCAGGCCGGCCTTGCGCTGGAGGACGGTGATCTCGATCTCGCCGAGGAGATCGTGACGATGCTGTCCGGGATCCCCCTGCCGTCCAATTCACAGATCGCCGGCCTGGTTTTCCACCTTGCCTGCCGTCGCGGCGACCTCGAACGGGCAACGGCGGCGCTGCGGGACATGCTCGACGGCATGGCCATGCGCGGCCCGGGTGGCGGCGACTACACGCACGACGTGGTCTCGGCGGCCTTAGCCGGCGGCGTGCCCCTCGACGACGTACGGGCGTTGGCCGCGGCCGGCGTGGGCGAGCCGCCCGACCCAGGGTGGAGCGACCTGGTGCACGCACAGCTGGACGAGGCTGCCGGCGCGCATTCGAAAGCGCTGGGCGGATATCGGGCCGCCGCCGTCCACGACGCGCTGCCCGGCTGGGTGCGTGGCACCGCGTACGCGGGCGCGGCCTCGTGCCTGCTCGCACTCGACCGGCCAAAGGAAGCGACAGCAGCGCTGGCCGCGGCCGGGCCATTGCTCGCGAAGTGGGGCGGCTGGCGCGTGGCCCAACTCGCGGATTTGCGCGAACGAGCCGGTCTGCCCGCGCCGGATGAGGACGCGATCGGCGGCCCGGCTGCACTCACGCCCCGCGAACGCGAGGTAGCTCAGCTCGTCGTGGCCGGTCTGACAAACGCGGAGCTCGCTCGTCGGCTCTATATCTCGCCGAAGACGGCGGCCGTTCACGTGTCCAACATTCTCCGGAAACTCGACGTGACGTCGCGCACGGCCGTGGCCGACGCGTTGCACGCCGCATAGGCGGCGTCGGCATCGGCCGGCAGCGTTTCGGATTCGACCGGCAGGTTCGCACATCGGGCACGGTCCAATAAACGACTTGTTGGCTCCCCCACTTGGACTCGAACCAAGAACCTGCCGGTTAACAGCCGGCTGCTCTGCCAATTGAGCTACAGGGGATCGTGCCGGCGCGGGCCATGCCGAGGCAGGCCGCACGGTGCGACCGGACAAGAGTACATGACGCCGCCGGTCGGTTCGCTACCGGATAGCGGTCCTTGTTCGACGACGAACATCCCGCAATGCCAAGATCCGCCAACCGCGACCCGGTCGCTCCGAATCGAACGATGCGGTGCGTACGGTTCGGAATCGGCCGATGCGGGTAACAACATGGCGGAAGGGATCGTGCCCGAAAAGGGGTAGTCGACATGCGCCACCGGCAGCACCGGAGGAGGATGTATGACACGGCATGACACCAATGGCCCCACTGATGGTGAACGCAGGACATAACCGGTCACCGCGAAAGGAGATCGACATGCGCGGCAAGATGATGTTTCTGGCCGGTGCGGCGGCGGGCTTCGTGTTCGGAACGCGAGCCGGCCGCGAGAAGTACGACCAGATGATGACGGCGGCCCGCAAGGCCATGGACAACCCGACCGTGCACGAGACGACGGGTCAGATCCAGGCACAGGCCACGAAGCTGCTCGACCAGGGCAAGGAGACGATCTCGAACAGCAAGATCGCCGACAAGGTCCGCCACCGCGACGGCAAGGGCGACGTCGCGCTCGACGACGAAATGCACGACCAGAAGATGTCGGCGAACAGTTTCTGATCCGACCGCTTCTCGACCGCGTCTGGCGCCACCCACGATCGACCCCGGCCGTGGAGCATCGCGGCCGCGTCAAGCATCGCTAGGTGGTTGTCGCTTCCGCCTGCGGCTGGCCGGCTGACTAGCAGTGCCTCGGCCGGCGTACGAGCTTGGCTCGTACGCCGGCCGGTTGCCGCTCTGGCCGACACTCGGCCCGGCGCCGGTACGGGCCGGATCCTACTTGAGCAGCTGCTGGCTCATCCGTCGCGACGCGACCATGAGGCCGACCGCGACCAGGATAGCCAGGTAGGCCACATGCCCCAGCATCGCGAGGTCCAAGCGGCCGAGCGTGATGCCGCGCAGTAGAGCCACCGACTGGTAGAGCGGCGACACCTGGATCAGCGCCCGCAGCCATGCCTGGTGGTAGACCGACAGCGGGACGAACGTGCCGGAGAACAAGAACAACGCGATCTGTACGGTCGCCACCACGTCGAAGTCCTGCCAGCTGCGCATGTAGGTGGACAGCATCATCCCGACGCTGCCGAACGCGAACCCGACGAGCAGCGTGGCCGGGAACGCCAGCAGCGCCCACGCGGCCGTGGTCAGGTGCATGATCACCATGATCACGAGGAACGCACCGGAGTAGAGCGCGCCACGGAACATCGCCCACCACAGCTCGCCGAACGCGATCTCCATCGGGCGCACCGGCGTCGCGAGCACCGCGTCGAACGGCTTCTGATACTTCATCTTGCCGAAAAAGTTGAACGTCGACTCGGCCAGCGCGCCGGTCATCGCCGACGAGGCGAGCATCGCCGGCGCCACGAACGTCCGGTAGGTCACGGTCTCGCCGCCGCCGACCGGGATCCGGCCGACGAGCTTGCCCAGACCGATGCCGATCGACAGCAGGTAGAGCAGCGGCTCGAAGAAGCCGGACAGCAGCAGCAGCCAGTACGCCGACTGCAGGGCGGTCACGTTGCGCGCGGTGACGGCGCCCGATCGGCGCATCGCGGCATCCAGCCGGACGTACACGGCCGGGGAAAATGCGGTAACGACCATGACGGCCCCCTAGTCCGAAAGCCGACGACGGAATTGCCGCAGCGCCAGCCACAAGCCGACGACCGCCCACAGCACGAGATACGCAACGTGCCCGAGCAGCGCCCACAGGGAGCCGTGGTCGGCGTGCGTGGCGGCCCGGCAGATCTCGACGCCGTGCCACAGGGGCGAGATCCAGGCGAGCGGCCGCACGCCGATCGGCAGCAAGGACACCGGGTAATAGACACCGGCGAACAGCGACATCGGGATCACGATGAAGCGCTGCAGGAAGGCGAAGTAGTTGGTGCTGCTCTCGATGGTGGCGGCGAACGCGAACACGGGCGCAGCGATCGCCACGCCGAGGAGACCGCACGCCGGCAGCACGGCCAGCGCCCACCATGAGTGCACCGCCCCGAACAGCGACGTCACGAGGAGGAACACGGCCGACGTGGTGACGACGCGCAGGACGCAGGAAGATCATGTCACCGAAGACGAGGTCTCTGATGGCGAGCGGGGCCGCGAACTGCGCGTGGTAGGTCCGCATCCACGAGAACTTCGTCTTCACCGGCCAGGTCGACTCACCGAACGCGACCTGCAGCGCGGTCGACGCGATCATGCCGGGCACCAGGAACGACAGGTATGACTCGCCGCCGAGCCGACTGCGTGTTGACCAGACTGCCGACACTGATCCCGAAGCCGAGCACGAAGAGCACCGGCAGCACGAACGAACTCATCACCGAACCGCGCCACGTCCGCTTGTAGCCGACCAGGTCGTAGTTCAGGACCGCAATAGCGCCGGCCATTACTCGACCAACGTCCGGCCAGTCAGGTGCAGGAACACGTCCTCGAGCGAACTGCGTCGCACGAGCACGCTCGACGGGTGCAGACCGCGATCGGTCACCTGCACGAGCGCGGCGTCACCGTCGGCCGCGTAGACCAGGATCCGATCGGGGAGGACCTCGACGCGCTCGCCGATGTCTGTCGAGCTTGTCGGCGTACGGTGCCTGATCCTCGCCGGGGAAGCGGACCTCCAGCACCTCACGGGTCGAGTAACGCTCGATCAGCTCGCGCGGCGCGCCTTCGGCGACGATCTTGCCGCCGTCCATCACCACCAGGCGATCGCACAGCTGCTCGGCCTCGTCCATGTAGTGCGTGGTCAGCACGAGCGTGACGCCCTGCTGCTTGAGCCGGAACAGGCGCTCCCAGACGAGGTGCCGGGCCTGCGGGTCGAGGCCGGTCGTCGGCTCGTCGAGCAGCACGATCTCCGGGTCGTTGATGAGTGCCCGCGCGATCGTCACGCGGCGCTTCATCCCGCCGGACAGCGAGTCGACCTTCGCGTCCGCGCGCTCGGCCAGTTGGACGAACTCCAGCAACTCGTCGGCCTTCGCCCGCGCGACCCGCCGGCGGATCCCGAAATAGCGCGCATAGGTCATCAGGTTCTGCCGGACGGTGAGCTCGGTGTCGAGCGTGTCCTGCTGTGGGCACACGCCGAGCTTCGCCCGGATCGTGACGCCATGCTGCGCCGGGTCGAGACCGAGGATGCGCAGCGTGCCATCCGTCGGCTTGGAAACGCAGCCCACCATCCGCATGGTCGAGGACTTGCCGGCACCGTTTGGCCCGAGAAAGCCGAACGACTCACCGGGCTGGACATCGATATCGATGCCGTCGACGGCAGTGAAATCCCCAAACCGCTTAACCAGCGATCGGGCGTGGATCAGTGGCGCGTCGGCGGGGATGGCGCGATGGTCGGCGGTGCTGGGCGCGGGGGTCTGTACGGGCACTGGCCGACCCTAACTCGGACCTGGGACACCACCGCTACCGGTTTTTGTGACGCTGGTCGCGCCGAGCCATCGCCGGGCAAGCGACATCTCGCTGGCCGCGGCCGATGTGACTAAGTGACCGTCAGTTCGGCTGCGAGATCGACGCCTTCGCCGCCGCGACCAGGTCGGCGGTGACCTCCCGTACGATCGGATCGTCGTGATCGACGCCGCCCTCGAAGCGGACCGACCACGTGAGCCCGTCCCGGCCGGACACCCGCCGCGCGACCACTCGGGCCGCTCCGCCCGTCGGCAGCGGGTAGTGCGACGTGTACGCCACCGAGCCGGTGACCCGTTCCCGTACCCGTTTCGGCACGTCACCGGGCAGCGCGAGGGCGACGGACACCGCGGGCAGGTCCTCGACGACGCTGTAGCCCTCGCCGTCGGCGACCGCCGTCGCCGCCGGCACCAATGTCAGAGTCCCGTCCCGCCAGATGGCCTTGTGGATCTCATGCCAGCGCAGCCGGTTTCGGCCCGGGATGAAGAGCCCGCGATTGGTGACCACGACGGCGTCCGGACCTTGCGGCGTCCACGCCACCACACGTTCGCCCGTTTCCAGCTGCGGTGTCTTGGACGCTGGCAGCTTCGGCTTGCGGAACCACACCGTCTACAGCCCTCCGACCGCTTGCTCCCGCAGCGCACGTGCATGCTGCTCGAGCGAGAAGAGTTCCCCAGCGAGCGCGAGATATTCATCTTTGTGCGTGACCGGGTTGAGCCGCTGCACGCGCGACTTGACCTCCTGTAGCCGCCGCATGACGCTCGCCAGCTGCAGCCGGGCGAGTGTCACGGCGACGTAGCGCGGGTCGAGTTCGCCGTCGAGACGCAGCGGTTCCACCGCGAGTTCGCTCACGAGCGCGGCGGCCGACAGGTCGGTGCAGGCTTCGCGGACCTTCTCCACCCAGACGGCCCCCGCCGTCGCCCCAGCGAGACCGCCCACGTCCGTGATCGCCTGCCGTACGACGACGTGGACGGGGTGGGCATAGTCGGCCGCGGTGATCGCGTCGAACATCGGCCCGGCCACTACTGGAGATTGAAGTGCGAGCTTGAGCGCTTCGCGCTCGACAATGGTGAGCGGCGCATCCGGAGGCGGAGCCACCGGTCGTTGCCGCGTCGCCGGCACCGGGGGCCCGACCTGACCACCGGCCGCGGCCACCGCCTGGTTCACCGGTTCGATCTCCATGCCGAGGTCGCCAGCGAGCTTGCGGGCATACTCGGGCCGCAACGCGCGATCCTTGATCTTCGCGACCAGCGGCGCCGCCTCGCGAAGCGCGCCGACCCGACCCTCGGCCGTGTCGAGATTGTAATGCGCGAGCACCGAACGCAGCGCGAACGCGATCATCGGCTCGCGCCGCGCGACGAGGTCGCGTACGGCGGCATCGCCCTTGGCCAGGCGAAGCTCACACGGGTCCATGTTGTCCGGGCTGACGGCGATGAATGTCTGCGCGACGAACCGCTGGTCGTCGGCGAACGCCCGCAGCGCCGCCTTCTGGCCGGCCGCGTCGCCGTCGAACGTAAAGATGATCTCGCCGGCCAGCGTGTCGGTGTCCATCAACAGCCGACGCAGTACGCCGATGTGGTCGGTGCCGAAGGCCGTACCGCAGGTCGCGACGGCCGTCGGAACGCCGGCGAGATGGCAGGCCATGACGTCCGTGTAGCCCTCGACGATCACCGCTCGACCCTGTCGCGCGATCTCCCGTTTCGCGTGCTCGATGCCGTAGAGCACGTGCGATTTCTTGTACAGCAACGTTTCCGGCGTGTTCAGGTATTTCGGGCCGTCATCGTCGTCGAACAGCTTCCGCGCCCCGAATCCGATGATGTCGCCGGCCAGATCGCGGATCGGCCAGATCAGTCGGCGGCGAAACCGGTCGATCAGGTTGCCCGAGCGAGCCGGCTTGGCGAGGCCGGCCGCCTCCATCTCGGCACTGGTGAAGCCGGCCTGCCGCAGGTGTTTGACCAGCGTGTCCCAGCCCTCCGGCGCGAATCCGCAGCCATAGGTCTGCGCCGCCGACCGGTCAAACCCGCGCTGGGCGAGGAACTCGCGCGCCGCCCGTGCCGCCGGCGCCGACAGCTGCGCGGCAAAGAACTCCCCGGCCGACTTGTTCGCCGCGATGAGTCGCTGCTTGTGACCCTGATTCTGGCGTACGGGAGCCGGACCGCCCGCTTCATAGCGCAGCTCGACACCGGCGCGCGCGGCCAGCCGCTCGACGGCCTCGACGAACATCAGATGATCGCAGTCCATCACGAACCGGATCGCGTCGCCGCCGGCACCGCAGCCGTGGCAGAAGTAGACGTTGCGCGCGGAAGACACGGTGAACGACGGCGTCTTCTCGTCGTGGAACGGGCACAGCCCCTTGACGTTGCCGCCGCCGGCCGACTTGAGCGTCACGCGCTCGCTGATCACGTCGACGATGGACGTACGCTCGCGGACCAGCGCGATGTCCTCGTCCCGGATCTTGCCCGCCACGCCCGCCGCTCCCGTCTCGTTGCCCGCTCACCATCCTGCCCTGTGGGGACTGCCTCGCCTACACCCGGCACATGTGCGTTCCACCGCCCTCTCCGCTCCGGGCGGACTAGCCTGTAAAACCATCGTAATTGCACTGATTCCGGGAGGCGTACGGGTGACGGAACGGCTCCGCGATGAACAGCTCGCGTGGCTTGCCGTACGGGACGGGCTCCTGCGTCACGATCGGCGCCGGATCACGTCCCGAGTCAGCGCGTTCCTGGATCGGCGAAACCGTCGTGCCGCGCGCGAGCGAGTCACCGGGGGCCGGCCCGACCAACGCGACGACTCCGGGCTGGGTGACATAGAGGTCGTGCCGTCGTCGACGTACATGATCAGGTCCTCGCTCGCGGTGGAGGAGGTCAGCCGCTGCCTCTCCGACGCCGAGCGCGCCACGCTGCGGACGACCGGTGCGGTGCCGGACTGGTTCCTGCCGGAGGTAACGGAAGTCGCACGGCACATCATCTGACTCGCCAATTGACGGCGGGAAGTGTCGCCGCCCGGTCGTAGTCTCGCGTCCATGGTCACCGTTGAAGAGGTCCGCGCGCTGGCCGTGACGTTGCCTCGCACGTCGGAGCACGTGATCCGGGACCGGCTCAAATTCCGGGTCGGCGCGATCGTCTACGTGGCGTTCTCGCGCGACGAGACCACCATGGGCTTCGGCTTCCCCAAGGACGAGCGGGACGCCCTGATCGCGGCGGAGCCGACGAAGTTCTTCCTGCCACCCGCGTCCGACCTGCGTTTCAACTGGGTGTGCGTGCGGCTCGCCGAGATCGGCCCGGCGGAGATGGAAGAGCTCGTGACCGAGGCCTGGCGGATGTGCGTGCCGAAGAAGGTCGCGGCGGCACGGCTCGGCGCCGAGCCACGCCGGTAGTAAGCCAGCGCCTTAGCGAGACGGCGCCGTGGCGACGCAGCGCCTAAGCGAAAGGGCGCCTCAGCGACACGGCGCGTCAGCGCGCGAGCCGATGCGCCAGCCACGCCAGCGACATCGGGTAGCGGTAGTCGATCGCCGCGTGCGTCGCCGGGAACAGCTCGAAGTGGATGCGTTCGGCCGGGACGCCGATCCGTTCGAGCTCCGCTCGAAACGCGGTGGCGCCGAGATCGAGAAAGTAATCATCGCGCGTGCCGGCGTCGATCCAGATCGCGTTCATCGACTGTAATGCGTCACCGAACTTTGGCGCCATCCGGACCGGATCCCACTCCAGCCAGCGCTGCCACACGTCATCCCGGATGTGTCCGGTGTGCGGATCGAACGGCAGCCGCGGCGTCCCGTCCGGGTCGGCCGAGAACGCAGCCGAGCAACCGAGCAACCCGAGCAATGTGTCGTCGCCGTCCTGCGTGAACGATGGCCGCGACCGGAAGTCGTTCCACCACGCGACGATGTCCCCGTCGTACGCCCGTAACGCGCGCGCGGCCGGCCCGAAGTCACGCACGTAGCAAAGCTCGTAAAGCGTGTCGCCCGCGTGGGTGGCGAGCGCACCGAACAGGTCGGGCCGGAGCATCGGCGTGATCATCGCGCCGAAGCCGCCGGACGACTTCCCGGCGATCGCGCGCGAATCGCGCTCGGCGATCGTGCGGTAGCGCGCGTCCACCCAGGCGACGACTTCGTCACAGAGGTACGAGTGGTAGCGGCCGGTGCCCGGCGAGTCCACGTACTGCGAGCCGCCGTACGCGGTCCACGCGTCGACATAAACGATGATGCAGCCGGGCACTTCACCGGAGGCGAAGACGGCGTCCGCGGTCTCGATAAACGGCTGTCGGTACGGCATCCGGTTCGCCCACATCGCGACGTTGCCCGTGTAGCCCTGGATGACGTAGACGGTGGGCCACCGGTCGGTCGAGGCGTCGTAACCGGGCGGCGTGTAGACCCAGATCGGGCGGCGGGCCGGATCGCCGAGCACGTTGTCGCGCAACAGCACGGAGTCGATCGTGTCCCGGTCGAGTCGACCGGCCAACGGTGCGTCCCAGGGCAGCATGCCGGTCAGTCAAACACACGACGATCCGGCCACGAGGGTTGACGTCACGATGACGTCACTGGCACGATCGCCGCATGGCACATGACGTCGGACTGACAGCAAAGTCAAATGCGGCGTGGATCGTGCCGGCGCCCTCGATGCCGGATCCATCGACTCAAAATGGCTGGATCCGTGCGACATCACGGACGGTCTTTCCGACGTCACGATGATGCCGCCCGGCAGCAAAGACGACGTCACGTTCATGCCGCCTACCAGCGGGGTCGACGTCACGCCGACGGCATCGGCGGCCCGGCGGCGCTGGTCTGCTCGGCGAGCGCGATTTCCGCCAATTGTTCATCGCCGACAGCGGCAGTCAGCTCGGGACGCAGATCGGCATGCTCGCGCTGCCGCTGGTCGCCGCGGTCACGCTGCACGCCGCCGCGTTCGAGATGGCGTGGTGAGCGCGGCCGACACGCTCCCGTTCCTCCTGGCTAGCCTGCCGGCCGGAGCGCTCGTCGATCGCGTACGCCGCCGGCCGGTCATGATCGTCTGCGATCTGGCTCGGGCCGCGACATTGATCTCGATACCGGTGGCGTGGTGGCTCGGTGTGCTCGCGATCTGGCAGGTGGTGGCGGTTGCGTTCGTTCTCGGCACATTCAGCGCCTTGTTCGACGTCGCCTACCAGAGCGTGCTGCCGCAACTCGTCGCGCCGGACAAACTGGTCGAGGGCAACTCGAAGCTGCAGGCGGTGGCCGCGGTCAGCCAGATCGGCGGTCCGGCCGCGGCCGGCTTTGTGATCCGGGCCCTGACGGCGCCCGTCGCCGTCGGCGTGAACGCAATTACGTACCCCTCCTCGGCGGCCTTTCTGAGCCGCATCCGCGCGCAGGAGACCGGGCCCGAGCGCAGCGCCGACAGCCATTTCGGCCGCGACATCGTCGAAGGCCTGCGGTTCGTCGGCGGTAACCAGCTGTTGCGTGCGATCGCAGCCGAAGCCGGCTCGGCGAACTTCTTCGGGGCAATGTCCTCGGCCATGCTGATCTACCTCTTGGCCCACACGCTCGGGGTGAGTGCCGGAGTGATCGGGGCGCTGCTGTCGATTGCGTCGGTCGGCGGCCTGGTCGGTGCGGTGTGCGCAACGAGGCTTGCCCGGTGGGTTGGCGAGGGTCGCATTTTGTGGCTGTCGCTCGGCATCACATCGCCGTTCATGGTCGGTGTCCCGCTCATGCGCAACGACTACACGCTCTGGCTCGCCGCCGCGGCATTCACCGTCGCGGTTGCCGGCAGCGTGGTCTTCAGCGTGACGTCCGTTAGCTTCCGGCAACGTCTTGCGCCGCCGCACCTGCTCGGTCGCGTCAATGCCACGATGCGGTTCCTGGTGATCGGCGCGATGCCGCTGGGCGGTTTGCTCGGCGGCGCGTTCGGCACCTGGTTCGGCGTACGGCAAACACTTTGGATCGCCGCGGTCGGCAGCATGCTCGCGTTCCTGCCCGCGTTCTTCTCGCCGTTGCGATCGATGCGCACGCTGCCGACCGGCGAAACGGCCGGCACGGTAGCGGGCGAACCAGCCAACGTTTAAAGGGGTGGCCATATGATCCGACGCCGGTCAGATTCAACGGCAGTCCAGTTCCGCGCGCAGTCGTTCGCAACGGGAGGTGGTCGACATGGCCCGTCTATCCGCCTTGTGTGCCGACCGCCGCCGCCACCGCACTGCACGGTGAGCTGACTCCGGTCGGGCGCGACCACCCGAACCGGAGTCACGCATGTTCCCTGTCACCACCGTGCCCGCCGCGACCAGCGACGCGGCCATCCATCCCCTCATCGGCTTCGCCGTCGACGTCGACGGCGAGTGCCTCGCCTCGGGCGAACTTCTGAACGCATCCTGGATCGGCGACGAGACCGGCCAAGTGATCACCGTCCGCTGGGAGGATGGCCGGGCCGAGGCCGCCCGCGCGATCGTTCAAGCGGCCGTTGCGGCGGCCGAACGCGGCGCTGAGCTGCATTTGACCGCCAACACCGAGGTTCACTACTGGATCCCGGAGCGGATCACGCCGACCGGCCGGCCGCCCTAGGTCACGTTGGGCGGGCCGGCCGGACATGTCCTAGAGTGCCGCGTGTGCGTACCCCCCGGATCTGGCTCGTCGCCGCGACGGTGGCGGCACTCGGCGTAGCCGGCTGCAGCAGCAGCCCACGTACCACCTTTTCGTCGGGGACACCGCAAGTGGCCACGGCCCCGAGCGTTCCGGCGGCGTCCGTGCCTTCGGGCGGCGAGCGCCAGCCCGTCCCCGAGCGCCACGCCGTCGGCCACGCCGAAACCGGTCGCCACCTTGCGTGCCGGCAATCCGAACGGCCACGCATCGATCCCCGCGGCCGGGCGGCCGGTCAACACGTCGCACCCGGATCATGTGATCGGCACCGGTACGCCGGCCAGCTGTACGTCGGCCGCACTCGTCAAGGCCGTCGCGGCCGGCGGTGTGATCACCTTCAAATGCGGTCCGGCACCGGTCACGATCACGATGACCGCGACGGCAAGGTGCGCAACGACCATGGGTCCCGCGTCGTGATCGACGGAGGTGGGCTGGTCACGCTGTCTGGGGCCGGCAAACGTCGCATCCTCTACATGGACACGTGCGACCCGGCCCAGAAGTGGACGACGTCTCACTGCGACAACCAGTCAACACCGCGGCTCACCGTGCAGAACATCACCTTCACGAAGGGGAATTCGACCGGCCAGACGTACGAGGGCGGCGGCGGTGGCGCGATCTTCGACCGGGGCGGCCGGCTCGCCGTCATCAATGCGAAGTTCACCGACAACCGGTGCGACCCCAGTGGCCCGGACCTCGGCGGCGCCGCGATCCGCGCGCTTAGCCAATACAACAACGAGCCGGTGTACGTCGTGAACAGCACGTTCACCGGCGGCGTCTGCTCGAACGGCGGCGGGCTGTCGAGCATCGGAGTTTCGTGGACCGTCCTCAATTGCCTGTTCACCGGCAACCGGGCGATCGGCAGTGGCGCGAATCCGGCCGCAAGTGGCACCCCGGGTGGCGGCAGCGGCGCCGGGATCTACAACGACGGCAACACGTACGTTCTGACGATCGCCGGCACGGTGATGACGAACAACAACGCGAACGAAGGTGGCGGTGCGATCTTCTACGTCAGCAACGACCGGACCGGCACAATGTCCATTGCCAACTCGACGCTGACCCACAACAAGAGCGGAAAGTTCCAGAACTACCCGGGCATCTACTTCCTGGGTGCGCACGCGCCGACGTTCAGCCACTCAACAATCAAATAGGTCCGGCATCGGCTCAGTCATCGGAGCCTCGCGGCTACCGCTACGCATCGGCTCAGTCATCGGAGCCTCGCGGCTACCGCTACGCATCGGCTCAGTCATCGGAGCCTCGCGGCTACCGCTACGCATCGGCTCTGCCAATGGCAGCTCGCGGCTATCGCTACGCATCGGTACACGTCTAAACTTCGGCGGCACGGTGTGTGACACAGCGCATGGGGAGGCTGCGGTGTCCGACAACAACAACGTGGGCGCGAGCATGGACACCGGCGGACACTACGACCGCCGACCGGAGCCACGTGAGGGTTCGGCGCGCGCGCCTGCACGGGCCGACGATCACGGGCCCGACCTGCATTCGAATCCGTTTGAAGCGGCGACTCCCTGCGGTCGCCGGACCGCGCTCGGCGACGGTGTCGGCGATGCTCGGCTGGAGGCCGAGGGCGAATTAGCGCTCGCCCGCCTCGCCCTCGACGCCGGCGATCCGGCCTGCGCCGCGGCCCACGTGGCAGTGGCGTTGGGCGAGGATCCGACGCTTCCGGACCTGTACGAGTTGCTGCGCATCCTGGACGCGGAACCGCCCCGCGCCCGTGACTACTTCCCGCTCTACGACGGAGTCGCCCCCGGTGCGGTCGCGGCACGCTCCTATCTGGCCGCTCGCGGCGGTCACTTCAACGAAGCGCTCGACCTCCTGGCGATCGTGGCCGCGGCGGCACCGGCCAAGACGTGGACGGCCGCCGGCTGGCTCGATATGCCCGGGATCGCGGAGCAGGTCGAGCCGGCGGCGGCGGCGGAATCGCTGCTCTCACTCGCGCTGCACCTTGACGAACCGGTCGAGCCGGCGCTGTTGCCCGTGCTCGCTCCGTACCTGGATTTCGGTCGTCGCCTGGTCGAGGTCCATGACCGCGTCGAGGTGCTGGCGCCGCTGTCCGGGCTCGCCCGCCGGCTCGGCGCCACCCGTGAAGCGACCGACTGGTGCGAACGCGCCGAGCGCATGTCACCGTCCGCGCGCACGGCGATCATGCTCGGGTACGCCTACCGCGCGGCCGGCCGCGTGGACGACATGTTCGGGATCTGGCGTGCCGCCGTGCGGCGCGAGCCGACCAATGTGGAGATTCAGGTCGACCTCGCGGAGCACCTGGATCGGGCCGGCCGCCCGGCGGAAGCGCTGAAATGGCTCGATCGCGCCGTCTCGGTCGACCCGATGCATCACAAGGCACTGCCGTCGGCATGCGAACTGCGCTACCGCACCGACCGGGACGTCGCCCACCTGATCCGCTTGGTGGACCACTGGCGAGCCCACCCCGATCATGCGTACGCCGGCGATCGGTTGGCCAAAGCATGCCGACGCGGGCCTGTGGTTGCGATTCGTGCCCCCACCGGCCGAAATGTCGTGGACCATCACACCCGACACCCATCGCGCCAACGGCTGGATCGAGCGGCTGGGCACCGGCGGCGACGCCCGGCGCCGACCGGCGGAGTGGGAGCCGCCGAGCGCGCGGGCCGCGCGGGCGGCCGCCTTCCCATCGGCCGACGTGCACCCGATGAAGGTGCCGTCGCCGGATCCGCGACGCCCATTCGTCAGCGGCTCGGTCCATCTGTGGCGGTACGACGGCGCCACGGCGCGGCCGGCATTGCCGCCACCGTCCGCGGCTGCGGTGGCCCGACTGCGCGATGTCGCGAGCGTTGCCTGGGCCCATCCGATCGGTGCGTACGACCGCGCCATCGGGTTCGCCGGTCTACCGCTCGAGGACCTGCTCGGCCTGTTGGTGCACGTACCGCCGCCGGCCGGCGAAAATTGGCGGGCGCTCGGGCGCGCCGACCCGTGCTACTGGCCCAGGTTCGCGCAGGCCTGCGTGTGCCTTGGCATCCTCCACCATCGCCCGGAGGAACCCTGGCCGGTTTCGACGCGACGGCGGGTTCTCGTTGACATCGCGAACGGCGTGGAGGATTGGACGACCGACGCCGCAATCTTTGCCCTGGTGACGGCTGCATGGATGGATCCGCTCGCGCGCAGCGACGTGGCGGCCGTGGTCAGCCTTCGCTTCGCGGGCGTACGGAAGGCGATGCGCTGGCGGCCGGTATCCATTGCCGCTTCGGTGGCGACTCTGGTGCTCCTGACGCCGGGGATCGACGACGCCGCACGGCGGGACGCTCGACATCTACTCGCGATCGACGGGCGACCGCCGGGCGCGGACGGATTCGGTTCACCACGCTCGCGACGGGCACGGTTCGGGCGGCACCGCCGTCGGACGTCATAGGTCCTGCGCCAGCGGCTAACGAGATGCGCACTCGGCGATCCGGCCGGCGAGAAACGCGCGTTCGGCGTCGTTCTCCGCCAAGGACAAGGCCTGCTCGTACGCCCTGACCGCCTCGGTCCACCGGCCGAGCCGGCGCAGCAGGTCGGCCCGCGTGGCCGGAAGGTAGCGGTATCCGTCAAGCCGGCGATCGGCGGCGAGATCGTCCACCAGCGCGAGGGCGAGCTCAGGTCCGTGCACCATCGCGACCGGGACAGCGCGATTCAGTGCCACAACCGGTGACGGCCAGATCCGAAGCAACGCATCGTAGAGCGCCAACAACTGGCGCCAATCGGTCTCGGCATAGCTCGGAGCCTCCGCGTGCAGGGCGGCGATGGCGGCCTGCAGCGTGAACCGGCCCGGTCGGCCCGCATGCAGCGCGTCCAGAACGAGTCCGACACCGGCCGCGATGGCATCGCGATCCCACATCGCGCGATCCTGCTCCTCCAGCAACAGCAGACGCCCGTCCGGTGCCGTACGCGTAGCCGCTCGTGCGTTTGTGAGCAGGAGGAGCGCAAGAAGACCGCGGATCTCTCCCTCGTCGGGCATCAGAGCCTGCAGCATGCGCGCGAGATCCAGCGCACGCTCGACCAGGTCGCGTCGGACCAACGTGGCACCGCAAGGAGCGGTGTGGCCGGTCGTATAGAGCAGATGAACGACGGTGAGCACCGCGTCGAGCCGATCCGGCAGTTCGTGCTGATCGGGCACGCGATAAGCGATCCGGGCCGCCGAGATCTTTTTCTTCGCTCGGGTCACCCGGGCCGCCATTGTCGGCTCGGACACGATGAATGCCTGAGCGATCTCGGTGGTCGTCAGGCCGCAGACGAGCCGCAGCGTCAACGCGACCTGGGCTTCCCGGGCGAGTGCGGGGTGACAGCAGGTGAACACGAGCCGCAGGCGGTCGTCCGGAATGCCGTGCTGATCGGTCATCCGATCGTCCGCTCCGCCGACCACCGGATCCACGGGTTCGACCAGCAGCGGAAGCTTGGCCCGCAGCGTCTGGTCACGGCGCAGCGCATCGATCGCTTTGCGGCGGGCGGTCGTGGTCAACCACGCGCCGGGGTTGTCGGGCACACCGACGCGTTTCCATGCCTCCAGCGCCGAAACGTACGCGTCCTGGACGCACTCCTCGGCGAGGTCGATATCGGAGGCGACGCGCGCCGTCGCGGCGAGCACGAAGGCCCACTCGCGACGGTGTGCGTCGGCGACCGCGTTCGCGACGTGATCGTCGCTCGGCGGGATCATGAAACCGCCGGTCGACTCACTCGAACACCATGATCGGACGGACCTCGACGCCGCCGAACTCGGCCGGGCAGAGCTTGCCGACCTCGAGCGCTTGATCCAGATCCTTGGCCTCGATCAGGTAGAAGCCGCCGAGCGCTTCCTTGGTCTCGGCGAACGGGCCATCGGTGACCGCGTCGCCGCCCCGAACGCTCGTCGCGGTCGTCGTCGGCTGCAGGGCGCGACCGGAAACGATCTTCGCGCCGAGCGCCTCGACCTGCTCCGGGAAGCGGTTGTGCGCGTCCATGACCCGCTGGAAAACCTCGGGTGACGCCGCGGCCTCCCAGTCGGCTTCGCTCTCGTAGATGAGGATCAGGTACTCGGCCATCGCAGGCTCCTTGTCGTCGGGCATCGACTTTCGATGCTTCCACTCGTACGACGGCCGGGCGTCGGCCGAATCGACAACCCACCGAAGATTCTTGGCGGCGTTCATGCGACGCTCATCTCACCGTCCGCAACGATGCCGTTTTGTCGCATTCTCCGGACTTCCATTGTCGGACCCGGCGGCTACGGTGTCGACATGAGTGGGCGGCTGTCCTTGGTGCAGGGCACCGCTATCTGTTTGGGTGCGGTGCTCGGGACCGGGGTGATCGGGCTGCCGGCGCTCGGCGCGGATATCGCCGGACCGGCGTCGCTTCTCGCCTGGGCCGGCCTCATCGTGTTGTCGATACCGCTGGCCGCGACGTTCGCGGCGCTCGGTGCCCGCCACCCGGATTCGGGCGGCGTGTCGACGTACGTGCGACGAGCGTTCGGCGCCCGTACGGCGGCCGTGGTCGGCTGGTGCTTCTACTTCGCGGTGCCGACCGGCGCGCCGGCCGCGGCCATGTTCGGCGGTGCCTATGTTGCCGCCGCCGTCGGCGGCGGCCTGCGAACGACGCTGATCGCGGCCGGCGTGATGATCGCGCTCGTGGTGGCGGCGAATCTCGGCGGCGTCCAGGTGTCAGGACGGCTTCAGGTCGTCCTCGCGTCGCTGCTCGTGCTGCTTCTCGTCACGGCGACCGCGACGTCGCTGCCGCACGCGAGGCTCGCCAACTTGCATCCGTTCGCGCCGCACGGCTATCTGGCGATCGCGTCGGCCGCCGGCGTTCTCGTCTGGGGATTCGCCGGCTGGGAGGCGATGACATCGCTGGCCGCCGACTTCCGCCGGCCGGAGCGGGACATTACCCGCGCGACCGCATTGGCGCTGGTCTTCGTCGCCTTGCTTTATCTCGGCGTCGCGACCGCGAGCATCCTCGTTCTCGGGCCGGCCACCGGCTCCAGCCCGGCGCCGCTGTCGGATCTGTTGAATATCGGCGTCGGTGGCCCGGTCAAGTCGATCACCGCGGTGGCGGCGGTCGTGATGTCGATGGGCGCGATGAACGCATACTTCGCGGGCTCTGCGAAGTTGGGCGCCGCACTGGGCCGCGACGGTGCGCTGCCGGCCTGGTTCGCCCGTGGAAGCAGCGTCGGCCAGGTGCCGCGACGCAGCCTGATGGTCACGGCCGCGTTGGCCGGGCTGGCACTCGGTCTCACCGCGCTGACCGGCGTTGGGCTTCGACCGTCGGTACTGCTGACGACCGGTTCGTTCGTCCTGGTGTACGTGCTCGGCACGGCTGCGGCACTGCGCCTGCTTCCCCGCGGCACGTGGTCGCGCCGGGCGGCGGTGATCGCGCTGGTTTCGGCCGTCGCGCTCGTCTTCATGACCGGCCTCTACATGGTGTGGGCATTGGCCATTGCCATCGCTGCCCTCGCCTATGTTCGCTGGCGACGCGTCGCCGCCACGACGGAGGAGTCAACGACTACGGCGGCGCCGTCGAAACCGCCACCGGCGCCGGTCGACGCGCTCGCCGATGTGCCGCTGCCGTGACGCAGCGGTGTTGCCCGCCGTAACGAGGATCGCGGTCAGACCGACAGGTCGGCCCGGTAGGTCGCGGCCGCCTCGCGTACGGTCTCGAGAAACCGCCGTACGGTGGCGATCTCGGTCTCGTCGAACGTCGTGGTCGCCGTAACGATGCTGGCCATGAGCGGCCCGAAGAACGCCCAACCGAGATCCTTCGCGCTCGGCGTGACATCGAGCAGGACACGTCGACGGTCACTGGGATCGCGTCGGCGCCGTACGTGACCGAGTTCTTCCAGCCGGTCGACCAGCGCCGTGACCGAGGCCGAGTTGAGGCCGAGCCGCTCCCCCAGCAGGCCCGGCGTCGCGACGACCCCGGCACGCTCGGCGTCCAACAACTCGATGATCGCCCGCAGATCCGTCGCGTGCAGGCGCTGCGACGCTGCGAAGTCGGCACCAATCAGGTTCAACTCGACAGTTACCGCACGCAGCGCGTGGATGATCTGTATCCCCGGCTCTGATTCGGCGATCGGTTCGAACGGTCGTGGATGCGGCCTGGTTGATCCACCCCCGGCCACTGACGCTCGCATCACGCCCGACCCTCCTCACGCCTCATGGCCACGCCATAATATCTTGATTGTCGAGATACTTTATCGTCAAAGCAATGGCGGATGGATCTGCAACCTCGGAGGGATTATGGTCATCGAAACACCGAACGCCGCATACTTCGCGAAATACGACGCCCTTCTCGGCCGCTGGCCGGTCGACGTCGAGTCGTTCGATCTCCGTGGCCGATACGGCACGACACACGTCAACGCGTGCGGGCCGGCGGGCGCGCCCGCGATCGTTCTCATGCACGGTGGTCGAGCCACGTCGACCGTCTGGTACGGGGTCGTCGGGGCACTCGCTCGCGCGCATCGGGTCTACGCGATCGACACGATCGGCGATGCCGGCCGCAGCGTCGACGACGGTGAGCCGCTCGTAGGGCGGGCCGGTCTCATGCGTTGGCTTGACGAGACCCTGGATCAACTCGGTGTCGATGCAACCGCGATCGTCGGACACTCGCTCGGCGCGTGGATATCCATGCAGTACGCCCTGCACGCGCCGGACCGGGTCACGCGACTCGCCCTGCTCGACCCGACCGACTGCCTGTCGCCCACGCCGCTGCGCTACAAGCTGCGCGGGATCCCGTTGTTCGTCGGACGGGCGCCGGATCGGTGGCGGCGGTTCTTTTGCTGGGAGACACAGGATCACCCGGTCGACGCGGAGTTCCTCGACTTGTGGGCGTCGTCGATCAAAGTGACGTGGCAACGCGGCGTGAAGCTGACGCTGCCGAAGCGGCCAGCGCGCGCAACGATCGCCAGCTTCCGGACGCCGACGCTCGTTGTCGTGGCCGGTCGCTCGAAGCAGAACCAGCCGAAACGGCTGGAACGGCTCGCGCACACCTTGCCCGACGTACGCATTCTGACGCTGCCCCGAGCCACCCATTTCACGCTGCCGCAGGAATACCCGGCCGAAATCAGTGCCGCGATCATCGATCTCGTGGATGACCACGAAGAACGCCCGCCGACCCCGATCGACGGTGACGGCGGACGCGACAAGGCCGCAAAATAGCGCCAAGCCTGACGCCACGGGGGAAGCGCCAGGCTTGGACGGTGTTTACCGTACATCGAAGCGGCCGACTGACGGAACCGAACAGGTTGTCCTATTGTCCACCACTTGCCACAGTGGACATTTTACTCGGCACCTGAGGTGCATTTACTGACACGTACCGTCGTGGGAGCCGCAGCCGATTCCGCCGGGCTTTCCGCCACGGTTCAGGCCGCCGTACGCCGGCG
This sequence comes from uncultured Actinomycetota bacterium, assembly GCA_963818495.1. Classification (GTDB taxonomy): domain Bacteria; phylum Actinomycetota; class Actinomycetes; order Mycobacteriales; family Micromonosporaceae; genus DASQPR01. The sequence goes on from CAWFSH010000008.1 coordinate 558,055, forward strand.
GAACGCGAGCGTCGATCCGGCGACCGACACCGCGAGGATGCCCACGCACCAGACGACGGCAATCGAGGCATTCGACCCGGGGGCTTGCCCAGCAAGAAGTGCACGGATGGACTCGATCACCGGTGTGCACGGCTGATGGCGGGAGAACCCGTGCAACCAGCTCGGCATCGTAGCGATCGGAACGAACGCGCTCGACGCGTAGGGCAGGAACATCACGAAGAACGTGAATCCGCTGGCCGCCTCCGGCGACGACGCGAACAGGCCGACCATCGCCGCAAACCATGACACCGCCAGCATGAACAGCACCAACACGCCGACCGCGGCGGCCCACTGGGCGGCGTTCGCATGTGGGCGGAAACCGATCGCGAGCGCGACACCGAACACCAGGACGCTCGAGGCCAGGTTGCGCACGACGCTCGCGACGACATGGCCGGTCAACAGCGCGGCCGGGCCAACGTCCATGGAACGGAACCGGTCGATGATGCCGTTTTTCATGTCCTGGCTGACACTGACGGCGGTCGTCGCCGAACCGAAGCCGGCACACAACAGGATCACGCCGGGCACGACGTACGTGACGTAGGCAGTTCCGGTGTTGATCGCGCCGCCGAAGAGGTAGACGAACATCAGCATCAGCATGATCGGCAACATGAGCGCGGTGATCAGCGCGTCCATGTTGCGACGCGACAGCCGTACACACCGGTCGACCATGGTCACGGTGTCTCGGAAGCCGGTCGACGGCCGCGCGGCCGACGAGTGCGAATCGGACGACTGCAGGCCCGACGGTCGCGGCGCCGACGATGGCGGACCGGACGCTCGCGAAGATGACGGTCGCGGAGTCGGCCGGTCGAGGGCGAGGTCAGACATGAGCGATCTCCTTTGCCGGCGAAGAGTCAGTGGTAGCGGAATCGGCGTGCGACGCCCGGGTGCCGTGCCCGGTCAACGCGAGGAACACGTCGTCGAGCGTCGTGATCCGAACGTCGAAGTGGGAAACGGACTGCCCGTGCGGGTCGATTTCGTCGAGCACCGATCGGATGTGCGCGGCACTCCCGTCGGTCGCGATCCCGAGCGTTCGACTCGCCGCGTCGGCGTGTATGAGCCGTCGGCCGAGGTAGCGCTCGACATCCTCGTACGACGCCCCGTCGATCGTGATGTCGAGCCGCGTCTCGGCGACGCGCGACTTCAACTCGTCAGCGGTGCCGTCGGCGATGATCCGGCCAGCATCCAAGACCGCGATGCGGTCGGCGAGAAGGTCGGCCTCGTCTAGGTATTGCGTCGTGAGCAACACGGCGACGCCAGAGTCGGCGAGACCGTTGATGACATCCCACATGGCCTGCCGGCTGGGCAGATCGAGGCCGGTTGTTGGCTCGTCAAGGAAGATGACGGCTGGCGTGCCGACGAGACTCGCGGCGAGGTCGAGCCGGCGCCGCATACCACCCGAGTACGTGCCCACCCGGCGGCCGGCGGCGCCGACGAGATCGAAGCGCGACAGCAGTTCGGCGACCCGCGACCGCGCCGCCCGCCCCGACAGCCCGACAAGGCGCGCCATCATCCGCAAGTTCTCCGCGCCGGTCTGCAGGTCATCGACGGCGGCGTACTGCCCGGTGAGGCTGATGCTCCGTCGCACGAGATGCCGCTCGGTCATCACGTCGAAGCCGGCGACGCGAGCGGTGCCGCCGTCGTGCCGGGTAAGCGTGGCGAGGATCCGGACGAGCGTGGTCTTGCCGGCTCCGTTCGGTCCCAACAACGCATGGATCGTGCCGCGCCCGACCCGTAGGTCGATGCCGGCCAAGACGTTCAGCTCGCCGAACGACTTCCGCAGACCATCAACCATGATGGCCGGTTCGCTTGTCATGTCAGCGCCCCCTTCTCCGAGACGTGTACGCTGTACGAGAATGCTGGTACACCGTACATACGCCGTACGACTTCGCACCATCGCAGACCCGAAACGCATCCGGTGTACTAGTACACAAAAACTCGATCCGCTGCTCCAGGGCGCCGACCTGCGTACTAGTACGCTGGAGTCCCGACCGCACGAGGAGGTGTCATGGTCAGCGCGTACCTCGGTATCGCGAATGATCTAAGCGACCGCATCCGCGACGGCGAGCTGCGGGCCGGTGACCGGGTCCCATCGACCCGGCAGATTTCGGCGCAGTCGGGCGTCGCGATCGCCACGGCGACGAAGGCGCTCGCCGAGTTGCAGCGCCGCGGCCTCGTACGCGCGGTCGCCGGCGTGGGTACGGTCGTGGCCGAGCCCTCTGCCGCACCCGCAGTCGCGTCCGCCCCATCGGGACGCGGCCGAGGTGCGGGCAGCCGAGCGGCACCAGTGCCCGTCTCCGTACCCTCGGCTCCGGGGCGAGCGCCGCGCCCGTCGCGGGCACCGACCGGCCGGCGAGACGGCGACAACATGCGCGACCGCATCGTCGAGACCGCCGTGCGCCTGGCCGATGCCGAGGGGATCGCGGCCGTGTCGATGCGACGCATCGGCGTCGAATTAGGCGTGCCGACGATGTCGCTCTATCGCTGGATGCCGAGCAAGGATGACCTGACGACGCACATGCTCGACCTCACGCTCGGCCGCATCGACTGGCCGCAGCCACCACCGAAGGGCTGGCGGGCGCAACTCGAGCTAGTGGCCCGCGCCCAATGGGCGATCACTCGCGAGCACCCCTGGCTGGCACAACTTCTATCGATGACGCGGCCCCAGCTCGCGCCGAACGCGATGATGCACACCGAGTGGTCCATGCGCGCCCTGTCCGGTCTGGGCCTGTCGGGTGGGGAGGCGCTGCGGATCTCGTTGACGCTCGTGAGCTTCGGGATCGGCACTGCGCTCGCGGTCGACAACGAGCTTCAGGCGCAGCGCGACACCGGCATGACCAGCGACGAATGGATGGATCGACAGGAAGCGCAGGCACGCGCGATCTTCGCCACCGGCCGCTACCCGTTCCTGGCCCATTTCGCCGAGTCTGAAGACTTCGACTTCGAACTCGATGTGCTCTTCGAGACCGGGCTGGGTGTCATCCTCGATGGTGTCGAGCGGCTCCTGGAGAAGAAAGCTGCTGTACGCCCAGCGCACGCGGCTACGCGACGGGCCGCTTCATCGAATAGGTCAAGGAGTGGAGCCGCTGCGGCTGCCCGATGACCATCGCCTGGCGGTCGTACGCCTGCCAACCGGCCTCGCCGGCGTGGTTGAGGTGGCGGAGGTCATCGAACGCCTCGTCGACGCCCCAACGTTGGTGGCCGCCGGGAAAATGGAACGTCGCCGTCCAATCCATCTCCCGGTCGGCGCCGAATGAGCCGGTCGCCGCATACTCGAGCCGCGCATACTCCCACTGGGTCACGCCGTTGATTGTGCCGTAGCGGGACGGCTCACGCGACGCCGAGCTCCACAGTGGCCAATCCGCCGCCGGACGCGACGGTCACGGCGGCGGATCGGCGGTTCGGTTGCGCCAAGGCGACGGTTCGGCTGCGCCAAGCGCGAAGCGATTATTCCGCGGCGGGCGTGTACGTCAGGGACAGCACGCCGGTCTTGAGGGTGTCGGCCTTGGCGAGCGCGAGATTCTTACGGTGGCTCTCCTCGGTGAATAGGCGCTTGCCGGAGCCGACCACGATGGGGTGCACCAACAGATTCAGCTCGTCGAGCAGGTCGTTGTTGATCAGCCACCGAACGAGGCCCGGGCTGCCCGACATGCCGATGTTCTTACCCGGCCGATTCTTGAGCTCCTGGAGCCGATTCGCGACGTCGTCGCCGATGACCGTCGTGTTGTTCCACGATGACCCGGTCAACGTGGTCGAGACGACGATCTTCTCGACGCCGTTGATGTAGTCGGCCAACTCGACGTCGCTGCCCGCGGTCGGCCAGAACTGTACGAACTCGTCGTACGTTCCGCGGCCTAGCAACAGCGTGTCGGCCGCGTCGATTTGGTTCTGGACGACCGCGCCCATCTCGTCGTTGAAATATGGGAAGTGCCACGTCTGGGGCGCCTCGACGACGCCGTCGAGCGACATGAACAGGCCTGCAGTGATTTTGCGCATGACAATCTCCTCATAACTACTGTCCGCCCACGGTGGAGTCGGATGACACAGTGCGCCTCGCGGCTGAGCACGCATCGGCTGGATGAACTATGTGGATCAGGCGACAACGCGGGCGAGCCAGTCGGACCACTGCTTTTCGGCCGCACCGGCGTCGACACCGGGAGCAAAGAGGTTGTGCATCGCGAACATCGGGCCACCGCCGCCGGGACGGAAACCCATGATGAACCGGTAGATTGCGTCACCGCTGCGGATGCCGGCCGTGTGTTCGTTGGCGAAGAAGACCGTGCCCTCCATGGTCCGGCCGTCGATCGAGAATGCCACCGAGTCGCCCGTCTGAGGGCGGCCGGCCAACCCGAGTTCGCGACCGATCGCCGCCCACGCCGCCGGCCAATCGGTGACCGGCCCGCTGGACGCCGTCACCGGCGTCGCCGTCCGGCCGGCGAAGCGGTTCAGATACTCGACGAGGGTACGGAAGTACAACGCGCCACCCTTCGTCATCGCGTCGAACTCGTCGGCCCAATCGTCCCCGGGTAGGAAGCCGCTGGTCACCATCCGCAGCGACGTCCCACCGCCGGCACGCCCCTCGATCATGAATTCGAAGGCGATGAACCGGCCATCCGGGTCGCGGTCACCGCCGTACGCAAACCGACGTCCCGGCTCCGAGGCTGTCACCGGTTGGTCGCCGAAGATCAGCCGGACCACGCCGTCGGCCACCTCGTTGCGGCCCATGAACCAAGAGTCGATGCCGGGCCCGGTGGCGATCGCGGTCCAGACTTCGTCGATGGTCGCGTTCACGTCGGCCCGGTCTTCCTGGCTGAATTCGTACCCCATGTCAGCTCTCTCCCTCGGCGAAGAACGCGGTGAGCGCGGGCGCGATAACCGCGGCTTTGACCTGATGCGTCTGGCCGGGCAGTGTCTCGCGGCGCGAGTCGGACAGCAGTGCGGCCACGGCATCCTGGGCGTGGCGCATCCACACCGGGCTCTTGCCGCCATCGCCGCACCAGACCGGCACGTCGATCGAGGCGATCACCTTGGCCAGCTCGGCCGGGATGCCCTTACCGGTCTGCGAGTCGCCGAGGATCGCGAAATCGTAGGGCAGTGTGGGCGCGACCGCCTTGAGCTTCTTCCAGGCCGGCAGCACCCGCATGATGTACGGCACGAACGCCGGCGCGCCGACCATCTTCGTCATGAAGAACGCTATGGTGTCGCCGTTGCGACCACGCGCCAGCATGTCGTTGATCTGCTGCAGGTAGTCGGCCGGCGGTGCCGAACGGCTGTCGTCGACCACCATCGGCGCTTCGTAGATGGCCAGTTTCGTCACCTTGTCGGGCAACGCCGCCGCGGCGCGCAGCGCGAGCACCGCGCCGGACGAGGTGCCGTGGACGTACGCGGATTCACCGGCCGCGTCGATCAACGCTTCGACGTCTTCGACCTCGCGCTCCCGTGCGTACGGCTTCGTGTCGCCGCTCTCGCCTCGGCCGCGGCGGTCGTAGGTGTACACGGTGAAATTGGTGGCAAGCAGCGGGGCCAGATCCGGCATCGGGCCGAATTGGCGGCTGCAGAACGCTCCGTCGACCAGGACGAGCGCCGGGCCTGATCCGGTCCGGTCGTATCCGATCGACGTTCCGTCGGCTGAAGTCACAATGCTCATGGCTGCTCATGTCCCGTCTCGTTCGTGGGTTCGATGTTCTTGACGCTCGGATGCACGGCCACCACGATGCGGTGATCGCGTCCACCGGTGGCGTTGTCGTCGTGGTATTTCGACACCAGAGCAGCGACCGCGGACGTCAACTCCTCGACGAACGCAGATCGATCGCGTGCGCTGGCAAACCGCACCTCGCCGTCGATCGCGAACGTCGCCACACGCTTGCCGGCCTTATCGGCGCCGCCGATCAGGGCCCCGACGTCGCGGACGAGCTTCGCCGCGACGGCGAGGAGCCAGCGTGCCGACAACCGGTCCGGCGCACGGGCCGGGTCGGGCGCGACCGCTGAGAGCGCCATCGGCGAGATCACATAGGACGCGGCGGTCGCCCGCAGCACGCGCTCGGTCATGTTTCCCTTGCGGCGCTCGGCCACCAGCTCGACGAGGCCGTGCTCCTCCAACGCGCGAAGGTGGTAATTCACCTTCTGCCGGGCCAGCCCGACCTTGGCCGCGAGGGTCGTCGCCGAGCCCGGCTCGGCCAGCGCGGCCAATAGGCGGGCCCGCGTCGGATCGAGCGAGACCTCGGCCGCCGCCGCATCTTCGATGACTGCTACGTCGTGCATGAGTCCCACAATGCCACCGACAATTTTTCTTGTCAAGACAGTTCGTATTGTCCGTGGTCGGACGCGCCGGGCCGTGCGTTAATGCATCGCGATCTCCGTGGCGCCGCCTCTACGCTTCCGGGATGTCGCGGGCCACCCCGGATCCTCACGAGACAGCGCGCATCCGGTCCGCGCTCGGCGAGCGCTTCGTCGTGGCTCGACGAATCAATCGCGGGTACGCCAACAACCGGCGCTGGGTCGTGACGTTGGCCAACGGCCGTACGGTCTTCGTCAAGCACGCCGACGACGCGCGAACCGCGACCTGGCTTCGGCGTGAGTTCGAGGTGTACCAGCACGTCTGCGACGATTTCCGACCGGAGGTGCTCGGCTGGTTCGACGACGGCGAGTTGCCCGTCCTGGTGCTGGCCGACCTGAGCGGATGCCGGTGGCCGCCGCCATGGACGCCCGCGCACGTCGACGCTGTCCTGGAAACGCTCAGCCGGCTCGCGGAGCTGGAGCCGCCGCCCCGCACGCCGGCCGCCGGCATCGCCGTCCTGACACCGGAGACCGGATGGGCATTCGTTGCGAAGGATGCCGTACCCTTATTGTCATTGGGTCTCTGCACGCGTGCGTGGCTGGACCGCGCGTTGCCCACTCTCATCGGTGCGGCCGATCCGCTGTTGCTTGACGGCACCGCGTTGCTGCATGCGGATGTCCGCAGCGACAACCTGTGTTTCCGCGACGGCGCAACGGTTCTCGTGGACTGGAACCATACGTCGGTCGGCAACGCCGAGATCGACGTCGCGTTCCTGCTGCCGAGTCTGCACCTCGAAGGCGGTCCCGCGCCGGACAAGGTCGCCCCGCACATGACGCCCGGCATGGCCGCGCACGTTGCCGGCTACTTCGCCAGCCGAGCCGGATTGCCCGCTCCCTCAACGGCACCGCTCGTGCGCCACATCCAACGTAGACAACTCGAGGTCGCCCTGCCGTGGGCGGCCGCCCTACTAGACCTGCCGCCGCCGGACGGCGCCGCCATGAGTTGAGGTGGTGTCGCCGACCGGCGACACCCCCACTCCAGGAGGCGAAACCGTGCGACTGCGCTACATCCTGACCGGAGCACCCGGTTCCGGAAAGACCACCGTCCTGGCCGCGCTCCGCGATCGCGGCCACCATGTCGTCGACGAGGCGGCCACCGACATCATCAATCCGCTGGCCGCGCAGGGCATCGTCGAGCCTTGGCGGCGGGCTGATTTCATCGACCGCGTTGTGGCGCTGCAACGGCAGCGCCAGCTAACGGCCGACCACCGCCCGGGTAGGCAAACGGTTTTCGACCGGTCACCGGTGTGCACGCTCGCGTTGAGTGTCTACCTCCGGCGTCCGGTCTCTGCCGTCCTCGCCGCCGAACTCGACCGGATCGCCCGCGAGAACATCTACAACCGGTGCGTGTTCTTCGTGCACAACATCGGCTTTGTGGAGCCGACGACGGCGCGGCGGATCTCGTATGCCGAAGCGCTGACGTTCGAGCGCATTCATCTCGAGGTGTATCGAGACCTCGGCTACGAGATCGTCGACGTAAATCCGGGGCCGGTCGCCGGTCGGGTCGCGTTCATCGAGGACGTCATCTCAGACGGCACCCCTCACGCGGCCGCTCGCTCCAGGTTGTCCCGCACCAACGCCAGGAACCGGTAGATGAGGTGGACGAACTTGCTGTACGGCGCGGCGGCAAACGTCAACCCGATCGCCGCGAGATGGACGATGAGTACGAGGTCGTAGGCCGGCGTCGTCCGGGTGAACAGCGTGGCCAGGCCGGTCAGCACGAGAAACAACAGCGATCAGCACGAGAAAACAACAGCGACAGGAGGAAGCCGTAGTCCTTGATGGTCATCCGCGCGAAGCTTGTGACGTCCGATGACCGTGCCTTGAGCACCAGGAGGCCCACGCAGCCAGCAGCGAGCCCTATGCGTCGTAGACGATGGTGATCCGCGGGCGGCCGGCCGCCTCCCGGTAGTACGCGTTCAGCAGCGCCTTGCCGCCGCCCAGGAAGAACCGGTTCGTACGGTCGAGGTGCAGGGTGCCGTGCAACGGCTTCTGCCAGCGGGCGCCGTGGTCATCCATCCATGCCGGCATCGTCTCCGAGTCGCCGACCGTGATGCGGGCAAGCTCTTCGTTGTTAGGCCCGTCCCCGACGTTGCAGAGGTCCTTCCACAGCTCGTCGAAGAGGTACGAGCCCTTGCTGAACTCGTCCGAGCCGACGTGCGTACAGCGAATGTTGCGGGTGTGCCGGGTGTTTCCACCGCGCATGTGCTTGGGCGCGCGCTCGACCACAAGGACACGTGCGCCCATGTCATCGGCGGCCATCGCCGCCACCAGCGCCGCGTTGCCGCCGCCGATCACGACAACGTCCCACTCCGGCTGGGTCCAGACCGTCGATCCGAGTCGGTCACGCTGTGCGCGCGGACGGAACGCTCGACGACGGTTCGCCGGTCTGGTGGCGATCGGTCTGGTGGCGATCGGCGGCGTGACCGATAGCGCCCGTCATCGGCCGACCGCACGCGGCCGGCCGACCCGATCCACGCGATCGTGACCCCATTGACCGTCACCGATCATGTGAATCCTCCCCGGCGCCACTGCGATCGGGCGCGCGCCCGCATCTCAATTGGGCCCGCCATGCGAGTGTATACAACGGTACGCAGCGTTTGAAGAGGGGCGGACCGGCCGAGTGGTCCGCGTGGACGGCCGCCGTGCTGGACGCGTGACTCGTTGGCTGCCGTGCAGTACGCGTGAGTGGTCGGCCGTTAGATGGCCGCGGCGTCGTCGGCGAACAATGCGAGCCGGATATCGCGGGCCTCGACGAAATGTCGGAATGCGATGTCATGCGCGCCCGCCGCGTCCCGGCTCTCGATCGCATCGACCAGCAGCCTGTGCTCGCGGCGAGCGGTATCCCACCGGCCCGGCGAGGCCAAGGTCGTCTCCGGATAGCGAGCGAGATGCAGACTCAGCCGCTCCAGCAGATCGAGCAGCGATTCGTTATGGCTGGCTCGCCACACCATCCGGTGGAATTGCCGGTTTGCCTCGACCATGGCAAGCGTGTCGCCGGTGCCGATCGCCTCGCCACGGCGCAAGGTCGCCCGCAACATCCGTACGTCGTGATCCGTCCGGCGTTCCGCCGCCATCCGGCCGGCGGTCGCTTCGAGTACGGTCCGCGTCTCGTAAATGTCGAGGATCTCGGCCGGGCTCCGCTCCCGTACGACGAGCCCGCCCTCGCTGTAGTGGACCAGACCATCCTGTTCGAGACGGCGCAGCGCTTCCCGGATCGGTGTCCGACTGACACCGCACCAGGCCGCGAGCGGTGTCTCGACGAGTTGCGCACCCGGCTTCAGCTCACCGGTAAGGATTGCGCGCTTGAGCATCTCGTACGGCGGGACGCGCGGCTCGGGCGAGACGGGTGCCGGTTGCGACGGCGCCGTACCCGAACGCGCCTTCCGGACGGCCAATACCCTCGCCTCTCTGGGAGGTCTTCCTCTCGGAAGTCGCACGGTACACACGAGCATACCTAGATGTACAAACATGCGGACGCCGAGCACAGGGTGATCAATCGGACCCACCGCGAATGCGCCGTCAGTGGCCGGTGCCGCTCAGCTGCAAGCCGATGACGCCGGCGACCACGAGGATGATCGACGTGACCTTATCATCGACACCGATTCGGAGAGCCAGATCATGCCGGCGATCGCTGTTCCAGCGGCGCCGATGCCCGTCCACACCGCGTAGGCCGGCCCGACCTCCAGGTGGCGGAGGGCCAGCGTCAACAACCCGAAGCTACCGAGCGCAAAGATCATGAACAGTACCGTCGGCTCGATGCGTGTGAATCCGTGGCTCTGCTTCAGCGAGATCGCAAACCCGGTCTCGAGCAGGCCCGCGACTACCACGAGAAACCAGGCCATATCCGCCTCCGATCGTGTCGTCCGTGCATCTGGCGTGATGACCATCTTCCCCGGTCTATACGCAGAATTCGACGCGTGGTCGCTATTCACACGAATCGTCCAGCCCCCGTCCACGAGGGATGAAACCGTTGCGACTGCCGTGACCGCCGACGACTCCCGCGCAGGCGGGTCACGGAGTCGTGGACCGGCCGATCTCCTGCTCCCGGCCGATCCCGGTTTCGGTCGCGAGCGGTGCGGCCGGGAGCGGGACCGTCGCGCGCGTCTCGCGTAGCTCTGCCTGATGGCGACGCCGCTCCCGCCAGAGCGAAACGATCAGACTGACCGCGGCCGTAATGCCGAGGGTGGCGCCGATGAAGATGAGTGAGAACGCGATGCCGATCTGGGGCAGGGCTACCGGGCCGATGGACCGTACGTGAGAGTCGGCGAGTGCCTCGAACGTCAGCTTGACGCCGATGAACCCCAGGACAACGGCTAACCCGGTGTTCAGATACATCAGGCGGTTCAGCAGATCGCCGACCAGGAAGAAGAGCTGGCGCAGGCCCATGAGCGCGAACGCGTTGGCCGTGAAGATGACGTACGCGTCACTGGTGAGACCGAAGATGGCTGGGATCGAGTCGAGCGCGAACACCACGTTCGCGATACAGATCGCCGCGATGACGAGGATCAACGGCGTGAACTTCCGCCGTCCATCCGCCCGCGCGATGACCCTGGACCCCACGTAGTCGTGGCCGATCGGCAGAACCCGTCGTAGGCGCCAGACAAGAGCGCTCTCGTTGAATTCGCCGTCTTGACCACCGATGATCAGCCGAGCGGCGGTATAGAACAACAGCGCTCCAAACAGATAGAACACCCAGCCGGCGGCGGCGACCGCGCCGGCGCCCGCGGCGATGAAGACCGCCCGCAACACCATCGAGCCGACGATTCCGATGTAGAGCGCCTTGTCCTGTCCGAGAGGGGGAACGGCGAAACGAGCCATGATGATCATGAAGACGAAGAGGTTGTCAACGCTCAGGCTGTATTCGGTGATGTAGCCGGCGACGAACTCGCCTCCGGTCGCGGGCGGGCCCAAACGCGAATAGCGCCGTTGCGAACCCGGCCGCGAGCAGGACATAGACCGATACCCAGATCGTGGCGTCGCGCATGGTAACCGTTCGATTTCGTCGCGCGATGACGGTCAGGTCGAGGACGACGATGCCGACGAGCCCGACAATCGTGACGGCCCATATGCCGATCGGAAACTCAGACATCACCCGTCCCTCTGGTCCGCCGCTGCAATCGCGCCGGATGGTTGTATGCACGTTATCGGTCGCCGACCCGATATCCGCGATCATGACCAGGGAAGACTCGAGAGGCGTCAGCAGGCCGTCGCTAGACGTGGCACTGAGCTCATGGAGTATTCGTCTAAAGTCCGGAGAATTGCCGAAAACGGACTTGACAGTCATTTTCGGCTGTTAACGTGACGTTCCATGACAGCACCGTCGATCGCGATCGGCGCGTACCGGGATGCCGTGGACGATCTGATGATCGAACTCGCGGCGCACGGCGCGCCGGGCGACGCGCGCAAGGTCACCACAATCCTCACCGAACGCTTGGCTGAGCGCGAGTTCGCCGATCTCCTCGCCGCTACACCCGGCGGGTTCGAGGCAAGCCAGCGCATGGTGATCGCCGACGCCGAATCGTTTCGGCCCAACGGCCGAAGCTCGGCCGCCGACCGCGCCGCCCTCATTCGCATATACCTGCTGGCGCAGATCGACGCGATCTGGTGGGGGCACCGTCGACCGTACGCAACGGACCTCGACGTCGAAAGCGCCGCCGACCTCGTCGCGATCGATACGGTGCCCATCGAATTCCGGTACCGCCGCCAGGCGAACGCGCTGCCGGTGCGGGCATGGCGTGCGGCCGAACGGCGAGTCGCGCCGGACTGGCGGCCCCGCACGGCCGGCCTGCGTTTCACCCAGGCGCGCCCGGCGGTCGTCGAGCTGGTCAACCAGCTGGCGGTCGAATTCCGCGCGTTCGCACCGGCTGGAACCCCGCCGCTGTGGGTCAACAGCATGACGCGCAGCGTCGGCCATCAACACCGGCTTCGGGCGCTCGGGTACGCCGCGATCCTGCCCAGCTCACATTGCACCGGCTACGGCGTCGACCTCGAAATGAACTGGTATCGGCGGTACGGAGCGCACGCAGTGCTGCAGCGGCTGCTGCTCGAGCACCGCGATGCCGGTCGCATGAACGTCATCGACGAAGGCCAGGCGTGGCACGTCTGCGTGAGCCCAATCGTGATCGGCTTGCTGCACAACGACTTCGCCCGGCGGATCGGCGGCTGACCATGTGCGGAATCGCGTTGATCCTCGGGGACCATGCCGACCCGACCGACCCGGCGATATTCGCGGGCATGTTGGCGGCGTTGGCGTCGCGTGGCGACATCACGGAAGATGCTGATCGATGACGGTCTCCTGGCAGGCACGCGGCGATTGCCGATCGTCGACCGGGACCACGCGATCCAGCCATGGCTATCGGACGACGGCGAATGGCTACTGTGCTACAACGGCGAAATCTTCAACCACCGAGACGTCCGAGCCGACCTCGTCGCGCTCGGGCGGTCGATGCGCAGTGAGAGCGACACCGAAGTTGTCCTCGAGGCGTTCCTCGCCTGGGGCGAGTCGGCCGTTCAACGGCTGCGCGGCGAGTACGCGTTCGCGATCGTGCATCGCCCGAGCGGCCGTACCTATCTCGCGCGCGACCCGCTCGGCGTCAAGCCGCTCTACTGGTCCCGCCGTGCCGGTCGACTCTACGTCGCGTCCGAGGTCAAAGCACTCGTGCAGCTCGGTATGCCGATTGCTGAGGTCCCGCCCGGGAGCCACGGCTGGGCCGGCCCGTACACCGACCCGGCGCTGACTCCGTACGTGGACCTGCGACGGCTCGGTGACGATCAACTCACGGTCGACGACCCGGGCGAGGCGGCGAAGCTCGTCCGCGCCGCCCTGCGGGATAGCATCCGCGTCCGCGTCGACACCGACTTGCCGGTCGGGGTGATCCTTTCCGGAGGGCTCGACAGCTCACTCACGCTGCTGCACGTGAAGGAGTTCCATCCGAACTGCATCGCGTTTACCATCGGCGCTCCCGGGAGCGAAGATCTCGCGTACGCCCGCCGGCTCGCGACCGATCTCGGCGTGCCACACGAGGTGATCGAGCTGCACCCGCGCGATGTTCGGCTGGCCGACATTCGCAACGCGATCCGGATATCCGAGCTCAGTGAGTACGGCGACATCATCAACGCAGTCGTATCGGTGCCCTTGTTCCGCCGCGTACGGGAACTCGGTGTGAAGGTCGTGCTGACCGGCGACGGTTCCGATGAACTGTTCGGCGGCTACCCGATGTATCACCACTCCGACGGTCGCGCGGCCCACCGACTGTTCCTACACAAGATTCGCAACCTGTGTCGTACGGAGTTGCAACGCGTCGACCGCGCGAGCATGGCGTACGGAGTCGAGGCCCGGGTGCCGTTCCTCGACCTCGCGGTCGTCGAGTTGGCGATGCGCCTGCCGCTGCACCTGAAGCTGCGTGATGGCCAGGAGAAGTGGATCGTCCGGCAGGCGTTCGCCGACGTGTTGCCCGACTACATCCGGACGCGACCGAAGAATCCGATGTCACACTCGTCGGGACTGCACGAGCGTGCCCGGTTGTACAAGCCGCTGTTCGCCCGCCTGCACCGCTCGTACGGCTACGACCTGCGCGAGCCCGTACGCCGCGACTTCAGCACCGTACTCGCGCGGAGCGGGCACGACCTGGACCGTGCGGTCAAGGCCGAAGCTGCTCGCACCGACTACACCGCGTTGGAACACGCCCGGGACATGGCCGGCGCGATCCGCTGGAACGCCGTACGTCCGCGAGCGGGTCGCGCCGTGGACGTCCGCTAGCCGAGCTCGGCCAGCGGCCGGTCCGGATCGGCCAAGGCGGTCGGGTCGACGGCCGTACCGGCGTATCCCGCGCGGACCAACCGCTGGATCTCGTCCTGTACGTCCCAGACGTTGGCGTTCATGCCGGCGAGCACGCGACCGCCGGACAACCAGAACGCAACGAACTCCGGCGCCTTCCCGTCGACGATCTCGGTCGAGCCGCGGAACACCACCAGGTCGTAACCGCCCGGCTCGACGTAACCCGAATACTCCAGTCCGAAGTCGTACTGATCCGAGAAGAAGTACGGCACTCGGTCGTAGGAAACGGTTTGGCCGAGCATCGACCGCGCCGCGGCGGGACCGCCGTTGAGTGCGTTGGCCCAGTGCTCGACACGGATCGAGTGGCCCAAGATCGGGTTGTGCGAGTTCGCGACGTCGCCGGCCGCGAAGATGAGCGGATCCGTCGTGCGCAGGGTCGCGTCGGTCGCGACGCCGTTGGCGACATCGAGTCCCGCCGCCTCGGCCAACTCCACATTTGGCCAGATGCCGATGCCGGCGACGACCACATCGGCCGGCAACTCGGTGCCGTCGGTGAGCACGACCGAGTGGACATCCGTCTCGCCGCGTAGCTCACGCACGCCGACGCCGCACTTGAATGTCACACCGTGTGCTTCGTGCAGTGCCAGGAATACTCGCGCCACCTCCGCGCCGAGCACACGCTGCAGCGGCAGCACGGTCATCTCGACAACGGTGACCGATGCGCCGTGCGAGCGCGCCGCCGCCGCGACCTCCAGCCCGATCCAGCCGCCACCGATGACAACCACGTGCGCGCCGTCGACAAGACGCTTCGCGAGGCTCTCGCTATCCGCCATCGTGCGCAGGTAGAGCACACCGCTCAGATCGGCGCCGGGTACGTCGAGCTTGCGAGGCGACGATCCGGTCGCCAGCAGCAGCCGGTCGTAGGCGATACGGTCGCCGTCGGCGAGCACCACTTCACGGTTTGGTCGATCGATTGCCTCGACGGCAACGCCGGCCCGCAGTTGTACGTCGTGGGCGGCGTACCAGTCGGGCGCGTGCACGAAGGCGGTGTCGAGGTCGGCCGTACCCAGCAAATGGGCCTTGGACAGCGGCGGCCGCTCGTATGGACGGACCGCTTCCTCGCCGATTAGCACGATCCGGCCGTCGAAGCCCTCCTCGCGCAACGTCTCGGCGGCCTTGGCACCGGCTAGGCCGGCGCCGACGATCACGAATTGCTCAGTCATCATGCGCTCCCGAAAGGGTCATGGTCAGCGTCGACCGACGCCGGTGAGATCGAGAAACTCCGCGCGCGACCCCGCGTTATCGCGGAGCGCGCCGAGCAGGGTCGAGGTGAGCGTGCGTGCGCCGGCCGCCTGCACTCCACGCAACGTCATGCACAGGTGCTCGGCCTCGACGACCACGCCGACGCCGCGGGGCCGCAACTGCGAATCCAGCCAATCGGCGACCTGCTTCGTCAGCCGCTCCTGCACCTGCGGCCCGTGCGCGAAGAGCTCCACCACCCGGGCGAGCTTGGACAGCCCGAGAATGCGATCGCCGGGCAGGTAGCCGACATGCGCGACGCCGACGAACGGCAGCAGATGGTGCTCGCACACCGACCGGATCGGTATGTCCCGGACGAGCACGAGCTCGTCGTAACCCTCATCGTTCGGGAACGTCGTGACATTGAAATCGCGCGGTGTGAGCAGCTCGGCATAGGCCTCGGCCATCCGCCGGGGCGTGTCGCGCAGGCTCTCGGTGGAAAGGCTCACGCCGAGGGCCTGCAGGAAATCGCCGGCCGCGCGCTCCGCGGCGACAAGATCACGATCCGGCTTGTCGGGTACGACACGAAGCGGCGCCGCCTTCACGGCCGGAGCCGGCACCGCACCCCGTCCGATCTCTGCCACTGTCTGCACGGCGCCTCCCGATCATTTTCATTAACGCTTGCTATCGCAATTACCGATCCTCCCCCGAACGCCGGATATTATCAATAGCAATTGTTGGTGATATTCTCTCACTGTGGCAGGCACCCGCTGGCAGGCTGTCGCCGCACTTGTCGATCCGGTGCGGCGGGCGCTCTACGACCACGTACGCCACCAGGCCCATCCGGTCAGCCGCGAAGAGGCCGCCGAGGCCGTGGCCATATCCCGCAACCTGAGCGCCTTTCACCTGGACAAGCTGGTTGACGCCGGCCTGCTGCGCGCCCGTTACGAAGCGCCGGCCGACCAACCTCGCGGGCGCGGGCGAGCGCCGAAAGTCTATGAACCGACCGACGGCACCCTAACGATGAGCGTGCCGCCGAGGCAGTACGAGCTCGTGGGAGAAATCCTCACCGACGCGGTCGCCGATGATCCGGGCGACGCCCGGGCGGCCGCTGCACGGCATGCCGCCGACGTCGGACGGCAGATCGGCGCGGCCCACCGCGGTCCCCCCGACCGACACGAGGACGACGTCTCGGAGGCGTTTGCCGCACTGACCGATCTGGGCTTCGAACCGCGTCGGGCGACCAGCGGTGAGCTGTCACTCGGCAACTGTCCGTTCCACAGTCTCGCGGTGCGGCATCCGGAACTGGTCTGCGGCCTGAACGAGGCGCTGATCGCCGGTCTGCTCGACGGGTTGGGCGCCGACAGGCTGTGTGCGCGCCTGCAACCGGATCCCGGTTCGTGCTGCGTCCGGGTTGCACCGGCCGGGACCAAGGATTAGTCGCCGTCGGCGGCGGGTAGTGATCGGGTGCCCAGTCCCCCACCCGTCGCGAGGACACCCGTGGAGATCAACGAGAATGCCCAGGTCGATCCGACGCAGATCGATGACCGGCGGGGCGGCGGTGGCTTCGGCAGGCTGGGCGGCCTAGGTGGCGGCCGCATCCCGATCCCGACCAGCAAGGGCGGCCTCATCGTCACCGTCATTACGATCCTGATCGCGCTGGCTGGCGGCGGCTTCGCCGGCGTCAACGCACTCAGCGGCGGCGACGGCTCGTCGAGCGCGGTGTCGGACTGCTCGACCGCCAACCCGAACCGCGACCAGCAGACGGACTGCCGCAACGAGCTGTTCGTCGAGTCGATCCAGAACTTCTGGCAGACCGAGACGCCGAAGGTGTTCGCCGAGCAATACACTCGCTCGCAGACCGAGTTCTTCAGCGGATCGACCGACACCGGCTGCGGGCCGGCCGACACCGGCGTCGGGCCGTTCTACTGTCCGGAGGACAACAAGGTCTACATCGATCTGACCTTCTACGACGAGCTGACCAACCAGTTCGGTGCGAAGGGCGAGTTTGCGCAGCCGTACGTGTTGGCGCACGAGTACGGCCACCACATCCAGGACATCATCGGCACCGAGGCGGCCATGCGACGGGCGCAGCAACGCGATCCGGGTAACGCCAACAAGCTGTCGGTGATGCTCGAGTTGCAGGCCGACTGCTACGCGGGCGTCTGGGCCAAGCACGCCGAATCAACCACCGACACCCATGGCACGCCGATCTTCACGAGCATCACCTCGCAGGACATCCAGGACGCGGTCACGGCCGCCGGTGCCGTCGGCGACGACGCCATCCAGAAGAAGATGGGTGGGCGGGTCGATGAGTCGGCCTTCACGCACGGATCGTCGGCCCAGCGCGAGCGCTGGCTCACCACCGGCTACTCCACCGGCGACCCGAAGGCCTGCGACACGTTCGGCTCTGCACTGTCCTGACCGCGCGCGAACCCCAAGCGGAAGTCCTGCGACACGTTCGGCTCGGCACTGTCCTGACCGCGCGCGAACCCTAGCGGGCAAGCTTCGAGCGTGTGACGTATGGCTCGTCCGCGCATCGGGCCGGCATCCGCCACATGAGACAAATGCGGCTTGGCCGGCCCGGTTTCTTGTCGTACAGGCGTGCGAGGATTTGGTCGTGAACGAGGAGGACGAGCTGCTGGCGACCGCGGCGTCGGCGGTCGCGGCACTCGCAGCTCGACCAGCGTATGCACTGTCCAACGACGACCTCAGATCCACGCTCGACCGTCTGCATCGGATCACGACCATCGTGGCCGGCACGGCCGCCACCCTCGTGCACGAGGCGTCAGCGCGCGACCTACCGCACCATGACGCCGCAGCATCAACGGTTGCCTGGCTGCGGGATCTGCTACGCATCACCGCCGCCGACGCCAACCGGATGATCACACTCGGGCAGCTCATGGATCGCCGGTCGATCATCGCTGCAGCCCTTGAGTCAGGCACCGTCAATCCGACCCAGGCACTCGCCATCGGCCATACCCTCAACGACGTCCCGGCCGACGACCCGGTCACCGTCGACAAGGTCGAGGCCGTCCTGATCGATCATGCGACCCAATTCGAGCCGAGCATCCTCCGCCGCCTCGGCGAACGCGTGCTCGCTCATGTCAACCCGACGCTGGCCGACGCCCGCCTCCGCGACCGGCTCGAACGCGCCGAACGCAACGCCCGGGATCGCCGAGGCTTCACCCTTTCGGCGGACGGATTAGGCGGCACCCGCATTAGCGGAACCCTCGACACTGAAAGCGCCGCGATCGTCGCCGCCGCGATCGAACCCCTCACGCGACCGCTTCGTGGTGAGGATGGCCCCGACCAACGCAGCGCTCCAGCCCGACGCGCCGACGCCCTCGTCGACGTATGCCGGATCGCATTAGCCACCGGCGGCCTTCCGGACAACGGCGGACTACCGCCACAGTTGAACGTGACCGTCGACTTCGACGCCCTCGCCCAGGATCTTGCCGTCGGCCAGCTCGACACCGGCGCTCTGCTATCACCGTCCGCAACTCGGCGGCTGGCCTGCCAGGCCCAAATCCTGCCGGTGATGCTGGACGGACGTGGCGTACCGATCGACATCGGACGGGCACGGCGACAGTACACCGGCGCCGCCCGCACTGCGGTCGTCCTGCGAGACGGTGGCTGCGCCTTCCCCGGCTGTGATCGGCCACCCCGCTGGACCGAGATCCATCACATCCAATACTGGGCCCAGGGTGGCCGGACAGACCGCGACAACGGCGTCGCCCTATGCAGCCATCACCACCGACTCATCCACCGAGCAGAGTGGACCATCCAGATAGGCACAGACCGCCGGCCCGAGTTCATCCCACCGGCCTACATCGACCCGCAACGCCGTCCACGCCGCAATCCCTACCACCAACCGCCATAACCAACCCAGGTCTTGCCCGACCTCGCATCAACGCAAACGAGCGCCGCCGCTAAGCCCAGGCATGCTGGGGCCGGCGTTAGTTGGCCGTGAGCCAACTAATCTCGCACCGTTGGGCGCCTACGCCAGTAAATCGCCGAGCGGCACCGAGGCATCGGCAAGACGGCCCAGATCGACCGTGTGGCCGGTGTACCCGGCGCGGACGAGTTTCTGGATGTCATCTTGCACGTCCCAGACGTTGGCGTTCATGCCGGCGAGCACACGACCCCCCGCCACCCAGAACGCCACGAACTCCGGCGCCTTCCCGTCGACGAAGTCGGTCGACCCACGGAACACGACCTGGTCGTAGCCGCCCGGCTCGACGTACCCCGAATACTCCATGCCGAGGTCGTACTGATCGGAGAAGAAGTACGGCACCCGGTCGTACGTCATGTCCTGGCCCAGCATCGCTTTTGCCGCTGCCGGGCCGCCGTTGAGGGCATTGGCCCAGTGTTCGACACGGATACGTGAGCCGACCAGCGGATTGTGAGAGTTCGCGACGTCTCCGCACGCGTAGATCGCCGCATCCGACGTACGCAGTGATGCATCGGTCACGACGCCGTTGTCCACGTCCAGGCCGGCGGCCGCCGCGAGCTCGACGTTGGGCAGGACGCCGATGCCGACGATCGCGACGTCGGCCGGAATTTCGGTGCCGTCGGCCAGCCTCACCCCGCGAAGCGCGCCGCCGGCGCCGAGGAATTCGGCGATGCCCGACGACAGCCGCAGGTCCACCTCGTGCGCCCGGTGCAGGTTCGCGAAGATCGTCGCGACCTCGTCCCCGAGCACTCGCTGCAACGGCAACGCGTCGGTTTCGATCACGGTCGCGTGTGCCCCGTGCTTGCGGGCGGCCGCGGCGGTCTCGAGACCGATCCAGCCGGCGCCGATCACCACGACGCGCCTGCCCTCAGTCAACGAGGCGAGCAGGTTGTCCGCGTCGGGCAGCGTACGCAGGTATCGCACGCCGGTGTGGTCGTTGCCGGGGATGTGGAGCCGGCGCGGACGGGCCCCGGTCGCGAGCAGCATCTTGTCGTAGGCAAGCGGCTCGAAGCCGTCGAGCGTCATCGTGCGTTTCGCCGCGTTCAGCGCCGTGACCCGCACGCCGAGCAGCAGCTCGATGTCTTTTTCGGCGTACCAGCCGCCGTCGTGCACGAATGCTTTGTCGCGGGCGCCCGTGCCGAGCAGATACTCCTTGGACAGCGGCGGGCGCTCGTAGGGCCGTTCGGTCTCGTCGCCGATCAACACGATCCGGCCGGCGAACCCTTCGGCGCGCAGCGTTTCCGCCGCCTTCGCACCGGCTAGTCCACCGCCGACGATGACGAATGTGTCGCTCATCCCGAGCTCCTAACGCTCACGCTGGCCTGCTCATGTCGTGCCGGTCGGCCACATCCGCGAGCGCGGCGTGCTCGCCCGGATCCATCGTCACATCGATCGCATCACATGCCGCCGCCATCTGACCCGGCGTACGGGGCCCGATGATCGCCGCGGTCACGCCCGGGTCGTTAATGACCCACGCCAGCGCCATCGTGGGCAACGATAGACCGCGCGCCAGGGCCATTCGCGCCAGTTCGTCGACCATCTGGTACGTCGAACCGGAGGTGAACGAGGCGTACGGCTCGGGGCGCAGCGTCATCCGTGACCCGGCCGGGTATGGCAGGCCGGCCCGGTACTTTCCGGTCAGCCAGCCGCCGGCGAGCGGGCTGAACGCGCTGAACGCGACGCCGTGCCGGCCGCAGATGGCGAACGCGTCCGCGGCCGCCGCGCGGTCGAGCAGGCTGAAGCTGGACTGGAGGTTGACCGCCTCGGCATATCGACCCGCTGCCGCCACGGCCAGGGCGGCCTGTAGCTGCGCGCCGGAGAAGTTGGACAGGCCGTAATGACGGATCTTGCCGGCCCGGATCAGCTCGTCGAAGGTCGCGACCGACTCGGCGATGGGAACGTCGGGATCCGGCTCGTGCGCCAAGTAGAGGTCGACCCGGTCGGTCTGCAGTCGTCGAAGGCTGGCGTCGATCTGCGTCCGTATGTGCTGCCTCGATAGGCCCTCGTCGCCCGGATCGGTGCCGACCCGGTTGCGTACCTTCGTCGTCAGCACGATCTCGTCGCGCGCGCCCGGGCGGCCGGCCAGCCATCGACCCACCCATTCCTCGGAGCGGCCGCCGCCATAGGAGTTAGCAGTGTCGAAGAGCGTGATGCCGGCGTGCCGAGCGGCGTCCATGAGCGCGAACGCGGTTCGCTCGTCGTCGCCGCGCTCGAACAGCTCCGGCGTCGACCCGATCCCGCCGAAATTCCCGCACCCGAGCCCGAGGACGGAGACCTCGAGGTCCGATCGGCCGAGCCGCGCATAGCGCATATGACTGTCCTACCCCATCGACCGATCTCCCGCTACGACCATGGCCCGTACGTGGGCCCTCGTCATGGGCGCTGCCGCCGCCGGGACGAGCGCGAAGTATCGGCGTACCCACGTATGGTTTTTGGTGTGACGACCGTGATCCGACCCGCCCCGACCCGCCCGCGTGCCGCGATCGGCGGCTTGCTGCGCAGCTGGCGCCAGACGCGGCGGGTCAGTCAGCTCGAGCTGTCCTCGGTCAGCGGGGTGTCGTCGCGGCACCTGAGCTTCATCGAGACCGGCCGCGCGAAGCCGAGTCGAGAGATGGTGCTTCGTCTCGCGACCGAGTTGGACGTGCCGCTGCGGGAGCGCAACGCCCTGTTGCAGGCGGCCGGGTTCGCGCCGGAGTATTCGGAGACAGCACTCGATGCGCCGGAGATGTCCCTCGTGTCCGACGCGATCGATACCGTGCTGCGCGGGCATCTCCCCTACCCGGCTCTGGTGCTCGACGGCCGGTGGAATCTCGTGCGCGGCAACGACGCCGTCGCCGTCTTCACGGCCGGACTGCCGGCCCACCTGACCGGTCCGACTGCCAACACCATGCGCATCACCCTGCATCCCGACGGCCTCGCATCCGACCTGGTCGATCATGCGTTGGTGCGGCAGCGATTCCTGCGTCGCATCCGGCGGCAGGCGGCGGCGACCGGCGACCCGGTGATCGCCGCGCTGGCCGACGAGTGCGAGGGCTATCCGCATCCGGGCGATATCGACGATCCGACCCAGGCGCCGCCCGACGCCGACATCGTGATGCCGTTCCGGCTGCGCCGGGGTGAGCGCACGCTGAATCTGTTCAGCACGATTGCCACCTTCGGCACGGCGACCGACCTGACAGTCGCCGAGCTGTCGATCGAGACGTTCTTCCCGGCCGACGCCGAGACTGCGAGCTACCTCACCGCCATGACCTCCGCGGCGGCTTGACCCTCGGCGGTCACGCTGCGGCGTCCTGAGTTGTTCTTGCAGCTCAACGCGTCTTCATTACCTCTGTGGTAATCGACAGGCCCGCTGGCCTGCGGCGATGCTTCGACCATGACCACGAACGACACAGTTGACGTCACCGCCGCGCCGGTCGCCATCGCGCCGGCTGAACACCGTACGCCCGAGTGGGCCACCCTGCTCGTGATCCTGGCCGGAACGTTCATGATCACCTTGGACTTCTTCATCGTGAACGTGGCGATCCCCACGATGCAGCGGGATCTCCACGCAAGCGCGAGTGACATCCAGTGGACCGTCGCCGGCTACGGACTGGCCATCGCGGCCGGGGTGATCACCGCCGGACGGCTCGGCGACCTCTACGGCCAGCGGCGCATGTACGCGGTCGGCCTCGCCGTCTTCACGCTCGCGTCGCTCGCCTGCGGTCTCGCCGCGACGGCTCCGGAACTCGTCGCGGCGCGCGTGGCGCAGGGCATCGCCGCCGCGCTCCTCACCCCACAGGTGCTGGCGATCGCGAGTACGGCGTTCACCGGGCGCGCACTGACCCGTGCCTTCACCGCGTACGGCCTCACGATGGGCATCGCCGCCGTCTTCGGTCAGCTGATCGGCGGTCTGCTGATCCAGGCCGACGTGTTCGGCCTTGGCTGGCGTACGTGCTTCCTGATCAACCTGCCGATCGGCATCGCCGCGCTCGCGCTGACCCGGCGTACCGTGCCGGCCTCGGCCGGGACTCATACGGCACGTCTCGATCTGATCGGGATGGTCACCGTGACACTGTCCCTCGTCGCGATCGTTCTGCCGATGATCGAGGGCCAGTCGCTCGGCTGGCCGTCGTGGACGTACGCGAGTTTCGCCCTCGGCGCCGTACTCGCGGTGGGGTACGTCGTCTACCAGCGCGTATTGACCCGACGCGGCGGTGCACCGCTCATCGACCTGTCGATGTTCTCCTCGCGCGGGTTCGCCGTCGGGATCGGCACCCAGCTCGTGTTCTGGACCGGCCAAGCCTCGTTCTTCCTGGTGTTCGCGATCTATCTGCAGGAGGGTCGTGGACTGTCGGCGCTCGCGTCGGGCGTCGTATTCACCGCGATCGGTGCCGGCTACCTCGTCACGTCGATCAACGCTGGTCGATTCGCGGCGCGGCTGGGACGCCAGTCGGTCGCTCTCGGCACGCTGCTCATGGCGATCGGTCTCACCGGCATGATCGTGACCGTGCACTGCCATCGGCACCACTGGGGCCATCGAGTGGTTGATCCCGTCGCTCTTCCTGGACGGCGTGGGGATGGGCATCGCACTGTCGCCGCTGGCCTCGATCGCGTTGTCGTACGTTCCGGCGCGCTCCGCTGGAGCCGGCGCCGGGGTCCTGTCGACCGCGATGCAGGTCGGCGGCGCGGTCGGCATCGCCGTCATCGGCATCGTGTTCTACCGCGCGGTCGATGGCGGACGCGGCATCCCGAGCGCGTTCGCGGCCGGCCTCGAGTTCCTCGTGATTGTCGAGGTCGCTGTCGCGATCCTCATTCAGCTCCTGCCGCGTCCGTCCGCCGCCGTGGGTCTCTGTCGGACGTCGCGTCGGACGTCGCGTCGGACGTCGCGTCGGACGTCGCGGCATAGTCGCCCGGCGCTCGCTTGCAATTGCACGGGACATGGCCGGTCGCGCGGCGCTGGACCGGCGAACTTCCGTACAGTCGTGCGCGCCGTTCGGTCGTCCATGACGGACGGGCTCGCTCATCCATGACGGACGGGCGCGTGAGCCGAGAGCGGAATCAGCGCACGGCGCAAACGGCTAGCCCGTCTGCGGCGTGCGCTGCCACTGTCGGTCGCATGACGACGAGCGAGCCAACCGACACAAACGAGCCACCAGCCGAGTCATCGACCACGGCAGTCAACAAACGCGGGCCGCACAAACTCGGCTTCGGCGGCGAGGTAGCGCGGCTCTACGCACGTTATCGGCGGGGCTATCCGCCGGCCGTGATCGACGCGATCGTCGGCGCGTTCGGATTGTCGCGCAGCGACACGGTGATCGATCTCGGCTGCGGGAGCGGACAGCTCACCGTGCCGGTGGCCGCTCGCGTGCAATCCGTGGTCGGCGTCGACCCGGAACCGGACATGCTCTGGCTCGCTCGCGGCCACGACGACGACACCCCGAATGTCAAATGGTTGCTCGGCTCGGACGAACAACTCCCGGAGATCGGCGCGAGTCTCGGCAACCGTCCGATCGGCGCGATCACCGTCGCGACCGCACTGCACTGGATGGATGACATGTCCGTCTTCCAGACGGCGTACAAGCTGGTGCGGCCCGGCGGCGGGGTCGCGGTTGTGACGAATGGCAGACCGTTGTGGCATCTCGAGATCGGATGGTCGCGAGCGTTGCGTGGTTTTCTCGAGGGCTGGACGGGACGCCCGGCCACGATGGGCTGCGGGACCGACGACGAGTCCCAGCGTCGTTATCGGGATCATCTCATCGCGACCGGTCTGCCGGTGTCGGCGACGCGGGTCGCCTACGACGACACCGTCGACTTCGATCAGCTGCTCGGGAGTGTGCTGTCCGCCTTCCCGCTGCAGATGCTGCCCCACGGCGAGGAGCGGCAACACTTCCGGGATGGCCTGCACGAGGCCGTGGGTAACGGACCGTTCCCGGAGACGGTCGAGGTCGATCTGCTCTTCGGCGTACGAGATTAGAAGCAGTCGCCTCACGTCCAGAGGCGTACGAGTGCCGTCGTCACGCAGGCGAGCGTGACGACGACGAGGAACGGCGCCCGCAACACGATCGCGATGACGGCCGCACCCAGCCCGGCCGCTCGTGCGTCCAGGACGATGCGGTGGCCGGTGGTGAACGTCTGGATCACGACCAGCGCCATCAGCATCGCGATGGGCAGCAACGCGGCGATCCGCCGTACCCGTGGGTTTTCCAGCACCCGACGCGGTACGGACAGACCAGCGAGCTTCAGCAGGTAGCAGGCCAGCGATCCGGCGAGAACCGCAACCCAGGTCATGCCGGTTCGCCGCTCGGTTCGCCCGCTCGATCGGCCAGATCCGGGCCGGGTCCCCGCCACAGCCCAGCGACAATTGCCACGACCGCGGCCAGCAGGACGGGAACGCCGGCCGGAACGAACGGGGCGGCCGTGAGCGCGACCGCGGCGGCTCCGAGCGCGATGGCCCACGGCTCGCGGCCGCGCATCCGGGGTGCCAACAGGGCAGCGAACGCGGCCGGTGCGGCGGCATCCAGGCCAAGCACCCTGGGATCTGCGATGAGCCCAGCACCGACCGCGCCGAGCAATGTTGCGATGTTCCACAAGACGAACACGGCGATCCCGGTGGCCCAGAACCCGAGGCGCCCAGCCGGCTCCGTGGCCTGGGTGGTCGCCACCGCGGTGCTCTCGTCGATGACGAGATGGGCCGCGGCCCCTCGTCGCCAGCCGCGCACCCGGAGCAGGTTCGCCAGGCGGAGTCCGTAGAAAGAGTTGCGCGATCCGAGGAGCGCTGCCGTGCCAGCCGCGGCGGGCACGCCACCGCCGGCGGCGAGGATGCCAACAAGCGCGAATTGCGAGCCGCCGCTGAACATGAACAGGGACAACACACAGGTCTGGGCGACGTTCAGGCCGGAGGCGACACCGATCGCGCCAAACGAGACGCCGTACGCGCCGGTCGCCACACCGACGCCCATCGCCGCCCGAAGTACGGCCGCCCGTTCAGGCGTGCCGCGCGGCGGGAACCGCACAACGCCCGATGGCCGGTCGGCCCCCGTGTCGTTGGTCATGATCGCAGCGTAGGTGTCGCGTCGAGCGTAAATTCGGCGGCATGAGCGTCGCGCACATGGTGGGCTTCGGGTTCAAGCAGGCGTGGCTCGCTCTGCGCGACCCGGCCGGGGACACCGGTGAGATCTGCGCCGCGCTCGGTGCCAGCGATCTCGGCACGGTCGACTGGCAGCAGGGCATCGATCTCGCGTACCTCACCGACAACCGCATCGCGGTCACGCCGCCGCTGGCCGACGCGGGCGGGGTCTTGTGGACGCTGGTCGTCGGCCGATTGTTCTTCGCCGATGCCGGCACGCCGGACATTGTGGAATTATCTGGTCGACTCGGCAGCGAGGTCCAGTTCTTCGCCACGCACCGGGTCGTCGAGGCGCACTTCTGGGAACGCGCCGTCGCGGGCAAGCTCGTCCGCTCGTTCCGCTACGTCGGCGAGACCGGCGAAATCACGCGCTGGTACGGAGAACCGGATGCGACCGAACTCGCGATCGGACTGCCGCCCAGATTCGACACCGAGGCCGAACCCGAGGACCAGCCGAGCGTCGTCGTCGACGAGGATGACGTGATGACTGTCGCCGCCGCGTGGAGCCTGGATCCGACGGAACTCGACGGTCGGCCCGCACCGGGCCCGATCCACGTCGCCGCCCGTTGAACCGCCCGTTGAACCGCCCGGTGAGCCGCCCGGGTGAAACGCTCGGTAACCGCCCTGGTGAACCGGGACCCGAAGCCGCATTGAGCGGGTCCGGATGATCGAACGTGGCGAGATCGTCGCCGTCGTGCACGGATACGTCGAGCGGCACCCGGACGAACGCGAGCACCTTCGCCCGCTGTTGGAGCAGCTCGACGCAGGCCTCCCGATCACCGACCGGTCGGCGTACCCAGGGCATCTGACTTGTTCGGCGCTGGTAGTCGACGACGAGGGCCGCATGCTGCGCATCTGGCACAACGTCTTCGGCAAATGGTTGCAGCCGGGCGGCCATCTGGAGCCGACCGACACCAATCTCGTCGGCGCATCATTGCGCGAACTCGCCGAGGAGACCGGCGTCGTTCTGGAAGCGAGCGCGCTGCTCGGGGGTGATACCCGTGAGACGGGCGGCCCACTCGACATCGACGTGCATGTGATCCCGGCGAACCGACACAAACGCGAGGCGAAGCACTATCACTTCGATCTGCGGTACGCGTTCGGGCTGCCGGCCACCACCACTGCCAGCGTGACGCTCCAGTGGGAGGAGGTGAGCGGCTTCCAGTGGACTCCGATCGACGAGGTCAGGTCGCCGCGGATCGCCGCCAAGCTGGGCTCCACGCTGCGCCGGCACGCGACCGCGCGAACGGACACCCTGTCAGCACAGCCGCCGGTGCCACGCGATCGCGGCCGGATCGGTGAGACTCGCGACCTGGTCGATGACGACGCGTAGCCGGGATGGGTCGTCCGGGGCCGTACGCCACAGCGGCGCGAAGACGGGGTCAAGCGCATCGGCGCCGCGTACGGTCAGCGCGCCGACCAGTTCGACCAGCGTGTCGAACTGCTCGTCGTAGCGTTCACGGGCACCCGGACGGCGCATCACGTAGCGCAGCGCCAGTCCCTTGAGCAGCGCGCACTCGGCCCGGGTCCGGCGCGGCACTACGAGGTTGGTGTCGTAGCGGGACAATGGCTGCTCGCCGCTGGCTCGAAATGTGGCCGTCAACGCGGCCGCGACGAAACGGCCGGTCAGCACGCTCGTCGCCTGCTTCAGCCCGACCAGGGCCCGATGGCTGCCGTCGAACGCGTACATCGGGGCGAGCGCCGGATCGTCGAGCACCTCATCGAGCACGGCCGCGAGATCACCGGCCGACTCGGCCGAGTACGCCGCCGCGACGTCCGAGCACAGTGCCTGCCGCTCCGACTCGTCATCGTGAAGCAACGCTAAACGCAGGTAGCCGCCGTGGATGCCGTCCTCGACATCGTGCACCGAATACGCCACGTCGTCGGCCCAGTCCATCACCTGGGCTTCCAGACACGTACGCAGCGGCGCGGTCGCCTGTGCCCGCAGCCAGGCAAAGACAGGAAGATCATCGTCGTACACGCCGAACTTGCGCTGGCCCGCGTCGACCGTCCACGGATATTTGCAGCAGGCGTCGAGCGTCGCCCTGGTCAGGTTGAGACCGGCCGACGCTCCATCGGCGTCGAGCACCTTTGCCTCGATGCGGCTCAGCACCCGCAGCGTCTGAGCATTGCCCTCGAATCCCCCGCACGCCTGCGCCACTTCGTTCAGCGCATCTTCGCCGTTGTGGCCGAACGGCGGATGCCCGAGATCGTGGGCGAGCCCGGCGGTGTCGACGACGTCCGGATCGCAGCCGAGACGTAACCCCATCTCGCGCGCTAGTTGAGCGACCTCGAGCGAATGGGTCAGGCGGGTGCGCAGGAAATCGTCCGTACCGGCCATGTGCACCTGGGTCTTGGCCGCGAGGCGACGAAACGCCGCCGAGTGCAACACCCGGGCGCGATCACGTTGAAACGGCGACCGGCGCGCCTCGATCGGCAGCGTCGTAGGGTCCTTCGGCGCCTCGTCGACGAAGCGCTCGTCGTCACGCGGCCGCCCATCGATGTCTCCTGCGCTGGTCATCAGCGCCGAGCCTAGCGTCATCGACGCTGGCCGGCCGCGCGGCCGCGCATTCGGCCGAGGGCAGCGCCACAGTGTCGGATGCCCGATCGATCGCGTCCGGCCGATGCCGCGCACCCGTAACATCTCGCGCACTTGAGAAGCATCGGAGGGTGCGATGAAGCTGTTCCATCGGTCTGCCGCGCCCTCGAGCACCGCTCTTCGCCGCCGCGCTCTTGTCACGCACGTCGACGCTCCGCCGCAGGGCGCGCCGAATCACGGCGCATTGTCGCGCGGCACCATTCGCGTCGTCGTGGATCTCGGCTCCGGCCCGGTCGAGGTTGCCGGCACGTTCCGGTTCGCCGACGACCATTGGCTGGTACGGGGAATGGACGTGACCGTTCTCGTCGACCCGGCACGGCCGGCCGAATTCGACGTCGACTGGACGTCAGTTGCCAGCATGGCCGATCGCGTCGCCGCGAACGATCCGGCGCTGGCGGATCCGTTCGCCGCCGGTCGCCGGGTGGCGCAAGCGCTCGGGCTCACCCGCGCGGACACCGGGACCCGACGTCAGGACCGGTTCGCCCAGATGATGGCGGCCGCGGCGACCGCTCCGGCGGTGGCCGGGAAGCTGCGCGCGGTCGTGCTGGTGGCCACGATTCGTGGCCGCATGGAGGTGGGCGGATCAGACGACGGTCCCTCGACCACCGAGATTACCGTGCACCGAAACAGCGAGGCAGTGCTCTCGGTGAACATCTCCGGTCGGGCGCCCTACGCGGTCCTCGTGCGGCATTTCAAGTTCCCGCGGCGGCAGTCGGACATCGCGGGCGGTGGCCTACCGGCCTTGGTCTCCGCGACCGACCCGAACGACGTCGACGTGCAGTGGGACGACCTACCGTCGGTCGCGTCGCAGCTTGCCGACCGGATGTCGGCGTCAATGTCGGCCGCGCAGGACCGGATGGCGCGCCAGCAATCGATCAGCGCTCAGATCGTGGCAGCAATGCAGCAGTATCGGAGCGCGGAGCCGGCCGGGACGCCGGCCCAACCCGACGCGCCCGACGAATCCGCACCGCGCGCGAGCGATCCGCCGGTGCCGCCGTATCCCCCGGTTGAACCGGCTGCGACCGCTTATCCGCCCGCCGGTCCGGCCGCGCACGCCCATCCGGGAGTGCCCGGCTATCCGACGGTGGCGTTCGGGGGGGCGATGCCTACGTCCGGCTCGGGTTTGGCGGCGCTCGCACCGCAGATGCGCGAGATGATGATCGACAACCTGCGGCGTACCTTGCGCTACGTCGCCGATCCGGCGCAGCGACGCATGATCCTCGACCAATATCGAGCGCTGGGCGTCGACATCGACGGCGAAGGGCTCGACGGCTGATCGACCAGATCGTGCATCCGCGGCGCCTAGTCGAGGATCAGGCGGTGGACGACCCACCGCTGGCGTACGGCGAATCCGAGCCGTTCGTAGACACCGAGCGCGCCGGTCGGGTTGTCCGCGTCGACACCGAGGGACGTGACCGTCTTACCGGCGGCGGCCGCCGGCCGCGATCGTCTCCGACATCAATGCGCTGGCCAGACCACGCTTTCGCCAGGGTCGCCGGGTGCCGACCGACCCGATGTAGTGGTGGCCGACCGCGTTGTCGAAGCAGAGAACCAACGCCGCGATCTCGTCGCCGTCGAACGCGAGTCGCGAGAGATCGCCGCGGAACAGATCGGAGCCCACCGTCAGGGTCGTCCACTGATCGATTGGACGGTCCTCGTGACCCCAGTGATCGCGGAACGCTTCCTCGTCCGCCTCGTACACTCGCCGGGCCAGATCGGGCGTATACGCAACCACGCGGAATCCGGCTGGCATCTCGGTGGGTATGACGTCGGCGGTCGGCGCGACCATCTCGAAGAAGTAGCGCACCGGCCGCATGCCGAAGCGCTCGAAGAGACGCGACGCCTGTGTCTCCTTGATGCTGGAACCCGCATCGATCGTCCACGCCGCGCCCGGCGCGACTCGGTCGCGTAACTCCCGCAGTCGCGCGACTTCCCAGGTGATGAGCTCGCGACCGATGCCGCGCCCCATCCAGTCGGGGTGCACACCCCCGAACGTCTCGGCTATCACGCCACCATCCGGTGGCGGTGCGACCATCGGCGAACGCGGTGAGCACACCGTCGTCGGCGAACACGAGGCGGGTGTCGGTATCGACGTCGCGGGCGAGGCCGCCGATGATGTCCCGGATCTCTGCCGCGGCATAGATCGGCTCGCCGCCGACCGCGACCTCGCGCAGGTTCTGTAATTCGGCGACTGCGGACGCGTCGGCGTCGGTGTACGGCCGCGTACGGAACTCCGCCATGGCGCTACTCCACCGCTCGACGGTAGGACACGAACTTGTGCTTGACCTCGAAGCCGAGACGCTCGTAGACCCCGACCGCGCCGGTCAGACTGTCCGCGTCGACGCCGAGCGAGGCGCTGGATTTTCCGTCCGCCACGGCCGCCATGAGTGACGCCGAGATCAGGGCACTGGCGAGCCCGCGCTTGCGCCACGGGCGCCGGGTGCCGACCTGGCCAAGGTATTCGCGTCCTTCGACGTTGTCGTACGCCAGCACATAGGCCGCGATCTCGTCGCCGTCGAACGCGATCCGGGTCAGGTCTCCTCGGAATTCCTCGGACTCCACGGTGCCGATGACCCATTTCTCGAATGGGCGACGTTGAAAGCCCCAATGATCGCTGAACGCTTCCATGTGTGCCTCGTACAGCGGCTTGGCCAGCTCCGGCGTGTACGGCACCGCTGAGAGACCGTCCGGCATCGCCAACTCGGCCCGCTCGCCGTCCAGCTGAGCGACCATCTCGAAGAAGTAGCGAACCGGCCCGAAGCCAAAGCGCTCGAAGAGCCGCGTAGCCGCCCGATCGCCGACGCTCGCGCCGGCCTCGACGTGCCACTCGGCGCTCGGCGCAATGTCGGTGTGTAAATGCCGAACTCGGTCGTATTGCCAGGCGAGCAACTCCCGGCCAATGCCGCGACCTTGGTAGGCCGGGTGTACACCGCCGAACATGTCGGCCCGCTCGCCGCCCTCGGGCGGTGGCGAGACGAGACCGACCGCGGCGAGCGTGCCGTCCGGCGTCGCTACGAGCCGGGAGTCGACCGCCGGATCGCGAACCCAAGCCCTGATGAAGCTGCGTAGCTCGCCACCGGTCCAACCGGCCTCGGCGCCGTGCTTCGCCTCGACCGCGTTCATGAGGTCCGCGATCGCTTCGGCGTCGGACTCCTCGTACCCACGAATCGTCAGGTGCTCGGTCATGTCATGCCACCGTCCAGTGATAGACCACGACCGTGTGCCGGGTCTGGAAGCCGAGGCGTTCGTAGACGCCGACCGCACCGGTCGGGCTGTCCGCGTCCACGCCGAGCGATGCTTGCGCCTTGCCGGCCGCGGCCGCCGCGCGCACTGACGCGGACAGCAGTGCGCCGGCCAGGCCTCGATTCCGCCACGGGCGCCGGGTGCCGACCTGACCGATGTACGCCGAACCCTCGACACCGTCGTAGGCCAGGATGTACGCCGCTATGTCGTCGCCGTCGAGGGCGATGCGGCACAGGTCGCCACGGAACACGTCGGAGTGGATCGTGCCGGCGGCCCAATCGTCGAACGGCCGAGCCTGGTAGCCCCAGTGGTCGGCGAATGCCTCGGTATGCGCGGCATGCAGGTCCGGGCCGATCGCCTCCGTGTACGGCACGACACGGAACTCTTCCGGGACGGCGACCGCCGGAACGTCGCCGGCTGCCGCCTCCATCTGAAAGCCGTACCGCACCGCGGTGCCGCCCGCTCGCTCCATGAGGTGGATTCCGACCGCATTCTCCGAGTCGATGCCCAGTTCCGCATGCCAATCGGCGTCGGGTGAACGCTCGGCTCGCATCTCGGCGGCGCGACGTAACTGCCAGGACAGGAGCGTGCGACCGAGGCCCCGGCCTTCGAAGGGCGGCGCGACGCTGCCGATGAGGTCGGCCTTGGATCCGCCTGGCGGCGGAAAACCGATGAAGGCCACCGCGGCCAGCGTGCCGTCATCGGTCACGTAGAGACGCGAGTCGCCCTTGCCGTCGCCGAGCAGCATGGCGGCGAAGCCCCTGATCTCTCCGGCCGTGAACCCGGGCTCGCCGCCGTGCGCGACCTCGGCCGCGTTCAGCAGCTCGGCGACGGCCGCGGCATCGTCGGCAGCGAAAGGCCTAGACCGGAAATCTTCCACTTCTCGAAACTACGGCCCGCCGGCAACCGAATTTTCGCGCGCTTAAATGTACGGAACTTGGGCGCTCGGCGGCGCTGAGAGCGGCCAAGTTCCGTACATTTGCACGGGGACCGACGCCGAATGCCGGAGGCGTGAGCGGCGTCGGGGATCTAGCGGCTGTCGGACGCGGACGCCTCAATGACCGCTCGACCGGCTTCCAACCGTGCCACCGGCACGCGGAACGGCGAGCACGACACGTAGTCGAGACCGACTTCGTCGAAGAAATGTACGGAATCCGGGTCACCGCCGTGCTCTCCACAGACGCCGATCTTCAGGTCCGGACGCGTCGCCCGACCCTCCGCTACGGCGATCGAAATGAGCCGTCCGATGCCGTCCCGGTCGATCGACTCGAACGGCGAGATCCCGAAGATGCCGAGATCGAGATAGCGGGTGAAGAACGAACTCTCCACGTCGTCGCGGGAGAAACCCCAGCCCATCTGAGTAAGGTCGTTCGTGCCGAACGAGAAGAACTCGGCCGCCTCGGCGATTTGACCGGCGGTCAGGGCGGCCCGCGGCACCTCGATCATCGTGCCGATCAGTGTGTGCACGTCGACTCCCGATTCTTCGGCGACGGCGCGCAGCACCTGATCCGCGTCGTGCTTGACCGTCTCCAACTCCTGCACGGCGCCGACCAACGGCACCATGATCTCGGGGTGCGGGTCGCCGCCCTCTTTCTTCACCGCCACGGCGGCCTCGGCGATCGCGCGCACCTGCATGTTGAACAGGCCCGGGATCACGAGTCCGAGCCGTACGCCGCGCAGGCCGAGCATCGGGTTCTGCTCGTGCATGTGGCGTACGGCCGCCAACAGCGCCTTGTCGTGCTGATCGGGCTTTCCGGTGGCCTCCGCGACCGCGACTGACACCGCGAGATCCTCCAGCGGCGGCAGGAACTCGTGCAGCGGCGGATCGATGAGCCGGATCGTCACCGGTAGGCCGGACATCGCCCGGAAAATCTCGATGAAGTCGTTGCGCTGCAACGGCATCAGTTTGTCGAGCGCGTCTTGGCGCTCGTCGTCCTCGTTGGCGAGGATGAGTCGCTCGACGAGTGCGCGCCGATCGCCGAGGAACATGTGTTCGGTCCGGCACAGGCCGATGCCCTCCGCGCCGAAGCGGCGAGCGCGAGCCGAGTCATCGCCGTTGTCGGCGTTCGTCCGCACCTTGAGCCGACGGCGAGTGTCCGCGTGCTGCAGGATGCGATCCACGGCCGCCACCAACGGATCCGCGTCCGCTTCGATGGCGTCCCTCGAAGTACTTCACGATCTGCGACGGCTCGACCGGCACCTCGCCGGCGTAGACGCGTCCGGACGTACCGTCGATGGAAATGACATCGCCCTCGGCGATGGTCGTGCTGCCGACGGTGAATTTGCCACCGGCGAGATCGACGTGCATTTCGTCGGCCCCGCAGACGCACGTCTTGCCCATGCCGCGGGCGACGACCGCGGCATGGCTGGTCTTGCCGCCGCGGCTGGTCAGGATGCCTTGCGCCGCAATCATTCCGGGCAGGTCGTCGGGGTTCGTTTCGCGGCGGACCAGGATGACCCGCTCGCCCTTGTCCGCTTCTTCGACCGCCCGCTTCGCAGTGAACACGACCCTGCCGACCGCGGCACCCGGTGACGCCGCTACGCCGCGCGTCATCTGCTTCGGATGGCCAGACGTGTCGAAGGTCGGGAACATCAGCTGTGCGAGCTGCGCGCCGGTCACGCGCATCATCGCTTCGTCCAGGTCGATGACGCCCTCGTCGATCAGTTGCGTCGCGATGACGAACGCGGCGGCCGCGGTGCGCTTGCCGACCCGGGTCTGCAGCATCCACAGTTTGCCGCGCTCGATGGTGAATTCGATGTCGCACAGATCGCGGTAATGGCCTTCGAGCGTGGCCATGATGCCCATCAGCTGGTCGTAGCTCTTCTTGTCGATCTCATCCAGGTGATCGAGTGGCACGGTGTTGCGGATGCCGGCGACGACGTCCTCGCCCTGCGCATTCTGGAGGTAGTCGCCATAAACGCCCTGCTCACCGGTGGCCGGGTCGCGGGTGAACGCGACGCCGGTGCCCGAGTCGCCACCGAGGTTGCCGAAGACCATGGCGACGATGTTCACCGCCGTGCCGAGGTCGGCCGGGATCCGCTCTTGGCGGCGGTAGAGCACGGCGCGCTCGGCGTTCCACGAGTCGAACACCGCCTTCATGGCGAGGTCCATCTGCTCGCGCGGATCCTGCGGGAATTCGCGTCTCGCGTGGTCGGTGAAGATCTTCTTGTACGCATCGACGAGCTTGCGCAGATCCTCGGCCTCCAGGTCGACATCGTTGCGGACGCCCTTGGCCGACTTCGCGTCGTCGAGCGCGTGCTCGAACGCCTCGCCGGGCACGTCGCAGACCGTCTTGCCGAACATCTGGATGAGCCGTCGGTAGGAGTCCCAGGCGAAACGCTCGTCTCCCCCGGCCTGCTGTGCGAGACCACCGACGCTGGCGTCCGTCAGCCCGACGTTGAGCACCGTCTCCATCATGCCCGGCATCGAAAAGGCGGCCCCGGACCGCACGCTCACCAGCAACGGATCGGACGGGTCACCGAGCTTACGGCCGATCGCGGCCTCCAGCGACGCGAGGTGTTCGTCTACTTCGGAGCGGAGCGACGCGGGCTCCTTGCCGTCGGCGAGATACGCCTGGCAGGCCTCGGTGGTGATGGTGAATCCGGGCGGGACGGGCAGTCCGAGGTTGGTCATCTCGGCGAGGTTCGCGCCTTTGCCACCGAGCAGATCACGTAGATCCTTGTTGCCCTCGGCGAAGTCGTACACGTATTTGGTCGTGTCCACGGCAGCCTCCAGCGCACAGGGAGTTCGGGTCGATGGATACCCCCGCCGTCACCGACGGCAAACTCCGCACGAACGACGTCACCTGGATTGTGTCCCGGTGTAGCTGCAGGTTAGGCGCTCGGTGAGCGTCGTGGGGCGGGTGGTGACTAGACACACCAACGGCACAGGTGCGCCCGAACGCAGCATTTCATGGGAGCGATCCCACGAGCAGGTTCGCGCATGCGTGAGCAGGTTTGCGCACGTCGCCCCCGGTGCGCACGTGCAAAAGGCCGGCCCGCACGAGACGGACCGGCCTTTCGTTTGCTGCAGATTGACAGGCGACGATCAGTAGTGGCGGCCACGACCCTGCGTCGACCGGCCCTGGCTCGACCGGCCCGGTTGCGAACGGCCCTGTTGCGAACGGCCCTGTTGGGAACGGCCCTGTTGCGAACGGCCAGAGGGCACGCGTGCCGCCGACTTCCGCGATGCGTGGCCTTGTGCATCGGCCGTTACGACCGGCGCCACCGGGATCCCCGAGGGGGTACGGGCACCGGTGATGCGTACGAGTTCGGCGTCGCCGGGGCGCACTCGGACCGACCGGGCCTTCACACCAGCGGCGGCGAGCAGTCGACTCGTCTCCCGATCCTGTTCCGGGAGCACGAGCGTGACGACGGTCCCGGTCCGACCGGCCCGGGCCGTACGCCCACCGCGATGCAGGTAGTCCTTCGCGTCGCCGGGCGGGTCGACGTTCACCACGAGATCGACGTCGTCGACGTGGATGCCGCGGGCGGCCAACGAGGTCGCGACGAGCGTGGTGACCGTGCCGCTCTTGAACCCGTCGAGCGTACGTGTCCGCTGTGGTTGGGACTTGCCGCCGTGCAGAGCGGCCGCGTTCACGCCGCTGGCCTGTAGCTGGCGGGCCAACCGGTCGGCTCGGTGCTTCGTGCCGACGAACATGATGACGCGACCATCACGCGCACCGATATGCGCCGCGGTCTCGTTCTTGTCGGCCGTGTCGACGTGCAGCACGTGGTGGTCGAGCGTGGTCACCGCCGACGATGGCGGATCGACCGAGTGGCGTACGGGCTCGTTGAGGAACCGGCGTACGAGCCGGTCCACCTCACCGTCGAGCGTCGCGGAGAAGAGCATCCGTTGACCGTTCGGATCCGTACGCGTGAGCAACGAGGTCACCTGAGGCAGGAAGCCCATGTCGGCCATCTGGTCGGCCTCGTCGAGCACGGTCAGCTCGACGCGATCGAGGCGGCAGTCGCCCCGATTCACGAGATCGTTCAGACGTCCGGGCGTCGCGATCACGATGTCCACGCCCCGACGCAGTGCGTCGGCCTGCCGGGTCAAGGACAAGCCGCCCACGACCACCGTGGTAGTGAGGCGGACTGCCCTGGCGTACGGCGCGAGCGCGTCCGCGACCTGGGCCGCGAGTTCGCGAGTCGGGACGAGAACGAGGGCGATTGGTTGGCGCGGATCGGAGCGGCGACCGGCGAGACGAGTCAGCATCGCGAGCCCGAAGGCGAGGGTCTTGCCGGAACCGGTGCGAGCCCGGCCGAGGACGTCGTGACCGTCGATGGCGTCGGGCAGTGTCGCCGATTGAATGGCAGTTGCCGTCGTCAGGCCCTGCTCCGCCAACACCCGGAACAAGGCGGGATCGAGCGGCATCTCACCAAATGGCAGGAGCGGAGCCGGGGTGGTCACCGGCGCGGAGGCAGGACCATTCGATCGACGTGCTCCGAGATGCGGCAATGAAGCGTGCGGCGACGCGACGGGTGATGTCGGTCTGTGCGGTGATGCGGCGACGGTGTGGGGTTGGACCGCGTGCGGTTGAGAGCTGGACTGCGACGAACGCCGCGGTCGGGGAGCACGCGTGGGCGTGACCAATACAGAGCCTTTCGTAGTCGGCTCCGCGAGGCCAACGCCGAGAAATTGACGGCGGAATGTAGGCGATGCGAGCCGGGGGCCCGTGAGCGCTGATGCGCTCCGGGAGCGGGCAGGATCGGCGCGTAGCGGCACCGGCGCGCCGCGTGCGGTCGCATCGCTTTCACGACATGACCGCATGCGGGGCTAGTGACGAATCGAGCGCCTATTCACGACGCCCGCACGCACCAAACGATGCGACGAGATCAGACGACGCGGACGCCATCGGCCTGGAGACCGCGGTCTCCCTGCACGATGTCGAATTCGACGCGCTGATCCTCGTGGAGTTCGCGGTATCCGTCGGCCTGGATCGCCGAGTGGTGGACGAACACGTCACGGCTGTCGCCGTCGACGGTGATGAAGCCGAAACCCTTTTCGGCATTGAACCATTTGACTGTCCCAGTGGACATATTTCGTAAGCTCCTCAGCTTGGTGGGCGCCCGCACGCTGCGGGGCCCGGATGGGCCGTCTCGAGCAGCAGCAGAGCTACGGCCAACCATGCCAGGAAGCCGACCCCGGAAGAAACCGGGAAACAAACGCAACTACACACCAGAAACTGCACACCCACCATACACGGCTAGATCTTCGGCGGCCCAATTCGGTCCTGTGAGCAGCATCGCGGCCATTAGTCCGCGATTTGCGAGCGGACGGGAATACGTTGCATTTCGGCGCCATCGATGGGCTCGACAGGGCTGCCCGGCGGGCATCGGCTGTGATAAGTACATCGCCATGCCGTGGGTGCAGCGTTACCTGATCAACCGCGAATTCGCGCGTCTCTGGTATGGCCAGGCCGTCTCGACGGTCGGCGACATGATATTCGACACGACCCTCGTGTTGTGGGTTGCGACAGTGCTCGCCAAGGGCAAGTCATGGGCGCCGGCCGCGGTCAGCGGCATCATGCTCTCCGTCGGCATCGCCGTCATGGTCGTCGGGCCGTTCGCCGGAGTGTTCGTCGATCGGTGGAACCGCGGCCTGACCATGCTTCGCACCGAGGTTTTGCGCGCGATCATGGTGGCGGCGCTGGCGGCACTGGCATTCCTGCCGACCAGCGCCCTGCCGCTCTGGCTTTGGCTCGCGCTCATCTACGTCGTGGTTTTCGTGGTCAACGCCTCCGAGCAGTTCTTCAACCCGTCCCGATTCGCCACGATCGGCGACGTCGTGTCGGGCGACGTCGACCGTGCCCGGGCGGCCGGCATCGGGCAGGCCACGCAGGCAGTGGCCGCGATCGTCGGTCCGCCGCTGGCCGCGCCGCTGCTGTTCACCGTCGGACTGCAGTGGGCGTTGGTCGTCAACGCCGCGTCGTACGTCGTGTCGTTTGTCGCGATTCGGTCGATCCGACTCGATCGCGCCGTCCCCGAGCGTGCGATGGGCAGCAACCTGTGGAGCGAGTTCGTCGCCGGTCTGAAGATGTTCGCCAGCAACCGCTTCCTCGTGGCTCTTCTCACCATCGCCGTGATCGCGCAATTGGGCACCGGTGCGATGAACACTCTGGACGTGTTCTTCCTCACCGATAACCTGCACGCGAACGCCCACCTGCTCGGATTCATCTCGATGGTGTTCGGCGTCGGTGCGGTCATCGGAGCGCTGTCGGCCGGTCGGATCGTCAAGTGGTTCGGTGCGCGGCGCACCACCTGGGTGGCGCTCACGTTCGCCGGCATCGTCGTGCTGGTGTTTGCGCGGCAGACCCTGTTCGTCGCTGGACTCGTCGCGTTCTTCTTCGTGGCTGTGCCGGTGACGGTTCTCAACACGTCGATCACGCCGCTCATGCTGAGCGCGACTCCGCGCGAATACCTGGGCCGCATGTTGGCGGTGTTCAACCCGATCAACATGGCCGCGTCGATGGTCTCGGTCGTGCTCGCCGGCTGGCTCGCCAGCACGACGTTGCTGCACTTCCATATGGAGATCGGCGGACTGCAATTCGGGCGCATCGATACGATCTTCACTCTCTCTGGACTTCTCATCGTGGCGGGCGGCGTTTACGCCGCGATCGCGCTTCCACCCGACCCGTCGGCGACTCCGGAGCCATCCGACGGCGAGCGCGGTGTGGTCGTCGGTGAGGTCGCGGAGATCGCCGCGCCGGGCGTGGTCCCGACCCAGGGACTCACCGAGCCGCTCATCGATCCGGCCGGCGGCTGATATCGGGCCTGGCCAGGCCGCGATCGTTTGGGCCGACGTGCCGCTCATGCGATCCTGGTACGCGTGACCGAGACTCTGAGCGCACGGCGACCGTCGCTAGGCGTCGGTGGTAACTTGCCGCTCGGACAAGCCCCGGGCGCCTTGGCGCTGGGACAAGCCCCGGGCGCCTTGGCGCTCGGACAGTATCGGGTCGATCCGCCCGTGGTGCTCGCCCCGATGGCCGGCATCACGAACGTCGCGTTCCGCCGGCTCTGCCGGGAGCAGGGCGCCGGCATCTACGTGTGCGAGATGATCACCACCGTCGCGCTCGCGTACCGGAATCCGAAGACCGAAAAGATGATCGAGTTCGGCCCGGACGAGCGGCCGCGCAGCATGCAGCTCTACGGCGTCGACCCGGAGATGACCGCGCGCGCCGTACGCCGGATCGTCGACGAGAACCTCGCCGATCACATCGACCTGAACTTCGGCTGCAGCGTACGGAAGATCACCAGCAAGGGCGGGGGCTCGGCAATACCGTACAAGCGGCGATTGTTCGGGGCGATCGTCAAGGCGGCCGTCGACGCGGCCACCCCGGCCGGCATTCCGGTGACCGTAAAGATGCGCAAGGGGCTCGACGACGACCACTTGACGTACGTCGAGGCCGGTCGTATCGCGCAGGACGCCGGCGTGAAGTGGGTCGCGTTGCACGCGCGTACGGCGAGCCAGCGCTACTCGGGCACGGCCGACTGGGACGCGATCGCCACCCTGAAGCAGGCGCTCGACGTGCCGGTGCTCGGCAACGGCGACATCTGGGAAGCCGACGACGCGCGGCGCATGGTCCGCGAGACCGGCTGCGACGGCGTCGTGGTCGGCCGCGGTTGCCTCGGCCGGCCGTGGCTCTTCGCCGATCTCGCCGCCGCATTCGCCGGCCGGCCCGAGCGGGTATTGCCGACGCTCGGCGAGGTCGCCGCCGTGATGCGCCGCCACGCCGAGTTGCTGGTCGAGTGGTGGGGGGCCGAACGGGAGGCGGTTACCGACTTCCGCAAACACGTCGCCTGGTATCTCAAGGGATTCCCGGTCGGTTCGGAAATCCGGCGCGCGATGGCCATGACATCCTCGTTGATGGAACTCGACGATCTGCTCGGCAAGCTCGACGCGGACGTCGAGTTCCCGACCGCAAATCTCGGTCAGCCGCGAGGCCGGACGAACGCGCCGGCGAAGGTCGTGCTGCCGTACGGGTGGCTCGACGACCGCGACGACGTGACCGTGCCGGAAGACGCCGAGCACGACGACTCCGGCGGCTAAGCCGTCGCGCTCGCCGGCGCTCAACGACGCAATGCCCGGACCGACAGCCAGTCACGGTTCGTCGTCGTGTGCCGGACGTACGCCACCGCGAACCCGGCCGCCGCCAACATGGCCCGCAGATCGTCCTCGCGATGCCCGGTGCACCAGCGTGGACGGTCGTATCGGACCGTCTGCCAGCCCTCACCGTCGCCTTCGTTGAGCGACAGGTAGATCGCGCCGCCCGGACGCACCACGCGGGCGAAGCCGCCGAGCGTGTCCGGCACGTACGCGTGCGGGACGTGCAGCAACGCGGCCTGGCACCACAGCGCATCCACGCTGGCCGTACGCAGCGGGCATACTGCGGCGCGATCTCGTCGTACGTTGCCCGGGTCGCCGCCACCGGGTCGGTCATTCGGCGACGCCGTCGTCGAGATCGCCAATGGGCATCCGCATGAAGTTCATTGCGCGATTCGTCGCGGTCGCCAATTCATCGCGCCAGGCTAGCGGATCACGGCAGCCGCCACACAGTCGTCTCCTTGGCGTCGACGTCCTCGAGGTCGCGGATCACCGGCACCGTCAACGACGCGACGCGGACGAGATCGTCGGTCGGCGCGTAGGCACGACCCGGATCACCCGCAAGCACGTCGGCACCTCGGTCGCGCGCCGCGCGCAGGAAGCCGAGCATCGCCGCGGCCATCTCGCGGTTGTAGAACACATCTCCGGCCAGGACCACGTCCGCGTCGGTCACCGTTTCCACCAACAGATTCCCTTGGTACGGCTGGATATCGCGCGTGTTGGCCGCAGCGTTCAATCGGATTGCCGCGATCGCGTACGGGTCGATCTCGTTCGCGACAACGGATCGGGCTCCAGCGAGCGACGCGGCGAGCGCGACCAGTCCGGAGCCGGCCGCGAGATCGAGCACGGTCCGGCCGGCCACCAGATCCGGATGGTCGAGCACGTAGCGGGCCAACGCCTGCCCGCCGGCCCAGGGAAACGCCCAGAACGGCGGAGCCAGACCCGCACCGCCGTGGAGTATTTCGGTGATCTCCCACAATGCGATCGCGTCGTCCGCCTGGTACGTCCGGATCTCCGGCACGAGCGGCACCGACGCGAGCCCGGTGTGCCCGAGCACGAACGACTCGGCGGCCTCCATCGTCACCGACATGCTCACATTGTCCTGGTCAGGTCGTGACGCCCGCGCGGCGGAGTCGCTCGGCCGCCTCGTCCGGCTGGAGCGCGACGTGACCGTCGAGGCGCCACTTCTTCTCATTGAACGCCCGCACCCAGAGTCCGGCCGCCCATGCTGCCTCGATTTCATCCAGCGACCAGATCCGACCGGCCGCCCGCTGGTACGCCTCGATGAAACTCGCCGTCTGGTCGATCGTCGCCGCCGGTCCGGCCCCGCTCGGCCACACCGCCGCCGCGAAGCCGACGATCGTCGCCTCTGGCGCCACGATGACGCTGTCCCAGTCGTGCACGACCGCCGATGCGTGGCGCAGCCGCGAGGCGGCAGCAGACCCGGCGGGTGTCGTGCGCAGCCGGGCCGCCTCCGGGGCCGCGACGGACAACTCCCGCCAGCGGACGTTCTGCGCCTCGAAGTCGCCGTGGCCGGCGACCACGTGTGCGGCAAAGGCGGTGAGCCGCTGTTGTACGGCCCGGCCGACCTCGTCGAGCCACGCCGTGCTCGGCAGCGCGTTCAGGTCGTCCGGTCGATCGTCGGCCGCCGGCCAGACCCCCGGGCCGCCGTGATTCCAGGCGTTCCACGGCGGCGGCGGATCGAGCGACGGAAGCCGCGCGGCCGGCGGGGCGAGCCGGATCATGCGGGCGAGCAGGGTTGCGTACCCGTCAACAGCGCCCGGATCCTCCGGCCGCAGCAGGTCGCCGCCCGGCACCCAGGCTTCCGCGCTCGCCGCGAGTCCAGTGCCGGTGCCGAACGGCACCGGGCCGATCAGCGGCTCCGGGCACGGATAACCCGCGCGCCATAAGTGCTGCTGGACGTAGGCACAACCGGCCAGCCGCGTCTGCGATGGCCGCACCTTGACCACCACCCGCCGTCCGTTGGCCAGGAGGAGTTCGCTCACCCGGGAC
The DNA here is from genome assembly GCA_963818495.1 of uncultured Actinomycetota bacterium. Lineage (GTDB taxonomy): Bacteria > Actinomycetota > Actinomycetes > Mycobacteriales > Micromonosporaceae > DASQPR01. Next base: position 601,467 of record CAWFSH010000008.1, read on the forward strand.
AGGTGGCCGTGGGACGCGAGGATCTCGGTCGGGCGCGCACGAAGCCACATCGCACACCAGTCGGCGATCGCACGATCGTCCACGTCATCGGGTCGCACGAGAGCAAAACTACCGGCCGCCTACGGGCGCTGAGGTCAACCGCGCGGTGCATATCCCACGCCAGCGACTTGTACGGGAGTTGGGCGGCCGCGAGCGGCGGAAGACCGGCCAACTCCCGTACAAGTGCGTGCGGCGAAGTGCAGGCGCGAGGCGCATGTCACGACCGACGCAGCGCGCATACGGACGCGAGGCCCGGCAGAATGCACGGGTGACGCAAGCAGCCGCGAGCCCAGCCAACCGTGCCGACACCACGAACGCCGCCGCCACCGACGCCGCCGCGTCGATCAACCAACGCATCGCCAGCGAACTCGGCGTCCGTGCGAACCAGGTCGCCGCGGCCGTAGATCTCCTGGACGGCGGGGCGACCGTGCCCTTCATCGCGCGCTACCGGAAGGAGGTCACCGGCACACTCGACGACACGCAGCTGCGTACGCTGGCCGAACGCCTGCAATACCTGCGGGAGCTGGCCGAACGTCGGGCGGCCGTGATCGAGTCGATCCGAGCGCAGGGCAAGCTCGACGAGGCGCTCGAGGCCGCGATCTGGGCCGCCGACTCCAAGGCGCGGCTGGAGGACATCTATCTGCCGTACAAACCGAAACGGCGGACGAAGGCACAGATCGCGCGCGAGGCCGGCCTGGAGCCGCTGGCCGACACGCTGCTCGACGATCCGTCGGGCGAACCGGCAACAATCGCGGCTGCGTTCGTTGACGCGGATCGTGGCGTGGCCGATGTCACGGCCGCACTCGACGGTGCACGCGCGATCCTCGTCGAACGATTCGCGGAGAACGCCGACCTGATCGGCGAACTGCGCGAGACCATGTGGTCGCGCGGCCGACTCGTATCCCGGGTTCGGGACGGCAAGCAGGACGAAGGTGCGAAGTTCGCCGACTACTTCGACTTCGCCGAGCCGTACGTGAAGCTGCCGTCGCACCGGATCCTGGCGATGTTCCGCGGCGAAAAGGAGGACGTGCTCGACCTCACGTTCGATCCGGAGCCGGCCGACATCGCGCCGCTGCCGCCGTCGCAGGCCGTTCCGTCGCGGTACGAGCAGCGGATCGCGGCGACGTTCGGCATCACGGCCGCCGGCCGGCCGGGCGACAAATGGCTCGCGGACACGGTGCGCTGGGCCTGGCGTACCCGGATTCTGGTGTATCTCGCCGGCGACCTGCGCAGCCGGTTGTTCCAGACGGCCGAGGACGAGGCGGTGCGCGTCTTCGCAGCCAACCTCCGCGATCTGTTGCTCGCTGCGCCGGCCGGCACCCGCGTAACGATGGGCCTGGACCCCGGATTCCGTACCGGCGTCAAGGTCGCCGTGGTCGACGCGACCGGCAAGGTCGCCGCGACCGACACGATCTACCCGCACGTGCCGCAGCAACGCTGGGACGAGTCGATCGCGAAGCTTGCCGCCCTGTGCGAACGGCACCGCGTCGAACTCATCGCGATCGGCAACGGCACCGCATCACGGGAGACCGACAAGCTCGCCGGCGACCTGCTCAAACGCTTTCCCGCGCTGAACGCGACCAAGGTGACCGTGTCCGAGGCCGGTGCCTCCGTCTACTCCGCATCGGCGTACGCCGCGCAGGAGTTGCCCGGGTTGGACGTGTCGTTGCGTGGTGCGGTGTCGATCGCGCGGCGGCTGCAGGACCCGCTGGCCGAACTCGTAAAGATCGACCCGAAGTCGATCGGAGTCGGCCAGTATCAGCACGATCTGGCCGAAGCCAAGCTGTCCCGGTCGCTCGACGGCGTGGTCGAAGACTGCGTGAACGGCGTCGGCGTGGACCTGAACACCGCCTCGGTGCCGCTGCTCACCCGGGTCTCGGGTGTCACCACCGGTCTGGCCGAGAACATCGTCGCCCACCGCGATGCCAACGGCCCGTTCCGGTCCCGGCGAGCGCTGCTGGCCGTAGCGCGGTTGGGGCCGAAGGCATTCGAGCAGTGCGCCGGCTTCTTGCGCATCGCCGGCGGCGACGATCCGCTCGACGCCAGTGCCGTTCACCCGGAGGCGTATCCGGTCGTACGCCGGATGGTCAAGGCGACCACGGGCAACATCGCGACGTTGATCGGCAACGGATCGGCTCTACGAGCCATCAAGCCGACCGAGTTCGTCGACGATACGTTCGGTCTGCCGACCGTCACCGACATCGTCCGCGAGTTGGAAAAACCGGGGCGAGACCCGCGACCGGCGTTCCAGACGGCGGCGTTCACCGAGGGCGTCGAGAAGATCGGTGACCTCGTGCCCGGCATGGTGCTGGAGGGCCAGGTCACCAACGTCGCCGCGTTCGGTGCCTTCGTCGACGTCGGCGTGCACCAGGACGGTCTCGTACACGTGTCGGCCCTGTCGCGGACGTACGTGAAGGATCCGCGTGAAGTGGTGAAGCCGGGCGATATCGTGCGGGTCAAGGTGCTCGACGTCGACGTACCGCGCAAGCGAATTTCGCTCACGTTGCGACTCGACGACGTCGCCGCGTCGATCGCCGCACCCAAACGCGGCGGTGCGCCGACCGGCCGACCGCAGCGACCGGACGGCGCCGGAGCGCGCGAGACACGCGGCGGCTCGGGCGAGGCACGCGGCGGTTCGCGCGAGGCGCGCGGCGCGCGGCCGCGGCCGGGACAGCCGACGTGGCCGCGACGATGCGCCGCTGGCCAATACCGCGCTCGCCGACGCGCTGCGGCGCGCCGGGCTCGACGGCCCGACCGATAAGGAATCCGGGCGAGCGGTAGGTCGTTCCCGGGCACGTCGCGGCACCCGACGAGCCGGTGGGATGATGGTCGACATGCCCGCTCGCGCATCGGCACTGACGACGTTCGACGGATTCGCCGACGACGCCTTCGAGTTCTATGAGGGTCTCGTCGCCGACAACTCGAAGGCCTACTGGACCGAGCACAAACACGTCTACGAGCGGCACGTACGAGCGCCGATGCAGGCACTGCTCGACTCGCTCGCGCCGACCTTCGACGCCACGCCGGCGATGTTCCGGCCGTATCGGGACGTGCGGTTCAGCGCCGACAAGTCGCCGTACAAGACGGCGCAAGGCGGGTTCCTCGAACTCGCCCACGGTGTCGGCTACTGGATGCAACTCGACGCCGAGGGCGTCAGCGTCGGCGGCGGCTTCCACAGCCACGACAAGGCGCAAACCCACCGCTTCCGCGCGGCGATCGATGACGAGACAACCGGTCGCCGGCTCGCCACCATCGTGGGCAAGCTGGTCAAAGGTGGGTACGCACTGGGCGGCGATGCCGTGCGTACGCGGCCACGGGGTGTGCCGGCCGACCACCCGCGGCTCGACCTCATGCGCCACGAGAGTCTGACCGTGTCGCGGCGGATCGAGCCGACCGACTGCATGTCGGCGGACTTCACCACCACCCTGGCCGGCCATTGGCGCACCATCAAGCCGTTGGTGACGTGGCTGGGCGAATACGCGCGACCCAGCTGACACCTCCCAACACGCTCCGGCGGTGCACGACGGGCGGCCGCAGTGCATCGGCGAGACGTAGAGTCGTAGAGGTGACGGAGCACACGCACACCCACGCCGACGGTTCAGTGCACGAGGGCACCCACGAGGCCTGCGCGATGGCCCACGGTGACGTGCCGGCCGACGTCGGCACCCGTACGCTCGTCGCGGTCTTCGCCAACCCGGTGTCGTCGTACCTCATGCACTTCGCGCGGGACGCGGGATTCCGTACGGTCCTCGTCGAGCCCGATCCGGCCAACGTGACCGACGAGGTCATCGCGAACGCCGACGGAGTTGCGAGCACCGTCGACCCGAGCTTTGCCGATGGCCACGCGGACATCGTGTTCTGCGATCACCACCGGCCCGAGTTGGGCGATGTGATGACCGACGCGCTCGCCTATCCGGCGCGGTGGATCGGCGTGATGGGCAATGCGCGCGAAGCCGGCCCCCATGTCGAGATGCTGCGCGATCGCGGCGTGCCCGAGGATCTGATCGCGACCGTGCACCGGCCGATCGGCTTGAACATCGGCTCGAAGACGCCGGCCGAGATCGCGATCTCCACCCTGGCCGGGCTCATCGCCGACCGGAATTCACGCCCGGGCGGCTTCGCCTTCCCCAGGCCGGCGGACGCAGGCTGACCGCTGGCTGCTGCCCGCGGCCGGTGGCTGGCCGGCCAACCACCGGCCAAGATACGTGATCTTGCACGGTTAAAGCCTCATCCGCAGCACGATCAGGACTCTGGCGCTGCAAGATCACGGATCATCGGTCGGCACGGCGCACCGTCTACGCTGGATCGGTGACGTCGCGGCCAATCCTCGCGGAGCAACTCGATCTCTCGCCGCATCCCGAAGGCGGCTGGTATCGGCAGACCTGGCAGGCGCCGGCTTCGTTCGTGCCGGATGGCTACCCGGGATCGCGGCACGCGGCGACCGCCATCTATTTCGTCCTGCACCCTGGCGAGCGGTCACGATGGCATGTCGTACGGTCCGACGAGCTATGGCTGTGGCACAGCGGCGGTCCGCTTGAACTCCGCTTCGGCGGCCACGGCGATATGCCGGTGGCCGCCGAAACGGTGGTGCTCGGTGCGGATCTATCCCGCGGTCAGCGGCCGCAGGCGCTTGTGCCGGGCGGTACGTGGCAAAGTGCCGTGCCGTCCGCCAACGCGCCGGCTCTGGTCAGCTGCGTCGTGTCGCCCGGCTTCGACTTCGCCGACTTCCGCCTCGCGTGAGGCGACCGCGCGCCGCGCGAGGCGACCGCGCGCCGCATGCGGCGGACTCGCCTTGCGTGATTCGAGCTAGCAGGGCGGCAGGCGCGCGATCAGGTATGACTCGATCTGCGACAACGCGACGCGATCCTGCGCCATGGTGTCCCGATCCCGTACCGTCACCGCGTTGTCGTCCAGCGTGTCGAAGTCGACCGTGACACAGAACGGCGTGCCGATCTCGTCCTGTCGCCGGTAGCGCTTGCCGATGCCCTGCGCGTCGTCGAATTCGACGATCCAGCGCTTGCGCAGCGCGGCCGCGAGATCCTTGGCCGCCGGCGTCAGCCGCTCGTTGCGGGACAACGGCAGCACGGCGACCTTCACCGGCGCCAGTCTCGGGTCAAACCGCATCACCGTCCGGCGATCCACGCCACCCTTCGTGTTCGGCGCCTCATCCTCGTCGTACGCGTCGAGCATGAACGCGAGCACGGCGCGGGTGAGACCGGCGGCCGGCTCGATCACGTACGGCACCCAGCGTTCCTTGCGCTCCTGGTCGAAGTAGGACAGGTCGACGCCCGAGTGCTTCGCGTGCGTGGACAGGTCGAAGTCCGTACGGTTGGCGATGCCTTCCAGCTCGGCGAACTCGGTGCCGCCGAACTGGAAGCGGTATTCGATGTCGACCGTCCGCTTCGAGTAGTGCGACAGTTTCTCCTTCGGGTGCTCGAAGAACCGCAGGTTATCGGTGGACAGGCCGAGGCCGACGTACCAGTTCCAGCGCTGCTCCAACCAATACTCGTGCCACTGCTCGTCGGTGCCGGGCACCACGAAATACTCCATCTCCATCTGCTCGAATTCGCGTGTGCGGAAGATGAAGTTGCCTGGCGTGATCTCGTTGCGGAAGCTCTTGCCGACCTGCGCGATGCCGAACGGGGGCTTCTTGCGGGCCGACGTCTCGACGTTGCGGTAGTTGATGAAGATGCCCTGGGCCGTCTCGGGCCGCAGGTAATGCAGGCCCTCTTCGCTCTCGACCGGGCCGAGATAGGTCTTCATCAGACCGTTGAACATCTTGGGTTCGGTGAAGGTGTTCTTGTTGCCGCAGTTCGGGCAGTTGATGTCGCCGAGCTTGTCGACCGGGTGGCCGTGCTTGGCCTCGTACGCCTCTTCGAGCTCGTCGGCCCGAAAGCGCTTGTGGCAGAACTGGCATTCGGTCAGCGGATCGACGAACTCGGCGATGTGACCAGACGCCTCCCACACCTGCCGGGCCAGGATGACGGCGGAGTCGAGGCCGACGATGTCGTCCCGCTCCTGGACCATGGTGCGCCACCACTGTCGGCGGACGTTGTCCTTGAGCTCGACGCCGAGCGGTCCGTAGTCCCATGCCGACCGGCTTCCACCATAGATCTCGCTGGACGGGAAGACGAAGCCTCGGTGCTTGGCGAGGCTGGTGACGGCATCGATGCGATCGACGGGCATACGGACCTCCAGGTGTAGCGCCGGCTGGCTGTCGGCGAAAGCTGCGCTGATCCTCCCAGGCTACGGTGATCCGATCGCGACGACCCCCGCATTTAGCCACAATCAAGATCAATTATGGGTACGTCAGGATCGCGCCGTTATTCGTCCCCGCACACGCGGTAGCTCGCGTCGGAATCCTGGACCACCACGATGTGCTCGAGATCCTGCGTGCCGTCGGTGAACGTCAGTTGTGCCGGCACGATCGTCGCGTCCGTGTCGATCTGCGGCTCCTCCAGCCGGAACGAGATGATCTGGGAGTTCGAGAACTCGTCGGTGAACGCCCGGAACGTCAGTCGCTGCTTGAGTTCGTCGCACTGCGCCTCGTACGCGCCGGCAAAGTTGTCGTGCTGCAGGTCGGTCAGGAATTCGGTGACCGCCTTCGTGGCCGCGGTCCGGCGCGCGTCGACGGTGCTCGTGACGAGGGCGGCGAAACCGGCCACTCCGCCGCCGCACAGCACGACGGCGATGACGCCTGCGGTGACCAGTCCGGTCCAGAGCCGCTTGCGGTTGCCGTCGGTGGGCGGGGCAACGAACGGTGGCCGCACACCAGGGCCGGGCGGCGGCGCGGCAGTACGCTCACCGGCGGCGCGGCTGGCGGACCATACGGCGGGCCGTAGCCCGGCGGACCGGTGGTGGCAGGTACCCCGGTGGAACCGCGCCCGGCGGCGGCCCGCAGCCCGGCGGCGCGGCGTAGCCCGGCGCCCGGCGCCCGGTAGCCCCTCGGAACGGGGCCCGGCCCGGCGGGCGGGAAACCCGGCCCGCCGCTCGGCTCGCCCGGGTTGGTCATGGACGCGATCGTAGTGCGCTCACCCCGCCGTCCGCGGGTGTCGCCGGGCCGGCTCCCGGTCCGGTCGCGCCGGCGGCCGATCGATCGCTCGCCGACCGGATAGCTGGGCCGCCCGGCTCGGCCCGGCCGAGCACCTCGTAGGCGGACGGTTCGTCGACACTCTGGGCCAGCAGTGGAGTCGCGTGCACCTTGACATCGAATGTGCCGAGGGCCCGCCGATAGGCGCCGACGGATTCCCAGACCGTGACGAGGCTCCAGTGCGCCGGGTCGTCGTACGCCCGGCCGAGGTCGCCACGCACGTAACCACGCTGGGCGGCTAGCACCTCGAGTGCGGCGGATGCGCGATCGGTGAAGTCGGTCTCGGCCGCCTCGTCGGTCGGCACGATGAACCGGTTGACGACGAGCATGTCCGCCTCATCTCAGGTTTCTTCCAGCGCCGGCCGGGTGGCCGGTGACCGTGTCCCACGGCCCGGGTTCTACGGTATACATCACCAGGTCGTACGGGTGGCGCGAGGATGGGGGCCAACGACCGTGCCCAATGGGATCATGGATCGACTGACGAATGGCGGCCGCACCGGGGTGTTCCTCGGGGCGCTTGTGCTGGCGTTGCTCGCGTTTTTCCTGCCCGGCTGGGTCGGCGCGATCCTGCTGTTCGCCATCGTCGCGGGGCTCGGATGGCTGCTGGCTCAGACGTGGCCGGTTACTCCGCAACAGACCCGCGCGATGCGGGTGATCGTCCTGCTCGTCCTGCTCGTGGTCGCGATCTACAAGATCAGGCCGTAGCTCGCCGCCGTAGATGACAATGATTGTCATCAAGGCGTACGGCGACTACCGTAGGCCGCGATGGACGTCACCGAGCACAAGCGCCTCGCCGCCGCCGGCGAACTGCTGCGCGCACTCGCCGCGCCGATGCGGATCGCGATCGTGACCGAGCTCGCGGGCGGTGGTGTGCGATGCGTGCACCAACTCGTGGACGCGCTCGACGCACCACAGCCGCTGGTGTCTCAGCACCTGCGGGTGCTGCGGATGGCCGGCGTCGTGCACGGTTCGCGTCGCGGCCGGGAGACCGAATACACGCTGACCGACGACCACATCGCGCACATCGTCGCCGACGCCGTCACCCACGCGAACGAGCCGGTGGCCGCACCGAGTGCGGGCGAGCCGACCACCGGAGATCCGGCGACCGCAGGGACTGCATAGCTCGACCGGGACGCCGCGATGAGCCCGTACGACGACAGCGCCAGCCGCCAGCGCAACACTAAGCAGCGCCACGCGGTGGCCACACTGCTGGCCGACGTCAACGACTTCCGTACCGCGCAGGAGCTTCATGGCCTGCTGCGCGATCGCGGCGAGCGCGTCGGTCTCACCACCGTCTACCGCGCGCTGCAGACCATGGCCGACGCCGGCGAGTTGGACGTGATGCGGCTGCCGAGCGGCGAGCAGCTGTTCCGACGGTGCAGCCGCACCCACCACCATCACCTGGTGTGCCGGTCCTGCGCCCGGACGGTCGAGGTCGCCGGCCCGACCGTGGAGAGTTGGGCCGACCGGATCGCCGGCGAGCACGGTTTCGTCGACATCAGCCACACCGTCGAGATCTTCGGTACGTGTCCGACCTGCGCCGACGCGTAGTCGTCGGCAGGCGGCGGGTCAGGCCTCGGCAGCCGGCACGTCCGACGTGCTGTAGGTCGCGAGGCTTCGGATCAGCATGTCCAAGCCCGAACTCGAAGCGCTCCGCACCGTCGCCACCGGTCAGGTCACCGAGGTGCTTGGCCAGATGCGGGAACTTGTCGGCCGGAAGGTGGTCATAGAAGGCACGCACGTCGGCGATATAGCGCTCCATGAACTGCTGCTCGCGTGAGGCCACTGCTGACCTGGCGCTTGCTATAGAGCGAGGATTCGTAGGAATCGGCGGCGATGTAGAGCGAGATACGGTCGAGCGCCCAAGCGGCGACGCGCGGCGGCACTCCGCCGGCCAGCATGATCGCAAACATCCGATCCGCGGCGCGCAGCGTGTTGTGGCCGGTCGGAATGTTCGCGAGGCTCACCACGGCGATGTCGCGATGCCGGCGAAACACCTCATACGTCAGTAGGCCGACTTCGCGCAACTGCTCTCGCCACCGCGCGGGATCAGGTTCGGGCACCTCGATCTCGCTGGCGATCCGGTCCAGCAGCAGGTCAAGCAGCTCGTCCTTGTTTGCCACGTGCGCGTAGAGCGAGGCCGGCCCCGTACCGAGAACCTCGGCCACCCGTCGCATGCTCACGCCGTCGAGACCGTCGGCGTCCAGCAGTTTCAACGCCGTGTCCACGATCACATCGCGGCTCAGCTGCACCCGCGGCGCACTGGGCTGCCGCGTGCGCTTCCACGCCGGAACAGGCAGTTCGTTGGCATTGATGGGAATCGAGTTATCCCGGACCATGCCCCGAAATGGTACTCCGAAGCGAACACCGTTTGCTGGACGAACGCCGTTCGTCTCGCTGTACGGTGTTCGAGTCCAGCGAACAGTGTTCGTCAGCGCTCACGACGCCGGGGGTCCCGATGACCGCATCGATCGAAACAACCACCGTCAACGCCAACGCCAACGGATCGAACGCGCGGCGGTCGGCCCGCCGTACCGCTGGCGTTGGTGGGCCTTGGCCGTCATCCTGGCCGCCGAGGTGATGGATCTCCTCGATGCGCTCGTTACGACGATCGCCGGACCATCGATCCGGACGGAGCTGCACGGCAGCGAGAGCATGATCCAGTGGCTCGGTGCCGGTTACACGCTCGCGATGGCCATCGGTCTCATCACCGGCGGGCGGCTTGGCGACCTGTACGGCCGCAAACGCATGTTCATGATCGGCGCGGCCGGCTTCGTCGTCGCGTCCCTGGTCTGCGCATTGGCGCAGAATCCGGAAATGTTGATCACCGCTCGGGTCGTCCAGGGACTTTTCGGCGCCGTCATGCTTCCGCAGGGCCTCGGCATGATGAAGGAGATGTTCCGCGACGAGGAGTTGGCCGCCTCGTTCGGTGCGTTCGGCCCGGTCATGGGCCTGTCCGCGGTTGGCGGCCCGATCCTGGCCGGCTGGCTGGTGAGTGCCGACTACTTCGGCTGGGGCTGGCGGATGATCTTCCTGATCAACCTGCCGCTGGGCCTTTTGGCTGTGCTTGGCGCGATCAAGTTCCTGCCCCGATCCCGGGGCACGGACGCGACGCGGGTGGACTACCGCGGCATCGCCATCATGTCCGTCTCGGCATTCCTGATCATCTACCCGCTCGTGGAGGGCCGTGATCTCGGCTGGCCGGCCTGGACGTTCGCTGCGATGGGCGTGTCACTTCTCGGCTTCGCCAGCTTCGCGTGGTGGACCAAGCGCGTCGCCGACCGCGGCGGCGATCCGCTCGTCACCCCGAGTTTGTTCACCAAGCGCGCGTTCACCGGCGGACTCGTCGCCGGCCTCGCGTTCTTCTCCGGCATGCTCGGCTTCTCCCTGGTGTTCAGCCTCTACCTGCAGATCGGGCTCGGCTACTCGCCGCTCAAGACCGGGCTGGCCAGCGCTCCACAGGCCGCCGCCATGATCATCGGCTTCATCGTGGCCAGCGCAGGTCTCAGCGCGAAGCTCGGTCGGGGGCTGCTGCACCTTGGGCTGGCCGTCATGGCCGCCGGTACCGGACTATTTGCGGCGATCCTGTTCGCCGTCGGAAGCGGTGGTGCGTCGCCCTGGCAGCTGGCACCGGCGTTGGCGGTTGTCGGCTTCGGGATGGGTCTCATGATGGCGCCGTTCTTCGACCTCATCCTGTCCGGCGTCGCGCCACACGAGACCGGATCGGCGGCCGGCACACTCAACGCGGTCCAGCAGCTCGGTGGCTCGCTCGGCATCGCGATCCTCGGCACGGTGTTCTTCAACATCCTGCGCATCGGCCCGCATGGCCCGGTGCACAGCACGGTCGAACACGGCATGCTCTGGACACTGTGGATCGAGATCGGCCTGCTGGCCGTCGCGTTCCTGGCCGTCTACCTGCTGCCTCGCCGAGCGCGAGAGGACGTGCCGGCCCACTGAGCGTGGACAGCCACGAGGCGGCGGTCCGGGATGATCCCGGACCGCCCCCACGCGCTTGTCTTGTGCTAACGAGGCGGGATCCGCCGCCGGACATCCTCGGCGGTCGACTCCCCCGGCTGCCACGGCGCGACCCACTCGCCGTCGGCCGGCGGCGGCACGACGCCTTCTTCCACAAACGTGTAGCGGCCCTCGGTTACCTTGCGCGCGAACGCCACGTCGCGGTCGTCGGTGTTCCGCCACAAATCGTCAAACAGGGTACGGACGCGAAGCCGCGCTTGCCGGCAGAAGAGATCCGCGAGTTCGACGCCCTCCGGCCGGCGCTCGGCCGATGCCCGGACACACGCGGCCGTCATCGCGAACAGCTCCGCGCCGATGTCCACGATCCGGCCGAGGAACGCCTGCTTGCGCTCCATCTTTCCGCGCCACCTGGCCATGCCGTAGAACGTCTCTCGGGCCAATCGACGCGACGCCCGCTCGACGAACCGTACGTGGGTCGCGAGCGTTCCGTACTCGCCGTACCCACCCTTGATCTGGCCCTTGCCGGCCGCGAGCGTGGGCAGCCAGCGGCCGTAGAACCCGGCGGCGGCCGCGCCAGCCTTGGCCTTGCGACCGAGGTCAGCGCCGGGGTCGATGATGTCGCCGGCCACCGAGAGATGCTGGTCGACGGCCTCGCGCGCGATCAGCAGGTGCATGATCTCGGTCGACCCCTCGAAGATGCGGTTGATCCGCAGATCGCGCAGCATCTGCTCGACACCGATCGCCTTCTCGCCCCGGGCGGCGAGCGATTCGGCTGTCTCGTAGCCGCGACCGCCCCGGATCTGCAGCAGCTCGTCGGCCATCTTCCAGGCCATCTCGGAGCCATAGAGCTTCACGAGCGCGGCTTCGATGCGGATGTCGTTGCGGTCGTCGTCGGCGAGCATGCAGCATAGGTCCAACATGGACTCCAGGCCGTACGTCGTCGCCGCGATGAATGCGATCTTCTTCGCGACCGCCTCGTGCCGGCCGACCGGCAGTCCCCACTGCACACGCTCGGCCGACCAGGCTCGCGCGATGGCGAGGCACGACTTGCCGGCCGAGACACACATCGCGGGCAGCGACAGGCGCCCGGTGTTCAACGTCGTCAGCGCGATCTTGAGACCCTGACCCTCCCGGCCGATCACGTGGTCGGCCGAGATGAAGACGTCGTGGAAACGCGTCACGCTGTTTTCCAGGCCGCGCAAGCCCATGAACGCATTGCGCCGTTCGATCGTGATGCCAGGCGAGTCGCCTTCGACGACGAACGCTGTGATGCCACCGCGATGGTCGGTCCCATCCGCGCCCGGACCCTTCGGCACCTGCGCCATGACGACAAGCAGCGTGGCGACCGTACCGTTGGTGGCCCAGAGCTTGACCCCGTTGAGCCGGTAGCCACCCTCGACCGGTGTTGCGGTCGTCGACAGTCGGGCCGGATCGGATCCGACGTCGGCCTCGGTGAGCAGGAACGCCGACACCTCGCCGCCGGCGAGACGGGGCAGGAACTTCTGCTTCTGCTCGTCCGATCCGAAGAGCTTCAGTGGTTGCGGTACGCCGATCGACTGATGCGCCGACAGCAGCGCACCCAGCGACGGACTGCCCGAGCCGGCCAGGGCCAGCGCGCGGCAGTAGTACGAGATTGGACAGTCCGAGGCCACCGTACGACTTGTCGATCTTCATGCCGAACGCGCCCAAGCTCGGCGAGGCCCTGGAACACCTCGTCGGGGATGCGGGCATCGCGCTCGATCTGGGCGCCGTCGATGTGCTCCTTCGTGAACGCACCCAGCTTGGCCAGGAACGCCTCGCCCTCGGCTTGCTGCTCGGGATCGGGCGTCGGCCACGGCTCGACCAGGTCCATCCGGAGTCGGCCCAGGAACAGCTGCTTGCCGAAGCTCGGCTTGCGCCAGTCGGCCTCCCGGGCGGCCTCGGCGACCTGTCGCGCCTGCTTCTCGTCAACATGGGTCGCGCTCCCGACCGCGGCGTTTTCGCCGGCTTTGGCGTCTTCGCCGGCTTTGACGTTTTGGCCGGCCTTCGCCGGATCAGGCGTGATGCTGTCCGGGCGGGCGTCCGTCGCCGTCATGGCCACCTCCTGCTTCGCTCTTGCATCGAAGGGCACCGCTACACATCCGCTAGGTTACCCGTCAGTAGGCCCAGAGAAACAGGTTTGCGTCGGGCGGTGACGTGAATCCGCTGGTACGGGTCGATTCGTGCCCGAATCTTCGCGCGCTGATCGCGGCGCGATCCGCCGGCGCGAGCGACGCGGGCTGGGTGCGTGGGCGTTCGATCCCCGCGCGGCTCGTGGCTTGGGCGCTCGATCCCCGCGCGGCTCAGTCCTCGATGCGTGACAGGATGGCCTCGGCCATCGCGCCCGGCACCTCGTCCGGGATCCAGTGACCGACGCCGGTAAGCGGCACGAACCGGTAGTCGTCGGTGACGTAGCGGCTGCACGCGCGCGCGGCCACCGCGCCGACCGCCGGATCGCTGTCACCCCATACGTACGTCGTCGGGACGGTCACGTCACCGGCGGCCAGCGACTCGTTCGACATCGCCCGATACCAATTCAGGGCGCCGGTCAACGTGGCCCGGTCGAGCATCGGCGCCACATAGTCGTCGATCAGCTCCGGCGGGCAGCCGGCGAACATCGCTCGCAACCGGGCTCCGTTGTCGTCGAGGAGCACATTTTCGGCATGGCCGGCCTGCCGGAACAGCCCGAAGTAGGACGAGCGGCGCTGCTGGTCGGGGTCGTTGGCGATCGCGTCGGCGAATGCCGTCGGATGCGGTACGGATACGGCGGTCAACGTGTGTACGCGATCCGGGAAGTCGGCGGCGAGCCGCCAGGCGACCACTGCGCCCCAATCGTGTCCGACGACGTGAACGCGATCGACCTCGAGGGCGTCGAGCAACGCAACGGCGTCCGCGACACACTCCTTCATCACATACGCCTCGACCTCGGCCGGCCGCGCGCCCTGGGAGTAACCGCGCTGATCCGGCGCGATCGTGCCGAGACCGGCCGCGTGCAGCGCCGGAATGACGCGGTGCCATTCGGTCGCGTTCTGCGGGAAGCCGTGCAACAACAGGACGGCGGGGCCGTCCGAAGGGCCGTCGACGGAAACGTCGAGGGTCAGACCGCGCACCGAGATCCTCATACTTTCGGAGGCTATCGGATGTCCGTAAACATAGTGGATCTTGCGATCAGCTACCGGTCGCCGGCGGTGGTGCGACCGGGTTCGGCAACGCTCCACCGAAACGACGGTCACGCTGGGCATAGAGCTCGCACGCGTACCAAAGATGGCGGCGGTCGAAATCCGGCCAGTACGTATCGAGCGATACATATTCGGCGTACGCCGCCTGCCAGATGAGGAAGTTCGACAGCCGCTGCTCGCCGGACGACCGCAGCACGAGGTCGACGTCGGGCATGTCCGGCTCATCGAGATAACTGGCGAACACCTTCTCGGTGATCCGATCCGGCTTGACCCGGCCGGCCGCCACGTCCACGGCAAGCGCCGAGGCCGCATCCGCGATCTCGGCCCGGCCGCCGTAATTCACGCAGAAGAACAGGTTGATCAGGTCGTTGCCCCGGGACATGTCCTCGGCGATCTCCAGCTCGTGGATCACGCTGCGCCACAGCTTCGGCCGCCGACCGACCCAACGCACCCGTACGCCCATCTCGACGAACTGGTCGCGCCGGCGGTGGATCACGTCGCGGTTGAAGTTCATCAGCCACCGGACCTCCTCCGGCGAGCGCCGCCAATTCTCGGTCGAGAACGCATACGCCGAGAGGTTGCCGATGCCGAGTTCGATCGCGCCCTCGATGACGTCGAACAGCGCGGCTTCGCCTCGGGCATGCCCCTCCGTGCGCGGCAAACCGCGCTGCTTCGCCCACCGCCCGTTGCCGTCCATGATGATCGCGACGTGATCGGGCATGGCCGCGGCCGGCAATTCCGGTGGCCGCGCACCGGATGGATGCGCCGACGGCGCTACCCACTCCCGACGGCGGGTTGTGGTCCTGATCACGCACGCTCCCGGTCTGCTCGATCCACCAGCGGCAGCGAGCGTAACCCGCGCTCGAGATGCCATTGCAGGTGCGCCGCCACCAGGCCAGATGCCTCACGTCGGGGACCCGCGTCGGCGGCGTCCGCGCGCACCCAGTCACCGCCGGCCAGGGCCACCATGAGATCGAGAGTGGCCGGGGCCGGATGGGAGCCGCCGGGCGGTCGGCAGTCCGGGCACACGGCCCCACCCGCCGGTACGGAGAAAGCGGCGTGCTTTCCCGGCGTGCCACAGACGGCGCAGGCGTCCAGCGCCGGTGCCCATCCGGCGGCGGCCATCGCGCGCAACAGATACGCATCGAGCACGAGCGACGCGGTGTGCTCCCCCGACGCCAGCACGCGCAGAGCGCCGAGGGTCAGCAGGAACAGTCGCAGCGACGGCTCATTCTCGATCGCGGTAAGCCGCTCGGCGGTCTCGGCGATGGCGCTCGCCGCCGTATAGCGCGGATAGTCGTCGGCGATCCGGCCACCGTACAGCTCGATGCCCTCGACCTGGGCGACCGTATGGAGGGTGCTGTGGCCCTCGGCGATCTGGATGTCGACGTGACCGAACGGCTCGAGCCGCGCGCCGAACTTGGACTTGGTCCGTCGTACGCCCCGGGCGACCGCGCGCACGATGCCGTGCCGCCGGGTAAACAGCGTGACGATCCGGTCCGACTCGCCGAGCTTCTGCCAGCGCAGCACGACCGCGTCATCGCGATAGAGCTTCGTACGGAATCCGGCGACCACGCCTGCCATTCTCGCCCGCCGGTGCGACGGATCGTGTGTCGGGTTGGTGCCGCGTTGGGCCGGGTTGTGCGGGACTTCGGCGCTCGCGGGCCGTCGAAACCGCCCATGTTCCGTACAACTGGCGTGGCGGCCGACGGCTGCCCGACTGCGACTAGCCCGGAGCGGTCAGAAACCCAGACGACGCAGCTGCTTCGGGTCGCGCTGCCACTCCTTGGCCACGCGTACGTGCAGATCGAGATAGACCTTCGTGCCGAGCAGTTCCTCGATGCCGGCTCGGGCCCGGCTGCCGACATCACGCAACCGCGATCCCTGATGTCCGATGACGATCGCCTTCTGCGACGGGCGCTCCACGTAGAGGTCGGCGAAGATCCGGGTCAGCCGGCCCTCGACTTGCATCTCCTCGACGATGACCGCGATCGAGTGGGGTAACTCATCGCGTACGCCCTCCAGCGCCGCCTCGCGGATCAGCTCGCCGACGAGCACCTGCTCCGGCTCGTCGGTGATCATCCCGTCCGGGTAGAGCTGCGGTGAGGGCGGCAGGTGCCGGCTCAACACGTCGACCAGCACGTCGAGCTGCTCGCCGGAGACCGCGCTGCACGGCACGATATCGGCGAAGTCGGCCAGCTGATTCACGGCCACGAGCTGCTCGGTGAGGGTCTTGCGGTCAACCAGGTCGGTCTTCGTCACGACGGCGACCATCGTCGGCTTCAGTTCGGCCATCTCCGAGCTGATGAAGCGATCACCGCGGCCGATCGGCTCGTTGGCCGGGATACACAGGCCGATCACGTCGACCTCGCTCCAGGTCTGCCGTACGAGGTCATTCAGGCGCTCGCCGAGCAATGTTCTCGGCCGGTGCAGACCCGGCGTGTCGACCAGCACCAGCTGGGCGTTTGGTCGGTGCAGCACCGCCCGGATCACATGTCGTGTGGTCTGCGGCTTGCTCGACGTGATCGCGATCTTCTGGCCCATGATCGCGTTGGTAAGCGTCGACTTGCCGGCGTTCGGCCGGCCGACGAAGCACGCGAACCCGGCCCGGTACGGATCGGACATGCCGTCAGTCCGCGTACGTCGCGAGGACGTCACCGGACGGCGACGCGAGATGGATCGGCGCGCCCGGGCTCACGTCGTGCACCGCGGACCGGCCGGCGGCGTCGAGCGACTCGGCTCCGGTGACGACCACGGCCGCCTCGATCGTGCCGGTGCCCCCGTTCACCGCCGACGCGACGGCAAACTGCAAGGCGGTCAGTGACAGCGACGGCAGCGCGACCGATGAGCCGGCGTACGTGCGGCCGTCGCCATCCCGTACCGCCGCTCCTTCGGAAGCGCTCGACCGGGCCCGCGCGGCCCGCGCGAGGGTGACCAACTTCGCGTCCTCGGCCGACAGCGTTCGGGCTTGCCGGTGGGCGCGTCAGACATCGGCGGATTGCCTTTCTCGCAGGTTGGCCTTTTCCTTGTCGTCGGGTTCGGCGCGCCGGACGAGGACCGTGTCGATGCGATTGCGCCGGCCGGTGGTGCCCTCGGCCGTGAGCAGAAGCCCGTCGACGGTGGCCCGCGCGCCAGGAATCGGCACCCGGCCGAGCGCCTGGGCCAGCAGGCCGCCGACGGTCTCCACCTCGTCGCCCGGCAGGTCCACGTCGAACAACTCGCCCAGGTCTTCGACCGGCAGCCGAGCCGTGACTCGGATCGACCCGTCGCCGAGGTGCTCGACCGGGGGCCGTTCGACGTCGTACTCGTCGGTGATCTCGCCGACGATCTCCTCGAGGATGTCCTCGATCGTCACGAGGCCGGCGGTGCCGCCGTACTCGTCGACGATGATCGCCATATGCGTGCGGGCGGCCTGCATCTCCGACAGCAGATCGTCGACCGGCTTCGATTCCGGCACGTAGATCGCCGGCCGCATCACGTCGCGCGCGAGATCGTTCTCCGAGCGGCCGGCGTCGATCGCCTTGATGACGTCCTTCAGGTAGACGATGCCGAGCACGTCGTCGATGTTCTCGCCGATCAGCGGGACCCGGGAGAACCCGGAACGCAGCGCGAGCGCGCGGGCCTGGCGAAGGGTCGCGTTCTCGGCGAGGTAAACCATGTCGGTCCGCGGGACCATGACCTCACGGGCGATGGTGTCGCCGAGCGCGAACACGGAGTGGATCATGTCGCGCTCGCCGTGCTCCACGAACCCGCGCTGCTCGGCCAGATCGACCAGCTCGCGCAGCTCGACCTGCGAGGCGAACGGGCCGTCCCGGAAACCCTTACCCGGCGTGAACGCATTACCGATCAGGATGAGCAGTGACGCGAGCGGGTTCAGGACGCGGCCCAGCCAGCGCACGATCGGCGCCGCGTATCGGGCCACCGTGTACGCGTGCTGGCGACCGATCGTCCTCGGGGCCACCCCGACCACGACGAAGGTCAGAATCGTCATCGAACCGGCGACGATCAGGGCCGACAGCCACTGGGTGTCGAGACTGTCGAACACCACGAGCGCCACGAGCGTGGTCGCACCCAGCTCGCAGAACACCCGCAGCAGCAACAGCAGATTCAGGTGTCGCACCAAGCGGTCGCCGAGGATCGCCTGCAGCGCCTTCGCCCCGCGCACGCCGTCGCGCACCATTTCGGTGACCCGAGCCGCCGAGACCCGCTGCAGCGAGGAGTCGGTCATGGCGAACAGACCACCGAGAAGGAGCAACAGCACCGCGACGATAACGAGCTGGGTATCGGGCAATCCTTGATTGGCCATCTCGAACCCTTAGTCGCGATGCCCCGCGCCCGGGGCGTCCGGCGGCGACGCACGATCGGGCACGGCCGGTGCGCCAACCACAGGCCGGCCCACGCTCGTCTGCCAGCCACCCAACAGGCGAGCCTGCAGCGTGAACATCTCGCGTTCCTCGTCCGGCTCGCCGTGGTCGTAGCCGAGCAGATGCAACACGCCGTGAACGGTCAGCAGGTGCATCTCGTCGTCGGCGCCATGGCCGGCCGCGGCGGCTTGCTTCGCCGCGACCTCCGGGCACATCACGATGTCGCCGAGCAGCGCCGGCTCGCCGGGCGACTCGCTCGGGCCGTGATCGACGCTCGACTCCTCCATCGGGAAGGCGAGGACGTCGGTCGGGCCATCGCCACCCATCCACCGATGGTTCAGCTCGGTCATGTACTCGATGTCCACGAGCAGCACCGACAGCTCGGCCAGCGGGTTCACGCCCATCTCGTCGAGCACGTAGCGGGCGACGGCGAGCACCTGGTCGGAATCGACGGCGACGCCGGACTCGTTGGCGATCTCGATGGACACTTCGCTCTGGGCTCCTGGCGGTCTTGGCAGAACTGGCGGTCTTGGCATGAACTGGCGGTCTTGGCGGATTCGGTGCGATCTCGAGTTCGGTGTGCTCTCGAGTGATCGATCACTCGACTGTAGCGGTCAGGTGGCCGATGAGAGTCGCCGACGGGTATCGAGGCCGCGTTCGCGACTCAACGTCGTCGATTCGTACGGCTTCCGGCGGCCCGGCCGTGGCCGGCCGCACCGTCGCGCCCGGGTAGCGCATGGACACCGTCGGCCTGCACCTCGTCCCACCGCGCGTACGCGTCGACGATGTCGCTCACCAGCCGGTGACGGACGACATCGGCGCTCGTCAGCCGCGAAAAGTGCACGTCCTCGACGCCGCCCAGGATCTCCTCCACGACCCGCAGCCCGCTGCGGGTGCCGGAGGGCAGGTCGACCTGCGTCACGTCGCCGGTCACCACGATCTTGGAGCCGAAGCCCAGTCGCGTGAGGAACATCTTCATCTGCTCGGGCGTCGTGTTCTGCGCCTCGTCGAGGATGATGAAGGCGTCATTCAGCGTGCGTCCGCGCATGTACGCCAGCGGGGCGACCTCGATCGTGCCGGCCTGCATCAGCCGCGGGATCGATTCGGGGTCGAGCATGTCGTGCAGCGCGTCGTAGAGCGGCCGCAGGTAGGGGTCGATCTTGTCGTACAGCGTGCCGGGCAGGAACCCGAGCCGCTCGCCCGCCTCGACCGCCGGCCGGGTCAGGATGATGCGGTTAATCTGCTTGGCCTGCAATGCCTGCACGGCCTTCGCCATCGCCAGATATGTCTTGCCGGTGCCGGCCGGTCCGATCCCGAAGTTGACCGTGTGCTGGTCGATGGCATCGACATAGCGCTTTTGGCCCAGCGTCTTCGGCCGAATCGTGCGCCCACGCCGGGACAGGATGTTGAGTGTCAGGACGTCGGCCGGACGCTCCTCGGTGCCCTGCTTGATCATGCCGACGATGCGGCGGACCGAATCCCGGTTCAGGGTCTCGCCCTTGTCGATGAGCTCGAGCAACTCGGCGAAGACGCGCTCGGCTAGCGCATTGTCGGCTGGCGAGCCGGACACGGTGATTTCGTTGCCACGTACCAGGATGTCGCTGTCCAGCGAGGATTCGATGAGTTTGAGCATCTCGTCGCCCGGCCCGAGCAGGTTGACCATCAGCCGTGGATCGTCGACAGTGATCTTGGTTTGAACCCGGGCACCACGTTGGCCGGAGACCGGCATCGACGTCGCGGTGCTAGGTGGAGGGCTTGTGGTCATGGGTGGGCCGGCTGGCCTGTCCGCCTTTCTTGCTGGATCAGCGTGTGAATAGGATCCCGGTTTCCCGGTGACGCGGTTTGCCGGTGGACCTGGCTTCCCGGTGAGTCTGTGGAGATTCCATGGTATCCACTCGGACCGACGGCACGCCTTCGCGTATCCGGTTGTGGCCCAAATATGCCTTCGTGTGCCGTTCGCGCGGAGCGAACTGCGGCGCTATCCGCGGTTCGCCGGCTGGACTCGACGCCGTGTCACTCGACGCTGCGCCCGGTCGTGGCCGACGGGCGGCCGCTCCGGCCGTTGTGCATAGCGTTGCCGAGCCAGCCGATCGCAGCCACGAACAGGAACGTGCCGATGCCGATGCCGATGCAGTTGACCAGCACCCGCCCGAGACCGTGCATGTCGACGTTGAGGAACGGGTACGGATACCAGTTCAGTCGCCGCGCCGCGGATCAGGCTGTAGATGGCGTACAGGAGCGGGAACGCCGCCCAGGTGAGCGACTCCCGGAACCGGATCACGTACTTGGGCGGGACGAACAGCCAGTCGAGGAACACCACGAGCGGCATCAGATAGTGCAAGACCTCGTTGACCCAGGGAATCGTCGAGTCGGCCGCGACTGGCAGGTCGGAGAGCAATACGGCGTACACGACGCCAGTCACCGACATGTACGTCGCCGCGGCCCCGCGCGCGAGGTCGTACCAGCGCGAGTCCGGCTCGCGGCCGGGAATCGCGCCGATCACGAACACCACGACGGCGATGATGTTCGCCTCGATCGTGAAGAAGCTGAAGAAGTTCGCGACGCTGCCCGGCGGCTTGAGTCCGACAGTGTGCGCGAGCTGCGTGATGATCGCGGCCACGACCAGTGCGGCAATGATCCACCGGTACGAGATGACAAACAGCCGCCGCGTCATACGCGGGATTTAACCCCATATCTTCGTACGACGGGAATCCGCCGCGCAGTTGAGCCGCCGCGCCGACCGGCGCAGAATGCCCGGGTGCGCCTCCAAGCCCGGCTCTCCCTCGTCGTGACCGCCGTGATCGTTCTCGCGGCCGGCTGCTCCAGCCCGCCCAGCAGCCCCAGCACCGTCGACGGTGCGCGCGTCGCCACACAGGCGCCTCTGCTTGTCGGCGCAACGCCGACCGGCTCACTGTCCCCGACACCGTCGCGGTCGGCCTTGCCGTCTCCGGCGCCGGCTTCGACCACCTTGCCGGCCGCGCACGGCTGCTCGATCCTGCCGGCCGACAACGTTTGGCGTGCCGATGTGTCGCATCTGCCGGTCCTGGCGAAGTCAGCGACGTACGTCACGAGCATCGGGACGACTGCCAGCGTCCACGCCGACTTCGGCTCCGGCCAGTACCAGGGCGCACCGATCGGCATTCCGATCACCACCGTTTCGGCGACGCAGGCCAAGGTCAAGGTCACCTTCCAGTACGCGTCCGAGAGTGACCGGGGCCCGTACCCGATCCCGAAGAGCCCGGCGATCGAAGGCGGCGCCAGCAGTTCGGGCGACCGCCACGTGCTCCTCTACGACCCGGCGCACTGCATGGACTACGAGCTGTTCGCCACGTACCCGAAGTCCGGCGGCTGGACCGCCGGCTCCGGCGCGATCTTCGACCTCGCGAGCAACAAGCTCCGTCCGGCCGGCTGGACCTCGGCGGACGCCGCCGGGCTGCCGATCCTCCCCGGCCTGGTGACGTGGGCCGACATGAAGTCCGGGCACATCAACCACGCGATCCGGGTGACCGTGCCGTCGACCCAGGCGAGCTACCTCTGGCCGGCCCGGCACCAGGCGTCGTCGTCGCACGACACATCGCTGCCGCCGATGGGTCTACGGCTGCGTCTCAAGGCGAGCGTCGACATCTCTCATTTGCCGTCGCAGGCGAAGATCGTGGCGATCGCTATGAAGAAGTACGGCGTCATCGTGGCCGACAACGGCTCGCCGTGGTTCATTTCCGGCGCACCCGACTCGCACTTCAACAACGACGCGCTACACGCCCTCGGCGCGCTGACGGGCAAGGACTTCGAGGCCGTCGACGAGTCCAGCCTGATGGCCAGCAAGAACTCCGGCCAGGCCCGCTAGCCGTACGTCTTTGCACGCACCAACGCCAGCAGAGACGTAGGTGCGCGGCCCGGGACACCGCACCAGGAATCGGTCGACCCAGCGCCGGGAATCCCGCTCGTTACCAGCGCCCGAGCCGCGTCGCCAGGACGGCCAAGGCGGCGACGCCTGCTGTCGACGTACGCAGGACACTCCGCCCGAGGCGGACCGGCACCGCGCCGGCCGCGACGAACGCATCGATCTCGGCGTCGGCGATGCCGCCCTCCGGGCCGACGACGACGAGGATCTCGCCGCGACCGGGCAACGGAACGCTCGACAACGGCAGCTCGGCGCCCTCGTGCAGCACGAGAACGGCGTCGGCGCCCCGGCCGGCGAGGGCTGCCGTGGAGACCGCCCCGTCGGCGATGACCGGCAGCCAGGACCGCCGCGCCTGCTTTGCCGCCTCGCGTGCGGTCGCCACCCACTTGTCGCGCGCCTTGGCACCGCGGTCGCCACGCCAGACCGTCACGCAGCGCGACGCGGCCCACGGCACGATCTCGTCGACGCCGACCTCGGTCATCGCCTGCACCGCCAACTCGCCCCGCTCGCCCTTCGGGATGCCCTGGGCGACCACGAGACGCGGGGCCGGCGGTTCGACGTACCAGTGATTCTCGATCGTGGCAGTCAGCCCGGTCTTGCCGACGGCCGTGACCAGCGCGGACGCCGTGCTGCCGCGACCGTCGCCCAGCAGCAGCCGTTCGCCGGTGCGCAGCCGCTGGACGACCGCCGCGTGATGGCCCTCGGGGCCGTCGAGTGTCACAGCGCCGGACTCCGGCAGCCTCGCGACCAGGAACAGCGGCGCGCTCATGCCGTCGACACGGCTAGGCGTGGCCGTTGAACGCGTCGCGCATCCGGGAGAAGAACCCGCCCTGCTTGGACAGCTCGGCCAGCTCCTCGCCCCGGACGGAGGCGAATTCGCGGAGCATGCGTTCCTGGTCGGCGTCGAGCTTCGTCGGCGTCCGGACGTCGAGGTGCACGAATAGATCACCGCGGCCGGTGCCGCGCAGGTGCGGCACGCCCCGCGCCTTCAGCTTGACCGTCGACGAGGGCTGCGTGCCGGGCGCCACGTCGACCGATTCCTCGCTGTCCAAGGTCTTGATCGTCAGGCGCGTGCCGAGCGCGGCCGCCGCCATCGGCACGGTGACGCGGCAGTGCAGGTCATCGCCCTTACGGGAGAAGACGTCGTGCGTCCGCTCGTGGATTTCCACGTAGAGATCGCCGGCCGGGCCGCCGCCGTGGCCGACCTCGCCCTGACCGGCCAGCCGGATCCGCATCTGGTCCTCGACGCCGGGCGGCATCTTGACGTTGAGCTGCCGGCGCGTACGGACGCGGCCGTCCCCGCCGCAGGTCGGGCACGGATGGCGGATGACCGTCCCGTATCCGCCGCAGGCGGCGCACGGGCGGGCCGTCATGACCTGGCCGAGGAACGTCCGCTGGACGCTCTGCACCTCACCACGGCCGTTGCAGGTGTCGCACGTCTGCGGATGCGTCCCGGCCGCGGTGCCGGCGCCGGCGCACGTCTCGCAGACGACTGCGGTATCCACCGTGATCGGCGCCTCCACGCCGAACGCCGTCTCGAATAGGTCGAGCTCGAGCGGGAGGATGGCGTCGGCGCCGGCGCGGGTCCGCGATCGCGGTCCGCGGGTCGCCCCGCCGCCGAAGAACGCGTCCATGATGTCCTGGAAGCCGACGAACGTGCCGGCACCGGCCGTGCTCGGCGCCGCCGCCGTTGGCGAGCGGGTCACCGCCGAGGTCGACGATCTGCCGCTTCTGGTCGTCGGAGAGCACCTCGTACGCCTTGCTGATCTCCTTGAACCGCTCGTGTGCGCCCGGATCCGGGTTCACGTCCGGGTGGTATTGGCGGGCCAGCTTGCGGTAGGCGCGCTTGATCTCGTCCGTGGACGCGTCGCGCGCCACGCCGAGAGTGCCGTAGTAGTCGTTCGCCACTGCTGTGTGCCGTCCTCAATCCGTGATGCTCGAGCGGACGCTGGCGCCCGCCAGATGTTTCGAGGGTCGCGGGCGTGGACGTCCGCGAGATGTGTCGGGGTGGTCCGTGGTGCGTTGGGTCACGTCGGCCGCCGGCTCAGTTCTGGGCCAGCAAGTCGCCGACGTAGCGGGCAACGGCGCTGACCGCGGAGATCGTCGCCGGGTAGTCCATCCGCGTCGGTCCGAGCACGCCCATCCCGCCGACGATCGTCGCGTTCGGTCCGTACCCGGTCGATACGACCGACGTGCCTCGCAAATGTTCGAACTCGTTCTCGTCGCCGATCCTTACCCGCAGCGGCTCCTCACCCGCCGACCCGATCAGCTTCAACAGGATGACCTCCTCCTCGAGAGCCTCGAGAATCGGTCGGATCGAGCCCTGGAAGTCGAGCACGCCGGCGCGGGTCAGGTTGGCCGTTCCGGCGAGGGCGATGCGCTCGTCCGTACGCTCGATCAATGTCTCGAGCAACACCGCCGCGATCGCCGACACGCTGCCGCGACGGGTCGGATCCACGTCGTCAACGAGGGACTGGATGTGCATCGGCGTCTCGGACAGACGCAGACCCACCAGCTTGTCGTTGATCAGCGTACGGATCGCCGTGACCTCGCTCTCAACGGTCGGCGTCGGCAACTCGATCAGCCGCTGCTCGACCCGGCCGGTGTCGGTGATCATCACCAGCATCAACCGCGTGGTCGACACCGGTACGAGTTCGAGGTGGCGTACGGAGGACCGGCTCAGGCTCGGATACTGCACGACCGCGACCTGCCCCGTGACCTGGGCGAGCAACCGGACTGTACGGTGCACCACGTCGTCGAGGTCGACCGCGCCGATCAGGAACCGCTCGATCGCCCGGCGCTCGGCCGGCGACAGCGGCTTGATGCGCGACAACTTGTCGACGAAGAGGCGATAGCCGCGGTCGGTCGGCACCCGGCCGGCGCTCGTGTGCGGCTGCCGGAGATAACCCTCGTCCTCCAGCACGGCCATGTCGTTACGTACGGTGGCGGCGGACACACGAAGCTGGTGGCGCTCGACGAGGGCACGGCTGCCGACCGGCTCCTGGGTCGCCACGTAATCCTCGACGATGGCGCGCAGCACGTCGAGTTTGCGCTCGTCGAGGGGCATCGCACGCTCCGTTTCCGTCGGTCTGGGGTGACCGCGCGATCGGTGGCGGCCCGTCAGTCGCGGCCGGTGGCGGACTGGCACTGGCACTCCAGAGTAGCGAGTGCCAGTCTACGACGGCGTCCGCCGGAGCGCGATGATCGCACGGCCGGCGGGCTGGTGCCGGGTGAGCCGCAGTCGTAGCCTGTCGGCCATGACCGACGCCACACCACCACCCGACGACCGCGGCGCCGGCACTCCTCCGACCGGTACGCCGCCGCACGATCACGGATCGAACGGCAACCCGCATACCGGCCACCAGCAGCCCGGTTACCAATCACCGAGCGGATACGCGAACGTTGACGACCGCACGTGGGCGCTGATCGCGCACCTCGGCGGCGCCGCGCTCGCGTTGATCTCGCTCGGTCCGGCCGCGTTCATCGTGCCATTGATCGCATATCTGGCCACTCGCCACGAATCGCCGGTCGCGCAGGCCCACGCCAAGGCAGCGCTGAATTTCCAAATCCCGATCTCGGTCGCCGGCTCGATCTTCTGGGTGCTCCATTCCGGCGCCGGCAGCCTGCCGTTTGGCGCCGGTGTGGCCATCGGCGGCCTGCTGTGGCTGCTCCAGCTCGCGGTGGCCGCGACCGGAACGATCTTCGGCATCGTGGCCGGCATCAAGGCTAACGACGGCGTGCTATATGCGTACCCATTGAATTTCAAGATCGTCAAGTAGCCGCACCGCCGCTGGCGCGGCACCGCCCGGATCAGGGCAGGAGGTCGCGGACGACCGCGTCGGCCAGCAGGCGTCCGCGGGGTGTCAAGACGGCGGTACGGCCGGCAAACGCGCCCGACTGGAGGAGTCCGGCGCCGAGGGCGCGGGCCGCCGCCGCGCGTCCGGCCCTATCCAGCGCGTCGAGCGGAAGCCCACTTGCCAGGCGCAAGCGGAGCATCACGTCCTCGGTGTGCCGCTGGTCGTCGGTGAGGATCTCGCGGCCCTGCCCCGGCGAGTCGCCGCCGGCCAGCCGGGCCGCATATGTGCTCGGGTGCCTCACATTCCACCACCGGACGCCACCAACATGGCTGTGCGCACCGGGCCCGAAGCCCCACCAGTCGCCGCCCTGCCAATAGAGCAGGTTGTGACGGCATTGCGCGGCCGGTGACGTGGCCCAGTTCGACACCTCGTACCAGTCGAAACCGGCCGCGGACAGGGCGCGGTCCGCGGCCACGTAACGGTCCGCCGCCACGTCATCGGACGGGTACGGCAGCTCGCCCCGCCGCATCCTCGCCGCGAGGCGCGTCCCGTCCTCGACGATCAGGGCGTACGCGCTGACATGGTCGACACCGGCGCCGATCGCGGCGTCCAGTGACGCGGCGAAATCATCCGCGGTTTCGCCGGGTGTTCCGTAGATCAGGTCGAGGTTGACGTGCTCGAATCCGGCCTCGCGAGCTTCGCGCGCCGCGTCGACGGCTCGGCCGGGCGTGTGCTTGCGGTCGAGCAGCGCGAGCACGCCTGGGGCGGCCGACTGCATACCGAGCGAGATCCGGTTGAAGCCACCGCTTCGCAGTGCCGTGAGGCTGGCGCGGTCGACCGACTCCGGATTGGCTTCGGTGGTGATCTCGGCGTCGGTCGCGAGGCCCCACGTGGAGTCGACCGCGTCGAGGATGCGGCCGAGGTCGCCCGGCGGCAGCAGCGTGGGCGTACCGCCTCCGACGAACACGGTGTCCACTCGCGCCGGCGCCGGGTCGAGCACCTGGCCCGCGAGTTTGATCTCGGCGAGTACGGCGTCGACGTACCCGTCCCGGCTGGCACCCTCCCCCGGCGCGTACGTGTTGAAGTCGCAATATCCGCAGCGAGAGGAGCAGAACGGCACGTGGACGTAGACGCCGAAGCCACGGCCGCCGACATTCGCCCGGGCCGCGGCCGGCAACTCGCCGGAGCGTGGCACGGGCTCGCCGTCGGGCAGCTGACTCGCCATGGCGTCTAGTCTGCCCGCATGACCGATCTGATCCGCTATGAGGTGCGCCGCGGTGTCGCAACGCTCACGCTGGACAGCCCGCCGAACCGAAATGCGCTGTCCGTCGCCCTGATCGAGCAGCTCCTCGCCGCACTGGACGACGCCGAGCGCGACGATGCCGTACGGGTGATCGTGTTGAGTCACACGGGCCAGGTGTTCTCGTCCGGCGCCGACCTGACCGAGACCGCCGCGGCTCTGGAGACCGGCCGAGTGCCGGTCGGCCGGCTCGGCGACGTCTTGGTCGCAATCTGGGAGTCGGCGAAGCCGGTGGTCGCACGGGTCGGCGGTGCGGCTCGGGCGGGCGGGCTCGGACTCATCGCGGCCGCCGACATTGCGGTCTGCACGCGAAACGCGACGTTCGCGTTCACCGAAGTCCGGATCGGCGTGATCCCGGCGGTGATCTCGGCGACCGTGTTGCCGCGGCTCGATCCTCGGGCCGCCGCCGAGTTCTATCTGACCGGCGAGCTGTTCGATGGGGACCGGGCGGCCGAGATCGGCCTGGTGACCACCGCGGTTGATGGGACCGAGCTGGACGCGACCGTGGCGCACTACACCGCCGCGCTCGTACGGGGGGCTCCCGGCGCGCTGAGCGGGGCTAAGTCGCTACTCCGCCGCGACCGCCCCGTTACGCTCCGCGACGACATCCGAGTCCTGACCGAGATGTCGGTCGGTTACTTCGGCTCTGACGAGGGACGCGAGGGCATGGCCGCCTTCCGTGAGAAGCGCGACCCGTCGTGGCTGCCGCGGACTTGACTTTGGCCACGTCATCGGCGCAGACAGTTCTCACGCGCCAAGTTTCGGCGTACCGCTTGATGCGGCCGTTACCCTAGCTTGACCGCTGCGGGTGACCGCGGTGGTCGAGCGAAGGGCCGCTGCGACGAGGCGGCAGTCACCGGTTGCCGACAGCGGAGCGTGAGACAGTGCGAGCACGGCCGGTCATCGCGTGCTTTGCGATCCTCGCCGTCCTGGCCGCCATCGGCGTCATCGTCTGGAAGTTCGCGTTCAACGGCGGCGTGAAATTGACGCTGCCGCTGCGCTCGGAATACTGCACCGCCAAGACGTCGGGCGAGGTGACGCTCACCCTCGACCAGATGGCCAATGCGGCCACGATCAGTGCCGTCGGGATCCGCCGTGGCGTGCCCGAGCGCGCGGTGACCGTGGCGCTCGCGACCGCGTTGCAGGAGTCCAAGCTCGCCAACCTCGACGGCGGCGACCGCGATTCGATCGGACTGTTCCAGCAACGCCCGTCGCAGGGCTGGGGCACGCCGGCAGAGATCGCCAACCCGCGGTACGCCGCCGGCCGGTTCTACGCAGCGCTGCTGCGCGTGCACGACTGGCAGCGTCTGAGCATCACCGCCGCCGCCCAGGCCGTGCAGCGCAGCGCGGTACCGTCCGGCTACGCCAAGTGGGCCAGTGACGCACAGATCCTCGCGAGCGCGTTGATGGGCGACAAGTCCGCCGCCGTTGCGTGCAACGTGTCGACGACGCCGACGACGCGCGGACCACGGGCGTTGTCCGACCTGACCAACATCCTCAAGCAGGATTGGGGCACCGCGGCCTCGGTCCACACGGAGACACCCGACTCGCTTGCCCTCGACGTGTCCGGCCCGCAGGCCGGCTGGCAGTACGCGCACTGGCTGGTGGCGCACGCGTCGGACAGCGGGCTGGAGCGGGTGCAGTTCGGCAATCTCGCGTGGACGGCGACCAAGGGCGAGTGGGGCTCGATTCCGCGCTCGCAGGCTCCAACCGTGTCGTCGGTGGCCGCGACTACGGTCATCGCGCAGGTGTACGCCGCCCAGAAATAGCCGCGGGGCGCCCTTACTTCTTGCTCGCCCCGCGGATGTCGCCCGGCGAGTCCGAGGTGGACAGCGCCGCGATGAACGCCTCCTGCGGCACCTCCACCCGGCCGACCATCTTCATCCGCTTCTTGCCTTCCTTCTGCTTCTCCAGCAGCTTCCGCTTCCGCGTGATGTCACCGCCGTAGCACTTGGCCAGCACGTCCTTGCGCATCGCGCGGATCGTCTCGCGGGCGATGATGCGACTACCGATGGCCGCCTGGATCGGCACCTCGAACTGCTGGCGCGGGATCAGTTTCTGCAGCTTGGACGCGATCGTGACGCCGTAGTTGTAGGCCTTGTCCTTGTGCACGATCGCGGAGAACGCGTCGACCGGTTCGCCGTGCAGCAGGATGTCGACCTTGACGAGGTCGGCGTTCTGCTCGTCCGTGGGCTCGTAGTCGAGGGACGCGTACCCCTTGGTCCGGCTCTTCAGTTGGTCGAAGAAGTCGAAGATGATCTCGGCCATGGGCAGCGTGTAACGCAACTCGACCCGGGACGCGGACAGGTAGTCCATGCCGAGCAACGTGCCGCGCCGGCCCTGGCACAGCTCCATCACGGCGCCGACGTAGTCGTTTGGCGTCAGTACGGTGGCCCGTACGACCGGCTCGTACACCTCGGCGACTCGACCGACCGGATACTCGCTCGGGTTGGTGACCGTCATCTCGGAGCCGTCGTCGAGCACCACTCGATAGACCACGTTCGGCGCGGTCGAGATCAGGTCCAGGTTGAACTCGCGCTCCAACCGCTCCCGGATGATCTCCAAGTGCAGCAGGCCGAGGAAACCACACCGGAAGCCGAAACCGAGGGCGGCGCTGGTCTCCGGCTCGTACGACAACGCGGCGTCGTTGAGCTTCAGCTTGTCGAGGGCGTCGCGAAGGTTCGGGTAGTCGGAACCGTCGATCGGATAGAGCCCCGAGTAGACCATCGGCTTCGGGTCCTTGTACCCACCGAGTGCCTGCTTGGCCGGTCGGCCATTGATGGTGACGGTGTCGCCGACACGCGACTGGCGGACGTCCTTCACGCCGGTCATCAGATAGCCGACCTCACCGACGCCCAGCGCCGGTCCCTTGATCGGCTCGGGCGAGATGACTCCGATCTCGAGCAGCTCGTGCGTGGCGTTCGTGGACATCATCTTGATCCGGTCACGCGCCTCGATGCGGCCGTCGATCACGCGGACATACGTGACGACGCCCCGGTAGACGTCGTACACCGAGTCGAAGATCATCGCGCGGGCCGGCGCCGCGGGATCGCCGACCGGTGGCGGCATCTGCCGGACGATCTCGTCGAGCAGGTAGGGCACGCCCTCGCCGGTCTTGCCGGACACGCGCAGGCAGTCGTCGGGCTCGCAGCCGATCAGGTGCGCGAGCTCCTCGGCGTAACGCTCGGGCTGTGCCGCGGGCAGGTCGATCTTGTTGAGCACCGGGATGATCGTGAGGTCGTTCTCCATCGCCAGGTAGAGGTTGGCCAGCGTCTGCGCTTCGATCCCCTGGGCCGCGTCGACGAGGAGTACCGCGCCCTCACACGCGGCCAGACTGCGACTGACCTCGTAGGTGAAGTCGACGTGGCCCGGCGTGTCGATCATGTTGAGGACGGCGTGCTCTCCGGTGCGCTCGCCCTCGCGTACGGTCCACGGCAGCCGTACGGCCTGGCTCTTGATCGTGATGCCGCGCTCGCGCTCGATGTCCATCCGGTCGAGGTATTGCGCCCGCATCTGGCGCGGATCGACAACGCCGGTGAGCTGCAGCATCCGATCGGCCAGGGTCGACTTGCCGTGGTCGATGTGCGCGATGATGCAGAAGTTGCGGATGAGCGCCGGGTCGGTCGACCCAGCGTGGATCCGGAGCCGGGTCGCCGCGGCCGAGTCGGGTGTCGCTGACACAGTGGGGTGTAGTCCGTTCCGTGGTCGAGAAGTCGCGGTGCCGATGCGCGTACCGGTCTATCGTCCCATGCGCCGAGCCGGATCCGGGACTCGCCGGCCGACCGCGGACTCCGCCCGGCTTTCGGTCCGTGCTGCCGTCGCGCTACCGACAGAGTGTTTTGGCCGGTACGGCGGGAGCCTGGTAGTCTGATCTCTCGCGTGTGGCGTGCCGTTTGGCGTGCGCTCGCGCCGGTCGGCTCGCACTGATCGGGTAATGACCATTCCCGGAACTACCAGGACGGCTGTCGCGTGGCGAACATCAAGTCCCAGATCAAGCGCAACAAGCAGAACGAGAAGGCGCGCCTGCGCAACAAGGCCGTCAAGTCGTCGCTGAAGACTGCGATCCGCAAGTACCACGCTGCGGTCGAGGCCGGCGACGCCGAGACGGCGGCCGTGTTGATGCGCGACGCCTCGCGCAAACTCGATAAGGCAGTGAGCAAGGGCGTCATTCACGCCAACCAGGCGGCGAATCGCAAGTCGGCGATTGCCAAGCGTCAGCACGCGCTGACCGCTGAGGCCGCCTGATCACACTGGCGCACACCGCGCCACGCTGACGGACCTGTATGTGGAAACAGGGCGTCGGAGCCGCGAGCTCCGACGCCCTGTTTTCATGCAGTGCTCAGCTCCTCGGACGACCTCCGGTGACGTTCGAGTTTCTGCCGGCCGCCGCTCGCCGATCGTCGTCGAGCCGGTTCAGCGTGTGACGCCGCCGGGTTGGCGCAGCGCGGTAGCCGTGATGAATCGGCGCTGGTTCGTTGCGTGACGACGGGTTGCCGGACGGGTGACCACCGGAGCTCCCACCGAGGCGTCCTCGTTGCGACGTGCAAGGGACACGCCGTACATCGCGCTCGGTGCGCGTGGTGGGACCCACTGCACCTTCGCCGGAGCGGCCAACTCACTCTGCTGGGCGCCCGTCGCGATCGGCACGGATGCGACTCCCCGGGCCCAGATCACCGGGCGGAGCACGGTCGTGCGACCGCGCCGATACAGGTCAGGGCGGGAAAACACGCCGGCGACCAAGTCGTTGATCTTGACGAAGACCGCGACAGTCAGGGGCAGGAGGATCACCCCCCACCAGTTGACGAACTCGGCCAACGCCATCAGCCCAGCGATCCCGAACGATCCCTCGAGCAGCAGAAAGCAGAGGATGCCACCGGGATGAGTGTGCTTGAGGCGCAGCACCCGCGCATACCACGTCGGGTGGCTCTCGGCCGATGACCGACGACGGCGGTAGGTCATTTCATGCCTCCCGGTTCCGGGCGGCGCTCATCGCGACAACTGCACGTTCCAACGCGTACCCCCGATCTTCTGATCCGCCCTTGACATCGGCATTGCAGACGGCCGTCGCGTGCATCGCGTCGACGAGCCCGGCCGCCGTCCAACCGCGCGATTGGCGCTGTGCGCGCTCGATCTTCCACGCCGGCATGCCCAATGTGGACGCCAACTGATATGCGTTTCCGCGACCTGCCGACGCGACGCGCGCAACCGTACGGACCCCATCCGCCAGTGCATCCGCGATCGGCACCGGGTCGACGCCCACCTGCAAGGCCCAGCGCAGCGCCTCGAGTGCGGCCGGGACATCGCCGACCATCGCGGCGTCAGCCACCGCAAAGCCGCTGACTTCGGCTCGTCCGCGGTAGTAGCGCGACACAGACTCGGCCGTCATGCGGCCGCCCGTGTCGGACGCGAGCTGGGCTGCCGCCGCGGCGAGTTCGCGAAGGTCGTTGCCGACCGCGACTAGCAGCGCCTCGGCCGCGTCTTCGGGGCACGTGCCGCCGAGGCGGCGGAATTCGGCGCGGATGAAATCGACGCGGTCACGGTGGCGAGTGATCTTCGCGGCCGTGATCACCTCGGCGCCCGCAGATCGGAGCGCGTCGGCAAACGCCTTGTTCTTGGCTCCCCCCGGGTGCACGACGACGAGCAACACGTCGGGATCCGGGTCGCCGGCGTAGTCGAGCAGCGCGGCGACAAGCTCTTTACGCGCATCCTGGCCGTTGCGGAGCACCACGATGCGGCCGCCGCCGAACAATGACGGGCTCACCAGCTCGGCAAGCTCACCCGGCGTTGCGCCGGCCGCATCGAGTTCGCGCAGCTCAGCTGCGTCGTCGCGAGCGCGGGCGGTGGAAACTGCGACGTCGACGGCGCGCGCGACAAGGAGCTCTTCGTCGCCGGTAATCAGACAAATCGGGGAGGGCGCCAACGTCACGCCGCCCATCCTAGAACGATCAATGCCACGGACGGTATCCCTCACATCACTCAGCGCTGTAGTCGATCGGGTGACATTTTGAATCTGCGGAGCCCGGACGCGACTCTGATCCTGAACGTACCGCCGACCTCCGACTAACCGTCCGGGACGTTCGCGGGCGCCGCCGACGAGTCATGGTGGCTGCTGGCCGGGCTGCCGGCCACGCACCGAAACACCGAGCCCGTTGGTCGTCCGGACGGCGGCGAGGTCGCCGCTTTCGTCCGTACGCAGGACCCGTGCGCCACCGGCGGCGAGCCGATCGAGTGCCGCGATGCTCGGCAGGCCGTACTCATTGTCCGCGCCGACCGACACGAACACGGCCGCCGGATCGGCCGCCGCCAGGAAGGGCCAGTCTTGATACGCCGACCCGTGATGCGGCATCTTGAGTACGTCCGCCTTGAGCGCCGCCGCCCCGACCGTCGCCAACACTTCGGTCTGCTCTTCGATCTCCGCGTCACCAGTCAGCAGTATCCGCTCCCCCGCCTCGTCGGCCCGGATGACGAGCGAGTTGTTGTTCGGGTCCGAACGGGTGCCGGTGACGCGGGCGACCGGCCCGAGCACCGTGAGACGTACCGGACCGTACGTCAGCACCTCCCCGATCCTCGGCACGCGGATCGGGATGCGGTCGGCCGTCGCGGTCCGGATCACATCGCGATAGCCGGTGGTCGGGTCGTCGAACGGCGACACCACCATCGCGCCGACGCGCCGGCCGTCGAGCACGCCGGCGAGGCCGCCGACATGGTCCTCGTGGAAATGGGTGAGGACGAGGAGCGGCACATAGTCGATGCGAAGTCGGCGTAGACATCCGTCGATGGCGACGGGTTCCGGTCCGGTGTCGACCACGATCGCGGCGTCGCCGCCGAGCGGCAGGACCGAGCCGTCGCCCTGACCGACATCGCACATGACGAACACCGCGTCCCCCGGCGGCCAACCGCCCGCGACGATCCGGACGGGCACCGCACCGATCGCGCCCGCGACCAGTGCTACTGCGGCGACGATGCGAACCGGTCGGTGTCGGACGGCAACGATGCCGGCAGCCAGGATCGCGGCCAGAGCCAGCGCTCCCCAGACGCCGCTGGGCCACGCCGCGACGGCATCCGGGGCGGCCGCGCCCCGCTCCGCGACGACGAGCAGCCACCGCGCCGGCCAACTCGCGAGCCACGCCAGGAAGGCTGCGCCGGACGGCCACAGTGGTGAGATGACCGCGGCCGCCACGCCAAGGATCGTCGCGGCCGGCACGGCCGGGACGGCAACGAGATTCGCTGGTACGGCGATGATGCTGACCGTGCCACTGAACCCGGCGATCAACGGCGAGCAGGCGACCTGCGCGGCGGCCGGGACGGCGAGCGCCTCGGCGGCTCCCCGGGGGACGCGTCGGCGCAGTAACGCGTCGCGCCAATGCGGTGCGATGAGCAGGAGCCCAGCGGTCGCGAACGTGGACAGTCCGAACCCGATGTCCGTCGCCAACGCCGGGTCGTAGACGATCAGGACGGTGACCGCGGTCGCCAGCGCGGGCACGGCGGCGCGCATCCGACCGGTGGCGAGCGCGACGAGGCCGATGCTGCCCATCGCAGCCGCACGTAAGACGCTCGGTGTCGGGCGGACGAGGATGACGAACCCAACGAGCGCGATGCCGCAGACGATGGCCGACATCGTCGGTCCGGCCCGCGACCATCGGCACAGCAACAGTACAAAGCCGATGATCATTGCGACGTTGCTGCCGCTCACGGCGAGCAGATGCGTCATGCCCGTCGTACGGAATGCCGTCGCGACCGCGGGATCCAAGTGCGTCGTGTCGCCGTCGATCAGCCCGGGTAGCAAGCCTCGAACCCGAGTCGGCAGGTCGACGCAGGCGCGTTGCAATCCGGACCGGAGCGAACCGGCCGCACGTTGAGTCCACGGCGGTCGACCGACCAGCGTCGGCGGCGCGGTTACCGAGACGACGGCGGCGTCCAGGTCGGCGCCGCTCGACACGCCGAGGCGACCGTCGACGGTCGTGCGCTGCCCGGGCAGTAGTCCGGCCCAGGCATCGTTGCTGGCCAGCACGAACACCCGAGCCGATAGTTGTGTCCTCGTGCCGGCCGTCGCCACGCGAGTTAGGCGCGCATCGAACCCGTACGTCGGTGGGCCGATGCCTGGCCGCCCGACCGGATGCGGATCACCGCTCACCGTCAAGGACAGCGTCGCGCGAGTCTGCGCCCGGGCGAGATCCGCGAGCGGCTGCGCATGCGCGGTCACGAGCTGGGCCGCCGTAGACCCGGCGCCACCCACGGCGCCGACCAGGCACGCCAGGACGGCCCAGCGCATCGGCGTCCACCACGGCCAGGATCCGGAGGCGTGCGCGTTGACGTGGTCTTTTCACCACGCTTCCGTCGCGCGGCCATGCTCGTCGTGACGTCCGGCTCAGACGCGCACGGCGCACCCACTCAACCGGGATCGGGGCGATCCAGACGATGACGGCGCACAGCAGCGCGCTCGCCGTGAGCCACATCGCGCCCGCGGTGCCGGTACAGAGTGCAGCGACGGCGGCCAGCCATGTGCCCGCGGCCACACCGGCGAGTCGTACGTCCGGCCAACCCGACGCGGTCACACGGTCACCAGATCCTTGATCTCAGCGAACTTCGCGTCGCCGATGCCCGACACGTTGCGCAACTCGTCGACACTCCGGAACGCGCCGTGCTGGCTGCGGTAATCGATGATTCGTTGGGCCAACGCCGGACCGATGCCGGGCAACGTGTCGAGATCGGCCTCGGTCGCGGTATTCAGATTGATCGGCGCGCCGGGCTGGGCCGGGCCGCCGGATCCGCCCGATCCAGACGAGTTGGAGCCGGTGGTCGCGGCGACACCCGGCGGCGGCGTCATCCCGATGACGATCAGCTCGCCGTCGACGACCTTCTGGGCGAGGTTGACGAACGACAGATCAGTGCCCGGCTCGGCGCCGCCGGCCGCTTCGATCGCATCAGCGACACGTGAACCGGCCGGCAACCGTACGAGACCGGGGTGGCGAACCTTGCCCTCGACGGCGACCACCAGCACGGTCGCGACATTCGTCGCCGAGGTGCTGGGCATCACCGTCGGACCGCTGTTGATCGGCGGCGCACCCACGAGCCCGGCCGTTGCCGCCGGTGTCGGTCCGGTCGCGACGGCAGACGGTGCTCGGTCGGGCGCGCCAGGCCAGAAACGCGGAAGTGGCGACAACGAAGGCGGCGACGACCGCCAGGGCTTTGACCGCACGGCGATGGGGGCTGAGCGCCGCCAACGCTCGCTCCCCCGCGTGCGGCCGATGGCCCAGTGTCAAGGCGCCGCCGAGCGGCTCTGACAGGGGGTCCGCCGACCAGGCGCGCGAGTGGCCGGTGCCCGACGCCGAGAGCGCGGCGACGCTGTCGTCCGCCGCGCCAGCATTGACCTCACCGCCAGTGCCGTCGGTGCCGTCGGTGCCGGTGTAACCGAACTCGCGGTTACGTCCGCTTGACGAGGGCGGAGACGTCCAGATCTGCTCGAATCGCCGTGATACCAATGGGTCTGGGAGCTGATCGCTTCTGCGCACCCGGGCACGTTAAGCGCGAGATCGGGCAACCCACGAACGTGACGACCGCCAACTGTGGATGGTGAGGGCGCTTGTGGACAGCCGTCAGCGGCGATGCAACACGATCGACACGAGGCCCGGACCGACGTGGGCGGCGACAACCGCCCCGATCTCGCTGGTATAGGTGAGCCGGACCTTGTCGCCCAGCCGTTCGACGACCGCCGCCTCGATCTGCGCGGCACGCTCCGGCGCGAGCAGATGGTGGACGGCGATGTCCACGTCGGCGTCACCGGCCGCCTCGACGGCCAGATCGACCATGCGGGCAATGGCTCGGCTGGCCGTACGGACCTTGTCACGAACCACGATGGCGCCGTCACTGACGTGCAGAATCGGCTTGACCGACAGGGCCGTTCCCAGCAGCGCGGACGCCGCGCCGATGCGACCACCTCGACGCAGATACTCCAGGCTGTCGACGTAGAACAGCACGCTCGTGTTGTCGATGGCGACGCGGGCCGCCTCGCAGACCGCGTCGATGGTTCCACCGACGGCGGCGACTTCGGCCGCCGCGATAGCGCCGAAGCCGAAGCCCATGCCGGCCGACAGCCCGTCGATGACTTCGATGGGGCCGGCGCAATTCGCCGCCGCAAGCATCGCGGCCTCGTACGTCCCGGAGAGCTTGGACGACAGATGTATCGAGACGATGCCGGTGGCTCCGGCGTCGTGGAGCGCGCGATAGACCGCCTCGAACTCGGCCGGTGCCGGCCGCGACGTGGTGACGGTGCCCCGCCGGGCGACCAGCGCCGCAGCGACGTCGGTCGGCGTGATGTCGATGCCTTCGAGGCCTTCCCGGCCGCCGATGACCACGGTCAGCGGCACGACCGTCAGTTCGTGCGCGGCGGCGAGCTCAGGTGGGAGGTAGGCCGTCGAGTCGGTGACTACCGCGATACGGGCCATGCCGGCACCGTATCCGATCGGCGCTCGCGGCGCGCGATCAACGCGACGCCACGGTGCGCGATCAACGCCACGCCACAGTGCCTACCCAACCGCGCTCGATCAGTGAGGTGCTCCGCCGGCCACCGTCGTCGGGACGTCGTCGGTCCGGTCGCGACTCGCCGGCGGAGCGGGGGCCCGGTCGGATGCGACCGACAATCCCGATACGACGCCGACGTTGTACGAGTGCAGAACCCAGCCGCTGCGGTGGGCATGCCATTGGATGTCGGCCCAGTGACAGTTCATCAGGCCCATGATCCGGCTTGACACATCCGACGGCCAGCCCAGCATCGAACCCATCGCCTGCTTCGCCGTCCCGCCGTGGGTCACCACCACAACGGTGCCGCCGAGTTGGGCGGCGTCAGTCATCGCATCGAGCGCTCGCTGTCGCAGCGTGCCGATGTCCTCGATGCCGGCCGCGTCGGCAGGCTCGCCGCGCCGCCAACGAGCCCATACGTCCGGGTACGCGTTGCGGACCTCG
This sequence comes from uncultured Actinomycetota bacterium, assembly GCA_963818495.1. GTDB lineage: Bacteria > Actinomycetota > Actinomycetes > Mycobacteriales > Micromonosporaceae > DASQPR01. The sequence continues at coordinate 640,092 of CAWFSH010000008.1, forward strand.
GCGTTGGTCAGGCCCTGCCAGTCGCCGAAGTATCGCTCGCGGAGCCGCGGGTCGAGGCGGACGGTGAGCCCGGTGACCGCGGCGAGTGCGGCTGCCGTATCGGCGGCTCGTCGCAGATCGCTGGAGACGATCACGTCGGGATGATCGTTGGCGATGTGCTTTCCCGCCGCCGCTGCCTGCGCCCGGCCGATGTCGTCCAGTCCCACGTCGGCGTGGCCCTGGATCCGGTCGGTCGCGTTCCACTCGGTCTGGCCATGCCGCCAGATGATCAGCCGGCTCACGCCGTCTCAGCGGACGAGCCCGGCACCGAGTTGGCCAGATCGCGATCGACGAACGGGATGCGTTCGCAGTCTTTCCAGAGCCGGTCGAGCGCGTAGAACTCACGTTCCTCGGCGTGCTGTACGTGGACCACGATGTCGACGTAGTCCAGCAGGACCCAACGGCCGGCCCGCTCGCCCTCGCGGCGCACGGGTTTAGCCTTCTCCGGCAGCGCGAGCAGCGCCTCTTCGATGGCGTCCACGATCGAGCCGACCTGGCGCTCGTTCGGCGCCGATGCGACAACGAAGATGTCCGTGATCACCAATTGGTCAGCGACGTCGAGGAGGACTATGTCGTCGGCTTTCTTGTCCGCCGCCGCTTGCGCCGCGGCAAGGGCCAACTCGATAGCGCGCTCAGATGCTGGCACCTGGTTCCTTTCCACGTTCGGCCGGCTTTCAGGGCGGCTTGCCGCCGCCGCCGCGTCATTCAAGCGTCTCACAACCGCGCCGCCGCCGGTCCAGGCGCGCGGTTGATCATTTACCCGCTTGATCATTTGCCCAAGTCTGACTATTTGCCTGGTACGTCCTCTTTTCGGTACAGACGCCGCTTTGCTATGTATTGCACGACGCCGTCCGGCACGAGATACCAGACCGGATGACCGGCCGCGACGCGTTCGCGGCAGGCCGTCGACGAAATGGCCATGGCCGGCACTTCGATGAGGCTCACCGATTCGGCCGGCAGATGATCATCGGACAGCTCGAACCCCGGTCTCGTGACGCCGACCAGATGCGCGAGCTTGAAGATCTCGTCGGCATCCTTCCACGACAAGATCCTCCCGAGCGCGTCGGCGCCGGTGATGAAGAACAGTTGCGTTGCCGCCCCGTACACCTCACGCAGGTCCCGTACGGTGTCGACGGTGTACGTCGGACCCTCGCGGTCGATGTCGACCCGACTTACCGCGAACCGCGGATTCGAGGCGGTCGCGATGACCGTCATCAGGTAACGATCCTCGCCGGAGCTGACACCGTCGTCCTTCTGCCAGGGACGTCCGGTCGGCACAAACACGACCTCGTCCAGGCTGAACCGATCCGCGACCTCACTCGCCGCCACGAGGTGGCCGTGGTGGATCGGATCGAACGTGCCGCCCATGATGCCCACCCGGCGCTCCCGCATCAGCATCGAGGCGGCGACGTTGTCGTCCAGGTCCATGACCAGATCGTATCCACGCTGGCCCCGCGCCATGACGCGGCCGCAACTTCCGTGAAGTCGCCCGCCGGCGGCGCAATTTATTGGGCGACTTCACAGAAGTTGCGGTGATCTTGGGCGAGCCGAGCGACGTGCGGAGCGGCGACCGTCGCCGCGGCTTAGAGGCTTAGAGGCCCGCCACCGGTGCGTCGCCCGACGACCATCGCAGCACGCGGACGGCCTTGCCGACCTCGGTACGGGGTAATGAGCCGGTCGGCAGGACGTGTACGTCGCACGACATGCTGAGCCGTGCCGCCAACGCGCCGACGAGGCGTGATGACACCGCCGAGCCGTCCAGATCGGACTCGCAACAGACGATCATCCTAGGTAGCGTCGACCGCTCGTCGATCACCAACACGTACTGCGGCCCGACGCCCGACTCGGCCAGCACGACGGCCTCGACCTCGCTCGGATAGACGTTCACGCCCCGGACAATCAGCATGTCATCGGCGCGCCCAACGATCTTGCTCATCTTGACCGATGTTCGCCACGCGGTCTCCGCGTCGTCGACCGGAGTCGGCGCGTGGTCGAGTCGAGCCAGGTCACCCGTACGGTAGCGGAGCAGCGGGAGCGCCTGCTTGGTGAGCGTGGTGAAGGTAAGTTCACCGAGTTCGCCGTCGGGCACGGGTTGACCCGTCATCGGATCGAGCGCCTCGACCAGAAACACATCGTCCTGTACGTGCAGCCAGCCGCCCGAGTGCAGCGTCTCGCACGCGACTCCGGGCCCGATGACCTCGGACAGCCCGTAGATGTCAAGGGCCCGGATGCCGAGCAGTTCCTCGATCTGAAACCGCATCGCGTCCGTCCACGGCTCGGCGCCGTGGACTCCGACTTTCAGCGAGAGTGACGCCGGATCGATGCCTTCGGCTCGTGCCGCTTCGCCAAGGTAGATCGCATAGGACGGCGTACACGTAAGCACGTCGGGTTTGAGATCTTGCATCAGACGGAGCTGACGGGCCGTCTGCCCGCCGGACATCGGCACCACGGTCGCGCCGAGCGCCCGGGCGCCGTGATGGATGCCGAGGCCGCCGGTGAACAGGCCGTAGCCATATGCGTTGTGTATCAACGACTTCGGCGTGGCACCGGCGCCGACCAGGCTGCGAGCCACCACGTGCGCCCACAGATCGAGATCGGCGTCGGTGTAGGCAACGAGTGTCGGTCGGCCACTCGTGCCGGACGACCCGTGAACGCACGCGCAGTCCTCGATCGGTACGGCAAGCATCTCGAACGGGTACGCGTCCCAGAGGTCACGTTTTCCGACGGTCGGCAGGTGTGGGAGGTCCGCGAGCGTCACCTCGGCACCGGAGTCGATGCCGACCGCCCGGAGCCGCTCGCCTTGCCGACCACCGTCTACGGCGAGGAGCGAATTCACCAGCGAGCGCAGACGCTGAGTCTGGAGCGCCGCGCGCTCGTCGACCGAGATCGACTCGGCCGGATCGAAGATCATCCGCGTTTCCTCTCCTCGTCTTTCCGCTCGTCGTCGCGCGCCCGTTTCAGATGGGCGGCGAGGTCGCGGGCCGCGACGGATCGAGCGAGCTCGTCGGTCTCGTCGATCAATGCTCGTCGGAGCCCCGGCACCAGCGAATCATCGTCGCGCATGCGCGTCATCGCCGCGAGCGAGCCGGCATCGATCGCGTAGGACGGAAACGCGAGAGTAGCAATGCGCTCGGCGACCTGAGCCGGCCGCCGGGCTGCCATCGCTGGCACATCGGCGATATAGCGATCCACATAGGACGCCGTCAGGTCGCTCTGATCGGGCTGCCAGAACCCTCGCGCGGTCGCGAACAACAGCCGATTCGATCGCGTGTCGTCGTCGATCAAAACGGTCCACGCGCTCGCCTTCGCCGCCGCGTCGGGACGTGCGGCGTGGGCGGTCGCCGCGTGCTCGGCGGCGATGGCCGTGCGGTCACGATCGAATTCGGCGTCGATTTCGGCGTCGCTGGCCGCGCCGAGTGACGCGAGTTGGCCGACGATGAGCCACCGCAGCTCGGCGTCAATCGCGAGATCGGCGGGTCGGGTGACACCGGTCGGGTCGAGCCAGTCCCGCAACCAGTCGACATCGTCCGACCCAGCCAAGGTGATCATCGCGCGCGCGGCGGCCAGGCGGCGGCCCGAGTCACCCTCGGCACGATCGAACGATCCACGGGTGGCGCCGGCCAGTGTGCGGCGCCCGGCCGCGGTCGTCTCCGGCGGCAGGTAGCGCGCGATGGCGTAGTCGCGCGCATAGCCGACGACCTCCGCAAAGATCGCCACATCCGACTCGACCGGCAGTGCTGCTCGGCACAGATCGACGAACCAGTCCGCCGCGTACTCCGCGTCGCGGGTGAGATCCCAGGCGCTGCCCCAGAGCAGCGCACGGGCGAGTGAATCGCGCATCGTGGGCAGCACGGCCGCGAGGCGCCCCAGGTCCGCCGGCGCCAGTCGGATTTTCGCGTACGTCAGATCCTCGTCGTTAGGCAACAGAAGATCCGCGATCGGCTGCCCGCGAAGTGCGCCGACCTCGGCCGACCCGTCGTCGCGGCGTGGATCGATGTCCACGTCGACGACCTCGCGCCGGGTCGTCGTGCCGCCCGACTCGACGTAGGCGCCGAGCCGGAACCGGTGCGGCCGCATGGCATGCGGGGACTCCTGCGTCAGCCAGACGTCGGCGTACGTGCCCGTCTCTTCGTACGCCGTGGTGAGGCGCAGCGTGCTGACGCCGACCGTGCGCAGCCAGACATGCGCCCAATCGATGAGGTCACGTCCACTCGCGTCGCCGAGCACTCCGAGCAGGTCGGCGAGGGACGCGTTGCCGTACGCATGCGCATCGAAATGTGCTCGTAGTCCGGCGAAGAAGGCCTCGTCGCCCAGGAGTGCCACGAGTTGCTTCAGGACGGCCGCACCCTTGGCGTACGAGATGCCGTCGAAGTTCAGCAGTGCCTCGTCGGTATCGACGACATCGGCCGAGACGGGATGCGTGGACGGGCGCTGGTCGGCCGCGTACCCCCAGGCCTTTGTCCCGAGCGCGAACGTGGTCCAGGCGTTGGTGAATTCGGTGGCCTCGACCGTTACCCGATGGCCGAGGTATTCGGCGAACGACTCGTTCAGCCACAGGTCGTCCCACCACGACATCGTCACGAGGTCGCCGAACCACATGTGCGCCATCTCGTGCGCGATGACCAGCGCTCGCCCCTCGCGCTCGGCGTCGGTCACGGCGGACGTGAAGACGTAGTCGTCGCGGAACGTGACACAGCCCGGGTTCTCCATCGCCCCCATCGTGAACTCGGGCACGAAGGCCTGCCGGTAAGCGCCGAACGGATACCGTACGCGGAACAGCTCGTGATAGCGGTCGAAGCAGGCGCGGGTGATCGCGAAGAGCTCGGCGGCTTGTTGATCGAGCGCGGCGGCGAGCGACGTACGGGCGTAGATCGCCGAGCGGGATGCCGTCGTGTTCGTCGTGTACGGCGTGATACGGCCCGGCGATCAGCGTCACGAAGTATGTGGCGAGCGGAGGTGTCGTCGCGAGCTCCCAGCGTCCGGGCTCGGCCGCCGTCGCCGCCGCCGTTACCGGCGACGATCCACAACGGATCGGCCGTGACGCGCACGGTGAACGGTGCCTTGAGATCGGGCTGGTCGAAACAGGCGAAGACGGTCGGCGCCTGGTCGAGGAAGTTTGCCGCGTAGAGATAGGTGCGACCGTCGGCCGGGTCGGTGAAGCGATGCAGACCCTGTCCGGTGTTCGTGTAGGACATGTCCGCCTCGACCACGAGCACGTTACGGCTGGCCAGATCCGGCAGCGGCAGCCGGCCGTCGTGCCAGGTCGTCACGTCGAGCGGGATGCCGTTCAGTGTCGCCGATCGCAGCTGGTGCGGCCGGACCTCGACGAACGTCGACAGACCCGGACTGGTCGCGCTGAAGCGGATCCTCGTCGTGGAACCGAACCGCTCGTCGCCGGTCGTCAGATCGAGATCGACATCGTACGCATCGACGCGGATCGACGCTGCTCGCTCGTGCGCCGCGGCGCGGGTGAGGCTCGGCACAGGGCTCACCCTAGCGCCAAGGTGCGCTAGACTCGCCGCTATGCGAAACACCTGCGCTCTCGTCCAAGGTTGGTGGCCCGCCTAACGGCGGCCATCGTTTCGCGTATCCATTTCCCACGCGGCCGCCCGACCGGGCGGCCGTTTCGCGTGTTCGGACGGTCTGGATCGGGTCGGCGTAGCCCCGAATCCCAAGGAGTCCGACATGACCACGCTCACCGCGACCGCCGCCGCTACGGCTGACAACAGCGCAGTCGCCGCCGCTCGGCCGACCCGGCGCATCTCCGGGTTCAAGCCCACCGGGTTAATGCACCTCGGCAACTACCTCGGCGCGATCCGTCCGATGATCGCCGACCAGGCGTACGGCGAATCCCTGATCTTCATCGCCGACCTGCACGCGCTGACCATGGAGCATCGGCCGGCCGACGTACACGCCGCGACGCTCGAGAACGCGACCCTGCTACTGGCGGCCGGCGTCGATCCGGATCGCGCGACGCTCTATGTCCAGTCGCACGTGCGCGAGACGACCGAACTGCACTACCTGCTGGAGTGCGCCACCGCCTTCGGCGAGGCGCAGCGAATGATCCAGTTCAAGGAGAAGGGTGCCGGGCAGCCGCACGTACGCCTGTCGCTGCTCACGTACCCGGTGCTGATGGCGGCCGACATCCTGCAGCACGACACGCATGACGTGCCGGTCGGCTCGGACCAGTCGCAGCATGTCGAGCTGACCCGGGACGTCGCAATGCGATTCAATGCCCGGTACGGCGACACGTTCGTGGTGCCGAAGGCCGTCAATCCGACGTACGCCGCGCGGATCATGGATCTCGCCGATCCGCTGACGAAGATGGGTAAGTCGTCTGCTGTGCAGGCGGGCGTCATCCGCCTTCTCGATCCGCCCGACACGATCGCGCGGAAGGTACGGCGAGCGGTCACCGACGCCGACGGAGAGGTCCGGTTCGATCCGGCCGGTAAACCCGGAGTCGCGAATCTGCTCGCGATCCTTTCTGCGTGCACCGGCGCCGACCCCACCCAACTGCACTTCGACACGTACGCCGAGCTGAAAGCGGCCGTCACCGCGAGGGCACAAAGGCAGGTGCGCGCACGAGTCATGCGGGGGAGCCTCCACGTTGACGTCAGTGTCGTGGAGCCCCGCCCGAGCAAGGGACGTTCCGGTGCGGACGAACCAATCTCCCGCACGTTTCCGTCGCGCGGTCAGCGACGCGGGTGTTTCGCGCAACAAAAGGTTGAAACGATATGTTGCGCGCGCCGTCGCGATCAGGCCTGAATCCGATGTTCGCGCATCTTGCGCCAGAGCGTCGTCCGGCTCATGCCCAGACGCGAAGCGGCGCGGCTCTGGTTCCAGCGTGCCTGTTCGAGCGCGACCATAGTCGCGTCGCGCTCGTCGCCTCCGCGGCTCGGCACGGCGGACGTGCGGGCCTGCAGCGTGACGGACGCCGGGCAGATCGGCTTCGGAGAGCAGCGGGCCCGACGGCGAGATTCACCGCGCGTTCGATCGCGTTCTCGAGTTCGCGCGCATTGCCCGGCCATGGATGCGCCGTCAGCAGCTCCAGCGCGCCGGCGCGTGAACCCGTCGAGCGGCCGGCGCAGTCGCAGCGAATGCCGGCTGAGGAAGAACTCCGCGAGCGCGCGGGATGTCGTCAGCGCGTTCGCGCAGCGGCGGGATCCGGATGCCGACCACGTTGATCCGGTAATAGAAATCGTCGCGGAAACGACCGGCCTCGATCTCACGCTGGAGATCGCGGTGGGTCGCCGCAACCAGGCGGACATCCACGTGACGCGTGCCGGTGTCGCCGATCCGCCGGACCTCGCCGCCCTGGAGGAACCGCAGCAGCCGCACCTGCATGCGACGCCGGCATCTCGCCGATCTCGTCGAGGAACAGCGACACCGCCGTGCGCCTCCTCGAGGAGCCCGCGCTTGTCGGCCACCGCGCCGGTGAACGCGCCCTTGCGATGGCCGAACAGCTCGCTTTCGAGCAGGGCTTCGGGAATGCCGCCGCAGTTGATCGGCACGAAGCGATGCGCGCGGCGCGGGCCGCGCGTAGAGCGCGCGGGCGACGAGTTCCTTTCCGGTCCCGCTCTCGCCGGTGATGAGCACCGTGCTGTCGGTCGATGCAACGCTGTGCCATGCTGGCGAGACACCTGCTGCATCTCGCGGCTGACCGCGACGATACGCGTCCTGCTGTCCTCACGTGGGCGCTGCAGCTGACGCACCTCACGCGCCAGCGCGGCACGGTCGGCCGCGTGCCGGACGGTGATCAGCAGGCGATCGGGATCAGCCGGTTTCGTGAGGTAGTCGTAGGCGCCGGCCTTCGATCGGCGCCCACGCATCGTCGATCGTGCCGAACGCGGTGATCAGCACGACCTGGACATCGCGGTTCGCGCGTGCGCAGTTCGTGCAGGAGCGTGACGCCGTCGCGGCCGCCGCCCATGCGGACGTCCGTCAGGACGACGTCGAACGCGGGCGATGCCGCGAGGCGCAGCGCCTCGGCGCGACGGTCGCCGCTTCGGCGACCGTAGTGGCCGTCGCGCTCGAGCAGGAGCCGCATCGAGCCGCGCACGTTCGTCTGATCGTCGACGACGAGCACCTGGCTCATGAGAGGGCTCCCACGGTCCTGGAGGCCCCGAGCGGGCAGCGTGACGGTGAAGCTCGCACCGCGGCCCGGAAGGTTCCCGACCGAAATCCATCCCGCGAATGCTCGCGGACAATGCGCGCGACGACCGCCAGCCCGAGGCCGGTGCCCTGCGCGCGTGTCGTGTAGAACGGTTCGAAGATCGCCTCCGGGTTCGACACTCCGGTCCCATCGTCTGTCACCGTGAGCATCAGCGCGTCGCCTGCGTCCGAGACTGCGGACTCGACATCGATGCGGCCGGGCCCGTCCATTGCTTCGGCGGCGTTCTTCAGCAGGTTCCACAGCACCTGGCGGATCTGGCTGGCGTCCACGAGCGCCGAGCGGCATATCCGCCGGGCGTGCGATGTCCGACGTCCACGCCGTCGGGGAGACCCTGGTCACGCCGGAAGAGCACGATGGTGTCATCGATGAGGGCGGCAGGATCGGTCGGCAGCGGGGTGCGCGCAGGCGGGCGCGCGAAGAGCAGGAATTCGCGGATGATTGCGTCCAGGCGATCGGCCTCTTCCGTGACGATCTGCATCAGCCGCGGATCGGGCGCGTTCTGCGGCCGGCGCAGCACGTTCACCGAATTGACGATCGCGCCGAGCGGATTGCGAATCTCGTGCGCGATGCTCGCCGCCATGCGTCCGAGATCGGCCAGGCGCTCGGCCTGCGCGACCTGCGCCTGCAGCGCGCGGCGCTGGGTGATGTCATGCGCGACGCCCTGAATGCCGATCACGGCGCCGCTTTCGTCGCGCAACGGAGCGTTCGTCTGCGAGATCCATCGGAACGTATGGCCATCCGCGTGCGCCAGGCGGAATTCGAACGCTCGCATGATCTCGCCGTCGAGCATCCGCGGCAGCACGGCGCCAACCCGCGCCGTGTCGTCGGGATGCACAAGCGACAGCAGCGGACACCGCGACGAGCACAACACGGCCGGATCTCGCCCGAGCAGCGGCCTCGCCACGGGGTTGAGATACGTCAACCGCCCGGCCGCATCCGTCTGGTAGATGAGATCCTCGGCGTTCTCGACGAGGCTGCGGAACTTGCGCTCGGACGACTGCAAATCGAGATACAGGCGCGCGTTCTCGACCGCGAGCCCGATCTGCGCCGCCATCGACGTCAGGAGCTGGACGTCCTCTTCGGTGAACTCGCGATCGACGCGTGAGTGCACGTTCAGCGTGCCGTGCGTGTTGAAGCTCGATCGGAGCGGAACCGACGCAAACGCGCGGAACCCTTCGTCGCGCGCCGCCATGCGCGTGAGCCGCGGGTCGTCCTTCAGGCTGCGGATGACGATCGGCACGCCGGTTTCGGCGACACGCCCCGACAGCCCTTCACCCAGACGGAGACGATCGAAATCGCGAACGACGGCTTCCGAGAGGCCGCGGGACACGACGAGCGTCAGCTCGCCCCGCAGCTCATCCAGGAGATAGACGCTGCCGGCCTCGGTCTGCACGACCTCCAGCACTTTCGCCAGCGCGTAGTCCAGCATCTCGTCGAGGCTCGCAAAGCGGCCGATCGCGAGAGCCACCGAATTGATCGCGGCAAGGGGTTCCGTGCGCATGATTGGCAGATGGAGCGGGGCTGAAGCTTATTTTCCCGCCGCGAGCAACCGAAGGACCGATCGGCGTCGCTACATGCCAGCACGGCCGCCATGGTGACCACAGCAGTCGAACCATTTGTGCGCCGATCGCACGGTTCATGAAGTCCACCGAATCCGCCGAATCGCAGGCGATTCCTGCTGGTCAGCAGAATTGTAATCGACGTTACGGTTTGGTCGAGGCGCCGGAGCGCCGCCTGCTCAAAACACCAGCATTCGGCGCGGGCACACCCCTTGCTCAATAGGAGGGCGCAGACGGCCTGAATATTTGCGGCAGGGAGCCGTGAGTTGCTGGGGAGCCGGGTCGTCGGCAACAACGCACAGGGCAAGTCGGCGCGCCCTTTTTTTATGGATCGGCGAATTTGGAGCGCGTCGATCGGGACAATTCAGCGGCCCGCATTCACGCGTTCAACCATTCAGACCGCCGCCCCCTCCGGGATACTGCAGCGCGAGCCGCAGCTCCTTCGCCAGCGAATCGACGGTCGTCCCGCGGCGCTTCCACGCGCCTTCGGTCTCGAACCGCAGGTCGCCGATGCGGCGGCCCCACGGCGCGATGACGCGGCCGATGGCGCGGAAGTCGGCGCGGTCGGCGTGCTCCTGATCGAGCCGGCGGATGACGTCGGGCGCCACGCGGACGAAGGCGCGCAGCGCCGACGCCGATCGGATGCTGTACTTCCGGCCGTTCCACGCGCCGCCGAACACCAGCGCGATCTGCTTGAAGTAGTTGACGAAGAACTTCTTCGCTTCCTCGTGCATGTCGCCCGACTTGCGCCGCCGCCGAACGCCGTCCGGCGGCGAACAGCTTCTTCAGCTCCTGCGCGAGCGGCGCCTGCGCGACGCGGCCGCGGCCGACGCCGAGCAGCTTGATCTCGTCGTAGAGCGGCGAATCCTCGCGGTCGTTCAGCGCGCGCACGACGTCGTGCGCCGTGGCCAGCGCTCTCGTCGCGATACAGCTGGCGGCCCGAGAGGCTGACCAGGTGCGACGCGTTCAGCCGCGTGTGCTTCGCGTTGATCGTGACGAACATCTGGACGACGTGATCTTCGGGCAGCCGGTCGAAGATGATCGCCGGCACGCTGAAGTCCTCGCCCTGGAAGCGCTCGATGTCGGCGTGCAGCGCGAGCAGGCGGTGCTGGCCGTCGATCGCGCGCAGGATGCCTTCGCGCTCGGGCACCTTCAGGATGCCCGACGCGCGAGTCGTCGTCCGACGGGCTGGAACGACAGCTTCTCGTCGCAGGAGATGATGACGGCGCCGGGAATCGACGGCAGATCGCGCGCCTGGCGGCACTGCTCGTAGTACTGCACGAGCTCGTCGATCTTCTTGCGGATGATCTGGCGCTGGTAGGCCTTCTCGCTCGACGCGATGCGGCGCTCGAGGAGATCCCAGTTCACTTTGGACGGCTGCGGCGTCGCCGGCTTCTGGCTTGCCGCCGCGCACCGGCGGCTGCGCCGCGTCGCCGTAGCTCAGCACCTCGAACCGGACGAGCTTGTCGATGTCGCTGGCGGTCAGGGAGGCCTGGTAGAACTGCACGCCGAACTGCTGCATCCGAATCGCGGCTACGTTGATCATAGGCTTGGCTGGTTTTGTAACTCACCGCCCGACGCCGCTCACGGCGTGAGGGCATTCATCCCAATCCGGTGGAGCCGGATGCCGGGCAAATCTTATATTGGGTCGGGCACGGAATGCACATTCTCTTTGCTTTCGCCCAGGCGCTGCTTCTGGTCCAGGCGCCCGCCGCGCCACCGACGGGCCGGCTGGTGGAGAAAGTCGTCTGCCCGAGCGATCCCGACCCAAACCTACACGCTGTATCTGCCCAGCGGCTATACGACGGATCGCCGCTGGCCGCTGCTGTTCGTCTTCGATCCCCGGGGGCGAGGCACGCTCGCGGCCGGGATCTTCCGTGACGCGGCGGAGAAATACGGCTGGATTATCGCCAGTTCCGACAATACGCAGAGTGACGGCGAATGGGAACCGAACCGCCGGGCGCTTGCCGCGATGTGGCCCGACGTCACGGCCGCCTACCCGGTGGATCCGAAGCGGGTCTATGCCACGGGCTTTTCGGGGGGCGCAACAGTCGCCTGGGTGCTCGGCCGCGCCACCGGCACGCTCGCGGGGGTGATCGCATCGGGGGCGCCGGACCCGGGCGCGAAGGCTCCGAGCCCTGTGCACTTTGCCTGGTTCGGGTCGGCCGGACGGGCTGACTTCAACTTCCTCGACGCAAAAGCCATCGACGCCTGGATGGCCGCCGCGGGGAACCCGCATCGGCTCGAGTACTTCGACGGGGTCCACCAGTGGCTGCCAGCCCACCTGGCGATGCGCGCGGTCGGATGGCTCGAGGCGCTCGCCATGAAAGATGGGCTGCGCCCCCGTGACGCGGCGCTCGCCCGGGCGCTGTTCGACGACGACATGACCGGAGCCCGGGCTCTCGAAGCATCAGGGAATCTGCCCGAGGCCTTCCGGGCGTACACCTCAGCCGTCGAGACCTACGACACGCTGACCGACGTCATGCCCGCGCGGGAGCGGCTGCGTGCGCTCGAGTCGGACGACGCCGAAAAACGCGCGCGCAACGACCAGGCCCACACGGACGACCGCGAGCGGGCGCGCAAAGGGGAATTCGGCGCCGCACTCGTACGCTTCATGACCGAAAGGCTCGACACGCTGCCGGAACTCCGCGCGGCGCTGCACATCGGCTCCCTCCAGCAGGCGGCTGGCGGCGGCGACTACGAAGCGGCCTCCGT
>CAWFSH010000009.1:0-108567 GCA_963818495.1 uncultured Actinomycetota bacterium
CGCCCGGCAACGCGACGGGTCCTTGGCCACGCCACGCCGTGACGAGCGCGTCGAGGGCATCGATGTGGGTGGCGGCGAGGGCGCCGGCCGGCGCACCCAGCCGCAACGCGAACGTACGCAGCACCCGCGTCCGGATCGCGGCCGGCATCGCGGCCACGGCGGCCACATCGAGTGTGTCGTCAACGCGCGCGGTCACTTCCGCGGCGGCGGCCCAGCCATCGAGCGCGGCCGTGTCCGCGGCCACCAATCGCGCCGTACGGGCGAGGTTGGCGACCACCCCGGAACCGAGCAGTTCGGACAGCAGCGGCAGGGCCGACCGGACGCGCGAGCGGGCGAACCTCGGGTCGTCGTTATGCGGATCCGTCCAGGGGACCAAGCCGAGCTCGACACACGCGTCGGCGGTGTCGGCGCGGGCTACGTCGAGCAACGGTCGGAGGAACGCGACGCCACCGATGTCGCGACGCATCGGCATGCCCGACAATCCGCGAGCGCCCGCGCCCCGGGCCAGCGCGAGCAGCACTGTCTCCGCTTGATCCTCGCGAGTGTGCCCGAGGAGGACGATCGGGGCGCGTTCGCGGCCGGCCGCATCGGCCAGCGCGGCGTACCGGGCCGAGCGGGCGGCCGCTTCTGGACCATCCCCGCGTGGCGTCACGTCGACCGAGACCTTCAGCGCGGGCGACAGTCCGGCACTCTCCGCCCACGCAACCACGTCGTCGGCTCGCTCCGCCGACCCGGCTTGAAGCCCATGGTCGATCGTGACAAGGCCGGCCCGCAAGCCCAGCCGGGGTGCGACGAATGCCGCCGCGGCGGCCAGCGCCAACGAGTCCGGGCCACCCGAGCAGGCGACCATCACCAGCGCTTCTGGTCCAATATCGGCCGATCGCAGTGCCTGGCGTACGGCGTTGCGGACGGCCGCAACCGTTGCGGCCAGCTCGCTCATACCGCGCTCGATCGTCAGGCCGGCGACGGACCGACCACGCGGGTGATCCACGCGTCAGGATCGGCGATCTCGTCGGTGGTCGGCAGTGTCTCGGCGGACGTCCAGATACGGTTGAAGTCATCGACGCCGACGCGCTCGACGACGGTCTGCACGAACTTGTGACCCTCGGCGTACTGCCGCATCTTCATCTCGATCCCGAGGAGCCGGCGAACCACGCGTTCGATCGGGTTGTGCGACTCACGCCGCTTGTTGAATCGCGCGCGAATCTCCTCGACCGTCGGCACCACTTCGGGCCCGACGCCGTCCATGACGAATTCGGCGTGACCTTCGAGCAACGTCATCAGTGCGGTGAGCCGGTCGATGATGACCCTCTGGGCCGGCGTCTGCACCATGTCGAGCACCGAGGTGCGCGACTCGGGATTGCGTACGGAGTCGGCCAGCGCACCGAGCGCGGCGCGCAACCGGTCGGCCAGTTGGTCGTTGCCCGCCTGCGCAGCATCGGCGAACGCCTGCACCTGCGAGAGGAAGTAGCCACGCATCCACGGGACGGCCGTGAACTGCGACCGGTGGGTTACCTCGTGAAGGCAGACCCACAGCCGGAAGTCGCGCGGCACCGCATCGAGCTTGCGTTCGGTCTCGACGATGTTCGGCGCGACGAGCATCAGCTCGCCCGGCTCGGCGGAGAACACCTCGAACTGGCCGAGCACGCGGCCGGACAGATAGGCCAGGACCGTCCCGGCCTGTACGCCGGTCAGTCGCGGCCCGATCATGGCGGACAGCCCGTTCATCTCGCGGCCGCCCGACAACTTGTCGGCCAGCGGGGTGATCACCTTCTGCAGTCCATCGATGTTGATGCCGGCCCAGTCACCCCGGTCGACCACCTTCACCGGATGGTGCGCGACCTGCGGCGTTAGCTTCGCGAAAGCGTTGACGTGGCCGGCCGCCTCGTCGGTGAGGTTCCGCAACTCCTCGACGACCTCGGTTGCCTCCGCCAGGCTGATTTCTGGGCCACCCTTGCCGAGAGTCTTCGCGGTGGCGGCCGCGAGATCCCAATCTACGAACTGCGCCATGCGGTCAACCGTACCCGCCACACGCTCGGCTAGTCCTAAACCGGACAGCGACGTACCCACCTGGCGTTTTCGATCTCTGGAGCTGTCACACGCCGACGACGCTCAGCCAGCGCAGCCGCATCTATACAGCGCAGCGCCGATCACGTCCTCAGCCGACGGGGCGTCGAGGCCGAGAGGCACCTTGTCAACCATGACCGCAAACGCGAGAGAGCGACCCGATGCATCGACCACGATGCCGGCGAGCGCGCTGACGCCGTCGAGCGTTCCCGTCTTCGCCCGCAGCACGCCCGCGGCCGGGTTCGTCGTCGGAGCGGTGAAGCGGTCGGCCAGGGTGCCGCTCCACCCGGCGATCGGCAGCCCGGAGAAGACCGGATGAAACCGGCTGTGGTTGGGCTGGGCGTCGTAGGTGAGCAGCGCCGTGAGCAGCGAAGGCGTCAACCGATCCTGATGTGAGACGCCACTGCCGTCGACTATGTGCGTGCCGGCGGTCGGCAGGCCGAGCCTGTTCAGTTCCGCCGTGACCGCCGCCGCCGCACCCGCGAAGCTGGCCGGCCGATGAACGGCGATCGCGACCTGCCGGGCCATGAACTCGGCGAGGACGTTGTCGCTGTCGGTCAGCATCGTGTCAAGGATGCGTACGAGTGGGGCCGACTGCACCGACGCCAACACCGCGCCGGGCGTCGTGCCCGTGGCTCCGGTCGCGGCCCTCGGCGCCCGGCCGTTGGCGACCGACGTCGGCGGCAGGCCCAGCAGCTTGGCGAAGGTCTGTCCAGCGGCCAGGGCGCTGTTGGGGTAGCGCTCGGAGTTTCCAGTCTTGGTGGGATCGATGCGGCCGCCGTCGGTGGTGAGGGCGTAGATCGGATGCACGTACGTGCTGTCCGCGTCGCTGTCCTGCCAGCCCGTACTCGTCGCCGGGCCGCTAAACAGCGTGGTGTCGATGATGACCCGGGTCGGCTTTACGCCACCGAGAGCACGCTTGACCTCGTCCGCGAGCACGTCGAGACGGCCCGATTCCGGGTAGGTCGACTTCGGACCGGCGGCCAACGTCGGATCGCCGGCGCCAACGAGCACCACCTCGCCCGGGCGAGAGCCGGCGACCACACTCGTCGTGATCCGGTAGTTCGGCCCGCGCAGTCCGAGCAGCGCGGTGGCCGTGGCCAGCTTCATCGACGAGGCCGGCGTGGTTGGACTCGACGCACCGTGGCCGTAGAGCAGACGCCCGGTTGCGACGTCACGGACGGCGACGGTGATGTGCGAACCCAGACGCTTGTCGGCCATCGGGCCGGCGAGGGCCGCCGTCAGCCCGGCGGCGGTGGGCACCTCCGCCGACGTGTTGATCCCGGCCAGCACCGGCCCGAGGGGTTCGATCTTGGGCGCCGGGGCGACCGGCGGTGCCGCCGAGTAGCTGCTCGCCTTCACGATCACAACGGTCGCAACGATGGCGATCACGACTACCGCGACCACCGCGCCGGTCACGGTCGCGATGCGGCGACGGTGGCGGCGGTTCGATTGACTTCCCCGGGTACGCCCATCCTCCGACTCCGAGCCCTCGTGGTCGCCGACCGTACGGTCGTCCGAAGCCTCGGTGGTCGTGGTCGCGTCGACGAGCGGCGTGGCCGCGCTGGCTGCGGTGGCCGATTCGTCGCCGTCGTACCGCGCGCCACTCGCTGGCGCTGGCGAATCACGACGCGCCGTCTTGGCTCGCAATTCCTCGGCCCGTACGGCGGCCTGCGCGGCCTCACGGGCGCGCTGCTCGGCCAGCGCGCGTTCCCGCCATTCCCGAGCGGCACGCTCGTGTGCGATTCGCTGCTCGCGGGCCGCGCGCTCGGCCAACTCCCGGGCGTTCCTCTCGGCCGCGTACTTCTCGGCTGCGTCCTTGTCCGCGGCATTCTCGTCGGCCGCTGCCTTCTCGGCCGCCACACGTGCGGCCAGCCGAGCCGCCTCCAGCCCGGCGGTCTCACGGGCGACGGCTTCGGCCTGAGCCCGCCGCGCCGCGGCGTCTCCCCGCGACGTCGATGCCACGCGGGCGCGCCCGACGGCGCCGGGCCGTCCCGACACGCCGGCGCCCGGCGAGGCCTCGTCGGTACGGCCGGTCGCGTCGCTGGTGGCCGGGGTAGCGGCATCGCGAACGCCGGCATCACGATCCGTGGCTGCTACGGCCGGCGCGTTTGGTGCCGGGGCGTTCGCGGCCGGGACGTTTCGGGCCGGAGCGTTAGGCGCCGGGGCATCGGCGACCGGGGCATCGGCGGCCGACGCGTTTCGGGCTGGGGCGTTCGGGGCCAGTGCGTTCGGGTCAGCGGCGCCGCGGGCGGTTGCCCCGTTAGCTGCGGCATCGCGAGTGGCCGCCGCCTGTTCGGCTTGCTGACCCGCCACTTCGTCGCGAGCGAATGTGGCCGGGCGGTGCCCGGTGACCTTCGCCCGTCCGGAGACTCCGGGCACGGACGTTACCGGTCGCAGCGGCGCCGCCTTGGGGCCCGCCGAATCGGGCGCCGGCGGCCGGACGGCGGCCTTTGTGGCCGGCGTGCGATCGGGTTCGGCGGTCGGCCCGGACTTCGATGTTGCGGCCGCAGGGCGCGCCGTGCCTGGTTGCGACGTAGCCGCCGGGGGCGGCGCCGTGACCGGCGACGTCGTGGCTGCCGCTGGGGCAGCCGGCGCGAGCGGCACGGAGCCGCGAACCTGCTGGTCGGAGGGCTGCCCGTCGCGATCTCGTGAGTCTGAGCGGGACCCGGTGCCGTCGTCTCGTGCGTCCGGCCGTGGCGGGCGTACGCCACGCACGGCAACGGTCGCTCGGCCGGTGTGTACCGCTGGCTTCTGGGGTCGGAGTCGTGGTCCGCCGGCCTTCGGGTGTTCTGTCGCAGTGGCGGACGCGGCTACCGCTGCCGGCCGCCCGGCCGCGTCATCCGGCTCGGTCTCGACGGTTGCTGTCGCGGTGGCCGTGTCGCTGGCAGCATCCATCGCCGCCGGATCTGGCCCGGTGCCTGTCGCCGTTGGCCCGATCACCTCGGCACCGTCCGCCACGTTGTTCGGCGGCGTCCGGTCCGACGTACCGGCGGATTTGCCGGCTTCAGCACGCACGGCATTCGACGGCGCGGAACCGTCGACGGCGACCGTCTCGTCGTTCGCGACGTCCGTGACCTGCCCCGAATCGTCTTCCCCCGTTGACCCGGCCGGTCCGGCCGAGTCGGTTCCTTGATCAGACACGCACGGAACCCCAGACTTGATCTTCCCGAGCACCGTAGTGTGAAGCGTGCCTCGCCACGGCGCCCTCCTTCGACGCAGTTCAAGTTGCTACGCGACACTAGCCGACGCAGGTCGGAGCTTGGCCAACTCGACAATGAGGAGCGGTGTGAAATGGATTTCGACGTCACGGTTGAGATCCCGAAGGGCAACCGCAACAAGTACGAAGTGGATCACGCGACCGGACGAATCCGCCTCGATCGGACTTTGTTCACGTCGACCCAGTACCCCGCCGACTACGGGTTCATCGAAGGCACGCTGGGTGAAGACGGCGATCCGCTCGACGCGCTCGTCCTGGTCCAGGAGCCGACGTTTCCGGGCTGTCTGATCCGCTGCCGGCCGATCGGCATGTTCCGGATGACCGATGAAAAGGGCGGCGACGACAAGGTGCTGTGCGTGCCCGCGTACGACCCGCGCCTTGAGCATCTGAATGACATCTACAACGTCGGCGAGTTCGACCGCCTGGAGATCCAGCACTTCTTCGAGGTCTACAAGGATCTTGAGCCCGGAAAGAGCGTCGAGGGCGCCAGCTGGGTCGGCCGGATCGAGGCGGAGACCGAGGTCAAGCGATCGCGGCAGCGCTACGTCGATGCGATAGCGGACGGCACCTACTCCGATCCGGGCGTCGCGGCGACGGCGTGGCCGGTCGCCGGCCCGTCCACCGAACCGCACGACTGACGTCGCTGTGCGACTTCGCCAGCTTCGAACCGGCGGCGACTCACGCGGCGGCGCTCAGATATGCAGGCCGCGCAGGCGGCTATAAAGACCGAGCACCACGCATACCAGCGGAACGATCGCCGCGAGCGACAGGACCTCCGCCAGGTCGGCGAGCCGGCCGAGGTAGGGCGAGACCGGCCCGCCCGCCCGTTCGCCGGCGCCGAGGCCAAGGGTGATCAGCCCGGCAATGCCGAAGACGGCCGCGACGAGCAGCGCCGCTGATCCAGCGAAGATGCCGACAGCGACGAGGGGCGCCGCCGCCAGACCAGCGGTGACCAGCGCAGCGGTGCGATGCCGTACCGCCGCATACATCCGCGCACGAAGGGCGATGGCAGCCGCGGTCGCGAGGAGGAGCAAGCGTCCCGGCCAGCCGCCACCGACGGCGACCACCGCTGCGGATGCCGCGGTGGCGATGGCGACCCCGACCAGCAGCCCGGTCAACATGTCGTCGGTGCGCGACACCGCGGCGAACAGGAGATCGGTGTCGACCGGGCCGGACCGCGAGCCCGGATCCGACTGGCCGGGTCGGGTGAGGGACCCGCGGTCGAGGGCTGCGGCCGAACGTGCGGGCGGCGTACCCGTGGATTGCACGCCCGTGCCCGGCGGACGTGGAAGGCCGCCGATGCGCGCGGCGATCGCCGGAGCGATTCCGGCGAAGAGCACGACGAGGCCCAACGTGACCGAGGCGGCCCGCACGGGCGTCGCGGACAGGGCGACGATCGCGTAGACGAGGCCGGACACACCGGCGACGATCGCGGCGACGAAAACCGGGCGGACGCTTCCGACGCCCACCGAGGCAGCGATGGCGAATGCGATCACGGCCAGCGTGCCGGCGGCGATCTGCCCCGGCATGGTGGCGAGCGCATGGATCGGCGACCGGTCACCGGAGCCGAACGAGCCACCGACCAGAACCCCACCCAGAAACGCGTACGGCAGCGCCAACGCCCCGAGAAGCGTGCCGACCCGGACGTCCCGGTATGCCCGCGCGGCGACGACAGCGGCCGCGATGAGCAACGCGCCGAACACGAGTGCACTGACGCTCACCAACGTCCAGGGTGGTCCGGCGCTCCCGACCGCAATCAGCGCACCGGCGTAGAGCGCGACCGCGGCGACGATGGAGGCGATCCGGCTGGCGCGCGCATCCCACCGTCGGCCGCGTCGACCGGCGCCGATCGCTATCGCCTCGACGGCATCGTCGTAATCGAGTTCGGGCCAGTTTTCATCGGCGAACCCGAGACACAGCACGTCGCCATCGCGCACACCCTGGTCGACCAAACCCTGGCCGGTGTCGATCGCCCGGCCGGACACTCGCCGGAGCACCCATCCGGCGTGCAGCGCCCCCCGATCGGCCAACTCCTCACCGCCGGCCGCGAGGAGCGCCGGCAGCAGCGTCGCAACCGGGACGCGTTCGGGCAACGCGACGTCGACGCGTCGGTCCGGCGTCTGCACGCTGACGCGGACGAGGTCTGTCCCGGTGGTAGCCATCGCACTTACCTATCACGCTCGGGCGACGGCGGGAAGCCTGGACCTCCGTTTATCCACAACGGACAATGGGGGTACGCGACCCATCGACGTACCGCCTAGCATCGTCGGGGTGAGTGGCGGCACGAGCACGGTCACGGTTCGCCGCGGTGCGCGCCGTCCAGCGCCACCGCTGCCGACGGGTGATCTGCTTGTGCCGACCCCGCCGTCGCTTCCACCACCGCCGGCGTCCCGATGGGGTCAGCTCGCGATGGCGGTGCCGATGCTCATGGGCACGTTGGCGACGGCCCTGTTGTTCGCGGGCCGACAGGGCGGCACGTATTCGTACGTCATCGGCGGCGTCTTCGGCATCTCGTCGCTCGGCATGCTCGCGACGTCGTTCGGCGGCGGGGTCAGCGGTCGTCAGAAACGCGTCGACCTCTCGGTGGCTCGCGGCGACTACCTGCGGCAACTGGGCACCATGCGAGACCGAGTCCGAAACAACGGGCGCCAGCAGCGCACCGCGCTGAGTTACCGGCATCCCGCGCCGGCCGACCTCTGGTCGATCGTGGACAGCTTCCGGCTGTGGGAGCGTCGCGCGTCCGACGGCGACTTCGGTGTCGTACGAGTGGGTGCCGGCGCGCAGAATCTGGCCACGCCACTGATCCCGCCGGCCGACGGTGTCAGCGATGACCTCGAACCGATCAGCTCCGCCGCGCTGAGCAGCTTCCTCGCGACGCACGCGGTGGTGCCGGATCTCCCGGTTTCGATCGCGCTCGCCGGCTTCTCCCGGGTCTACGTGCCGGCGGCGACGGAGACCGGGCGGGCGATGGTGCGAGCGATGGTCGCCCAGCTCGCGGTGTTCCACGCGCCCCACGATCTGATCGTCGCCGCGTGTGTCGCCCCGCATCGCCGGCCGCAGTGGGATTACCTCAAATGGCTTCCGCACGCTCGCCACCCGACGCGGACGGACGCGCTCGGGCCCATCCGCCTGGTGGCCGACCGGCTAAGCGATCTGGAAACGATGCTTGGTCCGCTGGTGACGCGCCGGTCGCGGCCGGGCGCCGGCGAGGCGGAGGGTCGGCGCGGCGTTCGCCGCGAGCGCGTTCGGCATAAGCGGCGTCGGGCCGGCCGGGCTCGGATCCGGCGGGCTCGGCGGTTTCGGAGCTGACCCGCGGCCCGGTATTCCTGTCACAGGCAATCCATTCGGTACGCCCACGCAAGGGCTCGGTGCGAATGGCTCCCTCGCCGGTCCGATGCTCGTCGTGATCCTGGACGGCGGCGACCCGACCGGCAGCGAACACTTGCTCACCGCCGGTGGACTCGCCGGCGTGTGCATCGTCGACCTGGACAATCCACCGCCGCGGCTGGCGAACCGATCGTCCATCGTCCTGAATGTCGACGACAGTGGTGCGTTGCGCAGCGGCGACGGCGACGTGGGTACGGCCGATACGCTGAGTCTGCCGGCCGCCGAGGCGCTGGCCCGACAACTGTCACCACGGCGAATCGAAGGCGCTGCGTTGGCCACCGACGGCGCGCCGGACGCCGACGCCGTGCCGACGATGCTCGACATCAATCTCGCTGACCTGCTCGGCATCGGCGATCCATCCACCATGGATCTGGCCAAGGCCTGGGGCGCGAGGCCGCCGCGTGACCGGCTGCGGGTGCCGATCGGCATTGGCGCGGGTGGCAGTCCCGTCGTGCTCGACCTCAAGGAGGCGGCACAGGACGGCATGGGGCCGCACGGTCTGCTCATCGGCGCGACCGGCGCGGGCAAGTCGGAGCTGTTGCGGACGCTCGTGCTCGGCCTGGCCGCGACGCACGACTCCGAGACGCTGAACTTCGTCCTCATCGACTTCAAGGGCGGTGCGACGTTCGCGTCGCTCGATCGCCTGCCCCATACGGCCGCGGTCATTACCAACCTCGCGGACGAACTCGTGCTGGTCGACCGGATGACCGACGCGCTCAACGGCGAGCTGGTACGTCGGCAGAACCTGCTGCGGACGGCGGGCAACCTGGCGTCGTTGCGTGACTACGAACGAGCGCGCGCCAACGGCGCGTCCCTGCCGCCGCTGCCCGTACTGCTGATCGTCTGCGACGAATTCTCGGAGTTGCTCTCGGCGAAGCCCGAGTTCATCGACCTGTTCGTCGCGATCGGTCGACTCGGCCGATCGCTCGGCGTGCACCTGCTCCTCGCCTCGCAGCGCCTCGAAGAAGGCCGGCTGCGCGGGCTCGACACGCACCTGTCCTACCGCATCGGGCTGCGTACGTTCTCGGCCATGGAGTCGCGAACCGTGTTAGGTGTGCCGGACGCGTACGAGTTGCCAAGGGCGCCAGGGCACGGCTACCTGAAGTTCGCCACCGATCCACTCGTCCGGTTCAAGGCGGCGTACGTGTCGGGGCCGTACGAGTCCGCGAATGGTGCACCGGCGCCGGAGGCGACGTCGAACCAGCCGTGGCGGGTGCTGCCGTTCACCACGACGCCGCTGACCGTTCCATCGCCGCGGCACGTCGAAGCCGACCCGGGCGGGCTCAACGGCGGCCCGCATACCGCTGCGCCGATCGCCGGCGGGCTAGCCACGACTGCCGGCGGGCCTGCCACGACGGGCGCCCCGGGAACGAGTGGACCGAGCTTGCTCGATCTCGTCGCCGACGCGCTGCACGGCGCCGGGACACCGGCTCATCAGGTATGGCTCCCGCCGCTGTCGGAGCACGCGCATCTCGACGAATTGCTCGGGCCGGTCAGCGTCGATGCGCACCGCGGCCTCGCGGTCGTCGAGGCAGCCCGCCGCGCCACGCTCCGCGTCCCGGTCGCGCTGACCGACCGGCCCTTCGACCAGCGGCGCGACCTTCTCACCCTCGATCTCGGATCGTCCGCCGGCCACGTGGCGATCGTCGGCGGACCTCAGTCGGGCAAGTCGACATTGCTGCGTACGCTCCTGGCGAGTCTGGTGCTCACGCACACGCCGCGCGAGGTGACGTGTTACTGCCTCGACTTCGGCGGCGGGGCGCTTGGTGCGATGCGCGGGTTGCCGCATGTCGGCGCCGTCGTCAGCCGACTCGCGGCCGACGCCGTCCGCCGCACCGTCGGCGAGGTCGCGACGGTGCTGTCCGATCGCGAACGCGCATTCGCGGCCGGCGGCGTCGAGTCGTTCGCACAGCTCCGGCAGCGCGCTGCGGCCTCGCCGGCAACGACAGCGGGCCGGCGGCCGGCGTCGACGCTTATGGCGACGTGTTCCTGATTATTGACGGATGGACCACCATCCGTGCCGACTATGACGACCTCGAGCCGGTGATCACCGACATCGCGACGCGTGGTCTGTCCTACGGCGTGCACGTCGTAATGACCGCGGGTCGCTGGACCGACATCCGGCCGGCGTTGCGTGACCTGCTCGGGTCGCGTCTCGAGCTGCGGCTGGGCGACCCGACCGACTCCCAGATCTCCCGGAAGATCGCCAGCGACGTGCCCGAGCGCGCGCCGGGTCGAGGGATCACCAGCGACGGGCTGCACTTCCTCGCCGCGTCGCCCACCATCGCCGGACTGAGCACCGAGGATCTCGTCGCCGCCGTACAGGCCGAGTGGCGTGGGCCGGGTGCGCCGGCCGTACGCGAGCTGCCCGCGGTCGTGCCGTACGAGCAGATCGCGACCGGCCTGGTGGCCGACGGGCCGGTGCCGGCGGCCGCGTTGACGCTCCCGATCGGCATCAGCGAGACCGACCTCCGGCCGGTCGGCATCGATTTCGCCGCCGATCCGCACTTCCTGGTGTTCGGTGACAGTGGGGCCGGCAAGTCCGCGTTCCTTCGTACGCTCGCCGTCTCGATCACCCGGCGGTTCCGGCCGGAACAGGCGCGCTTCCTGGTGCTCGACTACCGGCGCAGCATGCTCGGTGAAATCGAAACCGAACACCTCATCGGCTACGCGACGTCCAGCGGTCAGGCGACCGAGCTGATGGAGTCGGTCGCCGCCTACATGGCCGACCGGTTACCCGGCCCGGATGTGACGCCGGCGCAACTGCGTACCCGATCGTGGTGGTCCGGGCCGGAGTGCTTCGTGCTGGTCGACGACTATGACCTGATCACGTCGAGCGCGTCGAACCCGCTCACGCCGCTGCTCGAATACCTGCCGCAAGCCCGCGACGTCGGCCTTCATCTCGTGATCGCCCGCCGGTGTGGCGGTGCGGTGCGTGCGATGTTCGAGCCGACGCTTGCGCGGCTGAAGGAGCTGGCGACACCCGGTCTGATCATGTCGGGTGATCGTGAAGAAGGCGTCGTGCTCGCCCAGGTGCGCCCGCAGCCGATGCCGCCCGGCCGCGGCACGCTGGTCAACCGCCGCGACGGCGCCCGCCTGGTCCAGGTCGCGTTCAAGCCGCCGACCGAATAGCCGCGTTCTCCATCCTGGCGATGTGCGACCGTCCTTCGTCACTCACCGCCACGTTGCAGAAGGCAATCGAATAAGGCCGCGCGGCCGCCTTCCTCGCGTTCCGACACGGATCTGGCCGAAGCGGGTCACGGACTATTCGGTGCAGGAACCGGTCGCGACGCGGTCGGTTGCGCCCCGGCCTTCGTTGATCACCGGTGCCGCCTCCTTCGCCGTCAATGCGAATCCGGTCTGCGGATCGTCGGCGGCCGCCGCGAACACCACACCGAGTACGGCTCCGGACGACGTGACGAGGGGCCCGCCGGAGTTGCCGGGTTGGACGAGGCCCCGGACGGTGTAGATATCGCGGACCACGGTCTGGTCGTTGTAGATGTCCGGGCCCTTGATCAGTCCGACGTCACGGACGCGGGCCGGTTCGGCGTCGTACGGCCCGTCGAGCGGATACCCGAGCACGATCGCGTCCGCGTCCGTGGCGGCTCGTGCCGACGCGAAGTGCATCACCGGCGCATTGAGGTCGGGCACGTCGATCACGGCCAGGTCCCGTTCCGGGTCGTAGACCACGACCGTGCCGGAGATCGGCTGGCCGTCACCGTCGGGGCGCACCTGCACCCGTCGTGTCCCGGCCACGACGTGAGCGTTCGTGAGCACCTGGCCCGGAGAGAAGACGAAGCCGGAGCCTTCGATACGCCGGCTGCAACTCGGCGCCGTGCCCTCGATCTTCACGACCGAACGCTCGGCAGTGCGGACGACGGCGGACTTGGCTAGTGCCTGATTCGGTGCCGGCACGTTGCGTACGGTCGTCGGCACCAGTCCACCGAACACATCGGGGAACCCGCTCGTGTCGACCGTGGTGCGCAACTCGTTCGACAGCGCCTGGGCTTCCTGGGGCATCACGCTGTTCACGCCGTGCAGCACCGAACTCGTCCGAACGGCACGGGACAGACCTGTAATCGACGACGACCCGAGCGGTGCGGCGACCAGCCACGCGACGATCAGCAGCGCGATGACCGAAACGAACGAGCCGCCGATGTCATCGAGTGTCCGCCCGGCACGGTTGTGGATGCCGCGGCGGATCTTCAGGCCGAGCCAGTTCGCCACGCCCTGACCGGCCAATGCGATGCCGAAGACGACAACGAGCGTGGCGATGAGCCGAGCCGGCTCGCGGGTGAACAGGTCGCCCAGCAGCGGGCCGAGCTGCAGACCGATGGCCGCACCGCCGAAGAACCCGACGAAGGACAGCAACCCGACCACGAACCCCTGCCGGTAGCCATTGATCGCAAAGATGATCATGAGCAAGATCAGCACAAGGTCGAGCACGGTCCCGGACACGGATCCAGGGTACGGTGCCTTACCCACAACGGCCTCCGGGCGAGACCGCGTACACCGTGACCAGGCATAACTAGCTGAGAAGACGGAAGCAGACGACGGAAACAGCCGGACCGAAACCCGATCTAAACAACCGGGCTAAATCAGCCGGCCCGAGCCGGCCTGGACATATCCGGCGCGGCAACGGGCGCGGAAAGCGGGTTCGGACATCAGAGTTTCGACGAAAGGGTGACCGCCCGGCCGATCAGCGCGGCAGATCGACCGGCCGGCTCCGCGTGTCCCACGGCCGGCTCCAACCGCCCAGGTCGAGCAGCTTGGACAGGATCCCGCCGGTAAACCCCCAGACGAGCATGTCCTCGGTCCGGAACGCCGGTCCGATGAGTCCGCTGCGGTGTCGCACACGCAAGCGATTCGCCGGATCGGCGAGGTGCGCGATCGGCACGCGGGCGACGAGGTCGACCTCGCGTGGATCGACGGCGGCGACCGGATGGGGCGCACGCCACCATGCCAGCACCGGTGTCACCACGAAGTTGCTCACCGGAATCCACAGCGACGGCAACAAGGCCTGAACTTCGACCGTACGGTGATCGAGGCCAACCTCTTCGTTCGCCTCGCGAAGTGCGGTCGCGACGATGTCGGCGTCGGTCGGGTCGGCGGCGCCGCCGGGAAAGGCGGGCTGGCCGGCGTGCGTGCGCATGTCGGCCGCGCGCTGCAACAGCAGGACGTCGGGGCCTTCGGGCCGGTCATCAGCCAACAGCACGAGCACGGCGCTCGGGCGGCCACCGTCGACCGGGACGGCCAATCGAGTGAAGTCCTCCACACGCGCCGCACCGACCTGGTCCAGCAGCGGCCCCCACCATTCGGGAAGGGCGTCGGTCGCCACGCGCTCGGTCATCGGCGGACCGTCACGCCGAGGTACGTCGCGGCGAGCGTGTCGAGATGGGCGGTATCGAGGGCGGTGCCGCTGTTGTACACATACCGGATGTCCCCGCCGGGCGCGACGAACAATGTCGCCGGCAACCCCTGGGCTCCGATCGAATGGAGGATGTGCTGGCCAGGATCGGACACCATCGGGTACGTCAAGGTGAAATCGCTGATCGTCGCCTGCGCCGCGGATCGTTCGTCGGCAGTGTCGACGCCGATCACCTCGATCGCCGGACCGGCCGCCTTCGCGAACGCCTCCACCGCCGGCAACTCGGCGCGGCAGGGCTCGCACCACGAGGCCCACATGTTGATCACCGCTGGTCGCGAGAGAGTGTCGAGTCGCACGTCTCCGCTCCCGTCGAGGCAGCCGAGAGACTGCGCCGGCACGCGACCAACCGAGGCGCCGCCCGCACGTGCGGAACCGGTCACCGTCGGCGGGGCCGCGCCGGTGCTCGACGAGGTTGCGGCAGCTCGCAGGCACGTGCCGGGGCGTTCCGTGGATGCCGGGCCGGAGTGCGATGATGCGCACGCCGTCGCCGCGACCAGCGCGGCGAGAAACGTGGCGCCTAGCAGGGCGGTGCGACGAATCACGCCTCGACGCCAGCACGCTCGGCGAGTTCGTGGACGCGTGGGCCCTTCAGCAGCTTCACCGCCACCGCCGGGTCGGTCGGACCGGTGCCGTACGACGGACACATCTTCGCCAGCGTGCATGCCCCGCAAGCGGGCTTTTTCGCGTGGCAGACCCGCCGGCCATGGAAGATCACCCGGTGCGACAGCATCGTCCAGTCACGCTTGTCGATCAGCGCGCCGACAGCGTGCTCGATCTTGACCGGGTCCGTACTCGGTCGTCCACGCCCATCGGCGAACCAGCCGCGGAAATGCGTGTCGACCGTGATGCCGGGCATCCCGAAGGCGTTGCCCAGCACGACGTTGGCGGTCTTGCGGCCGACGCCCGGCAGCGTGACCAGGTCGTCCATGTTGTCCGGCACCTCGCCGTCGAATCGGGCGATCAGCGCCTCGCCGAGACCGGATCAGCGCAGGTGGTCTTGTTCCGGAAGAAGCCGGTCGGCTCGGATATCTCCTCGAGCTCGGCCCGGTCGGCGGCCGCATACGCGGCGGCGTCCGGATAGCGCGCGAACACCTTCGGCGTCGTCTCGTTGACTTTTTGTCGGTGCTTTGCGCGGACAGGATCGTCGCGACGATCAGCTCGAGCGGCGTCGTGAAGTCAAGCTCGATGTGGGCGTCCGGGTGGGTCGTCGCGAGCAGCGGGCCATCTTGCGCGCCCGCGGCGCTTCCGGCGGTTCAGAGGTCGGATTTCGGCCGTTGTCGGCGAAACCCAGAGGCTGAGCACGCGGATTCCGTCACGAAAGCGAGCCTACGTCGCCGGTACGACGTGTCGTCTGCGCCGGTCCCGCGCTCGAGCACGCACGGGAATCGGACCGCCGAGCGATCTAGTCGACCTCGATCCCGCCGGTCTGACCAGGAAGAAGCCGTCCGGCAGCCAGTCGCGATCCCGCCGGCTCGGACGGCTCGGTGCACGGCGCCCGATCCGGGCACCCCACGTCGACCGCGGGCCACCGAACGGCTCGGCCGGGCCGTCGGCGAGCACGCACGCGCATGGCGTCGCTGGCCGTACCGGTCGCGGCGATTCCGATGTCGCCGAGCGCTTGCGCCTTCGCCTCGGTCGCCGTCACGGCCGCGTTGACGAGAGCCGCATCGTGAAAGGCGCACCGGCACCCGTACCAGCGCATTGATCGTGCCTGGTCGGAATCGCGGCGGAGATCGACCGTCCGGCGCCGCCGCCCAGGCCGGCGCACCCAGCCCGACGGTCGCGACGCCGTCGACACCATGTCATGGATCCGTCTATCATCCGGTCGGCCACATCGACGCCCGTCATCAGCCCGACGCCGTCGTCCACGAGACCGAGTCCGGAGCCATCTCGCACAGGTGCGCGTCCGGGTCGGTCCGGGAGTAGGACATCGGTACGGTGGCGTTCACCACCCAGCACCGTTCACCGATGCCGCCGCCGAGCGGCCCGGAACGAGATCATCCGGAGCGGCGATTCCGAGTGCGCCAGACCAGTACGGCATGGCCAACGCCGTCATCGATCCGGTTTCAGTGTTATCAGATCACAACAAATATCGTGCCCGTCCGCGCCGGCCATAGCAGAGCATAGGCTCGGGTGCGCGCCTGGTTATCCGGGTGGTCGCCCGGTTGTGAACGCCGTATGCCTAGACTGACCCTTGCGCGGCCTACGACGTCGCCTTGAGGCGGATTCGGTGCCGGGAAGGGTACGCGATGGATGAATCCTAGCCCGCAGCGGCATTTTCCAGGGCGTAGACCCGGAGGCTGCGGAAGCGCTGGCCAAGGATATGGAGATCATCGACGTCCGCAAGGGCGACGTGGTCTTCAACGAGGGCGAGCCCGGCGACAGCCTCTATATCATCATGAGCGGGAAGATCAAACTCGGTCGCCGCGCCGCCGACGGCCGGCAGAACCTCATCGCGCTGATCGGTCCGTCGGACATGCTCGGCGAGTTGTCGCTTGTTCGATCCGGGACCGCGCACGGCGACCGCGACGGCCGTGATCGATACGCGCGTGGCCCGGCTGCGCAAGCAGGGGCTGCGACCGTGGCTCAACAATCGCCCGGAGATCGCCGAGCAGTTGCTGCGCGTCCTGGCCCGCAGGCTGCGCCGGACCAATGACGCCCTGGCCGACCTGATCTTCACCGACGTGCCCGGCCGCGTGGCGAAGAACCTCCTCCAGATGGCCGGCCGGTTCGGCTCGCGCGACGGCGGCGTGCTTCGCGTGACCCACGACCTGACCCAGGAAGAGCTGGCTCAGCTCGTCGGCGCGTCGCGGGAGACGGTCAACAAAGCTCTGGCCGATTTCGCATCCCGTGGTTGGCTGCGGCTGGACGGAAAAAGCGTTATCGTGCTGGATCCGGAGCGCCTGGCCCGCCGCGCCCGGGTCTGACCCGGACTGAGCCGGGGGTAGCGCGGCCTCAAGTCCAGCGATCTTGGTGCAAGAACGGCGTCCGAGCACCTGTCCGAGCACCGCATTCGCACCAAGATCTGCCGACCACCGCCGATCGCCGCAAGTGATCATGGCAAACGCGAGCGGCCGGCACGCCCAGTCGCCCGCGCCGGCCGCTCACCGATCACGCCAGGTTGCCGGCCCATCGCGCGGCCGGGCCGGCGGGGCGCCGGGCCGCCGATCACGCCAGGTCGCAGGTCGCCAGGCGGATCTAGGAATCGCGACCCGGCTATAGGCGTACGAGACTTCCTAGATCGCGCCGTTGCCCGATCAGCGAAACGATCAGCAATCCTGACCAAAAAACAAGCAGGCTTGACTGTTTGTTTTGCGGCCCGCACGCTGGAGCGGTGACGATGTCGGGGCTGACGACCAGGTCGCAGCAGGAGCGGAGCCGCCTGACGCAGCAGCGCCTGCTGGACGCCACCGTGACGTGTCTGATCCGGTACGGCTGGGCCGGTACGACAACGACGGTCGTCGCCGAGACGGCCGGCGTGTCTCGAGGTGCTCAATTCCACCACTTCCCCACGAAGACCGCCCTGGTGCTTGCGGCCGTCGAATACCTGACCGACCGCCGGGCGATCGAGATCCGCAACGAAACGCGAACGCTGCCGGCGAGCGTCGACCAACGGGTCGAGACCGTCGTCGACCTGCTCGGCGCATCGTTCACCGGCTCGCTGTATCACGCGGCCCTCGAGGTCTGGGTCGCCGCACGTACGGACGACGCGTTGCGATCGGCGCTCGTACCGCTGGAGGCAAAGATCGGCCGCGAGCTGTTCCGGCTGACGGCGGCCCTGCTCGGTGCGGACGTGTCCCGACCCGATGTCCGGGATGCGATCCAGGCAACGCTCGAATTGCTGCGTGGCCTTGGCGTGGCGAATCTGCTCGGCGCCGATGCGCATCGCAGCCAGGCCGTCCTGCGCGGATGGAGCCGACATCTGACCGAAGTACTCGGCGAACCAGTGGGCTCGTCATGACGGCGCCCCACGTCATGCCGCAGTCGCCGCTGCGTATCGGCAACGCGTCCGGGTTCTACGGCGACCGGTTCGAGGCCGTACGGGAGATGCTCGACGGCGGACCACTCGACGTGCTAACCGGTGACTATCTGGCCGAACTCACGATGGGCATCCTCGCGCGCGACCGGTTGCGTGACCCGAGCACCGGCTACGCGAAGACGTTCCTGCGACAGATGGAGACGTGTCTCGGCCTGGCGCTGGACAAGAACGTCACGATCGTCGTGAACGCCGGCGGCCTCAACCCCGAAGGCCTCGCCACCGCACTGCGACAGACCGCCGATCGCCTCGGGCTCGCCGATCGAGCGCGCATCGGGTACGCCACCGGCGACGCGCTCGACCGCGCAGATGCGATCGCGGCGAACGCGTACCTTGGCGCGTTCGGGATCGCCGAATGTCTGCGCGGCGGCGCGAATGTCGTGGTCACCGGCCGCGTCACGGACGCCTCCCTGGTGATCGGCCCGTCCATCGCGCACTTCGGTTGGGGCCGCGACAATCTAGACGCCCTTGCCGGCGCCACCGTCGCCGGCCACGTCATCGAATGCGGCCCGCAAGCGACCGGCGGCAACTACGCGTTCTTCCGCGAGATCACGGACCTGCGCCACCCCGGTTTCCCGATCGCGGAGATCTCCGCCGACGGGTCCGCCGTCATCATGAAGCATCCCGGTACGGGCGGAGCCGTGACCGTCGGCACGATCACCGCCCAGTTGCTGTACGAGATCGGATCGCCCGCGTATCTCGGTCCGGACGTCGTCACGCATCTCGACACGGTCATGCTGACCCACGAGGACGCCGATCACGTACGGATTGCCGGCGCCCGAGGTACGCCGCCGCCGCCCACGCTCAAGGTCGGTGTGACGAGACTCGGCGGCTATCGGAACACGATGACGTTCGTCCTGTGTGGACTCGACCTCGAAGCGAAGGCCGACCTTGTACGGTCGCAGCTCGCCGACGCGATCGGCACCGATGGCGTGACGTTCGACCTGGTACGCACGGATCACGCCGACGCGACTCGCACCGAGGAGGCGAGCGCGCTGTTACACGTACACGTCAAGGATCGTGACGGCAAGCGAGCGGGACGCGCGTTCTCCCAGGCCGCGGTCGAGTTGGCGCTCGCGTCCTACCCGGGCGCGACGCTGACCACGCCGCCCAGCGACGCCAGTACGTTCGCGACGTTCGCCGTCGAGACCATCGCCCAGGACGCCGTGTCGCACACCGCGGTCTTGCCGTCCGGCCAGTGCATTCCCATCGCGCCACCGCACGTCACCGACCCCACCGCCGCCGCGCCGCCCAGAATCGCGCCCGCGACCGCGCCCCCAGCCGCGGTCGCACACCGGGAACCGGCCCGAAGCCGCCCGACCACCAGACGCCCGCTCGGAGACGTTGTCGGAGCGCGGGCCGGTGACAAGGGCCCGGATGCGAACCTAGGGCTGTGGGTGCGCAACGACGAAGCGTACGACTGGCTACGCGCCACGATCACCACCGATCGGCTACGAGAGCTGCTCCCCGAGACGGCCATGCTTGCGATCGACCGGTACGAGATGCCGAACCTCCGCGCGGTGAATTTCGTCCTCCATGGGCTGCTCGGCGACGGCGTCGGCGGGTCGAACCGCTTCGATCCGCAAGCAAAGGCGCTCGGCGAACTCGTCCGCGCCCGCATCGTCGACATGCCGCCGGAGCTGCGATGACCAACCCTGGCCGGAAGCCATTCGATCGCTCGCGTGTCGGTCGCGATGCCGACTCGTTACGCCTGGTGGCAACAGCTTTTCCTGGACCAATCCCCCGCGTCCCGGCATCTGGAAGGTCGCCGCGCGCCGTCACGACGACCGGTGAAGGACAAGAATCATGCCGATCTTGAGCACCACCGTCGACGTCAACGCGCCATCCTTCGTCGACAACCGCGCCGCCATGCTCGACCGGTTGAGCGAGCTCGAACAGGCACTGAGCGCAACGCGGGCCGGTGGCGGCGAGAAGTACGTGACCCGGCACCACGCGCGCGGCCGGATGTTGCCGCGCGAACGCATCGAGCTGCTGGTCGACCGGGACGCGCCGTTCCTGGAGCTGTGCGCGGTCGCCGCGTTCGCGACCGACTTTCCGGTCGGCGCGAGCATCGTCGGCGGCATCGGCGTCGTACAGGGCGTCGAATGCATGATCATCGCGAACGACCCGACCGTACGCGGTGGGGCCATCAACCCGTACTCGCTGCGCAAGAGCAACCGGCTCGGCGAGATCGCGGCCGCGAACCGGCTGCCGCTCATCAACCTTGTCGAGTCCGGCGGCGCCGACCTGCCGACGCAGGCGGAGATCTTCATCCCGGGCGGCCGGGCGTTTCGCGACCTGACCCGGTCGAGCGCCGCCAAGCTGCCGACGATCGCGGTCGTGTTCGGCAACGCGACCGCCGGCGGGGCGTACCTGCCCGGCATGTCGGACTACACGATCTTCGTTAAGGACCAGGCCAGCGTGTATCTGGCCGGTCCACCGCTGGTGAAGATGGCCACCGGCGAGGACACCGACGACGAGTCGCTCGGCGGCGCGCAGATGCACGCGACCACGTCCGGACTGGCCGACTTCCTGGCCGCCGACGAGCGCGACGCGATCCGGCTCGCTCGCCGTGTTGTGGCCCGGCTCAACTGGGTCAAGGGCGGCCCCGGTCCACGAGAACCGGATCGCGAGCGAGCCGAAGTACGACATCGAGGATCTGCTCGGGATCACGTCGGCGGATCTGCGCATGCCGTTCGATCCGCGCGAGGTGCTCGCCCGCATCGTCGACGGCAGCGAGTTCGACGAGTTCAAGCCGCTGTACGGCACGTCGCTGGTGACCGGCTGGGCCGAGGTGCACGGCTATCCCATCGGCGTCCTCGCGAACGCACGAGGCGTGCTGTTCTGCGAGGAGTCGCAGAAGGCGGCGCAGTTCATCCAACTCGCCAACGCGTCCGATACGCCGCTGCTGTTCCTGCAGAACACGACCGGATACATGGTCGGCGCGACAGTACGAGCAGAACGGCATCATCAAGCACGGCGCCCAGATGATCAATGCGGTGGCGAACTCGACCGGGTCCCGCACATCACGGTGAACATCGGCGCGTCATACGGCGCCGGGAACTACGGCATGTGCGGCCGGGCGTACGAGCCGAGGTTCCTGTTCGCCTGGCCCAACGCGAAGTCCGCGGTGATGGGGGCGCAGCAGCTCGCCGGCGTCATGTCGATCATCGGGCGGCAGACCGCGAAGGCGGCCGGCCGCGATTTCGACACCGACTGCCGACGACGCACGGCGGCGCGATGGTCGAGGCACAGATCGAGGAGCAGTCGGCCGCGCTGTTCCTGTCCGGACGGGTCTACGACGACGGCGTGATCGATCCCCGGGACACCCGTACGGTCCTCGGGATCTGCCTGTCCGCCATCCACAGTGGTCCGGTCGAGGGCGCCCATTGCATTCGGCGTCTTCCGGATTCTAGAAGGAGATCACATGATTCGCCGGCTGCTGGTCGCCAACCGCGGGGAGATCGCCCGCCGCGATCTTCGCGACCTGTCGCGCCATGGGCATCGAGACCGTCGCGGTCTACTCCGACGCCGATGCCACCGCGGCGTACGTGACCGAGGCCGACTACGCCGTACGCCTGCCCGGTAGCAGCCCGTCGGCGACGTACCTGCGCAGCGATCTTTGGTGAACGCGGCCCGCAAGGCCGGCGCGGACGCGATCCACCCCGGTTACGGATTTCTCGCCGAGCGCGCCGAATTCGCCGAGGCGGTCATCGGCGCGGGCCTGACCTGGATCGGGCCGCCGGCCAAAGTGATCGCCATGATGGGCTCGAAGCTCGAAGCCAAGGTACGGATGGCCGAGGCGAAGGTACCGACGCTGCCGACCTGGACCGATCCGGCCGATGTCACGACGTTCCCGGTCATGGTGAAGGCGTCGGCCGGCGGTGGCGGGCGGGGCATGCGCATCGTGCGCGACGCGGCCCTACTGCCGGACGCGATGGAGTCGGCCCGGCGCGAGGCGGCCAACGCGTTCGCCGACGGATCGGTTTTCTGCGAGCCCTATCTTGATCACGCCCGCCACATCGAAGTGCAGATCATGGCCGACGATGACGGCAACGTCGTCACGTTCGGCGAGCGCGAGTGCTCGATTCAGCGCCGGCATCAGAAGATCATCGAGGAGACGCCGTCGCCGATGGTGTCGCCAGAAACTGCGCGGCCAGCTCTGCGACGCGGCCATCGCGGTGGCGCGCGCAATCGGCTACGTCGGCGCCGGCACGGTCGAGTTCGTGGTCGGCCCGAACGGCGACTACTTCTTCCTCGAGATGAACACCCGGCTGCAGGTCGAGCACGGGATAACCGAGTGCGTCGTCGGCATGCTCGATCTCGTACGCCTGCAGATTGCTCGTCGCCGAGGGCGCGGTGCTGCCCTTCGACGGCGCACCACCGCTGCGCGGCCACGCGATCGAGGCCCGTCTCTACGCCGAGGATCCGTCCAACGCGTGGCTGCCGTCGACCGGAACGCTGCACCGCTTCCGGGTACCCGCGGTCGCCGGCGAGTTCCGTCCGCTGATCGCGCCCGGGCTGCGCCTCGACTCCGGCGTTGTGGACGGCGACACCATCGGTGTGCACTACGATCCCATGCTCGCGAAGGTGATCGCCTGGGCGCCGACCCGGGCCGAGGCCGGTCGGCTGCTCGCCTCGACACTGGCCCGCGCCCAGATCCACGGCGTGATGACGAACCGGGACCTGCTCGTCCGGGTGCTGCGGCATCCGGCATTCCGATCCGGCCAATTCGACACCGGCTTCCTCGACCAGCACCCCGAGGTGTTCGCGCCGCTCGTGTCGTCGATGGACACCGCGAAGCTGTCATGCCTCGCGGCCGCCCTGGCCGGGGCGGCCGCGCGCCGTCGCCGCCGCGACCGGTCCGAACGTGCCGATCGGCTGGCGCAACGTCGGTGGCATGCCGCAGGTCATCGCGTACGACGGACCGGCCGGTCCGATCGAAGTGTCCTACCGATTCGACCGGGCCGGCGCGCTGGCCGCCTGGTCGGTTCGCGGCGTGGAGCGCGAGGATGCGGGCGTACCCGGGATTCTCGATCTTGATCGTCCGGAGGCGCATCCGCCGGCCGTGAGCGTGGTGAAAGCGTCGGCCGACCACGTGAGCCTGGACGTGACCGGCATCCGCGTCGAGTTCGAAGTGCACGCCGGTCGGTGAGGTGTCCTATGTCGACTCGGCCGAGGGCTCGGTGACGCTGATCGAGCTGCCCCGCTTCCCGGAGCCGCAGCCGGACATCGCCGAAGGCTCTCTCACCGCACCTCTGCCCGGCGCCGTCGGCCGCGTGCTCGTCGCGCCCGGCCAGCGCGTCGCGACCGGCGAACTCCTGCTGACGCTCGAAGCGATGAAGCTGGAGCATCCGGTGCACGCGCCGGCATCGGGGGTGGTCACCGAACTCCCGGTCGCCGCCGGTGCCCAGGTCGACACGGGGGCCATCCTCGCCGTCATCACACCCGATTAGGGGGTACGAGTGCGCACGGCACCCGACGTGGTCGCCGTCCGAGCGAGCCGCGCCACAGCTAGCCAAAACGCCTGGACCGATGGTCGGCGCGCCCACCCAACAGCGGCGCCGTCGCCGCCTGGCATCTTCGCACAGACTACGAAAGGTCACCCCTCATGACCTCGATCGATGAGACCGCCGAGCAGACGGCGCTACGGGCCGCCGTCGCCGCCCTCGGCGCGAAATACGGCCACGGTTACTACGTCGCGAAGGCGAAGTCCGGCGAGCATACGACCGAGTTGTGGTCCGAGGCCGGGCAAGCTCGGCTATCTCGGGGTCAGTGTGCCGACCGAGTACGGCGGCGGTGGCGGCGGCATCACCGAACTCGCGATCGTGTGCGAAGAACTGGCCGCCGCCGGCTGCCCGCTGCTGCTGCTCGTGGTTTCGCCGGCGATCGCCGGGACGATCCTGGCCAAGCACGGGACGCCGGCACAGCGGTCCGAGTTCCTGCCCGGCCTGGCCGACGGGTCGCTGAAGATCGTGTTCGCGATCACCGAACCGGAGGCCGGCTCGAACTTCCACCGCCTCGGCACGATGGCGCAGCGGGACGGATCGGATTGGGTGCTATCCGGCCGGAAGTGCTTCATCTCCGGCGTCGACGAGGCCGACTACATCCTGGTCGTGGCACGGTCGGCCGATTCGGCCGGTCGCCTCGCGCCGGCGCTTGTTCCTCGTGCCGGTGGACACGCCCGGGCTCAGCTCGTCGAAACTCGACATGGAGATCGTCTCGCCGGAGAACCAGTGGTTGCTCTACCTCGATGACGTACGCCTGCCGGCCGACGCGCTGATCGGTGACGTCGGGACGGGCCTGCCAGGCGTTGTTCTCCGGCCTGAACCCGGAACGGATCACGGTCGCCGCAATGGGCATGGGCACCGGCCGCTATGCGTTGGCGCGCGCCGCGTCCTATGTGGGCTCTCGTTCCGTGTGGGGCCGGCCGATCGGCAGCCATCAAGGCGTTGCGCATCCGCTCGCGCACGCGCAGATCCAGATCGAACTCGCGAAGCTGGCGGTCTACCGGGCCGCGGCGCTCTACGACGCCGGCCGGGACGTCGAGGCCGGTGTCGCCGCGAACATGGCCAAGTACGCGTCGTCCGAGGCGGCGACGCTGGCCGTCGACACGGCGATCCAGGTCCACGGCGGGAACGGGATGACGACCGAGTACGGCGTGGCGACGTTGCTCGGCGGCGTACGGGCCGGGCGGATCGCGCCGGTGTCACGCGAAATGATCCTGAACTTCGTTGCTCAGCACGTGCTCGGGCAGGAAAAGTCTTACTAGATCGCCGTCCGTCGCAAATGTACGGAGGTTGGGTGGTCCCGGGCCCGGATCGCGACCAACTTCCGTACAAAGGCGCGCGGGACGAGACAACCAAGGGCCGGAGGGCGGAGGGCGGAACGGACTATGGGTCCGTGGGGCTGGACCAGTTCACGGTCGGCGACTCGTCGTCGACGGCACGTTGGGTCACGGCAAACACCGAGGTCGTCGCGACGCCCAACTCGGCGAGTGGAAGGGTGGAAAGCGTGTCACGCACCCAACCAGCGGTGGGACGATCGCTCGGTTCGTTTCGCATGCCGAACCGCAGAACGTCGAGCAATGGCAACCCGACGCCCGGCAGGTCGGGGATCGGCTGGTCGAAGAGTTCGATGAGCGTCCGTACGCTCGGCAAGCTGTCGTCCGACCACCGCGGCGGGCGACCGCGCAGCATCGCGTAGAGCGAGGCGCACAGCGAGTAGACGTCGGCCGCCGCCGACGGCTTCGTGTCGTATTGGAACATCTCCGGGGCGGCGTACGCGGGCGTCAACACGTCCATCGCAAGCGACGTTTCGCGGGTCTCGGACAGCACGGCCAGACCGAAGTCGGCCAGTGCGGGCTCGCCGAACCGTGAGCAGAGCAGGTTCGCCGGCTTCACGTCGCGATGCAGGACGCCGCGCGCATGCGCGTCGTCCAAGGCGTCCGCGATCTTCACACCGACGTCGCGCACTTCGGCCGGCGGCAGCGGCGCTCGCAGCATCCGCTCCGCATACGTCCCCGCGCACAACTCCATGATCAGGTACGGATGGCCGTCCTCGGTCACACCGACGTCGAAGAGATCCACGACGTGCGGATGGCCCGACATCTCCCCGGCCGCATGCGCCTCGCGCAGGAAGCGCCGTTGATCGCGCTCGTCGTCGAGGGCACGGTGTTCGACTTTCACCGCGACCGGCCGGCCGACCGACTCCTGCCGCGCCCGGTAGACCGTGGCGTACCCGCCATGCGCCAGCACCGTCAGCCCGGTCAAGCCAGGCACAACGGGCACGCGAGGCGTCGCCGGGGACAGATCCACGCGTACGAAACTAACTCAGCCCGGTCACGGTTGGGTGACCCGGTCGACCACGGTCACAAAACCCATGACGGCACCGAGCGCCAAGGACCGTACGGTGATCCGGTGCAGGGTTTTGTGAAACGGCGGCCGGTTGCAGCCCTGGGATCGATCCCGGACGCGCTCGACATGTTCCGTAGCGAGATCCGCTTCTACCGCCAGATCGCTCCGGTCATCGGCGTACGGGTGCCGGCCTGCTATCGCGCCGAGGACAACGCAGACGGCACGCTGCTAGTGCTGGAGGACTTGTCCGCCTGGGCACCGGGTGCCGAGCCGGTCGATCATGCCGGACTGCTCGCCCGCATGCACGAACGATGGCGCGGCGAGACGGGCCGGTGGCCGTGGCTGCGTCCGGTCGGTGCTGCGGCCGAACTCGTCGCCGCGCTGTATGACGAGGTGTGGCCGACCATCGCGGCGCATCCGGTGCTCACCGAAAGAGTCCGCGAGGTCGGCGCTCGTCTCGTCGGACACGCCGCCGATGCGGAGTCGATGGTGGGTGCGGCCGCCGGTCTAACCCGCATCGCCGAGCGCCGCCAGCAGGTCGTCGCTGGCCGCGCGCTCGCTGCGCTGCTCCGTGGCGTACGCCGACGTCACGGCCTCGCCCGCCGACGCCCGTGCCGAGTCGAGTTCGCCGTCGCTGGCGAGTGCCCGGGCTAGCACTCGCTGGGCCAGGCATGCGCTGCGCGCGTCCTCGCCGGGGGCAACGATCGCTCGACTCGCCCACTCGACTGCTTCCGGCAACCGGCCAGCGACGATCAGCGCCTCGGCGTACGCGGCGACGGCTTGCCGCCGGGTGACGAGTAGCGACGGCTGCTCGTACGCGACCGCGACCGGCTCCAAGTGGCCGAGCGCACCGTCGATGTCGCCGAGGGCCAGTCGCGCCATCCCGAGTAGCACGTGCGGTCCGACCTGCGCGGCGTCCAGCACGTGATGTGGCTCGACCGCGGCCAGCACGGCAAGCGCGTCGGCCTCGGCCGCGATCGACTCGCCGCGATCGAGGTGTACGAAGCCGCGGATCGTACGGGACATGCCGATGAGCAGCGGGTGACCGGTGCGGTCGCCGTACTCCAACGCCTCGGAGAGCAGGTCCAGAGCGTGATCCGGCTCGGCCAGCCCACGGGCGATGATCCCGCGTACGACCAGGGCGAAACCGCGTCCCCAATCGTCCGATGTGGCGGCGAACTCGCCGTACGCGCGGCGGGCCGACCGGTCGGCGTTCGCGAGGTCGCCGAGTTCGGCCGCGGCGTACGCGTCGATTGCCCGCAGCGTGGCGACCGCCCACTGGTCGCCGACCCGCTCGCCGAACGGCAGGAAAATCTGCGCGAGCCGCCGCGCCTCGGTGAGCCGTCCCGCCAGCAGCCGTGCAAACGCGGTCGTGCCCCGAAGCCACGCGCGACCGACCGGATCGCGCTGCTGCGCGAAGAGTCGAGCGGCGACCGCGAGCGTCGCGTCGGCACCGGCGAAATCGCCGCGCGTCGTGGCGACCCAGGCCAGGTTCTGCAGCGACCAGGCCTGGCTGCGTGCGTCGTCGTCGTCCAGCGCGACTCGGTAGGCCCGTGCCAGCCACGTGCCGGCCTCGGCGAGGTGGCCGTTGAGAAAATCGGCCATGCCCAGTCGGCGCATCGCCTCGGCGCGTACGTTCGGGTATCCGCTGGCGGTGCCGACGTCGAGCGCTTCCTGCCAGTTGCCGATCGCGCGGACACCGTCGCCCTTCAATCGG
Organism: uncultured Actinomycetota bacterium; assembly: GCA_963818495.1. Lineage (GTDB taxonomy): Bacteria > Actinomycetota > Actinomycetes > Mycobacteriales > Micromonosporaceae > DASQPR01. Next base: position 27,712 of record CAWFSH010000009.1, read on the forward strand.
TAGGCGCGACCGGCGAGGAGCAACGCACAGGCGCGGTGATAGTCGTCGTCACCCGCGTCGGTGATGAGCTTCTCGGCCTGCTCGAGTGCGCTATCCGGCTTGCCGAGCTGCAGCAGCGCCCGTGCGTAGACGAGCCGATCGGACAGCGGCAGGACGCCCGCGGTCAGCCGGCCCGCTCGTTCGGCATATCGAGCCGCCTGTGCCGGCTCACCCGAGCCAATGGCCCGCCGCGCGGCGCGACCGAGTGCGGCGACGCCGAGCGGCGCGACCGACCGAGCCGGGGCGTCCGGCCGGAGACCAACGGCGTCGGCCAGCGATTCGGCGCGTTCCACGTGATCGGCGATGAAGGCGTCCGCGGTCGCCGGTGCCATGCGGTCCGGCGCCGGATCCGTCCCGGCCCACCGGGCCAGGTCGCCATGGCGTTCGGCCAGGTCGGCCTTGCCGATGCCGGCATAGGTCGCCTCGCGGAGCAGCGGCGTCACGAAGGCGTACCCACCTCGCGTGCGGCGCAGCATGCGACGCGACAGCAACTCGTCGACGGCGCGCTCGAATTCGCCGTCGTCGGCCGCGGATGCGCGCGCTGGTCGACCGGTGCGGCGTTCCCGGAGTGCTTCCAGAGCCCCTGCCGGTACGGCGTCGCCGACGACCGCCGCATCGCGCAGCACCGAGCGCGCGTCGTTCGGGAGTGCGTCGATGCGGGCGGCGAGGACGGCGGCGAGGTCTCGCGAGAGCAACCGGCCGCCCAGCGAGCCGGCGGCCAGGCGCCAGCCACCGGTGTCCACGGAGGTCAATGCTCCGCGCTCCATCAGCAGCGTGACGAGTTCGGCCAGGTAGAACGGATTGCCCTGGGCGGTCGCAAGCAGCCGATCGGTGTCGGCCTGCGGCAACCGGCCGCCACCGAGATACGTCGACAGCAGCCGCGTCGCGTCGACGCCACGCAGCGCCGGCAGGTTTGCCACCTCGGCGTCGGCCACCCGGGTCAACGCGCCGGCGGTGCGGACGAGTTCCGGGCGCCCGAGCAGCACGACGAGCACGGAACCTTCCAACCGGGACAGCATCGCGCCGAGCGCGTCGACCGTCTCCGGTGTCGCATCATGCAGATCATCCACGGTCACGACCAACGGACTCTCCCGGGCGAGCCCGGTCAGCAGCGTCGCGACGGCGGCCGGGACAGCCTCGAAGTCGACGCTCTCCGCCCGCGATGCCGCACCCCACGGCGCCGGTAAGGACACCCCAGCGTCGGGGTCGGCCCCCGGATCGGGCGCGCCGACCGCGGCGGTGAGCAGATCAATCGTGCTGCGCAGCGGGCCGGTCACGGGGAAGCCGAGGCGTCCGGCGAGCCGGTTCAACCGGTCTTCGACCTGTGCTCGGGTGATCGGTGTCCCGGGATCGGTCCCGACACCGATGGCGGCCCGTACGAGGTCGGTCAGCGGAGCCAGCCGGCGCAGATCGCCGTATGCCGCGCACGCCACGGCCAGCACCTGCGTCCGGGCGCCGGCCGTGAAACGGGGCGACGTCACGTCGTACGCCGTGGCCATCCGCTCGATCTGCGCGGCGAACCGGGTCTTTCCGAGCCCGGCCTCACCGGTGACGACGAGGACCCGCGGCTCCCCCCGGTCGTCGACCTCGGCTAGGCGGCTTGCCACCCACGCAAGCTCGGTCTCCCGGCCGACGAACGGCGCCTCGTCGCCCATGCCGGCCCGGGTGCCGGGCGCGTCGAGCATCCCGAGCAATTCATAGCTCTCCACCGGCGCGCGCTTGCCCTTGAGCCGCAACGGCCGAAGCTGCCGCCACGACGCGACGCGACGCGACGCCGAGGCCGTGCTCTCGCCGGCGTACACGGTGCCGATAGCGGCCGCGTCGGCCAGCCGGGCCGCGGTGTTGACCGCGTCGCCGATCACTGTGTATTCGAGTCCGGCCTGGATGCCGGCGACGACCTCGCCGGTGTTCAGCCCGACCCGGAGCCCGGACGGCGCGCCGCCGCCGCGTTCGTCGTCGAGGACTCGCCGTACCGCCCTCTGCATGGACAGCGAGGCCCGGACGGCGCGCTCGGCGTCGTCCTCATGCGCGACCGGCGCGCCGAAAACCGCCATGATGCCGTCGCCGGTGAGCTTGTCGACGTGACCGCCGAACGTCTTGACCGCCCCAGCCAGCGCCGCCATCACGCGGTCGGTGACCGCGCCGACCCGCTCCGGGTCAAGATCCTCGGCCCACGCGGTGAAGTCGGACAGGTCGCCGAAGAGGACGGTCACCACCCGCCGCTCGGCCGCCGGCAGCGGAGCGGTGGTGCCAAGCGGCGTACCGCAGTTGTGACAGAAGTGGGCACCCGCGACGGCGACCGTCCCGCAGACGGGGCAGGTCACGTCGGATCCAAGGTCTGATCCAAGGTCGGGCCACGGCTCGGTCGCATAGCTCGGGCCACGGCTCGCGCTCGCGGCTCGGGCCAGGGTTCGGGACGAGATAGGCGAGCGCGGAGCGCACGGTCGACTCGGCCGCCGGCCGCAGCACCGCCTCAAGATCCGGGTAAACATGCGCGACGACGTCGGCCGGGGTCCGCGCACCGGCAGCCAGCGCCGCGCGGACCTGCACCAGGCGTTCGTCGCGATGCGTGCGGTATTCGCGCGCGATCTGCCCACAATCCGGGCGTACGGGTCCGTGACCGGTCAACACCGGCACCCCGTCCAGCGTGCTGAGCTTGTCCAGCGTGACCAGGTAGTCGCCAAGGTTCCCGTCCGGCCAGGAGACGACCGTCGTGCCGCGACCCAGGATCGTGTCCCCGCTGCACACGCTCCGTTCCGTGCCATTCGTCACGAGGAGGCAGACCGAGTCGGCGGTGTGACCGGGCGCCGCGAGGACCTCGATCGTCAGGCCGGCGGCGGTGATCCGGTCGCCGTCGCGCAGCGGGCCGGCCCCGCGGCACAGCGCCGGATCGGCCGCCGTCACCGGCACGTCGCCGACCAACTCCAGCAGCCGGTCGACCCCCTCGATGTGATCATGGTGAAAGTGCGTCAGCATGATCATCTGGATCGGGCCGGCCGCCGCGATCGAGGTGAGGTGCGCCTCGTCGGCCGGTCCGGGGTCGACCACCACGGCCGAAGCCGACCCAGGCCCACGGAGCAGCCAGGAGTTGGTGCCGTCGAGCGTCATCGGTCCGGGGTTGGGCGCCTGCCGGAGCGAGGCAAACGTGAGGCTCGACATAGCGCCCATCTTGACACCGCCATGCGACCTCGGCGAGCGCCTATCCCGGTCGGTCCGCTGGTTAGGCCGGTTGGCCGGCCCCGGCGGCGACCTCGACGATGACCTCGACCTCGACCGGTGTACCCAGTGGCAGCTCGGCCACCCCGATCGCACTGCGAGCATGCCGCCCGGAATCGCCGAACACGGCTCCGAACAGCTCCGACGCTCCGTTGATCACGGTTGGCTGGCCGGTGAACCCGGATGCCGAGGCGACAAAGCCGACGACCTTGACCACGCGTACGACCCGATCGAGCCCGACGAGCGCGTCGATGGCGGCGAGCGCATTCAGGGCACACCGGCCGGCCAACTCCTTCGCCTCGTCGGCGGTCACCTCGGCGCCGACCTTCCCGACCGCCGGCAACTTCCCGTCGACCATCGGCAGTTGACCGGACACGTACACGTGGTTTCCGGTCTGTACGGCCGGGAGGTACGCCGCCGCCGGTGGCACGACGGCCGGCAATTCGAGGCCGAGCTCGGCCAGGCGCGCGTACGGGCCCGCGGTCACGACGACTCCTTCGGACGCTTCAGGTAAGCGACGAGCTGCTCGCTGTTCGGCCCGGGTACGAGCGCGACAAGTTCCCAGCCATCTTCGCCCCAATTGTCGAGGATCTGCTTCGTCGCGTGGACGAGCAACGGAACCGTCGCGTACTCCCACTTCTGCATGTGCGCACGATATCGCCCAGCCGTCGGACGGCTTACGGCAGTAGCCCGGCAGATTGCGCGCGGCACGACGGCGCCGGGTTTGCGGCGGATGCCTCGACCAGCCGTGACGCCGACCGACCCGGACGCCTCGAGTGACCGTGGTGGCATCTCACCCGGGTAACCTCTGAGCGTGGACGATCGGTGGCCGGCGAGACTGCACATCGTGACCGGTAAGGGTGGCACCGGCAAGACGACTGTCGCCGGCGCCCTCGCGTTGGCGCTGGCCGGCCGGGGACGGCGCACGCTGCTCGTCGAGGTCGAGGGTCGGCAGGGGATCGCCCCGCTGTTCAACGTCGGCCAGTTGCCGTACGCCGAGCGTCGCGTCGCGACCACCGCTGCCGGTGGTGAAGTTCACGCGCTCGCCGTCGACGCCGAAGAGGCTCTACTCGAATACCTCGACATGTTCTACAAGCTCGGCCTGGCCGGGCGGGCTCTGCAGCGGTTCGGCGCCATCGACTTCGCTACCACCATCGCGCCCGGCATGCGTGACGTGCTGCTCACCGGCAAGGTGAAAGAGGCCACCTCCCGTCGTCGCGATGGCAAGCGCATCTACGACGCGGTCATCCTGGACGCGCCGCCGACCGGTCGGATCGGACGGTTCCTCAACGTGACCGCCGAGGCCGCGAAACTCGCCAAGGTCGGCCCGATCAAGACACAGAGCGACGGCGTGGCCGCGATCCTCCGGTCGCCGATCACCGCCGTACACATCGTCACGCTTCTCGAGGAGATGCCGATCCAGGAGACCGCCGACGCCATCGTCGAACTTGGCGGCCTCGGCATCCCGGTCGGCCGGATCATCATCAACGCGACACGCCCGAGGTTGTTCGACGATCAGAAGCCGACCGCCGCCGAGATCAAGCGCGGTCTGGTCGCCGCCGGCTTGCCGGCGGGTCGGGCCGCGGTGTCCGGGCTCGCGGGTGAGGCCAAGAACTATCTGGTACGGCAAAGCATCGAGGCGTCGCTCCGCGCCGACCTCGCCGATCTAGGCCAACCGGTGATCGAGATCCCGTTCCTGCCGACCGGCGTCGACCGCGCGGGGCTGAACGATCTCGCCGCCGCCCTGCGGTGAGGCCCGGATACGCTCTTGAGTGTGGCGGCAGACAGGGCTGCGCCGGGTCGTGATCATGGGTCAACCGGCGCCAACCGATCGAGCATGAGCCGATCGGAGGAGACCGGGAGCAACAGTCCGGTGTCGGACGCGCCCTCGCTCGACGTGGACGCCATTCTCGCCGACCCCGGTGTGCGCATCGTGGTGTGCTGTGGCTCGGGCGGTGTTGGCAAGACCACCACCGCGGCCGCGCTCGGGCTGCGGGCCGCCGAGGTGCATGGCCGCCGTACGGTCGTGTTGACCATCGACCCGGCCCGGCGGCTCGCGCAGTCACTCGGTCTGACCGAGCTAGACAACACTCCACGCCAGGTCAAGGGCGTGAGCACGGCGAGCGGTGGCGAGCTGCACGCGATGATGCTCGACATGAAGCGCACCTTCGACGAGGTCGTGCTCACCCATACCGATGCCGCGCGGGCCGACGAGATCTTCGGCAACCCGTTCTACCAGGCCATGAGTTCGACGTTCTCCGGCACGCAGGAGTACATGGCCATGGAGAAGCTCGGGCAACTCCGGGCCAAGGACGAGTGGGACATGATCGTGGTCGACACGCCGCCATCGCGGTCGGCACTCGACTTCCTGGACGCGCCACAGCGGCTGTCCCGCTTTCTCGACGGCCGCATGCTGCGGCTGCTGCTTGCGCCGGCCCGAGCCGGTGGCCGGAGCATGTTCAACCTCGTCAGCGCGTCATTCGGGGTGTTCTCCAAGGCCGTTCAGAAGGTGCTCGGCGGCCAGTTGCTCGCTGACATGTCCGGTTTCGTCGCGGCACTGGACACGACGTTCGGCGGCTTCCGCGATCGGGCCGAGACGACGTACAAGATCCTGCAGGCGCCCGAGACGGCATTCCTGGTGCTGGCCGCCCCCGAGCCCGACGCCGTCCGTGAGGCCAGCTATTTCGCCGGCCGGCTCGCCCGGGATCGCATGCCGCTACAGGGCATGATCCTCAACCGTACGCACCACGTGTCCGCGCTCGAGCTGACGGCGGACCAGGCGCTGGCCGGGGCGGCCACGCTCGACGAGAGCCACGAATCGCCGGCAACCGCCGACGCCCTGCGTATCCATGCGGCGCTGTATAGGCAGGTGGAGCGCGAGGCCGCCGTCGCAACCACATTCACCGCGGCCCATCCGCGGGTGCCAGTGATCGCGATAGCGGCGCAGCCCGCCGATGTCCATGACATCGACGGGCTGCGCGAAATAGGTATTGCACTTGCCGGCACGACCCGCCCTAAGCGCGACGACCGGCAAGCAGAAGTCGATTAACCGGTAGGAACGAGATCGCGGTTCTTGGCGCCCTCGCGGAGCAGAGCCGCTTCGAACGTCTTCTTCCAGCTGGCCACTTGCGGATGACGCCGCAGCAACGCGCGACGCTCCCGCTCGGTCATGCCGCCCCACACCCCGAATTCAATCCGGTTGTCCAACGCATCGGCCAGGCACTCGTACCTGACCGGGCAGCTGCGGCAGATCCGTTTCGCCACATTCTGCTCCGCGCCTTGGACAAATAGTGCGTCCGGATCGCCACTGCGGCAGGCAGCCGAGCTTGGCCAGTCTGCGATCATCCCCATGTGTCCACCGTCCCCCCTTCTTTTCAAACCACGTCTGCGCGGTTTGTCATCGTGGCCGCCGGATCCCGCGACATCCTCCCGATGCGGCGCCCGAGTGACCGGTGCCCCGCCTCTCGCCGGTTCGCGACGGCGACTGCGGTAACCACATCGTCGGCCCGTGATGGGGACTGACGTGCAGTAATCCGCCGACCCATCATGCTCCGTAGTCAAGCGATTACGCAACGTTGAAGGCAAAAATCCTTAAACCGGACAGCGAATCCTAAACCGGTCAGCCATGAATTCACGCTCATCCGGGCCCACGCGCGAGATCCACCTCGCCGCCGGGTGACACCCTCCGTCTGTCCGATGGACGCCTGGGAGCAGGCGTGAATGAACGGCTCACCCACCATCTGGGCCACCCGACCCCACCGTGCCGCGCCACGCCCGAAACGAAGGCCGGCGGAAAATTGGCACGTGGAACCCACCGGCACCATGATTAACAGCGCAACTATGAGGGGACGCCAAGTTCGGCCGGACGCACGTTCTAAGCTGCGTCCTTTACCCTGAACCGGTGATTCGGATGCGTAAGGGCGATCGAAGCGTCTTGGCCAACGGCGTTTCGCTCGTGGTCTGCGGGTTGTTGGCGGGCGTCGTCGTGGCGGCGGCGGCATTCCCGGCCGTTGCGTTGACCGGGCTCGCGGCCAAGGCCGGCGCCGACAACTTCGACAGCTTGCCGTCAACTCTGCAGGTGCCCCAGGCCCCCCAGGTCACCAACGTGTATGCCTCGGACGGCAGGACGCTCATCACGTCGCTGTTCGACGAAAACCGCCGCAACGTGCCGATCGACCAGATCTCCCAGGTCATGCAGGACGCCGTCGTCGCGTCCGAGGACAAGCGGTTCTTCATCCACAATGGTGTCGACGTCCGCGGCATCGCCCGCGCCTTTGTCGCCGACCAGAACAACCAGGGCCAGCAGGGCGCGTCGACGCTGACGATGCAGTACGTGCGCCTCGCCACGTCATATTCGGCGACCACACCGCAGCAAGTCCTGGACGCAACCGAGGAGACGCCGGCTCGCAAGATCCGGGAGGCGCACCTCGCGATTGCGCTGGAGAAGCAGCTGACCGAGCAGCATGGCGGCGACAAGCACGCGGCCAAGCTCGATATTCTCGACCGCTATCTGAACATCGCACCGTTCGGCCACGGCGCGTACGGCATCTACGCCGCCGCCGAGGTCTACTACAACGAGCCGCCGAAGGCGCTGACGGTCGCGCAGGCCGCCCTCATCGCGGGTCTGCTGCAGGGCACGACCGAATTCGACCCGACGACGAAGCAGGGCCTCGCAAACGCGGTCGACCGTCGTAACACGCACGTGCTGCCCGAGATGCTGTCGATGCACTTCATCACGCAGGCGCAATATGACGCCGCGATCAAGGCTCCGGCCTCGTTGAACCTGCACCCGACGCCGAATGGCTGCATCTCGGCCAAGGCGTCGTACGGCTTCTTCTGCGACTATCTATACCGGTGGTGGCTCGAATCAACCGGCATTCGGCGCCGACACGTTCGAGCGGGAGAACCAGCTCGAGACCGGCGGCTACAAGATCGTCACGACGCTGAACGTCAAGGACCAGGCCGCCGCCGATAAAACACATCCAGGCCTATGACAAGACGGGCAAGTCGTCGGCGATGATGATCGCGGGTGTCGAGCCGGCCACCGGTTATGTCAACGTTGTCGCGGTGAACCGCAACTACAACAACGACGAAACACATAATGGCAAGGACACGAACCCGAAGGCGCCCAAGGGCACGCTCGGCAGCTACCCGAACACGACGATTCCGCTCGTCACCGGTAGCCCGGCCAACCTCGGCTATCAGTTCGGCTCGACGTTCAAGATGTTCACCATGCTCGCCGCGCTGGAATCGGGACTGCCGCTGTCGTACAAGATCAATACGACGTACCAATACAAGTCGAACTTCCCGGATGCCGGCGATCCGAACGCCTGCGGCGGGTACTACTGCCCGACGAACGCGTCCAAGAACGAAAAAGGCCCGTACAACATGTGGACGGGCTACGGCCACTCGGTCAACACGTACTTCGTGCCGCTGGAGGATCGCATCGGCACAGCCGGCCCGATCGATGTGGCCCGGCGGCTTGGCATCACGATCCCGGCGTCGCTGCACATCAATCCGGCCACGTTCGGCGCGTTCACGCTGGGCGTCATCCCGGTGACCCCGCTGCAGATGGCGTCCGCGTACGGCACCGTCGCGAACAACGGCGTCTACTGCAAGCCGCTGCCGGTCAAATCCATCACCGATTCGAGCGGGCATCAACTGGACATCGCCAAACCCCAATGCATTCAGGCGATCCAACCAGACATCGCCCATCTGGCGCTGGATGCCGCGCGGTGCCCGGTCGGCAACCAGTCGCAGGTGGGCAACAACTGCACCGGCGCAACGGCGCCCGACGTCGCGAATCAGGTCGGGCGTCCAGTCGCCGGCAAGACCGGCACCACCGACAACAACCAGACCTATTCGCTCATCGCCATGACGCCACAGATGGCCGTCGCCGGCGTGGTCGCCGACCCGGACTACGCGGCGAACAGCCAGACGCTGCCGCGTCGGTCGGTCAACACCGTCGTGGCACTGACATTGCGGGATTCGTTGAAGGGCCTGCCGAAGGTCGGCTTCCCGGCTCCGGATCCAAGCCTCGCCTTTGGCAAGGTGGTCAGCATTCCCGACGTCACGTGCGACTCGTTCTCGTCGGCGCGATCCCAACTGGAGAACGCCGGCTTCCGGGTCGTCCCGCAGCAATCCGAGGTCCCCTCGGCGTGCAAGCAGGGCACGGTCGCGAAGACCGACCCGAGCGGATCGACGGTCAAGGGCGGCCCCGTCGCGGTCTACCTCAGCAACGGTCAGGCACCGGCGCCGACACCCGGCCAATCGACCCCGCCTGGCCGCGGTGGCGGGGGAGGCGGTGGCGGCGGCCCGGGTGGGGGCGGCGGTGGCGGTGGCCCCCTGCCTCCCGTACCGCCGGGTGGCCATTGATGGTCTTGACGACGGGCACACCTGATACGGGCGCGTAGCGCAGCCGCGGAGGAGTCAAGACGCGTGCGCCCGGGCCGATTATCGGCCCGGGCGCACGGTCGTCCGCGGAACGCTACATTCCGAGATGGCGGCGGACCTCGGCGGCGACGCGACCGCCCTCGGCCCGGCCCGCCACCTCGGCCTGGGCTGCCTTCATCGCCGGTCCCATGGCCTGCTTTCCCGACAGGTCGAGGCCATCGAGCGCCTTGGCCACCGCGGCGGCGAGGTCCGCGTCCGACATCTGCTGGGGTAGATAGGCTTCGAGCACGCGCTCCTCGGCTCGCTCCCGCTCGGCCTGTTCGGGTCGACCCGCATCGGCGAACGCGGTGGCGGCGTCCCGACGCTTCTTCATCTCACGCGTGAGCACGGCCTGCACCTCCTGGTCGGAGAGCGTCCGCGCCGTGTCACCGGCAACCTCTTCGTTGCGCACCGCCGAGATGGCCAGGCGCAGCGTCGACACGACGAGTTCGTCGCGGGCCTTGATCGCGGCGCGGAGGTCGGCTTCTAGGCGGTCCTTGAACGTGGTCATGCTTCGAGAAACTACTCTGGGCGCCATGCGTACGCGTTCAGTTTTGCGGTCGGCGGCCGTCGGCACGGCCATGCTCGGCGTCGCCACCTTGGCTTATGCGTCGCTCATCGAGCGCAACATGTTCACCTTGCGCCGGGTCGACGTCCCGGTGCTCGCGCCCGAGGCCGAACCACTGCGCGTGCTGCACGTGTCCGACCTGCACATGACGCCAGGTCAACAACACAAACAATCATGGGTACGGGAACTCGTCGGCACCGACCCCGACCTGATCGTCGTCACCGGCGACAACATCGCGCACCCAGATGCGGTGACCGCCGTGGCGCACGCGCTCGGGCCGCTTCTCGATCGCCCCGGCGCGTTCGTATTCGGTTCGAACGACTATCGCGGCCCGGTCATCAAGAACCCGTTCGGCTACTTTGACCGCGACCGTGAATACATTCAGGGTGTGGAGCTGCCCACGGAGGAGCTGCGTGAGCTCTTCCGTACCGCCGGCTGGGCTGACCTGAACAACGCGCGGACGACGCTCAAAGCCGGCGGCCGTACGGTCGAGATGGTCGGCGTCGATGATCCACATGTCGAACGCGACGACTACAGGTCCGTGGCCGGTCGGGCCGCACCAGATGCCGACCTGCGGCTGGGGCTCACCCACACTCCGGAGCCGTACGTGCTCGACGCGATGGCCGCCGACGGCTTTGACCTGCTCCTGGCCGGACACACGCACGGCGGCCAGGTCCGCGTACCCGGCATTGGAGCCCTGGTCACGAACTGCGGCCTGGACCGGCACATGGCGCGTGGCCTGCACCGATGGCCGGCCGGCGACCGGCGGACCTGGCTGCATGTCTCGGCCGGGCTAGGTACGCACCCGACGGCGCCGATCCGCTTCGCGTGCCCGCCCGAGGCGACCTTGCTCACGTTGATCCCACGCTGAGTGTGATCAACGGCGCCGGCGCCTGGACTCACGCCCAGATGGCGGTAACCCAGGTTTGCCAACCCAGGGGCGTCAGTTAGTATTGCCCGGCACCTCGGGGTGTGGCGCAGCTTGGTAGCGCGCTTCGTTCGGGACGAAGAGGCCGTGGGTTCAAATCCCGCCACCCCGACCAGGTCAGAGGGCATATCCGAACGCTGGATATGCCCTCTTCTGCGACCGAGACTCCCCCGCTCGAAAGCAGCGACACGAGGCTGTGCCGAAGCTCCCGAGGCGTCCACTGCGTCGCGTCTAGCGTCCTTTGAGTCAAGATCGCGCGAAATGCCCGTCGAACGTGCGAAGCGTCGAGCGGACCGCCCAGAGCGTTCGTTGCGTGTCCTTGAGAAGCTCGGGTTCGAGCGAGATCACGTATCTACAGACGACCGCGGCGAACTGGTATGGCTCGCACGCTCGTTGCGGCGATGCGACAGTTCGGCGGCTTGATCAGTCAACTATTAGCATCGAGACCAATCGGAGGTGTAGGCGTGCGAAAGGTCGTCGTGTACGAGTTGTTGTCCCTCGACGGGGTTGCCGAGGACCCGGATAGTTTCTTCGCCGACTGGGACGCCGCGATGGACGCCAACCTTGCCGCGGTGATCGCGACACAGGACGCGGTCATTCTCGGCCGCCGTAGCTACACCGAGTGGGCGCAGTTCTGGCCGAGCAGCCAGATCCAGCCATTCGCGACATTCATCAACGGGGTCACGAAGTATGTCGCGACATCGACGCCCCTTGACCGAGATTGGGCCAATGCGACGGTGCTCGATGGCGGGCTGGTCGAATTCGTTCGGGATCTCAAGCAGCAGCGCGGAGGCGATGTCGGCGTCCATGCAAGTATCTCGGTCGCGCAGGCGCTGCTCGCCGCCGACGTTGTCGACGAACTCAGGCTCGTGATAGCGCCGAGGATCGCCGGCCGCGGACGACGACTCCTCGACTGCTTGCCATCGATTCAGCTCGAATCGATCCGAAGCGAGACCTCACCGACTGGCCATCTGCTCGCCGACTATCGCGTTATTCGTTAAGAGACCAGGCTTGCGAACGAGCAACCATACGAGAGTCGGCGCTGTCCTGCCTCATTGGCCCGTCGACCCGTCGGGGTACTGGAAGACCTCGTCGAGGGGTACGCCGAAGACCCGGGCGATCTGGAAGGCCATCTCCAGGGACGGCGAGTAGCGCCCCTGTTCGATGGCGATGACGGTCTGCCGGGTCACGCCGATGTGCTCGGCCAGTTGGGCCTGGGTCATCTCGTCGCGGGCGAACCGCAGTACGCGGATTCGATTGGTGATTCGGGTGGGTTTGCTCGGTGCCACTGGTCACAGCCCTCGGCGGTAGGCGACGAGCCGGAGCACGGAGTCGACCACGGCCCACAGCACGAACCCGAGCCAGATGACGTTGGCGATCCAGAAGTAGTCCCAGTGAGCGTTCGCCCCGATAAGCCCGGCGGTCGCGCCGCCGACGACGCACCAGCGGCTGGCGTGCTCACCGAAGCGTTTGATGTCCCGGTCCCGCACGTCGACCTTGCTGCTGTCGCTGGGTCTGGCCACCTCCAGGGCGCTGCGGACAACCGTCGCGATGAAGACCGACGCCAAGGTCGTCACCAGCAGCGGTGGGAGGTAGGACACCTGCGCGGCTGGCGTGTGGAACAGCCGGGGCACGACGATCGCAAGGTAGGCGATATAAGCGCCGGCGAAGGTGAACAGTTGGGCCCAGACGCCCTTCTCTTCGTACGACATCCCAGACCTCCGTGGCGTAAAGAATCTTTGACACCACGAATGTAAGACAGGCTGGACTTCATGTCAAAAACTCTTTACAGCGATGCGACGGCAGCGAAGTGCGGACGACGCCCGCCCACACCGCCTTCCGTTGGGAATCTACGGCGGCGTCGTGGCCACCCGCTCAACGTCTTGCTCTAGCTAGAGCCACCCGCACGTGCGCGTCCTTCACGACATGATCACCCAGATCCCTTACCCTGCCGGACAAGAAGCCTCACCTCGACCCAGAGTCACCCACAGAAATCCGAGGAGTCGCACGCGCGTGCGCCTACTCACGCTGTTGTGGGTCATTTCGCGCCGCACGAGGGGCTTGGTTCGCATGCCGGCCCGGCGCTTATCAAGGCCCGGTCAGTCGGGCATCCCAGTCGGGCCGCCCTTGCGCAGACGCAGGAGCAGCTCGCGCTCCTCCGCGCGGAACGATGCCGCAGCCTCAAAGTCGCCTCGATCGAGCGCCGCGTCCTTGCCCGCGCGGATCGCCCTCAGGCTGGAATCGTGCTCGACCGTGTCCCCGTGGGGCAGCATGGTTTCCTCGGAGGCATCCTGGGGCGTCAGCACCGCGATCCGCTGTCTGGTGCGTTCGAGGTCGACGCCCGCTGCCTGCAGCGCTGTGGCCGCCGGGCTCCCGTCGGCGCGGATCAGAGCGAGCAGCAGGTGCTGGGTACCGATGTGTCGGTGCTGCAGCTTGATCGCCTCCCGCAGCGCCAGGTCCACCACCTGCTTGGTTAGCGGGTTGAACGGGATGTGCCCGGCGCGCTGCGGTGGCAGGGGGCCCAGTCGCATCGCGTGCTCGACGTCGCGCCGCATGGCGCCCACGTCGACACCGACGTTGATCAGCAGCCCTGTTGCCATTGCGTCGTCCTGCATGAGCAGCCCGAGCAGCAGGTGCTCCGGATCGATCTGGGCGTGGCCAAGGCGCCGGCACTCCTGCTGTGCGAGGACAACCGTCTGCCGGGATTGGTCCGTGAACCTCTCGAACATGGTTGTGCCCCCGTCCGGTCGTTGCGCCGATTGTGCTCGGCGACCGCCGATCAGCCCAGGGGCCGCGGCGGCCAGCTTGATGCGGCCGACGCCGTTGGCGGTAGAACTGTTCGCAGACCGGTTTCGAGCACACCGCGCCCGACCTGGGTATCCCCTCAAACCTGCTCGAGAGCTTTCTTGAGATCTTCGAGGTGGGCCACCTCAGCGTCGAGTTCTCTGGCGATCATCTTGCTCATCAACCGCATGCCGCCAGTCGGTGTGACGTCCATGGTGAAGGTCACGGCAGTCCGCGCCGGGCCTAGCGCGACCAAGGCGAATCGGCCGGTCGGACGGACCGGGCCGACGGTCACCTCGAAACCGAGCACCTGATCGGGCTGATACTCCGTGATGGTGAAATCACCGGCCACGTGTGCCCCGCCCGGCCCGCGAATCACCTGTTTGTAGGTGGCGCCGAGCGCCGCGGTCTCTGACGTGCGTTCAATCGAAATGATGCCAGAACGCCAGAACCGATCGTTAGTGGCGTCGGCTAGATAGGCGAAGACATCCACAGCGGGCCGATCGATCGTCGCCGTGTGCTCGGCATGCACCATGGCGCCCATTATCCGACGCGACAATGGCGCCGGCTGCCAATCCCTGACGGACGATCGCGACGGCGCTCGCCAGCAAATTACAGATCAAGTTGCATTTCGTCGATGATGAAGATCCTTGATCATGTTCTTGAACGACAGAACCTTCGCAGCGAGCGACGGGAATCGAACCGCGCAATCAGTTCGGAAATATGGTGCGAGCCACGTGACCATCGCGCTCGGCTGACGGGTGGGCGGGGGGACGGTTGTCCATTGCGAACAGACATCTACCACCACCAAAGCTGCGGACCGTGTTGTTCGGTGGTGCCGTCGGTGCGGATCAGCTTCAATCCGACCAGGGCGGGAATCGAGGGCTAAGGTGTCGGCGTGCCGCCTTCCCGTGTGGTCGGGAATCGGTCGCCGTAGCCGACAGTGGTCGTGGTCGACATTGCCCCGGCCGGGAGCGACCGTCCCAATCCCGTTGACCTCGCACGGGACCGCGAACTTTCGCACGCCGGTAGTTCCGGACGAGGAGGCCGCAGGTTCAGATCCCGTCACCCCGACCAGGTGAGAAGGTATATCCGGATAGAGATGTGCGCTCTTTTCGAGCTGACGCCAGGGGACCCACCAAAACGGAGGTGTCATGATCGCGCGAATGTGGCGGGGCTGGGTACGAACGGACCGCGCCGGCGCCTACGTCGACTACATCACCGCAACCGGGATCAAGGAATACCGCCAGACGCCCGGCAATATGGGCGCGCAGATGTGGACCAGAGACCTCGGCGACGGCCGGACCGAGGTCGTAACGGTGAGTTGGTGGGCATCGCTGGAAGACATCCGCGGGTTCGCCGGTGCGGACATTGAAAAGGCCGTGTTCTACCCCGAGGACGATGACTTCCTGATCGACCGGGAGACAACGGTCACGCATCATGACGTCCCCACCAGAGCCTGACGGCTCCCACACCACAACAGAGCATGGCTGCGGACGACCTCCGGCGATCAATGTACGCATTGACCTACGCGGACCACGTAATGCTGGGCGACGACCTTTGTCGACCGGAGCGCCGGCATCGCTCGACGTTGTCCACCGGGTCGGCCATAACGCACGCGCGGCCCCGAGCGTCTCAAATACAACGTCCCGCCTCGATACATCGACACGAAACGATGCAAGTCGTGGCACATCGGACGGGGTAGCGCGACAACGCGTCGGGCCCTTACATTGTGCCCGGCCGATCGCAGAACCGCTTGCGTTGGCCCGATCCCTGCAGACGCCCCAGAAGGGGGACCTCTTGCGCATCACTCGTCCACGGATCACCTTGGCCGCCGCTGTCGTCGCCGTCGCCGTTGGCGGCGTCGTGGTTGCCCTCGGTCCCTCGTACGCAAGCTTTCCCGCGTCCACCGGCCTGCTCTCGTCACCCGAAGGCGAGACGAACATCGAGTTCAGCAACGGCACGTTCTACGCATTCGGCCAGGATGTTGTGAACGACGAATCCTGGTCGGCGGACGGCAGCCGGGTCGCCGCCACCGACTGGCGCACTGTCTGGACCGCGCGCTACAACGACCAGGATCCGACGAACGACGCCTTCGAGATCGCCTCGGCCGATCCGAACATCCTGCGCAACCATGTCACGTGGTCGACCGACGGCGAGTCGGTGTTCTGGTCGGAGCAGGAGACGTCCGGCGGTGCCTGGCAACTCGAGGCAGGTTCCGCGACTGGCGCGTACGACCCGTTCCAGGTCTCGCCGAACGACGGCCATGACTACACGAACCCCGACCCAGGCCCAGGCACGACGCTGGCGGTTCAGGTCGACGCCGCCGGCGACGGTGGCTACCAGCACGCGGGCGAGATCGGCAGCCCGGTCTATACGTGTGTGCGACCGACCGACACGCCAGCGGTGGAGATCTTCGACTTCGTCGCCGACACCTGGACACCGGCCATCTCGGACGCATGGGATCCAACGTTCTCGCCGGACGGTACGAAGATCGCCTTCGTCCGCTCGGACGGCACGAACGACCAGATCTACGTGTCGGACGTCCATGGTGGCAACGTGGTGAAGGTGACCTCGGATGCGAACAACCACTGCGCACCGACTTGGTCGCCCGATGGCAAGACGATCGCATTCGACGCGTTCGCCGACGGATCCCAGCTACCGCCGGTCTACACCGCACCGGCGACCGGCGGCTCCGCCACTCAGGCGAAGGTTGGCATGAACGGACGGCCGTCCTACCAGCCCGCCGCCAAGACCGACAAGTCGGTCTCGATGGCCGGCTCCACGCGATTCGACACCGCGATCGACATTTCCAAGTCGCATTGGGCAACCGCCGGCGCGACCGGTGATGCGCGTGCCACGGCTAAATCGGTCGTCCTCTCCCGTTCGGACGACTTCGCCGACGCACTCGGCGGTTCCGCGCTCGCCGCGTACAAGCAAGGCCCGCTCCTGCTGACCGCGACGGCGAGCCTGACAGCCTCGACGCAGACCGAGATCCAGCGCGTGCTGGGCAACGACCCATCCGCGACCGTGTACCTCCTCGGTGGCATCGGCGCGATCTCTCAGTCGGTGGAAAACGCGATCAAAGCAAACTACACAGTGGTACGGATCGCCGGCGCGGACCGCTACTCGACGTCGATCGACATCGCGAACGCCATCAACCCGAACCCGGATCTGGTGCTTGCGGCAACCGGACGAAGCTTCCCGGACGCCCTCGGCGCCGGTGCAGCGGCCGGGTCGTACGACTTCCCGGGCAGCGTGGACGCGGCGGTCGTGATCCTGACCAACGACGCGAGCCTCCCGGCCGGGACGAAGTCCTACCTGACCACGTGGACGACGACCAACGCTGGCGCTATCGGCAGCGGCAACGCCGCGCTGTTCGGCATCGGCGGCCCGGCCGCAACGGCGACCGAACCGTTCGGCGGAATCCCATTGCCCGGCCAGAACCGTTACGACACGGCGGAATTCGTTGCTGAGGTGTTCTTCGCCGACCCGACGGTGGCCGGAGTGGCCGGACCGCAGGCGTGGCCGGATGCATTGGCCGGTGGCGCGTTGCTGGCCCAGGAGAACGGCCCGCTGCTGCTGGCGCCGTTCACCGGCAGCAACGACGCTACCGACTTCTACCTGCAGAACTGGTCGGCGTCGCTCGCTCAGGTCGTCACGTTCGGCGGTGGCTTCACGTCAGCCACGCGGAGCCACCTCGGTTCCGACATCGCCGGTCCGGGTGGATTCACCTTGGTGACGAACCCGACCACGCCGTTGCTCGCCTCGGCCCGCTCGGCCCACTTGGCCGCGCATGTCAACGGCAAGGCCACGACGGTGACTCACCGTACGCCGGCGCAGGCGGCCGCAACCGCACGCACTCTCAACAAGACGCACTGACGTAGGGCCCTTGCGGCCGGCCGCACGCGGGGATCACCCGCGGACGGCCGGCCGCTGCAACTTACGCCGGTTTGTGCGCCTCGAAGAGAAACCGCACGCTCGTGGCGACGAACGGGCCGTCCGCAACGATCTGCTCGTGCAACTCACGAAGTCGATCCCGATACCGCTCCACGGTGAACCCCGGCACGATCCAGATCACCTTGCGTAGGAAGTGGACCACCGCGGCAATGTCGTGAAACTCCATGCGGCCACGGAACTCCTGGGCACGGTCGACGACCAGCCCGGCCCGTTCGGCGGCGAGCACCGACCACTTCGGGTCGCGAGTGGGACCGGCGCTGGCCGGCTGCACGCCCATCATGAACTCCGTCAATTCAGCAACCGAGCCATGACCGACGTCCTGCGAGAGGTAACGCCCACCAGGCTTCAGGACGCGCGCAACCTCGTCCCACCGGATGCCGACCGGATGTCGGCTGACGACGAGATCAAAGGTGTCGTCGTCAAACGGCAGGTCATCGCGCTCGTCGTCCATGGCGACGACGCGACCGCCCAGCTTCGCGAGATTCCGCCGCGCGACCTCGACGTTCGGCGGCCATGATTCGGTCGCAATCAGGGTCGCTGGCGCGGCGGGGACGGTGGCCAACACCTCGCCGCCGCCCGTCTGGAGATCCAGCGCGGCCGCATTGGGCACTCCGGCCATGGCGGACATCCGCTCGCCCAGCAGTCGCGCGTAGCCCCAGGGCGGCCGCTCCTCGGTGGCCCGGCCCTCGAACCAGGAGAAATCCCAGCCCTCAACGGGTACGGACCCGCCTTCCTCGATCAGATCGTCAAAACTGCGCACCCGGCCGAGTCTGTGACCCGGTGACCCGCGAGGCAACCAGTTTTCAGCTAAACCCACCGCCGGCCCGTCAGCTCCGACGGCGCCGAGTGGACGGGTCGGTGCGCGGGCGCCGAGACGCCGATCTTGGCGCCGGCGACACCAACCCCACGGTCGTACGCCGTACCGAGCGGTCGGGTGAGGGCGACCAGTGTGCGGGCCGCCGAAGCGTGTCGTCGATCCTCGTCGCGTTGTCGCCGGTCGCCGCGTCCAGCTGCGACTGGATGAGGAAGATGCTGCCGGTCAGGTCGGCTCCCCGCAGATCCGCGCCGCGAAGATCCGCCCCGATGACGTCGGCCCGGGACAGGTCCGCCCGGCGAAGGTCGGCGCCGATCAAGAGAGCGCCGCGCAGCATCGCACCGGACCAGTCGACGCCGCGAAGGTTTCGACCGATGAGGTCGGCGCCCCGATGATCGAGATCAGGATGGCGAGTGCCAGCGCGGGCGAGCCTGCTCGCCTGATCGAGCAACGCGTTGACGGCGCGGGCATGATCGGTGGGGTCCACATGTACGAGTTGATCGGCGGCCAGGCGACTGAGACGCTCGGTTTCGTCGTACGCCACCGCGAGGTCGCCGTGGAGGTCGGCCGAGGTCGGCAGCGCCATCGCATCGCTCAGGTACCACAGCAGTTCGTGAAGGCGTCGCATGATCGGAAACGCGGCGAACATCCGCGCCGCGACGTCTGGGGCGTCCCGCCAGTCCGTGCCATCGAACGTCACCTGCGCGACCTTCTGGCCCGCTCCGAAGCAGTCATAGACCGTACAGCCGGAAAAGCCCTTGGGTCTCAATCGGTCGTGGATGCCGCAGCCGAAGTCTCCGCGGAGGTGGCGGCACGGCGTACCCGGCGCCTTGCTGATCGCGAAGTCCGCCGAGGCCGAAAAGCCCGGCACGACGCAGCAGAGGCCGACGCATTGTGCGCAGTCGGCGCGCAATGCGATGCGGTCTCGGTCCGGACTGGACAAGGAACGACCTCCCGTTAGCCGCGCACCAGCCTACGACCGGCGCCAAGCCCAACGGACATCCGACGGTACGGACGGGGACGAGCGCGCGGCTGCGGTCATCCGGTGAAGACCGGACGATCCCGCCGGTCGGCCGGCTAAGCTCGGTCCGTGCCCGGTGCGCTTCGAACCGTCAGCGTCGTGACCGCCGTGCACGCACCGAGCGTCGGATACCTGCCGGCCGCCTATGAGTCGCTGGCCGATCAGGTCATGCCGGCTGGATGGGCCTGGGAGTGGCTCGTCCAGGAGGACGGCACGACCGGCGGCGCGCGTGCGGCGCTCCCGAAAGACGACCGCATCAGCTTTGGTACGGGTCGGCCACTGGGGCCCGGTGTTGCCCGGACGTACGCGCTCGGACGGGCAAACGGCGAGTTCGTCAAGGTGCTCGACGCCGACGATCTGCTGACGCCCGGTGTGCTCGCTCGGGAGATCGCCGTATTTGCGGCGCACGGCGACATCGGTTGGACGACGTGCCGAGCGCTTGATCTGTTAGCCGACGGAACGACCGTCGAGCATCCGAACAACTTGTTCCGGCAACGGTCCGAACGCGGTCGAACGTTTACACATTGGCTGCATCACGGGCACCGGCTCCCCGTGCATCCGGCCACGTTGTGCATCCGTCGGCCGCTGTTGCTGAGCCTCGGCGGCTGGATGGCGTTGCCGGCCGGCGAAGATACCGGGCTGCTGCTGGCCGCCGATGCCGTCGCACCCGGATACCACATCGACGAGCTGGGCCTTTACTACCGCAAATGGGCCGGTCAAGCGACCGCGACTGAGCAACACTGGAATACGGCGGAGAGGCAGCACCGCAACGCCGTGATTGAGGCCCGGGCGCGCACGTTGGCTGCAACATTCGCAGGTGCGTAGTCACGGCGCGTCACATTGTACGTACGTACGACGAGCGAGACAAGCGTCACACCGACGCCGGGTCAACCCGCGATCTCACCATCGGTGCACCGGTCGAGCAGCCTGAGCGACCGCCGGATCCGGATAGCGCCATCGCACGAGCGACAAGCCGGTATCAGCCGTACGGCTACACAATGCGAATTGATCTCATGACGGACAGTATTCGTCAAGCGCGGCCCGGTAATCTGGAACGGCTGCTGGTACGGGGCCGGCGCGTGAAGGAGCTCTGATATTGCGCCTGTGCCACTGCAACGAGTGATCGCCGACGTGAGGGACGCCGTACGCGACGAGAGCACAGTGGTGGCGGCAAGCAAGGCTTGTCTGGACGTTGTCGCGAGCCATTCGGACGCGATGTGTGCCGTCCTGCTACCCGTGCATGATCATCTCCGCTGCGTCGCGGCTACCGGCGCCTGGCACGTCTACTCCAGCGTCGCCCCGGGTCGAGGCGTCGCCGGACGGGTGTACGCGTCGGGCGAGACGACGGTCATCACCGACCCCGATCACGACGCTGACTACATCCCCCTGAGCCCCAACTCGGTCGTAGAGGTCTGCGTGCCGATCGTCGACGGCGACGGTCAGGTGATCGGTGCGTTCAATTCGGAATGGAAACACAAGATAGACATCGACGACGCCACGAAATCTCTCGAGGAGGTCGCGCGGCTGCTGGGCGATCGCATCGGCGAACTCGGCGGGCCGCCGCCCGAATCACGTAGCGAACGCCTGCTGCGCTTCGCGTTGGGGTTCGCAAGTGCGAGCTCCGACGATGAGCTCCTCGCGCTCTCGCTGGATGCGGCTCGGCAGGTGTCCGGGCTCCCCACCCAGGTCATCGTGCTGGTCAACGGCGATGGCCTGGATGTGCACATCGACGACGCCAACCCGACGGCGCTCGGTGAGCGGATCGCCGCGCTCGAACCCCAGCAGCTGCGCCGACTCATCACCCGGGCCGAACGGTTCGGCGCGTCCTACACGTTCGGCGACCCGGACAAGCTCGACGCGTCCGGATGGGAGGTGCTGACCAACCTCGGCGTACGTACGTTGATCTCGATCCCGGTCGGTGTCAAGCACGACCGCGACCGCATCGCCGGCGTGCTGCTCGCGGTCGACGAGGCCGTCGAGATCCCGGATGTCGAGATCGCGAATTTGCTGTCGTTGCTCGCCGCGCAGGCGTGGGGCAGCCTCGAACGGCTCCGAACACTGTCGAACCTGCGCGACCTCGCGACGTCCGACCCGCTGACCGGGCTGCGACATCAGGGCCCGTTCGGTGAGCGCCTGGCCACCTCGCGCCCGGGTCACACGGCCATGCTGGCCATCGACATCGACGGCTTCAAGGCGATCAATGACACGTACGGCCATCAGGCCGGAGACGCCGCCCTCGTGGATCTGGCGCGGGCGCTGTCGGGCGCGCTGCGCACCGGCGACGAGCTGTTCCGGGTCGGCGGCGACGAGTTTGCCGTCGTGGTCGACGTGCAGCGCCTTGAAGAGGCGATGGGCGTGGCCGAACGGCTCGTCGCGGCAGCCCGGCGGGTCGGTCAGTCGATCAGTGTCGGTGTCGCGCTGCAGGAAACGACGGAGACGCCAGGCCAGACGTTCCGGCGGGCCGACACCGCGTTGTACGACGCGAAGCGCGCTGGCCGCGATGGCGTCCGGATGGCCGCGTAGCCGCCTCCGGCCGTACCCGGGCAAGCTGCCGTACCCGGGCAAGCTGCGGCGCAGGGCCGAAGCCCGACCGCGAACCGCGCCCTCGACGGGACCTCACGCACGATCAAACGGCAACGGGCCGCCCCGGTTCCCCGGAGCGGCCCGTTACGCGAACTGGCTAGCTGCGTTCGCTTAGCAGGAATCGCAGACCGGCCGGCGTGCCAAGGCCGGTCGTGTTGTCGAATCCCTTGATGCCGACGAGCGAGGTGTCCTGACCGAGCACCAGGACGTTCGCACCGGACAGCGTGCTGAACGCGATGGGCGTGGCCGGGTTCACGGTGTCGGTGAACGCCGTGGCGCGCTTGCTGTAGAGGACCGGGTTCGCGAAGCCGAGCGCCACGTGCCGACCCTGGCTGGCCAGCGCCTGGAAGCCCGCGAACAGCGGACTGGAGAGGCTGGTGCCACCGATCACAAACGACGTGTACGTCTCGACGTTGTTCTGGTCCGGCTCGGTGAGCGCGATCTCATAGCCGGTCTCCGGGTCGGCATCGAGCGCGACATCCGGCGTAACCCGGTGGCGCGTGCCACTCTTCAGCGCGAAGGTGTCCGGCACGACGCCCTTCTGATAGGCCGGCTGCCCGAACAGCTTGCTCGTGCCGCCACCGGTGCCGAAGACGAACTCGCCGGGCAGCGGCTCGGAGAGCGTCGCCGGGGTCGTGCCGAAGTTGACCGGGTCCACCGTGTCGCCCCACGACGTCTGGAACAGCTTCGAACCGGTCTTCGTGACGGCGAGGCTCGTGCCGCCGACCGCGGTGACGTTCGGGTCGGTGCTTGGGTAGTCCGCCTCGGGGTGGGCGAGGCCGTCGATCGTGTCGTCACCGTCGTCGCCGGACGAGAAGTAGAAGCCAATACCCTCGGCCGCCGCCTGCTGGAAGATCGTGTGTTCGAGCGTCTCCGAGGAGCCCAAGTTGTCCTCGCCGACGGCACCCCACGAGTTGCTGACGATGTCGGCCGAGTGCGTCTGGACGATGTAGTTGATCGCAGTGTCGAGACCGGTGTCGCAGTCCTTGCCGCCGACGTAGTGGATCGTCGCGTCGGGCGCCATGCCGTGCACGGCCTCGACGTCGAGCGCTTCCTCTTCGTTCCAACCGACCTCGCCCCCGCATTCGCTCTGCAGGTCGAACGTCGACGGATCGGCCGTGCCGGCCTGGGTGTACTGGCCCGACTTCATCTTCGGCAGCCCGTGATCGGTCGACCAGTGGTTCAGGTCGGCGAGCATGGTCGGCTCGGCGTACGCGTCGGTAATCGCGACGACAACACCGCGGCCGGTATCGCCCGCGCGGATCGCACCGTCGATGCCGTACGCCTTGCGGATGTCCTGCGGGCCGTAGCCGCACGGAGTGGTCGGCAGGGTCGTCTTGCCGTACGTCGACGGGACCGTCTGGGTGAACTGACCCCAGTACGTCGAGCACGGTTGCGGCGCTGGCTGCGTCGCGGCCGGCGTGGCTTGTGGTGACGTCTTCGCCTGCGGCGTGACCTTGGCCGTCGGTGCTTTCGCGGCCCGAACAGCGCTCGCCACCGGCTTGACGTGGTTGGTGTCGTGCTTGCTCGAGATGGTGTCAATGCCGGTGACACCGGCGATGAGCGGGGCGATCGACGACGGGACCGTCAGATTCGCCGTCGGCGCTAGCGACGTCTGGCCGTGATACCGATAGGTCCGCAGCGTCGCGCCGAATGCCTTGCTCAGCTTCGCGACCGTCCCGCTCGCGGTCACCCACCGGTTGCCTTGCGCGACGCTCGTCACCGAGAGACCCTGGCCGGCAAGGTAACTGCGCTACCTGCTTGACCTGTGCGGCGGTCGGCGCGAATCGCGCGTTGAACTGCGCCGGCGTGAGGTATTTGCCGTAGGACGGACTCTTCGGGTCCGACACCGCGGTCACAAAGCTCTGGACGGCCGCGGCGTTGCGCAAGGGCAGGATGACGTTGACGGACAACCTCTTCGACGCCGACGGCGAGCCGGTCTGCGTGGCCGTGGCCACCCACCCCGGTTTCGTCCCGGCGACGGTCACGCGACTCTGCGCGGCAAAGCCAGCGGTGGTGGATACCGCCACCGCTAGCGTGCCAACGCCGAGCACCGCGACCGTCTTGAGGGTGAGACGTGGCCGCATGGAACTCCTTCTCCAGCAGTGGGCGGGGGAAAGCGGCGGCATAACCATTCCGGGGATCGGTGGCGGCCGCGGCAAGCCTGCGCGAGGGAAAATCGATTGCTGCCCGCATATCAGATCGGTCCACGCATTCACATGTCAAGCACAGCGCGGATATCGAACAGAGGGGAAAGGGTGAGCCTCCGGACGGGCAATCAAAGCCGCCGTTCGACCGCCGTCACCGCCCGTTGATAGCGTCCGACGCCCGACCGTCGTTTCGCCAAAGTGCGGAACCCAAATGGGTACGGAATGCCGAAAGTCGCGACCGGTGAACGCAATGAGCGGCCGCAAGTCGCGACCGGGCGCACAATGAGCGGTCGCAAATCGCGACCGGGCGGCCCGATATGCCGGCGGGTCGTCGTGACAGTTTTGTCGGAGCGGTTCCATATGGTCGATGGATGACGACGCAGGTGCTGCTGATGATCGACGTACAACGGAACATGCTGGAGCCGCCGACCCCGGTGCCCAACGCGCCGGCGGTCGGCGCCGCCATCGCCGGCGTCCTCGAATCGGCCCGGGACGCCGGGGCCGACGGTGATCCACGTCCGCAACAACGGCGCCGATGGCGATCCGGACGAGCCTGGCACCGACGGCTGGCAACTGGTCCATCCGGTCCACGACGGCGAGGCCGTTGTGGATAAGACGACACCGGATTCGTTCGCGAGCACCGATCTCGCCGATCTCGTGCCCGATGGCGCGCAGATCGTCGTCATCGGAATGCAGAGCGAGTATTGCGTACGGGCGACGTCACTCGCCGCGCTGGCGCGCCGCCATCCGGTGACCGTGGTGACGGGCGCGCACGCGACGTACGACGATGACAAGCCGGCCGCCGACATCTCGAACGACATCGAGGACCAATTGCGCGCGGCCGGCGCGACGATCCGCTCGATCGACGACAAGCTGTTCTGAGCCGCGCTCATCGACGACCAGGTCCGGACGCGCCCAGATCTTCGAGGCGCTCAGCTCTTGACGAGTTCCATCGACAGCAACTCGGCGATCTGTGCGGTGTTCAGGGCCGCGCCTTTGCGGAGGTTGTCGCCGGTGACGAAGAGGTCAAGCGCGCGTGGGTCGTCGATCGAGCGCCGGATCCGGCCGACCCAACTCGGATCGGTGCCGACCGCGTCGATCGGCATCGGGAATTCGCCGGCGGCCGGATCGTCGACGAGGATCACTCCGGGCGCGTGCCGCAGCGCCTCGCGAGCGCCCTCCGCGTCGACCTCGGAGCCGAACACCGCGTGGACGGCGACCGAGTGACCGGTCACCACCGGCACACGTACGCACGTCGCGGACACCTTCAGATCCGGCAGCCCGAGAATCTTGCGCGACTCGTTGCGCATCTTCATCTCCTCGGACGACCAACCGCCGTCGCGCAGCGAGCCGGCCCACGGCACGACGTTCAGCGCGAGCGGCGCCGGGAACGGTCCGAGATCGTCGCCGACCGCCTGCCGTACGTTGCCGGAGCGTGAGCCGAGGTTCGGCTGTCCGGCGACCTTGTCGACCTGACTGAGCAGCGTGTCGACGCCGACCTTGCCGGCGCCCGAAACCGCCTGGTAGGAGGCGAGGACGAGCTCCCGCAGACCGAACTCGCGGTGCAGCGGCGCGATCGCCACGATCATCGTCAGCGTCGTGCAGTTCGCGTTCGCGATGATCCCCTTCGGCCGGTTGCGCACCTGCTCCGGGTTGATCTCCGGCACCACGAGCGGCACGTCCGGATCCATCCGGAACGCGCCGGAGTTGTCGACCGCGACGGCACCGTGAGCGGCCGCGATCGGCGCCCACTCCGCCGAGAGCTCGTCCGGAACGTCGAACATCGCCACGTCGACGCCGTCGAAGGCGTCCGGCGTCAGCGCCTGAACGGTCAACTCGTCGCCACGCACCACGATCGTCTTGCCGGCTGAATTTGCCGATGCGATCAGGCGAATCTCGCCCCACACGTTCTTGCGCGAGCTGAGCAGCTCGCACATCACCGTGCCGACCGCACCCGTGGCTCCGACGACCGCGAGCGTTGGCAGTTCAGGCATGCTCCGACCTTCCTTCATCGCCGCTGACTCGCGGCTCTCGCCACCACGCCGTTGCCGGGCGGCATCCTTGTTGACCGTGCTCGACGCGGCGATTCTCCGGCCGCGCGGACGACGTGGATCAGCGGCCGGTTCCGCCGTACACCACCGCTTCCTCCTCGCTGCCGAGTCCAAAAGCAGCATGAACCGCCCGAACCGCAGAGTCCAGGTCGCTGTCCCGGCAGACGACCGAGACGCGGATCTCCGAGGTCGAGATCATTTCGATGTTGACGCCCGCCTCGGCGAGCGCGCCGAAGAACTTGGCCGCGACGCCGGGATGCGAACGCATGCCCGCGCCGACCAGCGACACCTTGCCGATGTGGTCGTCGAACAGCAGCGTCTTGAAACCGAGCTTGTCCTGGACCTTGCTCAGCGCCGCCATCGCCGCCGGGCCATCGCTGATCGGCAAGCGTGAACGAGATGTCGGCACGGCCGGAGCCTTCGGTCGAAACGTTCTGCACGATCATGTCGAGGTTCGTCTCGGCCGCCGCGACGGTCTCGAATAGCAGCGCCGCTTCGCCGGGCTCGTCCGGCACGCCGACCACGGTGATCTTGGCTTCGCTGCGGTCGTGCGCGACGCCGGTGATGAGTGCTTGCTCCACGGGAAGATCCTCCATCGAGCCGGTGACGATCGTGCCCGGCTTCTGCGAGTACGACGAACGAACGTGAATGGGCAGGTTGAACCGGCGGGCGTACTCGACGCAGCGCAGCATGAGCACCTTGGCGCCACAGGCCGCCAGTTCGAGCATCTCCTCGTAGGTGATCTGCTCGATTCGTCGGGCGTCGGGCACGATGCGTGGATCGGCGGTGAACACACCGTCGACATCGGTGTAGATCTCGCAGATCGTCGGCATTCAGTGCCGCGGCGACCGCGACCGCGGTCGTGTCGGATGCGCCACGGCCGAGCGTCGTGATGTCCTTGGTGTCCTGCGCGACGCCCTGGAAGCCGGCCACGATGACGATCGCGCCTTCATCCAGCGCCGTACGCAGCCGGCCGGGCGTGACGTCGATGATGCGGGCGTTGCCGTGCGCGGACGTCGTGATCACGCCGGCCTGCGATCCTGTGTACGAGCGGGCTTCGTACCCGAGGTTGTGGATCGCCATGGCGAGCAGGGCCATCGAGATGCGCTCGCCCGCGGTCAGCAGCATGTCGAGCTCCCGGCCGGGCGGCAGCGGACTCACCTGATGCGCAAGATCGAGTAGCTCGTCCGTGGTGTCGCCCATCGCGGAGACGACCACGACGACGTCGTGGCCGCCCTTACGCGCCACGACGATCCGTTCCGCGACCCGCTTGATCCGCTCGGCGTCCGCGACCGAGGAACCACCGTACTTTTGCACCACGACCGCCACGGCCGAGCCTCCCGATATTCGACAGCTGGAGAACCGCCGGCAGCCCTGCCGTACGAAAGCCGACATTCAGCCTACCGGTGCGGCGCTCCGGGCCGGAGCGTCGATCCCACGATCCGGCCGAACGATGGTCAACAATGGCGGGATGCCTCGCCGCACCGCAGCCCGTGTGCTGCACCGATGCGCCGTCGCGGTGATGTGCTCGCCGCTGCCGCGACAGTAACGGGTTGCGGGGCAGGTCACCCACCAGCCCTTACCGATCCGACACCCAGCTCCGCGATTCCGACTGGCCCCGTCGACGCGGTTGGCCAACTCGCTGGGCTCGCTGCTGCCGCACATGACCGCCGATACGTCGCCGCCTACACGGTCACCGGCACCGCGACGTCGGGCCGCAGCCTTCTTGCCTCGCTGGCCACCGACGGCAGCTGGCAGGTGGACGTCGGGCGGCGGCGCTCGGCGGCGGTGGCAACGTCGCGATCGTCGGTCTCAAGACCGGGACGTACCAGTGTCTGTTGAGTGGGCCGGCCACTACGGCGGCCACCTCGACGCCACCGCCGGCGGCGCCGCCCAGCCCGTCGGCGTCCGCTGGCGCCTCGGTGTCGGCTGGCGCCTCGGCCAAGCCGTCGACCTCGACCTCGGCATCGCCGTCACCATCGGCGACCCCGGTGCGTTACGGCGCCGGTCTGCGTCAAGGTCGCCGCCGCTGGCAAGCCGGTCCCGAAGAGGTACGACCCGGTTTTCGAACACGTCTTCACCGACTGGCTCGCCGTCATGCTGGATCGCACGGCGCCGATCTCGGTCTTTCCGGCATCGCCACTGGCCCACTCGACCGGGTCGTGCTTCTCGGTCGAGTCGAGCTCGGCCTCGCTGGCACCGGTGATCGGGCTCGGGCATCTACTGTTTCACCGCGGACGGCACCCTCACCGCCGCCAAGATCGGCGCCGGGACGCTCACGATCTCCGGCTCAACGGTCGCGGCGCCACCAACGACCACGCTGCCGGCGCCGATTACCGCCGGACCGGCCGCGCCGACCAAGGCCCCGTCGCCCACGCCGTAGCCCTCGCCGCCTTGCCCCCTCGCCCCCTGCACCGCGCACTTGTACGGGACTTGGCCACCGAAACGCCCCGGGCGCGGCCATGTTCCGTACAGTTCCGGGACCGCCGGGACCGCCGGGACCGCGGACGCGGGACTAGTCCGACCGCGCCGGGCCGGCGGGCTGGCCGCTCGGAGCCGCGCGGGGCCGCCGGGCATTTGTACGGGACTTGGCTGCCGAAACGCCCCGCGAGCGGCCAAGTTCCGTACAGTTCCGGGACCGGCGCAGGGCTGGCCCGCCGGCCGGCAACGCCCGGTCATGGTGCGAGACCGATATCCCAATCAGCGGGAGCCCTGGCCAAGTCGCGGCCCGATCACGTAGCGTTGACGCGTTATGTGGCAGGCGCTCCTTCTTCGCCGCCGCGACGAGGCCCTATCTGGGCGGCACCTCGTCGCGGGTGTGTGCTGGCTGCCTGAGCCTTGCCTCGTCGTCGCGGCTCCCTCGTTGGTGAGCCCGGCCGGAATTCCCGTCGATCCCGCACGACACCGTCGTCGTCTATCCGGGACCACCGCCTACGCCACATGACCGTACGAGATCGTTAGCAGGTAGCCATGTCTGTCAGTGCCGAAAACGCGGCCGCGAATGCCACCGCGAATCCAGCCGCGAATGCCACCGAAAGCGCCGCTCATCAGACCGTAGACACCGATCCCGTCGTGACCCGCGATTCGGTCGCCGTCATCCCGGCCGACCCCATCGCCCGCCAGCGATCGAGCCGGATGCCGTACCAGCGCTACCCGCCGTACCTGTCGGAGTTCGCGATTGAGCTGCCGGAGCGGCAGTGGCCGTCGCGGCGCATCGAGCACGCACCCCGCTGGTGCGCCGTCGATCTCCGGGACGGCAACCAGGCACTGATCGACCCGATGTCGCCCGAACGCAAGCGCCGCATGTTCAACCTGCTCGTCGGCATGGGCTACAAGGAGATCGAGGTCGGTTTCCCGGCCGCGAGCCAGACCGACTTCGACTTCATCCGCCAGCTGATCGAGCAGGATCTGATTCCGGAGGACGTCACGATCCAGGTGCTGGCCCAGTGCCGCGAGCACGCTGATCGAGCGCACGTTCGAGTCGATGCGCGGCGCGCAGGCGCGCGATCGTCCACTTCTACAACTCGACCTCCGATGCTGCAGCGCCGCGTCGTCTTCGGCCTCGACCGCGACGGCATCACCGACATCGCGACGCAGGGCGCGCGGCTGTGCATGAAGTACGCCGAGATGATCACGCCGGACACCGAGATCTTCTACGAGTACTCGCCGGAGAGCTACACCGGCACCGAGCTCGACTACGCGCTCGAGGTCTGCTCGAAGGTCATCGACGTGATCGACCCGACCCCGGACCGCCCGCTGATCATCAACCTGCCGGCGACCGTCGAGATGGCCACGCCGAACGTCTACGCCGACTCGATCGAGTGGATGCACCGCAACCTGCCCCGCCGCGAGTCGGTCGTGCTGAGCCTGCATCCGCACAACGACCGCGGCACCGCGGTGGCCGCGGCCGAGCTGGGCGTGCTGGCCGGCGCCGACCGCGTCGAGGGCTGCCTGTTCGGCAACGGCGAGCGCACCGGCAACGTCGACCTGGTCACGCTCGGCCTGAACCTGTTCAGCCAGGGCATCGACCCGCAGATCAACTTCACGCCGCATCGACGAGATCCGGCGGACCGTCGAGTACTGCAACCAGCTGCCCGTGCACGAGCGGCACCCGTACGCCGGCGATCTGGTCTTCACCGCGTTCTCCGGCTCGCACCAGGACGCGATCAACAAGGGCTTCGACGCGCTCGAACGCGGACGCGGCGGCCGCCGGTACGCCGGTCGACGACTTCGCCTGGGCCGTGCCCTACCTGCCGGTCGACCCGAAGGACCTCGGCCGCAGCTACGAGGCGGTCATCCGGGTCAACTCGCAGTCCGGCAAGGGCGGCGTCGCGTACATCATGAAGACCGAGCACTCACTGGATCTGCCGCGCCGGCTGCAGATCGAGTTCTCCGGCGTGGTCCAGCGCTACACCGACGGCGAGGGCGGCGAGGTCGACCCGCGCACGATGTGGAACATCTTCGCCCGCGAGTACCTGGTCGACCACCAGCCGATCGCCGCGCATCGCGATCGACACCTACACGACGGCCACCGTCGAGGGCAAGGTCGAGATCAATGCCACGGGTACGGTGAACGGCCAGCCCGCGACGTTGTCCGGCGTCGGCAACGGCCCGATCGACGCGCTCAGCAACGCGCTGGCCAGCGTCGACGTCCGCGTCCGGGTGCTCGACTATGCCGAGCACGCGCTGTCCTCCGGTGGTGACGCGCAGGCGGCCGCGTACGTCGAGGCGACGTGGACGGCGAGGTGCGCTGGGGCATCGGCGTCGACCAGAACATCGTGACCGCGTCCCTGCGTGCGGTCGCGAGCGCGGTCAACCGCGGCTGACGCCCGGCGGCTCGCCGCACCGCACCAGTTCGGTGACTGAACCTCACGTGCCTATCGCCTTCGATACGCCGGAGGTTGCAAGTCCGAATCGCCAGTCACGATGTCGTCCCGACCCGGCGGATCGGGATGCGACGGCTAGGCCGCGGCTGGCGGTGCGCCCTTCAGGTTCTCGTCATCGGCGACCGGGTAGTGGCACGCGACCTCGTGCGCGGAGCTGAAGAGCGCGAGCGGCGGCACGACGTTGACGCATTCTCGCGATCCGCTTCGGTGAGTTCGTTGGCGAACTTCGGGCAGCGCGTACGGAAGCGGCACCCGGACGGCGGGTTGACCGGACTCGGTACGTCGCCGGTCAGCAGTACCCGTTCGCGCTGCGCCTTGTCGCGCCGGTCCGGGTCGGGCACCGGGACGGCCGAGAGCAACGCCACCGTGTACGGGTGCCGCGGGTGGGCGTAGAGCTCGTCCCGGGTCGCGACCTCCATGATCTTGCCGAGGTACATGACCGCGACCCGATCGCTGATGTGCCGTACGACCGACAGGTCGTGCGCGATGAACAGGTAGGTCAGCGCGAGTTCCCGCTGCAGGTCGTCGAGCAGGTTCACGACCTGGGCCTGGATCGACACGTCGAGCGCGGACACCGGCTCGTCCAGGACGATCATCTTCGGCCGCAGCGCGAGCGCCCGGGCGATGCCGATGCGCTGGCGTTGGCCGCCGGAGAACTCGTGCGGATAGCGGTTGTAGTGCTCCGGGTTCAGGCCGACGAGTTGCAACAGATCCTGCACGGCGCGCTTGATGCCGTGCGGCGTCTTGACGTCCTGGATCCGGAACGGCGACCCGACGATCGCGCCGACCGTGTGCCGCGGGTTCAGCGACGAGTACGGATCCTGGAAGATGATCTGGATGTCTCGACGGACCGGCCGCATCTTGCCGACCGACAGGTGACTGATGTCGCGGCCGTTGAAGACGATCTTCCCACCGGTCGGTTCGAGGATCCGGTTGACGAGCCGGCCGGTCGTCGACTTCCCGCATCCCGACTCGCCGACCAGTCCGAGCGTCTCCCCCGTACGCACGAAAAGGTCTATGCCATCGACGGCGCGCACCGCGCCGATCTTGCGTTGCAGGATGATGCCGCGCGTGATCGGGAAATGCTTCTCCAGACCGGTGACCTCGAGCAGCTTGTCGGCGGGCTCGATGCCCGGGCCCGAAGGCTGCTCGGGGACGGTTCGGGTCGACACGGTTTCTCCTTCGTTCACGCTGGTGCTACCGGCTCGGCTGCTACAGGCTGGGCGCGATGGCGTCGGTAAAGATCGCCCGGCGTTCCACCACCGGGATATGGCACGCCACCGGATGATCCCCGTCGCCGACGACGAGTTGTGGCTCTACGGTCATGCACGGGATCCCGTTCGTGCCGGCGAACGCGCACCGGGGGTGGAACGAGCATCCGGACGGCAGGTTGATCAGGCTCGGCGGCGTGCCCTTGATCGGCAGGAGGCGCTCGCGAACCTCCCGGTCGAGGCGGGGCATCGAGCCGAGCAGGCCCCACGCGTACGGGTGCTCGGGCGCCCGGAACACCGTGCGCGCCGAGCCGTACTCGACCGCCTTGCCGCCGTACATGACGAGGATGTCGTCGGCTAGCTCGGCGACCACGCCGAGATCATGAGTGATCATGATGACGGCCGAGCCGAACTCGTTCTGCAGGTCACGGATCAGGTCGAGGATCTGCGCCTGTACGGTCACGTCGAGCGCCGTCGTCGGCTCGTCCGCGATGAGCAGGTCCGGGTTGCACACGAGCGCCATCGCGATCATGGCGCGCTGCCGCATGCCGCCGGAGAACTGGTGCGGGTAGTCGTCGATGCGCTTGTCCGGCTGCGGAATGCCGACGCGGTCGAGCATGTCGATAGCGCGAGCGCGCGCGGCCTTCTTGCTGACGTTGTTGTGCACCCGGTACGCCTCGACGATCTGGTGCCCGACCTTGTAGAACGGGTGCATCGAGCTCAGCGGGTCCTGGAAGATCATCGCCATCTTGTTGCCGCGCAGCCGGCGCACCTCCTCCGACGACGCGGAGACCAGCTCCTGACCGTCCAGATAGACCTGGCCGCTCACCCGGGCACCACCCCGGCCGCCATGCAGACCGAGAATGCCGAGGCTGGTCACCGACTTGCCCGAGCCGGACTCGCCGACGATCCCCAGCGTCCGCCCGCGCTCCAGCGCGAACGACACCCCGTCGACGGCTTTTACCAGGCCGTCGTCGGTCGGGAAGTGCACGGACAGATTCCGTACATCGAGGAAGGCCGTCTTCTCCCGGTTGCCGCCCACATCGATCCAATCGTCGGTACGAGGTGGGGTCGCCGCGCCCGTCATCCGAGCCGTACCCGTGGGTCGATGACCGCGTACGCAAGGTCAACCAGCAGGTTCGCGATGACGACGAAGAACGCGCCGAATAGCGTCACGCCGAGTAGTTGCGGCAGATCCGAGTTGGTCAACGCGATGCGCGCGTAGAGGCCGAGGCCCGGCAACGAGAACGTGCTCTCGGTGAGGATCGCGCCACCCAGCAACAGGCCGACGTCGAGGCCGAAGATCGTGACGATCGGGGTCAACGCGGATCGCAGTCCATGTTTGAGGATCACATCACGTTCCCGCAGGCCCTTGGCCCGGGCCGTACGGATGTAGTCCTCGTTCATGGTTTCGAGCATGCCGGCCCGGGTTAATCGCGCGTAGCCGGCCGCGTACAGGAACGCGAGCGTGATCCACGGCAGGATCAGGTCGTACGCCCAGGACGCCGGGTTCTGCGTGAATGGAGTGAACGTGCTGCCCGACACCGTCCAGTGCAGCTTGTACGAGAAGATCGCGAGCGACAGCAGTCCGGTGAAGAAGATCGGCAGCGAGACGCCGGCGAGCGCGACGCTCATCGCCGCCCGGTCGAAGATGCTGCCCTTGCGCAGGGCGGACAGGACACCGGTGGCCGTCCCGGCGAGCAGCCAGATGATGGCCGCGCCGACCGCCAGCGACAGCGTGACCGGCAGCCGGTTGATGAGGTCCGGCCAAACCGGATTCTGGTTGATGAACGAGTAGCCGAAGCACGGTGCGGGGCACTTCACCGTCGTCGGCCCGGTGTTGTACGTCGAGCCGACGAACAGCCCCCGAGCGAAGCGGCCGTACTGCACGTACAACGGTTGAGTAAAGCCGAGCTTGACCGCGATCGCGTGGACCTCGGCCGCGTTGGCCGTCTTGCCGACGTAGCGCGACGCCAGGTCGTCGGGGGTCGCGCCGGCGAGCCGCGGGATCAAGAAGAAGATGGAGAAGGTCACGACGCTGACCACAAACAGCATCAGCACCGCGCCGATGAGGCGTCGAATGATGTATCGGATCACAGCATCGGCTCGGGCGGCCGGCGAGCTTGACGCCCGCCGGCCACCGGTGCCTTCACCTGCCTTCTGCTAGCTCGGCTCGTGAGTGCCTGACTGACCGAGGTCAGCTCGTCGACACGCCGAGCGTCATGTAGTCGTAGTAGCCACCGAGGCCGTTGTTGACGAACACGTTCGTCAGCGTCTTCGGACGGTAGAGCAGGGTGCTCGCCCACACGCCAGGAAGGATGTAGGCATCGTTCATGACCTGGGCGTCGATCTGGCCCCAGATCTGGTTGCGAGCCGAGACGTCGGTCGTCGTCAGCGCCTTGTCGATCATGGAGTCCACCTGCGGGTCCCGGACCGAGAAGTTGGACGCGCCACCGGTTGCACGGATGACGCGGCTGTCGACGATCTGCGACAGGAAGCCGAAGCCGTCCGGCCAGTCAGCACCCCACCCGTTCGCCTCGAGGCCGAGATCGTTCGCCTTCACGTAGTCCGGCTTGCCGGCGTAGAGCTTGAAGTAGTCACCCTGGGGGTACGGCTTCAAGTTGACCGTGATGCCGATCTTGGCGAGTGACTGCTGCAGCGCCTCGCCCTCGGCCTTCTCCTTCGGCCGCTCGGCGCGGTACGACATGTTCGTGGTGAAGCCGTTCGGCTTACCGCACTTGACGAGTTCGGCCTTGGCCGCCGCCACGTCGCCGTTCTTGTTGGCGAGGAAGTTGTACGGGTCGGCCTTGGTCGCACCCGGCACGCTCGGCGGCATGAGGCTGGTCGCGATCACGCCACCGTACGAGCCTCCGAACGCACGCAGGTAGCCATCGTGGTCGGCGGCAAGCTCGACGGCCTTGCGGCAATCGATGTTGTCGAACGGCGCGACCGTACCGTTGATCGACGTAAACCAGAGCCGGGCTTGCGGCGCGAGGTCCGCGTTCGCCTTGAGCTGCGGGTTGTTGACGATCTGCGCCTGGGTGTCGCTCTGCACGCCGGTGCCGGCGACGTCGACGTCGAGCGTGCCGTTGAGGAGCTGCTTGTCGATGTCCTCAGCGTTGACGTTCAGTTTGACGCTGATGTTGTTCGGCAGGGCCGGCCGGTTCGGGTCCGACTTCGGGTCCCAGTACGGGTTCCGCTTGAGCGAGAAGCTCTTGCCGGCGACGTACGAGTCGAACATGTACGGGCCACTCGACACGATGTGCGTCTTGTACGTCGCGCCGGTGTCCGCCTTCTGCGGCACCGGGATCGTCGCCGGGAGCATCGCGAAGTAGTCGAACGCCGAGAACGACTGATTCAGGTGGAAGACGATCGTGTTGTCGTCCGGTGTGTCGATCGCCTTGAGACCGAGCTTGTCCGGCGACGTGTCCTTGTACGGGCTCGTGTAGCCCTGCAGGTCGAGGAAGTCGTTGAAGTACGTCGGACCGTTCGGGAACACCGTCTTGTCGAGTGACCGCTCGACGCCGTACTTGATGTCCTTGGTGGTGATCGTCGGTGCCGTCAGAGAACTTGAGGCCCGGCCGGATGTGGTAGGTCCAGGTCTTCGCGTTGTCACTCGGCACGCCGAGCGATGTCGCGAGGTCCGGGACCAGCTGCGAGCCGGCGTCACCGGGAGCGGGCTTGAACATCACCAGCGACCGGCCGTAGTAACGAATGAAGTCCCACGAGTAGCCGTAGTACGTGTCCGCCGGGTCGAGGTTGTCCCAGTCGCCGTTGTTTGCGTACGTAATGGTCCCGCCCTTTTTCGTGGACGGGTTGAGGACTGCACCGTTGGCGGCGTTGAACTTCGGCGTCGCCGTCTTCGTAGAACCGGATGACGATGATGAGGAGCTCGAGCCGCAACCGGTCAGCACGAGCGCGAACGCTGTCGCGGCAGCCAACGCCGCGATAGCTGGTCGTCTCTTCATGGGAGTAACACCCTTCCTTTACGTGAGCCGGACCGCGCGCGCGGGCCAGAGGTAGAACTAACGCGATCGGGGATCGAACGCGTCACGAAGGCCGTCACCGAAGAGGTTGAACGCCAACACGGTGACGAAGATGGCAAGGCCGGGGAAGAGCATGAACCAGCGGGTCGACCGTGGCCCACTGGACCGCGTCCGAGAGCATGCCGCCCCACGTGGGAGTGGGCGGTGGGACGCCGACGCCGAGAAAGGACAGCGCGGCCTCGAACAGGATGTTCGTCGGGATCAGCAGTGTCGTGTAGACGAGGATCGGCGCGACCAGGTTGGGTAGAACCTCACGCAAGATGATGAACATCGGCCGGGCGCCGAGACTTCGCGAGGCCTCGACATACTCGCGCTCCCGGATGGACAGCGTCTGACCGCGAATGATGCGCCCTATATACGGCCAGCTGAAGAAGCCGATGATGAAGATCAGGATGACGACGCGCAGGGTGTTGCCGGACATTCCGAACGAGTGGTCCGGGATCACGCCGGCGAGTACGAAGGCGAACAGCAACAGCGGGAAAGCAAGGAAGGCGTCCATCGTGCGACTGATGATGGCGTCGATCCAGCCGCCGAAGTAGCCGGCCACCACACCGAAGAACACGCCGATAACGACGGAGAGCATCGTCGCGAAGAAGGCGATGATCAGCGAGATCCGCGAGCCATAGACGACGCGGCTGAACAGGTCTCGACCGTTCACCGGTTCGACACCGAAGAGAAAGTGCCGGGTAATCCCACCCCAACCGGCGATCGGCAGGCTGTCGTCCTCGGACACGAGGTTGCTGTGGTATTCGGTCGGCGGATGGCCAAGGAACTTCACGATGACGGGCGCGAGGATCGCCACCAGCACAAGGAACACGATGACGCCGGCCGAGATCATCGCCACGCGGTCGCGCTTGAGTCGGGTCCACGCGATCCGACCGAGCGAACGTCCCTCGACGGCGGTGACGCCGGCTTCCGGTACGGACACAGGTTCGTCGACGAGATCAGTCGTCGTCGTCGACGGTTCTGGTCCCATGACCATGCCAGGCCCCTGCCCTTCACTGCCTGCCGGCAGCCCGCATCGTCGGATCGCGCGCCGTGATCCCGACGTCAAGCTGCCTGCTCGACAGCCGAGGACCATGCTGTTATCGACGTTGTACGGGCCGGGCTTCCCCGGAAACGTTGTGCGTATACGCGAGCGGACGGGCAGGGTGCCCGACCGCTATGTGGGAGGGTCGTCGCAGGTAGCCGTCGCGGTCAAGGGTCCGGGGGGCTCGTAACCAACTCCAGGCCCAGCCGTTATGGTCCCGTGACCTAATTTTCGGGCGACTCCGATGCTGTGGAGGTCCGATGTAGCGACTCAAAGTGCCAGCTAGCGCACGCTAACGTAACGTTCAGAGTGCAGAAACGGTCGCTGCCGGACAGATTGCCAACGCGACCGGTTCGTCGGATCGGCCCGGTGTGCCGGGATCCAATCTCGACCGGTCGAGGCCAGCATGCGTTGGCCGCGGTGTAGCCGAGTCGGCACTAACCGCTACCAACAGCCCGGAAAGTCCAACCGACTGTCCGACCTAGAGCGCCCGCCGTCCCTCGAACGCGCGGCCGAGCGTGATTTCGTCGGCGTATTCAAGGTCGCCGCCGACCGGCAGCCCACTCGCAAGCCGCGTCACGGCAATCCCCATCGGCTTGACCAGAAGGGCGAGATAGGTCGCCGTCGCCTCACCCTCGGTATTCGGGTTCGTCGCGAGGATCAGCTCCTTGACCTCGCCGTCAGCGAGGCGTGTCATCAACTCCCGGATCCGCAGGTTGTCCGGGCCGATACCTTCGCGCGGGTTGATCGCGCCGCCGAGCACGTGATAGCGGCCCCGGAACTCACCCGTACGCTCAACGGCCACCACGTCCTTGGGCTCTTCGACGACGCACAGCACCTCGCGCGAGCGGCGCGGATTGCGGCAGATTTGGCACTGCTCGCCCTCGGCGACGTTGAAGCACGTCGTGCAGAAGCGCACCTCGTCTTTGACGCGGATGAGCGACGCCGCAAGGCGCTTTACGTCGACCTGGTCGGCTGCGAGCAGATGAAACGCGATGCGCTGAGCGCTTTTCGGCCCGACGCCGGGCAGCCGGCCGAGCTCGTCGATCAGATCTTGCAGAGCACCTTCGTACACGTCAGAAGCCGGGCAATCCCATGCCGCCGAGGCCACCCGCGAGCGGGCCCATTTTCTCCTCGGTCAGAGCACGCGCGGCGTCGGTCGCGTCGCGGAAGGCAAGCATCACTAGATCTTCCAGCGTCTCCACGTCGTCCGGATCGACGATCGACCGATCGATCTTGACGGCCATCACCTCACCGCCGCCGTTGCAGGTGACCGTGACGAGACCGCCGCCGGCCGTACCGGTGACCTCGGCCTCGGCCAGCTCCTCCTGCGCGGCGACCATCTGCTGCTGCATTTGCTGCGCCTGCTTCATCAGCTGCTGCATATTGGGCTGTCCACCGGGCCGCACGACTGTCTCCACTCTGCTGGACATCGCTTCTGGTTGACACGACTTAGCCCTGCCAGCGTATCCGGCGGCGTCCGGTCATGCCGGCGGCACGCCCGCCCGCCGGCATGACCTGGATCTTGGCGCTACGGCCCGGCAGCCGGCCCACCAACCGCGGACGCGATGGGCAACGGTGCCACGACGGTGACGTCGGAGACGAAGGGTCCGATGCCCGATCCATCGCCGCCCGCCACGGCCGGCATCCGCATGTTGCGGACACCCGGCGACAAGAGCGCCAATGCTGTGGGTACGACGACGGACGCGGCCACCACGAGCAGCGCGTGCCGGGTGCCGAGCCATCCGGCCAGCGGACCGGCCACTACGACGCCGACCGGGCCGAATAGGAGCGAGCCGAGCGCGTCATATGAGCTCACCCGCGACAGCGCCGCATCGGGCACGCTGCGCTGCATCGTCGTCTCCCACAGCACGGCGAAGATGTCGATGCACAGGCCACCGATGAGAGCGCCGGCCGCCACGACGAGCACCGGCGCACCGAGGCCGAGCAGCAGCGGCGCAAGGGCGAGCGGGAAGGTCAGCAGCACGCCGGCGAGGATCGGCCGGCGGGGCCGGATCCGGATCGCGATCACGACACCGACGAGCATGCCGATCGACTCGCCCGCCAGCACGATCGACCAGCTCGGCGCGCCATTCAGCTCGCGCTTCGCTACAACCGGACCCAGGACGCCGTAGAACGCCTCGAGTCCGCCCACGAGGATCGAGAATTGTGCGACGACGACCCAGAGCCATTGCCTCGACGTGAATTCCTGCCAACCTTCGCGCAGGTCAATGAAGATGTTGCTGGCTTCGATGGTGCCGGTCCGCGGCAGCCGCAACCGGGTCAGCAGCAGAGCCGAGATCGCGAAGCCGGCCGCGTTGATCAGCATCGCCCAGCCGGCGCCGACCAGCGCGACCATCGCGCCGGCAATAGCCACGCCGAGGATGCGGGAGCCATTCTCACCGAGCCGGAGGAATCCGTTCGCCGCCTGCAGCTGCGCGGGCGGAGAGACCTCCGGGATGACGCCGGTCATGGCTGGCCAGAACAACCCCGTACCAGCGCCGGCGAGCACGGCGACCCCGGCCAACACGCCGATCGGTGCCCAGCCCGTCAGCAGCATCACGCCGATGGTGCCCCACGCCACGGCGGACAACCCATCGGAGGCGTACATCACCTGGTAGCGCGGCAGCCGGTCGGCGATGACGCCACCGATCAGCAGCGTGAGCAGTATCGCGACGGACTCGGCGGCCAGCACGATCGACAGGCGCGTCGGCGTGCCGGACGGCAGACCGAGGATGCCAAACGCGAGTGCGACCGGACCGATGGACGCGCCCAGCACCGCGCTGGTCCGCGCCGCGAAGAGCAGCGCGAACCGGCGGTGACGAAAGATGCTGAGGTCCCGGCGCACGCGCTGACGGTACCGGTGGAATCCGTGCTCGCGCACGCGAGTTTTGCCCGCTCACGTACGTGCCGGGCGCCACCGGCGGTAAGGCCCGGATGAGCCAAAGGTCATTACCGCCACCGTCGATCTGCGAGCGGTTCGATCAGCGATTGTCGATCTCGGCGATCTTCTCCGCGCCCAATGCGTCACGCAGCAGGTCGAGGGCTTGCTGTTCGCTGGTCTGACGTACGGTCTCGGCATCCGCCTCGTCGTCCGGCTCGTCGCCGGGATCGAATCCGATGTGCCCGGCCGGCGCGATTGGACCATCGAACTCGGGATCGTAGGGCGGCTCTTCGTTGCTGTCGGGCCAGGCCTCGTTCGTCGCGGAGCCCGATCGGCTCCGGCCAGCGCGCGAGCTGGTGTTCGCCCAGCGCCAGACGTCGGCGCCGTAGCCGGCCGTTCGCCGGCCACCACTTCGAGCGCTGGTGGCACCGCCGCCCGCCGCGGCGGCTCGGGCGGCCGCGATCCCGGGCCGCGGAGCGCTGCCTCGCGCCGGAACGGCCGCCGGAGGCGGCGCCGGCGTCGCTGATCTGTGGTCGGCCGCCGTCAGCGGCCGGGCCAAGCGATGAGCGGGTTCGGTCCCTCCGGCCACCTCGGCGGCGGCCCGCCAAGGGTGGCCGGCGTCGGCCAATCGTCGTCGCCGATTGCGGTGCGGCG
The DNA here is from genome assembly GCA_963818495.1 of uncultured Actinomycetota bacterium. Classification (GTDB taxonomy): domain Bacteria; phylum Actinomycetota; class Actinomycetes; order Mycobacteriales; family Micromonosporaceae; genus DASQPR01. Next base: position 68,969 of record CAWFSH010000009.1, read on the forward strand.
TGCGCCTGGCGTCGCGTTGCCGCTGGTCGCGCGTGCCGGCCGTTGTGCTGCCGCCGCCGGCGATCCGCCGCTTCGGGGTAAACGCCGGTTGAGGCACCCTCCGATGCGGTGGCATCCGAGCCGCGCTGCCGTGCGCCACCAGCCTCGGACCGGCCGTTGCGTCGGCCGGTTGTCGGTGGCGCGGTCGCGGCGGCCGGCGTGAGGTCGACCGGGCCAGGTGTGTTCGGCCGGACCGGACCGGTCGTGCTTGCAGTGGCCGGCGCGACAACGCCCGATTGACCCGCGACCTCGCACTGCACTTGCCAGCGGCCGCCGATGATTTCGTAGAGCGCATCGATCAACAACTCCGGCGCGCTCGCCAACGCCTGCGCGTGGAACTGGTGCTTGAACAGCAGCACCAGGACGTCGCCGCGGACGTCTCTTACGGTTGCCTCCCGTACGACGGCGGCCGCACGCGGACTCTTGCGCCGGACCATCGTCAGCACTTCGTCCCAGATGCGCCGGACGGCGGCCGCGTCCAGCGCTGCTGCCGGCGCCGCAGCCGGCCGGGTCACGGGGGTGGCCGGCGTCTCGTCCATCGCCGCCTCGTCGGACGTCGCCGGCGGAGCAACCACCGGCTTTCGCACCGACTTCGCCACGGGGGTCGGGAATCGCATCGGTCGGTCCGGCGCTCGATGCCGAGCGCGCCACCACGGGCGTTGGCGTTGTCCGTACCGGTGAATCGGTTTCCTCGCCGGAAAGCGTGAGTCGCCGTTCCATACGTTCCATGCGCTGCAATAGCGCCGCCGCCGAATCATCCGCGCCGGGCAGGAGCATGCGGGCGGTGACGAGTTCGAGGACGAGCCGTGGCGCGGTCGTGCCGCGCATGTCGACGAGGCCGGTGTGCACGATGTCGGCCATCCGGGACAGCGTGGCCGGCCCGAAGCGTTCGGCCTGGGCAGTCATCCGCTCCAGCTCGTCGGCGGCGCCACCGAGCAGGCCCTTGGTCGCGGCGTCCGGCACCTGCTGGAGCACGATCAGATCCCGGAGGCGTTCGAGCAGGTCGCCGGCGAAGCGGCGGGGATCGTGGCCGGCCTCGGCGACCCGGTCGATCGTCGCGTACGCCGCCGCGCCGTCGCCGGCGGCCAGCGCGTCGCACATCTCGTCGATCAGCGCGACATCGGTGACGCCGAGCAGGGCGACCGCCCTGGCATAGGTCACACCCTCGGGACCGGCGCCCGCGATGAGCTGGTCCAGCACCGAAAGGGAGTCGCGAGCCGAGCCACCGCCGGAGCGAACGACCAGCGGGAACACGGCCGGCTGCACGGTCACGCCCTCGGCCGCGCACAACTGCTCCAGATATGGCCGCAGAATGCCCGGCGGGATGAGCCGGAACGGGTAGTGGTGTGTGCGGGACTTGATCGTCCCCAGGACCTTCTCCGGTTCGGTCGTCGCGAACACGAACTTGACGTAATCGGGCGGCTCCTCGACGAGCTTCAGCAGCGCGTTGAACCCGGCCGGCGAGACCATGTGGGCCTCGTCGATCACGTACACCTTGAAGCGGCTGCGAGACCGGCGCGAAGAATGCACGCTCGCGCAGGTCACGGGCGTCGTCGACACCACCGTGGCTGGCCGCGTCGATCTCGATCACGTCGATCGAGCCGGGACCGTCAGGGGCGAGGGCGATGCACGACTCGCACTCGCCGCACGGGTCCGGCGTCGGGCCCTTCACGCAATTCAGCGAACGGGCGAGGATCCGGGCGCTGCTCGTCTTGCCACAGCCGCGGGGGCCGGAGAACAGGTATGCGTGATGCAGACGGCCGGTGCGCAGCGCCTGGCTGAGCGGCTCGGTGACGTGGTCCTGACCGATGATCTCGGCGAACGTCCGCGGCCGATATTTGCGATAGAGCGCCAGCGCCATCGGTTCGCGTCCCTCCAACCGCCTCGCAGGGCCATGCCGTCCACCACGGCGGGACAAGCCTCTCACGCGGATCCGACATCGCACACCGGGCGACAGGTGGGATTGGTGAGGCGAAAGCGGCGCGGCCGGCGCCTCGGGACCGGACAACAAAGCGGGGCATGAAAAGGCCCCCCGTGCACCCGTCAGAGCCCGCTTATCCTTGCTGCCTTCCGGCCCTGGGGAGGTTCACAGGTTGTACGCCGCACGAGGGGTTGCCTCAACTCTACCCGACCGGCCACCCCGGCCGCCTGTCCACGCCCCTGGCGCCCTCGCCCAAGATCGAACGGCCGCTGGACCGCGGCGTACCCATGACGGATTTTGATCTTGGTTCTCCGCATATCCCCGCTGGCGCGGTGCGGGTCGTTCTGTATCCTTCTCGGCGGAGGATTCGCCTAGAGGCCTAGGGCGCACGCTTGGAAAGCGTGTTGGGTTCACACCCTCACGAGTTCGAATCTCGTATCCTCCGCCACCTCTACCAGCAAAGACGCTCGGCAGGTCCCACGACCGGGGGGCCGGCGGCGAAGACGATCTCCAGGACAGATCTGGTCTCAGTCCTGGTCTCATTTCGCCTTGTCCGACGCGCACGGCGAACCATCGTCAACCGCGGCCAGGGCAAGTCTTGCTCTAGCGTGGCCGTTGCCCTCAATCAGACTCGTCGGGACGTCACCGTCGCCTATCAGCCTGGCGGAGCATCGCGTCTTGTTCGGGGTCGGGCAGGAGCTCCCGGACCTCTTGTGCACAGCGGCAGGCGACGGCTGTCTTGGCCGCCCACGCCAGCGCCTCCTCGCGTGAGGGCACGTCGACGACACAGAACCCGCCGATGACCTCCTTGGTCTCGGGGTACGGGCCGTCGGCGACGATCCCGTCGGTGGCCACAACGCTCGCCGTCTGCCTTGCCAGTCCGCCGCCGAAAACCCAAACGCCGGCGTTCACGGCCTCCTGGATCACCTCGTGCGCGGCCCTGGCCACGTCGGGAATGTCCTCGTCGGGGATATGGTCCATCGCGCCGTCATCGAACGAAATCAGGTATCGCGTCATCTCATGACTCCCTTGTCCCGGCAGCCGCCTCCGGCCACTTCTCACCTCTGCTACGAATGGGTCGCTCCGGATCCGACACTCTGCCGGCAGAAATCTTAGGAACCTCCGCCACTCGGCCCCGCGGGCGTCATGTGACCCCTGTTCGCGGAGAACATCGGCACTGCCACCTGCTATTAATCGTCCAACCGCACTCATCTGCCCCTGGGTGCGCACCGATCTTGTCAAGCATCTGGCGAGACAGCGATGTAAGGCGTCAGCCGAAGTGGCGGGCCGGGGAGCGTCGCCGAATTGCTGTCGCCAGGACCAGTCGGTTAGGACTGGGGTTGACATCCGGCCCGCCTTTCTTCGGCAGGCCGCGCTGCCACAGCTGCTCGATGACCGTTCCTGAGTTGCTCAGCCCTTGACGTAGGCCAGCGTCTCGGCCACCCGCCCAGCCCGGACCCGCAGCACGTCAACACCGCGGACATGCCCATCCGCCCAGCTGTAGAGCCACCGGACGATGACCCGGTCACCCACGCCGAACGTCTCCTCAACGTCAAAATGCGTGGTTGGCGAACCGGCGAAGAAGACCCGACACGCTTCGAGCACCGCCTGCCGCCCAATGTGGCGGGTCCCGTCGGGTGCCGGGCTGGTGGCCTCGAACACGCAGTCGTCGTGATCAAGTTACCCAGAGCTTCGAGGTCCCGGCGGTTGAGCGCCTCGTGGAACTTCTCAATGGTGTCGCGAGCCTCGTCATCCATCGGCAGTGACCTCCCGTATGCCATGTGAGCCCTAGCGGCGCCGGACCGTACCCCCTTGAGGGTCGACCCGGCGCCGGCTGGCGTTGATGGTGATCGTCGTACGGTTACTCGGACAGGGCGTTCGGGCAGTACTTGTCGAGCGCCGTCATGCCCTGCATGTCATTGCCGAGGGTCTCGAGGTCGCTGATCGAGTTCACCTTGTTGATCTCGGTGCTGAGTGTGTCGGCCGAGTCGTTGAGCGCCTTCGCGAGGCCGGAATCGCTCGCCTTGCCGGCGTCCGCGCGGAGCACGCCGACGAGCTGCGTCAGCGCGGTCTTGACGGTCGTCAGCGCCTGCGACTCGATCGAACTCGGGTCGGTGCCGGCGCTGCCGCTGGTGAGCCCGCTCATCGAACCCAGGATGCTGGACTCCAGGGCCTTGCCCTGGTTCGTCAGATCGGTGCAGATCTGGCTCGTGCTTTCTTTCGCGCCTCCGCCGGTCGTACCGAGGTTGCCGGATGCCGGATTGCCGCTGCTACCGCACGCACTGACGGCTCCGACGAGAGCGAGTCCGAGGGCGGCCGCCGGCACAGATCTCGAGACCCAGCGTGGAGTGTGGAACGTCATGCTGATATCCCCCTGACCTTTCGGGAAAGCCCGCTCCGGGGTGGTCGCGGACCTTGCACAGTAGACGGATTACACAAACTTCGTTGATTTGCCGATCGCGGCCGTATACCCGGTCACGACGACCAGAAACCCGTCACGGCGTCGCACAGAACGCCCGGCCCGCCGCACATCGGACGCACAGGACATCCAACTCGCCGCTCCAACCCCTGGCAACCGCTTGTCCGGACCACGACAGCAGGAGATCCACCACAACCTTCCCGGATCAACATCTTGACCGGTGTACGGAGCGGACGAGCACAGCCGACCGGCGATTCCCCGACCGCTCCCGTGGACGACGGGCGGTTCACTCTCCGGCCGGTCCGGCAGATCGAATAGGCTCGACATCGTGCGCGTACGCCCCGTTGTCCTGGCGGTTCTGGCCGTTGCCGCGGTTGCTGGCGCGTCGGCGTGTGCCTCCAGCGCCGAGCCCGCGACGGCCGCGCCGAATCGGTCGCCACAGCCGTCCACGCGGGCGCCCGCGACAACGCCGCCGCCCAAGGTGTATCTCGCTGCCAACGGCTGGTCGGCGGCGTCGCCGGTGTACGAGCCGAAGAGCGTCGCCGTGTCGGCCGACTCGTCCTTCTACCTGGAATCGATGACGTGGACGTGGTCGAGCACCCAGGCAATCGGCACCGGAACCGGCACGGTCAACACCTGCCAGCCGGACTGCGTAGACGGCAAACACATCTCCGCTCCGATCAAGGTCACGCTCACCAGACCGCAACAGGTGTGTGGACACGAGTTCTTCACCAACATGGTGATCACGTGGGTTGCCCGTAACCCGGACCCAACCGGGCCACGGACCTCGACTCTCGCGTCCGGCGCACCACTCTGCTGACGGCCCGCGGTCTCCACACATGATCACGAAGGTCGATCAGATGTGAGCTCCAGCGGCCGGATCAGAGATGCAGCCAAGCCGGATCAGAGATCTCGATGACGACGCGCCGGTCGATTCGCCCGGTGACCTCGTCGACGTACGGCTCGCCGATAATTCGCGCGCCGCACGCCTCGTAGAACGGCACCGCCGTCGCTCTCGCGTCCGCCCAGACGATGCACGCGCCGCGGCGCCGTCCGTAATCGACGACCTCAGAGAGCAGCCGGCGGCCACGGCCGGAGCGCTGCCGATCGGCGGCGACGGCCATCGCCCACAGATAGACGGCTGGTACGTCGACGTAGCCGGGGCACGGCCAGGGCATCATCGACACCGCCGCGACTATCTCCTCGTCCTCGACAAGGGCCAGATGCTGTGCTTCGGGATCCAGGTCTGGTTTGACTGCGGAGTGATCCCAGCCCAGCACCGCTGACCGCAACGCGACGGTCGCGGGCCAAGAGACGTCCACTACTGGCATTGACCCGACCGTAGTCGCACGCCGCATGGCACCGCACCCGCGAATGGTTTGTGCCCTTGCCTTGGTGGACGTCCCGCGACGGCCGCTGGACGTCGACCTGCGACAACAGGACCCGCTGCATCGGTGGGTGTGGAACGATCAGGGTGAATGCATTCCTGGGGGTGCCGATGGACGGTGAGCAGCAAACGCCTCACCGCAGTCCAGGCGAGCCGAGGGTCACCGCGGCTCGACGTTGGACCGCTCGTCTCGCCCTGGTCGTCACCGTGGCGGCGCTCGCTACGCCGTTTATCTTCGCCGGGCTCCGCAGCCTGGTCCTGCTGGCGATCGGCGCGGTCGGAATTGGTGTCGTCGCGGTCGGCGCGTGGTCGGCGCTGAGCCACCGAGGCGTCGTCCGATTCGCCGGTGTGGCATTGGCGGTGCTCGCGGTCGCCGCGATCGTGATCATCTTTATCCTGGCGCACTTCTGGTGGATCGTGGCGCTGTCGGCCGGTCTGTGGCTGGTCGCCGCAATCGTGGCCCGCGCCGCCCTGCGCGGGACCGAACCACGCATGCAGGAGTACGCGGCCGCGCCGGCTCGCGAGCCATTCATGATCATGAACCCGCGGTCGGGTGGCGGGAAGGTTGCCCGATTCGGCCTGGTGGCGAAGGCAGAGGCACTGGGCGCGAAGGTCGCGTTGTTGGACGGAACCGAACACGTGGACGTCGCCGCACTGGCCCGCGACGCGGTGGCCGAGGGGGCCGATGTGCTCGGGGTGGCCGGCGGCGACGGAACGCAGGCCCTGGTCGCCGCCGTCGCCGCCGAGCATGGCGTGCCGCTGCTGGTGATTTCGGCCGGGACCCGCAATCATTTCGCCCTCGACCTTGGCCTCGATCGCGACGACCCGTCGCGCTGCCTGGACGCGCTCACCGATGGGGTCGAACTCCACATCGACTTGGGCAGCGTCAACGGGAGGCCGTTCGTCAACAATGCCTCGTTCGGGGCCTACGCCGAGGTCGTGCAGAGCCCGGAATACCGCGCCGACAAGACTCAGACGACCCTGCGCCAGTTGCCGGATCTCCTGGCCGGCCACGCCGGCGCCCGGCTGTCGGCCGAAGCGGGGTCGGTTCGGATCGAGGAACCACAGGCGGTTCTCGTGAGCAACAACCCGTACGGCACGGGCGATGTGACCGGATTGGGCCGCCGGTCGCGGCTGGATCTCGGAACCCTCGGGATGGTCGGCGTACGGGTGGACAACGCCCGCGAGGCCGCGAGCCTGCTCCGCGGCGCCGCTTCGGGTCAGGTGACCGTCACGGCGGCCAAGGATGTGACCGTGGCCGCCGACGCTCCAACGATTCCGGTCGGTGTCGACGGCGAAGCCCTGACGTTGACGAGCCCGGTGCGGTGCAGCATCCGTCCCGGCGTGCTCCGCGTACGAGTGCCGCGCAACCGTCCCGGGCGTACACCACCGACGACAATCGACTGGCGACGAGTACGCGACCTAGCCGGGCGGCTGTTCCATCGGGCCGGCCGAGCGTCGCCCGCACTCGGTTCCGAGCCGGCCGACAAACCGCCGGCCGACGTACAGCCGGCCGAGCGGACGCCCTGATGGTTCAGGCCGCACATCCCACGTTCGTACGTCCCGCGTTCGTACGCGAACTCGAGGCGTTGGATCAGGCGGTGTACGAGGCGATCGCCGCCGTTCCCACGCCATCGCTGGATCGGGTCCTGGCTCGCCTGTCGGACGCGGCCGATCACTCGAAGTTGTGGCTCGCGAGCGCCGGATTGCTGGCCGCCATCGGCGGGCAGCGCGGCCGCCGGGCAGCCGCCGTGGGGCTGGCCGGCATCGGCGTCTCGTCGTTCGTCAGCAATATCGGCGTCAAGTGGCTGGTTCGCCGGCGACGCCCGGACCGCGCCGGCGCGATCGTGCCCGAGGAACGCTGGGTCCACATGCCGACATCCCGATCGTTCCCGTCCGGACACAGCGCGTCGGCGTTCGCGTTCGCCTCGGCGGTCGGCGCCGCGATCCCCGCGCTCTCGCTTCCGTTACACCTGGCCGCCGCGGCCGTGTCGTACTCGCGGGTGCACACCGGCGTGCACTATCCCGGTGACACGATCGCGGGTGCCCTCATCGGCACCACGTCCGCCGCGCTCGTCCGCCAGGCGGAGACCCGATGGGTCCGGCGTCAGCATGACCGTCATCCCATCTGAGCCGCCACCGTGGCGACGAATTCGTCGAGGGCGGGATCGGGATCGTGGAAACGGTGGACACGACGTTGGTCAGGTCCCAGTACGTGAGGAATCGGTCGGCCTGGCCTTGGCCGTGGTGGCAGAAAGATCAAATGCCGGGCTCCTCATCGATGGGAGACCCGGCATTTGTATCACTTGATGGCGGTGGCGGCGGGATTTGAACCCGCGGAGGGCGTGAACCCTCACACGCTTTCGAGGCGTGCTCCTTAGGCCACTCGGACACACCACCGCCGAGAAGGTTACCTGACCGCCGGCCGTACGCGCTCGTGGGTAGGTGAGCGCTGAAGACCGTACGAAACCTGGCAGGATCAGCCTCATGAGTACCCATATCGGTGCCAAGCCCGGCGAGATCGCCCCCCGTGTCCTGATGCCCGGCGACCCGCTGCGGGCGAAGTGGATCGCCGAGACCTACCTTGACGACGCGAAGTGCTACTCGACCGTACGCAACATGCTCGGCTTCACCGGCCGATACCAGGGCGTCGAGGTGTCGATTCAGGGTTCCGGCATGGGCATGCCGTCGGCGTCGATCTACTCGCACGAACTGTTCGCCGAATACGACGTCGACACGTTGATCCGCGTCGGCAGTTGCGGCGCGATCACCAACGATCTGCAGCTCCGCGACGTCATCGCGGCGAGCGCGGCGTGCACCGACTCGGCAATGAACCGCGTCCGCTTCGACGGGCTGATCGACTTCGCCCCGGTGGCCGATTTCGAGCTGCTCCGCAATGCCGTCGACGCGGCCACCGAGCGCGGCATCTCGATGCGCGTCGGCTCGGTCCTCGCCGCCGACGCGTTCTACACCGTACGGCCCGATCTGTTTGAGAAGCTGGCGCTCTACGGCGTGCTGGCCGTCGAGATGGAGTCGGCCGCGCTCTACACGATCGCCGCACAGTTCCGGGCCCGCGCGCTGACCATCCTCACGGTCAGCGATCACATCAAGACCGGCGCGCAGACCACGTCGGAAGAACGGGAAAAGACGTTCGGCGAGATGGTGGAGATCGCGCTCACCGCGATCACCAAGGAGCAAACCTCTTAGCGGTACGGCTGGAAGAACGCTCGCATCATCGCGGCGCTTTCGTCGGCCAGCACGCCGCCGTAAACCTCGGGACGATGGTTGAGGCGTCGGTCCCGTACGACGTCCCACAGTGATCCGACGGCGCCCGTCTTCGGCTCCCAAGCCCCGAAAACGAGCGTGGAAATCCGGGCCAGGACCAGGGCGCCGGCACACATGGTGCACGGCTCGAGCGTGACGACGAGCGTGCAGTCCTCCAGTCGCCACTGCCCGACGGCCGATGCCGCGAGTCGGAGCGCCAGGATCTCGGCATGGGCGGTCGGATCGCCCGTCCGCTCGCGCGCGTTGCGGGCGTGGGCAAGCTCGGTGCCGTCAGACGCGAACACCACGGCGCCGACCGGGATGTCCTCGGATTCCGCCGCGCTGGGGTGGGGTGGCACAGCGACATCGATCGCCCGCCGCATCCAGGCCTCAAACTGCCGCGACTCGCCCGGGCTCACGGCGCTCACGCCTCGCGCAGTTCCTCGATCTCGTCGGCGCAGCCCATGACAGCGCAGATCTCGGCGGTGATGTCGGCCGGCATCATGCCTTCATGCGCGCACAGCTCGAGCAGGTGGTGGGCCGGCACGCCAAGATCGGCCAAGAGGTCGGCGTCACCGACGGGGTCGGCGTCCGGTTCGACCGCCGACCGCGGCTGCGGGTCCTCGTCGATCTCGACCTCGCCAGCGTCGGTTACGTCCTCGATCTCAAGCACCGGCTCCTCGATGTCGCCGAGCAGCAGCGCACCGAGGCGGCTCTCCTGGCCAAAGACCTTGTCGGAGCCGAAGACGCGCAGATCCTCGCCTTCATCGAGGCGGAGGATGGCCAGGTAGACGTCGTCTGATTCGACGAACATGATCGAGACGTCGGCATCGTTGTCAACGTCTCGGAGCCGGTCGGCGACCTCTTCGATGTCGGCGGCCCCGGTGAGATCCACCTCAGCCGATGACCAGCCCTTGGGACCGCGAACCACAGCGGCGGCGAAATAGGACACGGTTCCCCCGGTCGGTGCGAATGTGACATGGCGCCTCGCGGCTGCGCTCCGCGTCGGCGCCGGTTACGCGTGACGCTAATCCAATTGGACGGCATGTCGCCGTCCAACGCGAGTGTTGTGGCCGAACGATCACACCGACGGTGCGTCAACTGGCGAGACGTCGCCGATTATCGACCAATTCGCGGATGCGGACCATGCGCGCCCGCTGGGGTTGCATGCGAATTCGCTGCGCGGCGGAGTCGGCATATTCGGCCAGAACGTATAGGCGACGACGCCGACGATCGGGGTCGAGCCGGGGCAGCGGAGTCGACATAGAACTGAGACTGACCAATGTCTTCTCGCACGTCAAGGCCGACCTCGGCGCGCAATCGGACGATTACGTGACGTGAATTCACGTTAACGAAAGGTCATCTCACCACAGCAGCCAGTGACCGCCGAGCCAATGCGTGACGACCACACTCATCGCGATCGCCAGCCCGACTCCGGTCGACATTGCTGCGCCGGCGGCGATGCCACGGTCGCCCGAACGAGCGAGCGCGGCGGCGGCGGCCCCACCGGCCAGCGCCGCTCCGATCGTCCACCAACAGTAGCTTCGAGCGCTCTGGCCGAGGAGGCCGAACAGCAGCATCCATACGGCCCCGGCGACGGCACCGATGACGACCGTGCCGGGTCTCGCCGGGAGCGGTTCGCGGTAGATCGGCCGGAGCGAACGCGGTCGCCGTCCCGTCCCCGGGCCGCCCGAATCGGGACCGAACGCGGCCGGACCGAACGCGGCCGGCCCGAACGATGCCGATGCCGGTGTCCGTTCGGCCGGCGCCAATGCCCGCCACGGCGCTCCGGATGAGGGCGGAGCCGACCCGGGTGGCGCCGAAGCGAGTGGCGCCGACCCGGGTGGCGCCGAAGACGGCGGTGTCGGGGACGGCGGTGTCGAGGACGGCGCCTGCCACGCCGACGGAACCTGCGGCCAGCCGGGTGGCGGCGCGGGCGGACCGACATATCGCGGGCCACCGAGACCGGCATCTGGACCCGGCCAGCCGTCGGCGGCGTACGGACCTGGACCGGGGCCGGGCGACGCGGCGAGGATCGGATAGCCGCCGGGTGACAGCGGCGAACCGTGCGGCGGCGAGCCGGCCGCGTGCTGCGGTCGACCAGGCTCGGGAACGGGTACGTCGGTCACTCGCCACCTCCACCCAAAGCGTAACGAGCCCATCGCCGTGCAGCGGCAGGAACCGACCGACGTAGATTGTGATCGCGCCGGACCCGGCGCAACGTACGCGCGGCCGGGCGCGAGACGGAGGCGAGGTAGCGATGCGCATCGCGGTGATCGGTCTCGGACTGATCGGCGGATCGGTGCTGCGCGCCACCGCCGCCTCCGGCCACGAGACATACGGCTACGACGCCGACCCGGCCACCCGCGCGATGGCGCGTACAGCAGCCGGGCAGGCTCGGCCCGCCCACCGCTGGCACATCTCGGCCTCGCCGGGAGAAGCCGTCGCCGACGCCGAGCTCGTCGTGCTGGCCGTGCCGTGGCCGGCTGTCGCCGGGGTGGTCGACGAGTTGGCCAACTGCGGCTACGCGGGCCTGGTCACGGACGTCACGTCGGTGAAGGGACCGGTGCGCGACGTCATCGTCGACCGGTGGCGTAGCTCCGGCATCGCGCTGACCGGCTTCGTCGGCGGCCACCCGATGGCGGGCCGCGAGACGTCCGGCTTCGCAGCGAGCGACCCCAAGCTGTTTCGCGGCGCGGCTTGGGCGCTGTGCCTGGAGCCGGATGAGACGCGGCTCGCCGACTGGCTCGAGGTGGCGACGCTGGCCACCTCACTCGGAGCGCGCGTGGTGCCGACGACCGCCGCCGAACACGATCGCGCGGTCGCGGCGATCTCGCATGTCCCGCATGTCTTGGCGGCGGCGCTCATGCGGGTCGCGGCGGACAATCCTCTCGCGCTTTCGTTGGGCGCCGGCTCGTTTCACGACGGTACGCGAGTGGCCGCGAGCCCGGCGGAGCTCAGCGCGGCCATGTGTGGCGCCAATTCGGCCGCGGTGACCGCGTCGCTTGCGTCGATCGCCGAGGAGTTGGACGCCGCCGCCGATGCGCTGCACAGCGGTGACCCGATTGCCGCGCTGCGCAAATGGTTCGCGCCCGCCACGGCCGCGCGTCGCGCGTGGCCGCCGCCGCCGAGTTTGCCGGCCGAGTTGCCGGCCACTCCGGACGTGCTCGCGCGGCTCGGTCGGGCCGGCGGCTGGATCACCGACATTGCTCGGGATCGGCGTACGGTCACTGCGGTCCGACCGGCGGAGTGAGCGGCGACCGAACTGTCGGCGCGCTGCGAGGCGCGCCGTGCCGGGGCGCCTCAAGTAAGTTCGGTGGCATGCATTTCGTCGGTGTGATGTGGCTCGGTCGCGCGAGCGCCAGCACGGAATCGACCGTGTCACCGGCCGTGATCCTGCCGATCGTGGTGACCCTGCTGGTCATCGCGATGATTGTCGCGATGGTCTACAGCAACGCGCACGTCGACGTGATTGTGGACGGCACGGCCATCCACGTCCGGCCTCGCGGCCTCGACGTGCTGTGGTGCCTGTCCTCCGGTGTACGCGTGCCGGTCGCGGACGTGCTGAGCGCTCGGGTCGTGTCCCGATCGACGCTGCCACGGCGTGGCCTGAAGCTGCCCGGCTCGAACATTCCGGGCATCATCACGGCCGGCTCGTACGGCACCGGCGACACCCGTACGTTCTGGGATGTACGGCGGTCCGACACCGTCGTGGCGATCACGTGCACGGAAGGTTCGCCGTACCGGCTGATTGTGATCGAGGTCGACGACCCGCAGGCGACCGCGGCTCGGCTACGCACCCAGCTGGCGCGGCGATGAGCGACATGCCGGCGCCGGCCCGCGATGCCGCCGCGGACCTCCGGTCCATCGCCTTCCTGCTGGAGCGGGCGAACGAATCCACCTATCGCGTACGGTCATTTCGCGCCGCGGCGAAGACCGTCGCCGCGCTGCGCCCCGACGATCTGGCCGCACGCGCCGCCGGCGGCACGCTGGCCGAGCTGCCCGGCGTCGGCGACGTCACGGCTCGCTGCATCATCGAATCGCTGGCCGGCGAGGTGCCGGTCTATCTCCGCCGATTGCAGGCGACCGAGGGCAGCGATGTCGGCGAGGCCGCCCAAGCCCTGCGCGCCGCGCTGCGCGGCGATTGCCACCTGCATTCGGACTGGTCCGACGGCGGCTCGCCGATCGAAGAGATGGCGTTGGCGGCCGTGCACCTCGGCCATGAATACATGGTGCTGACCGATCATTCGCCACGGTTGACCGTCGCGCGTGGCCTGACCGCCGACCGGCTGCGCCAGCAGCTTGATCTCGTCGAAGCGATCAACGAGGAGCTACCCGACGGATTCCGCATCCTGACCGGCATCGAGGTCGACATCAATGCGGACGGTTCCCTCGACCAGACGGACGAACTACTCGGCCGGCTCGACGTCGTGGTGGGCTCGGTGCACAGCGGCCTGCGCGACGACGCGGATGTGATGACACGCCGGATGCTCGCCGCCGTCACCAATCCGCACCTGGACATCCTCGGGCACTGTACGGGCCGGAAGGTGGCCGCCGCCGGTGCCGGCGACAAGGGGCATCGGGCCGGACGTACGCGTCCGGAGAGTGCGTTCGACGCGGCGGCGGTGTTTGCCGCCTGCGTCGAATACGACAAGGCGGTCGAGATCAACTCACGCCCGGATCGCCTGGATCCCCCGAAGCGGCTGCTCCGGCAGGCGTTGGAGGCGGGCTGCCGGTTCACGATCGACACCGACGCTCACGCACCGGGCCAACTCGATTGGCTCGACAACGGGTGCACGCGGGCGGCGCTGTGTGGGGTGCCCGCCGATCGGATCGTGAATACCTGGTCGGCCGACGACGTCCTGTCCTGGACTCGGGGCCACGACTAGTCTCGTCGGACCTCGGGGTGGACTGCACCCGCTAGCGGTCACGTAAGGTCTGACCTCGTGGGAAACATTGACGAGATCGCCAACACCTATGTCACCGAGTGGGCGCCACTCGATCCGCTCGCTGCGTCGTACGCCGGCATTGGCGGATACGACCACCTGCTCACCGACGTCTCGCCGGCCGGGTACGCGGCGCTGGCCGACCTGGATCGCCGTACGCTCGCGGCGCTCGAGCAAGCGACTCCGGCCACCGAGCGCGAACGCGTCGCGAAGGAGGCCATGCAAGAGCGGCTCGGGCTGGCCGTGGAGCGCTACGACGCGGGCGAAACGACGAGCGAGCTGAACGTGATCTCCAGCGCACTGCACAACATGCGGTCATCGTTCGACCTCATGCCGCTCGCCGGCGACGACGCCGCGGCCAACATCGCCGCCCGGCTGCGTGCGATTCCGGTGGCGGTAACACAGTTCAAGCAGACGCTGCGCGAGGCCGCGGTCGCCGGCCACGTCGCCTCCCGGCATCAGATGCTCGAGATCGCCAAACAGTGCGACGTCTGGTGCGATCCGGCCGGTGACAATTTCTACCCCGGTCTCGTGCAGCGGACGAAGGCCGCCGGACCGGTCTCCGATGCGCTGGGCGCCGACCTCGACCGGGGTGCGGTCGCGGGGCGCGACGCAACGCTCGACTTCGCCGCGTTCCTGCGCAACGAGCTCTCCGCGAAGGGCGCCGACAAGGACGCCGTCGGCCGGGATCGCTACGCGCTGGCGTCCCGGTTCTTCCTCGGCGCCAAGGTCGACCTCGACGAGACGTACGCCTGGGGCTTCGCCGAGTTGGCCCGGCTCGAATCCGAGATGCGCAACGTCGCGAACCGGATCGTGCCGGGCGGCACCATCGACGAGGCGGTCGCCGCGCTCGACGCCGAACCGGCCCGCAACATCGTCGGCAAGGAGGCCTTCCGGGACTGGATGCAGCAGCTTGCGGACCAGGCGATCGCGGATCTCAACGGCACCCACTTCGACATTCCGGAGCAGGTACGGCGGATCGAATGCATGCTCGCGCCGACGTCGGACGGCGGCATCTACTACACCGGCCCGAACGAAGACTTCACGCGTCCGGGCCGGATGTGGTGGGCCGTACCGGCCGGTATCAACGAGTTCTCCACCTGGCGCGAGGTGACGACCGTCTATCACGAGGGCGCGCCGGGCCATCATCTTCAGGTCGCGCAGACGGCCGTACGGGCCGAGTTGCTCAACCGCTGGCAGCGGCTGCTGTGCTGGGTGTCCGGCCACGGTGAGGGGTGGGCGCTCTACTCCGAACGCCTGATGGACGAGCTCGGCTACCTCGAAGATCCCGGCAACAAGCTCGGCATGCTCGATGGGCAGGCGTTTCGAGCCACGCGCGTCATCGTCGACCTCGGCATGCACTTGGAGCTCGAGATCCCGAAGGACAACCCGTTCGGCTGGCGTCCGGGCGAGCGCTGGACGCCCGAGCTCGGGTGGGAGTTCCTGCGGGCGCACTGCCGCATCCCGGACGAGAACCTGCGTTTCGAACTCAACCGGTATCTCGGTTGGCCGGGTCAGGCGCCGTCCTACAAGGTCGGTGAGCGGATCTGGATGCAGGCTCGCGAAGACGCCAAGGCCCGCAAGGGATCCGACTTCGACCTCAAGGCCTTCCACCTGGCCGCGCTGAACCTCGGCTCGCTCGGCCTGGATCCATTGAAGGCGGCGCTCGACCGGCTGTAGCACATCGCCCCGAGGCATAGGTGGCTGGTCGGCGTCTGCCCGGCGGAAGCCGAGCGGCGCCGGCCACCCGCTGCCTCACGCCGGCCAACGCTGGCCCCGCGCCGCGGGCCGACCGGTGTTTCAATGACCGGATGCAGCCCGATGAAGCACCCGAACCCCCGGCGGTGCGGGGCCGGCCGCATGACCTCCGTGGCTATCCGGTGCCGGCGATCACGCCCTGGCGTGACGGTGTGCCGATGTTCGCCGCGACAAGTGTGGCCCGCACACTGATCTGCGCGGTCGAACGGCGCTGCTCGATCTGTGGCACGCCGTTGCGCGCCGATACCGTGTGGCGGGTGGTCGCGGCCGAAGAGGCAGCCGCGATGGCTGCGGCCCTTGCCGCCGACCAGACGTACGGAAACCGGGCCGGTACGGCCGAAGCCCCGGGTCACCTCGCGTGCATGTTGTACGCCGCGATGGTCTGTCCGTATCTCGCGCGCCCGAATGCCCGCCGTGGCACCGACGTACGGATCGGGGACTTCACGGCCGCAAGGGGAGTCGCCCGGGGCGAACTCGACGGGATCGGTGGCGCCGTCGCCGGCTTCGAGACGTACGAGTTCGAGGTCGGCGATCAGGTCACGTTCCGGTTCTCCGGGCTCGTGGCGGTCCGGCCACACCGTTTCGGGGCCGAACACCTTCCGGAACTGCGCGACACCCTCCACGCCGCGGACGTACGGGTTCCGACGCCGTACGACTGTCCGCCGTACCTGATGGCCGACGAAGCCGCGGCGGAAAGCCGGGCGTCGCAATACCAGTGACTCGGCACCGGTGACTCGACACGGAAAACCGCTGGCGACGAACGGCGGGACCGTTCGTCGTCAGCGTTATGGCGCCGGACTATTTCAGGGTCGGGAAGGTGGCCGATGCCGCACCGGCTGGACCGCTGACGGCGGTGGCCGCCGTGGCCAGCGTGCCGCCGGAGACCAAGGCGGAGTTACCGAAGGCGTACACCCCCGCGATCGAGCCGGCGGACGTGGTGAGCCACTGCGTCGCCGCCGTGCTGAGCCCGTGCGTCGGGTCGACCAGCAGGACGGGCGAGCCGCTCTCGACGGCGATCAGTTGCATCGGCCACGACGTGCTCGACACCAGCGCGACGGTCGTCGGGCCGCTGGAGTAGCTCCGAAGCGCCTGTAGCGAGGCGGTCGTTGGGTCGGTCGCGGAGAGGTCGACGACCTTGACCGACGGCCGACCGGGCCACGACCCACGTACCGCGGCCATCGCGTCGGAGCCGAGCGCGTAGACCGTTGGCGTGCCGTGCGAACCGCGAGCCATCGCGTTGAACGCACTTCGCTGAGCAGCCGAGAACGTCGAGCCGGGCACGAACAGCACCGGCGAATTTGTGGCCCGCGCGACGATCTGGTAGTCCGCGACCGCCGCACGATCCCGTTCGGAGACCACCAGCACGCTCGGCGAGCCGGCCATGCCTTCGGGCGTCACCACCCGCGGTGCGGACACGCGCCGCACGGCGTACCCCGTCGAGGTGAGGGTGCCGGCGATCGATGCCGATACGTGGCCGACCAACGTGACCGTAGTGTCCGGGGAAGGTCGAAGCACCCGGGAAATCTCCGCCCTAACCCGCGGATCCAGGGTGCTGCCGCGCACGAACAGCACCGGGCCGCCCAGTCCGGTCACGTCCATAGCGGTAGTCGCCGCGCCCGGGTCGTCGGTGTCGATCAGTGTGACGGCGCCGGCGTGCAGATCCGGCGGGCCATCCTGATCAGAAGCACCGGCCCAGCGCGAACGTGAAAGCGCGATGGCGGCGGCGATCGGGTCGGGCGTGGCGAGGCGGTAGGTCGTCGTCATCGCGGCCGGCCGGTACGTCGGGACGCCGGGCGTCCTCGACTCGACCCGGATCGGGTTCTTCGTCGCCGACGTCGGTTTGGCCGACACTGATTCGACGTCCTTGGCCGTATGGAACGCGATGCGGCTGCCGTCCGGCGACCATGCCGGTGACGAGATGCCCTTGACGCCGAAGGTGATCTGCACCGTCGCGCCGCCACGGCGATTCGTGATGGCCTCAACGAACAGCTGGCCACCGCGACCGATAAACGCGATGCGCTGGCCATCCGGAGCCAGAGCGGGCTGACTGCCGGCGCCGACCTTGACCGGGATCGGCTCACGCTGGTTGCCGTCCAGGATCCACACCTCGGGACCCTTCGGCCCTGCGTGTTGATAGGCCAGGCGATCGAGGGCCAGGTCGCCAGGGATCTGGGCCGGAGTGCCGACCGCGTTGGGCGCCGTGTCGCCATGCGACTTGTTGTCGCCCAGCCAGTCGACCTGCTCCGGATCGGAGGCGATGCCGTTGCTCGGCACGGTCACGAGCCGCCACACGCCGTCGCGACCACGCTCGGTGAATTCGATCGTGCTTCCGGCGGCGGCCCACGTCGGATGCGCTCGCTTGACCTTCTGGTCCGTACGGGTCAGGACGTGGACGTCACCGCCGTTGGGGCGCGCCGTCGCGATGTTGCCGTTGCCGTCGACGTAGGCCAATCGCGACCCGTCCGGCGCCCACGCGGCGTCGGTGACATTCGATCCGAATCGCGCCGGTCGACCCCCAATCGTGACGGTTGCGGTGCCATTCGTGATCGACGGTGCGCTGGCGTTCGCGTCGGCGTTTGCGTTGCCTGTAGCGGGCGCCGGCGTGGTCTGCGCGCTCGGCTGGGCCGGTTCGGCCTTCGCCGTCGCCGGCGCGTCGCCGTGCCGAGTCGATGCACACCCGGTGGCCGCGGCGAGCGTAGTAACCATGACGGCGGAAAGGATGTGGTGGCGGCGAAGCTTGCGGTTCATGTCGTCTCTCCTGAGGCGTTGGCCAGGTCATCCAGCCGTCTGCCCACAAGGACGCCACCCCGGCCGGGCAAGGTTGCCGGTGCCCCGGGAGATTTTCTTAGAGCCGCTCCGGCGCCGCGATCCCTAGCAGACCGAGTCCAGTCCGCAGTGTCCGCGCGGTCAGATCACAAAGCACAAGGCGATTCGCCCGTACGGAGTCGGACGGCGCGCCGAGCACCGGGCACGCGTTCCAGAACACCGCGAGGGTCTGCGCGACGTCGAACAGATAGCCGCACAGACGATGTGGCTCGGCTTGCTCGACGGTCGCCGCGAACGCGGCGTCGAACTCGTCGAGCCGCAGCGCGAGACGGCGCTCGGCCGGCTCCATCGCCGTATCGACGTCCACGGTTCGTGGCACACCGCCGGCTTTGCGAAGGATCGAACACGTACGCGCGTGGGCGTACTGCAGGTAGACCGCCGTGTTGCCGTCGAGCGCGAGCATCCGGTCCAGGTCGAACACGTAGTCCCGGGTGCGGCCGGTCGACAGATCGGCGTACTTCACCGCGCCGATGCCGATCTCCCGCGCCCGGCGCCCGGCCGCCTGGGCGTCGAGGTCGGGACTTCGGTCGGCGAGCACCGTGGCGGCGCGGTCTATCGCGGCGGTGAGCAGCGAAATCAGTTTCGCGGTGTCGCCTTCGCGCGTCTTGAGCGGCGTGCCGTCCAGGTCGAGCACCGACCCGAACGCGATGTGCTCGGCCGTGACCCGGTCGGGCAGCCAGTCCGCTCGCCGGGCCGTGTCGAACACCATCCGAAAATGCAGCGCCTGCCGGGCATCGACCACGTAGCAGATCCGGTCGGCGTACAGATCGTCGACGCGACGACGTACGGCGGCCAGATCCGTTGCCGCATAACCGAATCCGCCGTCCGACTTCCGGATGATCAACGGCACCGGTGCACCCTCGCGTCCCCGTGCCGCCGGGCTGAAGACACACAACGCGCCCTCGCTCTCGACGGCGATCCCCTGCCCGACGAGGCTTGCGGCGATGCCGGCCAGCGCGTCGTTGTACAAGCTCTCACTGTCGGTGTCCGCCTCGGTCAGCTCGACGTCGAGCAGGTCGTAGATCTCGGCCAGGTAGCGCTGCGACTCGGCGACGATCGTCCGCCACCGCGCCCGTACCCCTGCGTCTCCGCCCTGAAGATCGACGACGCGGGACCGGGCGTGCTTAGCGAATGCGTCGTCCCGGTCGAATTCGGCCCGGGCCGCGCTGTAAAGCGTCGATAGTCGGGAGACCATGTCCGCTCCCGTGCACGCCGCGACCGGTGGCTCGGGATGGTCGTCGAGATAAGCGATGAGCATGCCGAGCGGTGTCCCCCAGTCACCGATATGGTTCTGCCGGATCACGTCCGCTCCGGCGTGCCGAAACAGCCGGGCCAGCGCGTCCCCGATGACGGTCGAGCGCAGGTGCCCGACATGCAGCTCCTTGGCGATGTTCGGGCCGGAGTATTCGACGACGACGCGCTGGCCGACAAGTGGTGTCCCGACGCCGATGCGATGGGCGGCGTGCCGGCGAGCGATCTGCGCCCAGATCGCCGTCGGCGCGACGGTCAGGTTGATGAAGCCAGGTCCGGCCGGCTCGGCGCGGTCAATCACGTCGTCATCGAGGACGGCGGCCGCAACCGCCGCGGCCAATTCGCGTGGCGCCGTCCGTCGCTCGCGCGCCGCCGCCAACGCGCCATTCGCCTGGAAGTCGGCGTGGTCTGAGACGCGGATCAGCGGATCGGCGCCGAGGTGCGCGCTGATGCGCTGTGACAGCTGTAGGGCGAGCGAATCCATGGCTCACCCTACGAGCGGGTCAATCGGACGTGATAGTGAATTTGTCGGCGGTCAACGTGTCCGACTGTACGAACGCAAGCGTCAGTGTCGCGTCGGTGAAGAACAGATCGGGGACGGGGACAACCAGCGGTGGCGGCGAGTCGGGGGTGAAATCCACCGGTACGGTGCCGGCAAGATCGCCCTTGATCTCGGTCGCGAAGATTTTCACGTTGCCGCTGAGCGTGAGCTGGGAACTCTTGACGGTGCACTGGTGATCGCCGACCGGCACGTCCAACTCGAACGGTGTGGACGTCGTCGAACTCATCGAAAACTGCATCGCCACGATGCTGCCCGTAGCCGTCCGTAGGGGCACGTTGCCGTCGTAGGACAGGTCGGACATCGTCAGCAACGCGGTCTTCTGGGTGGCCGGCTTCTCACCGATGATCGGCTGTCCGGCCGCGCGGGCCAACGCCTTCGGGGTGGTCGAGCACGGCGGCGCACTTGATGACGTCGTCGGGTTCGGCGCCGCCGGCCGCGATGTCGACCGTCCGGGCGAGGCCGACTTCGTGGCGGTCGGTCGTGGCTTAGCGGTGGGCGTCGGGGTCACGGTCGGGGTGGGCGTCGGGGTCGGCGTCGACGACGGGATCGGCGACGGATCCATGGACGGTGTGCCGCTCGGCAACGCATCCGGAGTCGCCGACGCCGTGCTGCCGGCCGGCGAGCCGACGCCTAACAGGCCGACCACGCCGCCGATGAGCGACGCCACGGGTTGCGGCTGGTCGCCCGCCACCGGCGCAAGCGCGGCGTCACCGTTGTGCTTGGGGGCGGTCGCCTTTGTCCCCGTCCCGGCGCGCCCGCTGTTCGGCGTTGTCGCGCCGGGGGGCTGCGTCCTCGTGCCAGCGGGCGCGTGTACGCCGGATTTGGCGATCACGCTCTGGATCGCCGACTGCATCGGGGTCGGCGTGCACGTGTCGGCGGCGGCCGGCGCGGCGTTGTGGATGGCAAAGGCCGCGAGCGCACCGAGGGTGACCGCGATGACGGTGATGGTCAGAGCGCGGGGGTTGCCACGTCCGTCGCCGCGCTCGGATGGCTGTTCGCCCGCGGGTGGATCGTCCGCCGCCGCATCGGTCGATCCGCGGACGTGGGGCACGTCGGGAATGCCGCGCACGCGCGACATCGGCGCGGTCGTTTCGTTCGGGTCGGCCGTGTTGGTCGTGTCGGCCGTCTCGGTCGTGTTGGCAGCGTCACCGGCGCCTTCCGCCGGTCCGGTGATCGCCGGGTCGGTGTCAGGTGCCGTACGCGCTGCCGGAATTACCGGCTCGGGCTCATCGTCGGCGGCGTGGCGGGGCTGGCGAAACGGCTCGCGCTGCTCACCCTCCAGATCTTCCGACTCGCCGCCGTCCGGATCGCGCCACTGATCGTGGTCCTCGCCGGCGTACGCCGGAAACTCGGCGCCGAAGTCCGTGGTGGCGTCCTCGTCGTCGGGTTCGGTGTGGTCCACGCCGTCGGCGATCACGCGCTTGTCTGGCACCCACGCGATCGACAGCGCACCACCGAAGATGCCCAGCAGCAGGCCGATAATGAAGCCGCCCAGGTTCACCGAGACGACGGAGTAGACGGCCGCGGCCGTGCCGATGATGCCGTAGAACATGCGCTGGGTCGGCGTCGCCCAGGTCAACGCACCGCACAGCACGACGACGAGCGGGATGATGTACGACTTGAACCCGTTGAGACCGAGGTGGATCTGAATGTTGCCGAGGTTCAGGTTGCCGCTGTAGAAGATCTCGATGCCGGCCGCGATCAGCAGCAGGCCGCCCCAGAATGGGCGCGATTTACGCCACCGCCGAAATGTTCGACGGGCACGGGTCATCCGACTGTCGTGGGGCGTCGCAACGTCCACGGTCATCTGTGTTCCTTCCGATTGCTGCTCTTGCCGATGCCATGCGAGCGCACCGTCGGCGCACGCACTCACCTGGCCACGCGAAGCGGGCCCCGCGGTCGCGATCCGCGGGACCCGCTATGGCGCGAACTAGCAGCCCGAGTTACCGAGGCCCAGGCTAAGGCCGGGCAACGTGAAGGTCCCAGCGGTGGTTGCCCACGCGGTCTGCGACAGGTTCTTGATGACGACCTTGTCGGCACCCTGACCGAAGCCGCCGGCCTGTGCCTTGCTCGACAGCGTCGAGGCGTCCTGGCCAATGTTGATGTTGGTGAACGTAGCGTCGCCGCTCAGCTGCGTCATGTCGATCAGCAGGTTGTCGGCGTGCGCCGGCGTGCCGCCGCCACCCGCGGTCAGCTTCAGGACAACAGTGCCGATCGGCGTCGGCTGCGCGACGGACTGGCAGAGGTTCGTTAGATCGGCACTGCCGATCTCGGAGATGGCGACCGGATTCCGGCGTGCCGTCCTTCTCCTGCACGATCGAGCCGTACTGGACGAAGTCGGTGCCGGTCAGCTGGTCCGCCGTGACCTTGAACTGAACGCCGGAGACGGCGAAGCTCACGGGTACGGCACCGCTGGCGATGCCGGCGCCGAGAGCGCCGACGATAACCACGGTTGGCACGATGGCGGCCGGAAACCGACGCCAGCGTGCGCCGCCCTCGGTTGCTACTTTCGGGTCTTTCACGGGGGGTCCTCCTAGACGAATGCGGTCACCGCACGTACCACGTCGTCGTACGGCCTGATGAGGACGCTTGGTCCGGCGATGCGCTGGGTACGTGAGCCCGCCGGTCGCGCTGGACCCGCTACGGCGTTGGCTGCCGGAGATGGTCCCGCACCACGGAAGCGCAAACAAGACCGCTAGCTACTCGCCGGTAACCGGAAATCACACCCCGCGTCACCGTCAGCGACGTGACCGTCGCCACATAGCGAAGTTGGAACCGGGCGATCTACCGCAAATCGTGCAAATCGTGGTGTCGGGCTACTACACGTCACTCTGGGACTCAAACGTCACGATTCGATAACAGGATCGCAGCCTGCTCGGAATCGTTTGGCGCCACGTTGCCGCACACCTTGTGTTATCGCAGCTCAGGGTCGGTCTGGCGACTTTCCGTCCTACTCGGCCTCTCGGTGCCCGGATGCCGAGAAGTTCGTACCAATTATTGAGCACCGATCGGATGCGTCGATAGGCGCGAGAATCAGACAGCCGCGCAGACCGTCGTCGATCGCGATCGCGATCGCGTCGATGCTGATCCGGCGGCCGCCGGGAAGCCCGACAAGCGCCGACGATCGGGCCGGACGCGGCGCCGCGAAGACATCCTCGAAGACAGCGTTGATCGCCGGCATGTCGGCGAGGTCGGTGTAAAACACAGTCGTACGAACGATGTGGCGCAGATCGGAGCCGGCCCGCACGAGCACGCGGCCTAGGTTCGTCAACGCTTGCCGGCACTCGGCCTCGAAGCCACCAGTTGGCGGCGCGTCGCCGGTCAGGGGATCGATACCGGCCTGCGCCGAGACGAACACGAGTCCGCCGGCGCGGACTGCAGGCGAGTACGGCCCGAGGACGGGCAGGTCGTCGCCGCTGATGACGTGGTACACGTGGATCGCCTCCGAGAGGTGGGACAGGATCGTGCACACCGTACCGGCAGATGCCCGGGTCACCGCGAACGGCGACGCTGTCCCACGTGCCGAGAATCGGCCCTGAGACCGTTGTCGGTCAAGGCTTCTACGCTACGGCCATGTCAACGAACAGCGTGCAGCCAATGTCACGAACACGGCCGCCTCAATCCGGGTCCGAATGGGATTCGTTGACCGCGATGCTGGATTTCTTTCGGGCCACCGTGGTCAACAAGGTCGCCGGCCTCAGCGACGAACAGGCGTTCAGTGCGGCCGTTCCGCCGTCGACGCTGACGCCGGGTGGGCTCGTCAAGCATCTGACCGGCACCGAGCGGTTCTGGTTCAGCATCGATTTCGCCGGTGCGGACCTGCCCTATCCGTGGCCGGATGACGACATGCATGGAGCCTTCGCGATCGAAGACGGCGACACCCTGCCCGGCCTCGTGGCGGCCTATGTAGCCGAGTGCGAGCGGTCCCGCGCAGCGATCGACGGCGCCGGCCTGGACGACCTGGCGCGCGGCAAGGACATGCATTTCTCGCTGCGATTCGCGCTGCTACACATGATCGAGGAGACCTCGCGGCACTGCGGCCACCTCGACCTGCTCCGCGAACGCATCGACGGCTCCACCGGCCAGTGAGCCACCCGCCCGGTGGCGCGCCCGCACCCGCCGCCCGCCCGGAACGACCTATACGGCCGACGCCTGCTGGGGCATCACGGTCGAGTCGAGGTTCCAGACGCTGTGGCCGGCCGAACGCAGCTTCCGCCAGACCGGGCTGCCGTCAGTGACGATCTCGTGGCGGCCGCCCTTGAGAATGACCGTGCCCTGGCCGACGACGTCGAGCTGATACTCGACATGCTCGCCGGAGAACAGCGCGGTGAACACCTTCGCGTCCCGCGCCGGCAGCTCACCGACGGTCCGGGCGACCATCTGGACTCTTCCGGCCGCACCCCGACCTTGACCGGCTGTCCGGCCGCGACCGCCGCCCCGCTGAACTGGCGGGCCGACACGACACAGTCCGAGAACCGTCGATGGGTACGTTGATCCCGCTGGCTCAGGTCGTCGCCGCCGACAGCCTCGGTGACCTTCCCGGTCAGCAGCAGCGTCTGTCCGACGAAGTCATGGACGAACTCGTTGACCGGCTCCTCGTAAGGCTCGCGGGGCGGCGCTGAACTCAGGGTCCCCCGCCTCTGGCCGGGTCTCCTGCGGTGCCGGGAGCCAGTCGACGGGGGCGGCTTACCGCGGCTCAGTCGTCGCCGGCGACGGGTCGAAGGCGGCGGCCAGTTCGTTCGCCACTGGCGATGTCACGCACGTCCGGGACGGTTTTGTGTCGGAGGCAATCGCCAAAGGCGTACGCGCCGGTACGGCGGCAAGCTTCTTCCTACAGCGCGCGGCGATCCAGCCGAGAGTAGTAGTATGAACGTAGGCTTCAGGCCTACGGGGGTAGTACGGTGTCAAGATCGTCGGTTTCCGTCCCACCCCGGCCCTGGCCCGGCGGGCAAACAAGGTTGTACGGCCCAGAGATATCGGGACCATCTATGCCCATCCGCGCGCCGAATTGGCGCGCCTGGCGCGATCCGGGGTAGTGCAGCGTCTGGCCGCTGGCTACTACACCGTTGTGCCGCAAGAACGATCGGCGACCTCCGCTGGCGTCCGGAGCTCGATGCCGCTGCCCTCGGTCTGGCTCAAACCGACTACGGCATCGACGCCGTGGCGCTCATGGGTGTCTCCGCCGCCCGCTACACGGCGCGATCCCGCGTGCCCTGGCTGTCGCCGTCGTCGCCGTACCGAAACAGCGCCCGATGTTGACCAGCCACCCGGGACGGATGATCTTCGTAAAACGTGATGTCGCTCGACTCGACATCGAACATGTCGACACTCAGCTGGCCTCGGGCTGGGTCACCACGGTGGAGCAGACCATCCTCGATGTCCTGCACGACCGGAACTTGGCGGACTAAGCCGTCAAGACGTCGACCAAACTATCCGCGCGCTTGCTGCTCGAGTCGACTGGCACTCGTCGACCGGCTGGCCGCTGCCCAGCACAAACCGGCGGCCCTCCGGGCGGCCATGACCATCGCGGAACGCGGCCGTGATCGATTCAGTAGAACTTGCCGATGTCGCCGCAGCCTTCGGTGTCGGCGACGCGCAGGTCCGCCATGATCATCTGATCAGTCACACCCTGGCCGCGATCGCCGGTCTAGGGCAGCCGCTGACGTTCTTCGGCGGCACCGCCCTGGCCCGGACCCACATTAGTAATCCCACCGCCGGCGCGCGCTTGTCCGAAGACATCGACCTATACAGCCCGGACCGTCGCAGGGTGGCCGAGATCCTGGACGATCAGCTGCCGTCACTGCTCGTCGCGAGTTCCCAGGGACGACATGGATCCGCCGCTGTCCGCGGTACGGGCCGTCGACCCCGCCGAACTCGCCAGCCGCGAAGGCATGCGGGTTCGGATCCAACTGCTGGACAGCGGCGGCGGGCACCAGGACCTGGCCCGATGGCCCACCGAAGTGCGCACCATCGATCTGCGATACCGGGACCTCCCGGATCGCGCGACACTTCGGGTGCCGACCCTAGCCGCTTTCGCGGCGATGAAGACCATCGCGTGGGCTGATCGGCACACCGCACGCGACCTTTACGACTTGGCCCGTATCGCCGGCATCGGCGGTCTAACTCGAGACGTCGCGACCCAGGTCCGTCAAGCGGCGGGCTGGAGCGTCCTCCCAGGACTGTTCTCATCACTGCCGCCGATGGACTGGACAGCTCAACTCGGCCATCAAACGGCGACCTTGCCAACAGCGGAGCAGTGCCTCATCGATGTCCATCAAGCGTTCGCCACGGCGCTTGACTGGCCATCCCACCATCGCCAGCCGCGTGGAAGCGTACGTAACTGTCGAGAAGGCCGTCCCGCGGCGAGCGGTCCGCGAGATCTGCCCGCGTCTCGTCGTGCGCGGCGACGATCTGGGCTACCCCTAGGTCGGCGACCGAGAAAACGCCAACGAGGTCGTCATGAGGAACGCTGACGAGTGGACTTCTACGCGGGACTCCATCCGTCTATGCTGCCGCGCGCACCACCCGATGAACGCCGAACTCAAACGTGGGATAGATCAGCCCACCGGATGCCGGCCACCGGTACGCGATGAAAGGCGAACGATCCGGATGAGGCGCCAAGTGGCAGCGTTGTCGAAAGGTTGGCGAGGACGCAATACGGCAAACGGTCTTCCTCGCCGCTGGACGGCTCTTCGGGTTGGCACAACGTGTGCCCTGCTGAGCATCACCGGATGCGCGTCCCATAGCGAAGCGACTACGAGCACGAACCCGCCTCCAACACAGACGCTGGCGCTGAACACCCTAGCGGCACGCCGGATCAGCAGCGTACGCAAGAGATCTGTGCCAACGTCGACGCTGCTGGCACCTTCTATGCGGTCGTCACGAGCCCCGATCACAACTTCACCATGTGTGCAATGTTCAAGAAGTTTGACGGAAGCCTGGCCGATCTGATGCAGATGCCCGGCATGAAGCGGCGCTGTGCATTGAGCGCCCAAGTCGACATCAACGTCGATGCCAAAGAGGTGGCAATCTACAGCGACGAGCAGGCCGGCGATCTTTCTGAAGCAACCGAGTTCTGCAGTCTCAATCAAGGAGACCCCACTATCTCGGTGCCATGACGAGTCTTGTGGCAGCGTCACCGTTGTTAGATCTGTCGCCGGCGAGGTGAGTCAGCATCGCCTTATCGCGACCCACCACGTCAGCCATCCGGGCCGTCCACCGTCGACCCGCCGCCTCGGAGCGGCGCTGCCACGCAGTCAACAGGCAGACGGCCGCAGGACGAACGATCTGGACGCTGTGGGAGCAGGTCTGCTCGGCCGCGTCCGGGTCGATAGCGGAAGCAGTGCCCGGAGCCCGAGATCCTCGGGGTCAACCCGGAGGCCAGAGAGATCAAAAACCGGCTCCCCGCTGTGGGAAACCGGCTGTGATGTGCTGCGCGCCCGAAGGGATTCGAACCCCCAACCTTCTGATCCGTAGTCAGATGCTCTATCCGTTGAGCTACGGGCGCTTGTGCCCAGCCAGTGTACATACCCGACCAGACGCGGAGGCTCCGGGATTCGAACCCGGGAGGGGCGATAAACCCCAACCGCATTAGCAGTGCGGCGCCATAGACCGGACTAGGCGAAGCCTCCCCGATGGTCTACGTGACCACCGCCGGTCGAGAATACAGGCCACCGGGCAGCCGGGCAAAGCGGCTACCAGCAGCCCAGCTGCGACACGTTGGCGACCGAAATGCGAAATCGCCGCGTCGGGGGCAGCGACCATGAGCGGCGAATACTAGGCTCTCCCATCATGGGGCAGGACTCGGCTGATTCAGCGCGCGAAAGTGAGCCGAACGCCACATCGCGTCGACGCCCGCCGGTCTCACCGCCCGCGGCGCTGTTCCTGCCGCCGGTCGTTCCACCCCAATCCGACGGTACGGACGACCCGACGCCCCCGCCGACCGGACGACCGTCGGCTGGGCCGGAAGAGACGAATCCGGCCACCCGTCCGGCCGCACCGGCGGCAGCGTTCCAAGCGGCTCCCAACCCGCGTGCGTCGGTCGACGAACCGCCGGCCCCACCGGCACATCGCGAGCGGCCGTCGACGACGGTGTTCACGCCGCGGCCGGTCGAGGCAACGTCCGCGCAGTCGAACGGCAGCGAGCGGCGACCACTCGCGCCACGCAAAACGAACGGCATCACCGTTCCTCGGCCGGCCGAAAGCCAGCCGGCCAAAGGCCGACTGGCCGAAAGCCGGCCGGTCGAAACCCGGCCGATCGAAACCCAGCCCGCCAAAGGCGGGCCGGTCGAAACCCGGCCGTTCGAAACCCAGCCCGCCAAAGTCCGACCCGTCGAAGGTCAACCGGTCGATACACGGGCCGCCGATGTGACTCCGGCGTCGCCGACGTCGACCAGTGGAACCCGTCGCGGCGCCCTGGTTCGAGTCGATCGAACCCGGCGCGCCGATCCTCGGCCGGGACGCCGGCCGATAACACCTCGACCAAGACGCCTCCCGGCACCGGCACCGGACAAGAACGCGATGACCGCCGCGCCGACCCGCCGAACCCCGCGCAAAGCGGCGCCGCCGCCTGCACCGGCCGACGCCCGGAGCGCTAGCTCAGACGAGACGACTCTCGCGACGAAACCGGCGGATCCCCCAGCGCCGGCCGCGACGCCTCGCCGAACCCGCAAGGCGGCCGGCGATCAAGCAGCCGATCGCCCAGCGGTGCCCGCACGCCGAGCCCAGCGCAAGACCGCGCCGCCCCCGCCCCCGCCGCTGAGGCCGCCGAGCCGCCGACCGTCGAGCCAGCGGTAGCCGAGCCAGCGGTTGAGCCAGCCCGAAAGCCGCGGAAGCGTACGGCCGCTCCGGCCATGCGTACGACGGCGACCTCGGTGAAGCCAGAACCGGCCGTTGACACCGAGCCGACGGTAGCCGCGGGCAACACGGTCGCGGATACGCCAGCGAAGACTCCGCGGTCCCGGAAGCTGGCCATGGCAACCGCCGTCGCGCCCGTCGAGCCGGGGACCACCACGCCGGTAACCGCCGTCGCGCGCGTAGAGCCGGCGGCCAACACGCTGGCGACCGTACCGAGCTACGCCGAGATGTGGGCCGCCGTACGGGATCGGCCACACCGTACGCCGGCCGCGCTGGCCCTGGCGGCCGTGGCGCACTACGGCGCCGCGGCCGGGGAGCAGGCAGCATGGCTCCGCGAGACCTACCCGAGCGTGGGCGTCGATCGCTTGGCCCGAGTCGCGATCCGCGATGCGCAGCGGCGCGCCCGTGTCGCGACGGCGGCGGCCGTCCTACCACTCGGTGGTCTCGCCTCAATCGCGACCCAGTTGTGGACGCATGCTCGGCTCGTACTCGAGATCGCCGCCCTCCATCGCGTCGATCCGCGCGAGCCGGCCCGTGCGGCCGAAATCCTGGCCCTGCTGGAGATCTATCCGGATGTTGGCGCGGCGTCAGCCGCCGTACATGGTTTGACCGACGACGCGGACGCGCCCACCGATAGCAGCCGGAACGCTCCCGCCTTGCCGAAGCTCGGCGCAGTCGCGACGACGTTGGTCCGCAGCGGCGTGTCCCGTGCCGTACCCGGCGCTGGTGTTGTCCTCGCGGGCCTGGCCGGCGCCGCGACCGTCGCCGACGTCGCAGCCCGCGCGGTTCGCTTCTACAGAGCCTCCCGCTAAGACCGGGCCGCTCGCTAGCGGCGGCGCCCAAGCCGGCGCAGGACGCCCTGGTCACGCCGGATCTGCCCGACCACGTTCCGACCCGGAACGCCGGTCACGCCGCCGCCGCCATGCGTCGCCGATCCGGCCTGATAAAGGCCCTTGATGGGGGTACGGAGATCCGCGTAGCCGGCGGCCGGACGCATGTGAAACATCTGGCCCGGCGTCAGCTCGCCGTGGAAGATGTTGCCGCCGACCAGGCCATACTCGGTCTGCATCTCATGCGGTCCGAGCACCTGGCGCCCGACGATCGAGTCAATAAAGCCGGGCGCGACCGCTTCCATCCGTGCGGTCAGCCGGTCCGCGTACGCCGTCAGCGCCTCGGGGTGGGGCGCATCGGCGTACGAAGCTGGCACCCATTGCGTGAACATCGAGACGATGTGGTGACCCTCGGGAGCCAGCGAATCGTCGAAGACCGACGGAATGCAGATGTCGGCAAACGGCAATTCGGCGGCGCGGCCGGCCGACGCGTCCTGGAACGCCCGCTCGACGTCGTCCAGCGACTCGGACAGCACGATCGTGCCGCCGTGGATCTGCGGGTCGAACGTCGGGTGAGACGTGAAGGTCGGCAGCCTGTCGACGGCAAAGTTGACCTTCACCGTGCCCGACCGCGTCTGGTACGAGGAGATGTCGGCCACGAAGTCATCGGGCAGTTCATCGCGATCCACCAGATCCAGGAACGCGATCTTCGGATGAACCGTCGCGATCACCACCGGCGCAGTGATCTCTTCGCCGGAGTCGAGCACGACGCCGCGCACCCGCCCGCCGGCGGTGATGATCCGGGACACCGGCGCCGACGTACGGATCTCCGCTCCCGCCGCCCGAGCCGACGAAGCAATCGCGTTCGAGATCGCGCCCATTCCGCCCCGCGCGAAGCCCCACGCGCCGGTCTGCCCCTCGACGGCGTCGCCGACGTGGTGGTGCAGCATGACGTACGCCGTGCCGGCGCTCCGCGGCCCGGCCCACATGCCGATGACGCCGGACACCGACAGGACGCCGCGCATCGCGTCCGACTCGAAGCGCTCCTCGACGACGTCGGCCAAGCTGGCCGTGAACAGGCGCGTCAGGTCGTACGCGGCCCGGACGTCCACGCCCCGCAGTTGCTTGACCAGCGCCGCCTGGGCGAACAGATCGGCCGGCCGTTTCGAGCCGAGCTTCGGCGGAATCTGTTGCAGCAGCGGGCCGACGAGTTTGCCGAGCCCGGCGAACCAGCGCTCCCAGCCGTCGTACGCGTCGGCGTCCTTCTTCGAGAACTTCGCGATCTCCGCGTGGCGGGCCGCTGGATCCTCCGGCAGGGCGAGGTAGCGGCCGTCCCGGCGGGGCGCGAAGTACGGACCCTGCGGGTAGACGTGGTAGCCGTACCGCACCAGGTCAAGATCGCGCACCATCTGGGGCGAGAGCCAACTGACGACGTACGACAGCGAGGTCACCGTGTAGTCGGGGCCGAATGGGTGCTCGGAGACGGCGGCACCGCCGACGATCGGGCGACGTTCGAGCACGAGGACGCGCTGCCCGGCCCGAGCCAGATACGCGGCCGCCACGAGGCCGTTGTGGCCACCGCCGATGATCACCGCGTCGTAGTTGTTGCTCGTCACGCCATGCCTCCCCGAGCGCCCCGGCGCCGCCCGGCGCCACCGCGTGACTGACAGCATTACTGATGATCCGCTCAGGCAAAAGCCCCTGCTGGGAAACGATCTCAGCGACCTTTGCCGCGGGGACTGCCGGCGAGGGAGGCTGCCGGACGAGACCCGAACGCTACGGGACGAGACCGGGGAACCAGCGGTGCAGATACGGTCGGAGCAACGCGTACCCGACGAATGACACGATGTCGAGGATCGAGTGGGCGACCACGAGCGGCGTCACGCGACCGTACCGGCGGTAGAACGACGCGAAGATCACGCCCATGACGGCGTTGCCGATGAACGCGCCGAAGCCCTGATACAGGTGATAGGAGCCCCGGATCACTGACGACAGTGCAATCGCGGCCGGCGTCCGCCAGCGCAGATCGCGAAGCCGGGTGAGCAGGTAGCCGACGACGATAACCTCTTCGTTGACCGCGTTCTGGATCGCCGACAAGATCAGCACCGGGATCGCCCACCAGATGTGCGGCAGCGACGCCGGCACAACGTTGGCACTGATGCCCAGCGCCCTCGCCGCGACATATAACCCGATTCCGGGTACGCCGATGAGCGCAGCCAGACCGACGCCGATGCCCGCGTCCCGTCCGGGCCGTCGGGCGTCCAGGCCCAGCACCCGGAATGGGTTGCCGTGATCGCGGCGCAGCAGATGGATCGCGAGCGCCACCGGGACCAGAGCGAAGAAGATGCCGAGCAGCTGGTACGTGAGGTCGAGGTACGGGCGGCCCGGCGCCTGCGAAACGTTGAGGGACGCCGTGGCTTTCGACAGGCCGCCGCGGGCGGTGATGTCGGCCAGGAGCTGGACGACCGCGTAAACCGCGCTGGCACCGAGCGAAAGCAAGAAGACGATGATGACTTCGTTGCGCAGGACGCTGCGAGGCAGGTCGGAGCGCGGCGAGTCGGTCAGCCAATCCGGCTCGTCATGCCAGATCGCGCGCGTGGTCGCCCGTACCCGGGAAGACTTTTCGCTCAGCGGTGCCCACGCGCGCCGCGAGCCGGCAACGAACGGCGACCAGACGCGCCGAAGGGCCGCGGCGAACGGCGACTCGGCGCGGCGACCCTCCGCCGGCGCGCGGTCGCCCACCTGCGGCTGCATCGGCGTCCCTCCGTTCGCGACAATTGCACGGAACATGCGCGGTGCGGCGGCGATTGACCGCCCAAGTCCCGTGCAATTCTGCACGCCTTCGCTGAACGCCGCGGCGCGTGCCGGCTAAGCGCTGGCGCCGGGCACCCGCCACTCGATCCGGTAGCGCGCCTGCAGCGCCGGCGAGCGCACCAGCCAGTAGAACACCGTACGCTCGCCCGCGTCGCCGGCTCGTGTCGGCCGGCCCGAGTGGGACGCCCTCGCTGGTGAGTGAGCTGACCGTGCCCCAGACGGCCGGCTCGATCGCGGTTGGGAAGTCGAGTTCGATCGCGAGTTCCCGGGTCGGCAGGCGGATGGCCCGCTGGAACCACGGTCCCCACTTGAGCTCGGGCACGCGGTAGCCGTATTCGATCGTCGCCCGACGGCCGGCGTAGAGGGGAAACCGGCGCTCGCCGCTTTCGAACTTGAGCCACAGTTCCTTCGTCGTGTCGGAGTCGTGCGTAGGCTGCCACGCCATCGGCTCACCGTCCGGCCCGTACGCCGCGAAGCCCAACTCGGACCACGTCAGCGGCGCGCCGTGGTGCAGCCGCGCGGATCGGCGCGGATGGCCGGGGTAACGGTCGACGCGAATCCGTACGGGGTAGCGGACCACCGCCTCCGGCCCGGCGTTATAGAGGTGCCGGCGGACGCGGGTGTGGAAGATGCCGTTGCGGAAGCTCAGGCCGGCATACTCGCGCTCGACGATGAGACCGCTGCCCGGCGGCACCCACACCTCCTGCTCGGGCGGCGCGGCCGGCGCGGGGATGGATCGCCGCAGCGTGTTGTACGCGGCGTAGCTCTGCCAGATCTCGCCACCGGTGCGCAGCACGACCTCGGCCCGGCGCGCGAAATCCTCGGTCGGTCGGTGCCGGCCACCCTCGACATGGCTCACATAGGACGGGTCGAACCCCATCTCGCTCGCGAGGGCACGCTTCGACAGCCCCCGCTGCGTACGCCATCGGGTGAGCTGCTGGGCGAACTCCTCCGATGCCTCCTGCAGCGGTGAAAACGTCATCGTGGTGCCTCGCCGGCTGTGTCTCGAGCCTCGTCCAACGACTGCCACAATCGCTGTCACAGCCGAGCACAGTC
The DNA here is from genome assembly GCA_963818495.1 of uncultured Actinomycetota bacterium. GTDB lineage: Bacteria > Actinomycetota > Actinomycetes > Mycobacteriales > Micromonosporaceae > DASQPR01. The sequence continues at coordinate 102,898 of CAWFSH010000009.1, forward strand.
TCTCACGCAGGAACGGGCAGGGCTGGCCAGCGACGCGCCCAAGCTGGGGCGAACCCCTGCAAATTGCCGCCTGGCCGGCGGGTAAGGGACGCCGCTCGCGCAAGTTCCGTACGGTCGCGGCCGACCGCCGAACGCCCGGGCGTCGGGTACCGCGCGAGCGTCGGGCGCCGGGCGTCGGCGCCCGGCCAGCGGGCGCCCGGCGGCTAGTTCGGCGCGGACGAGCAGGTGACCGGCGCTTTCCACGTCCAGCGGACATCCCAGACAACCGCGTCGTCGACATCCTTGCCGGTGCCGATCAGCCGGTCGACTGACGATCGGATCGTGCCCACGCGCGGCTGCGCCTTGTCGAGAACGATGATCGCCGTGTGCCAGTAGCGGAGGTCGCAGATCGCCTCGGTGGTATAGCCACTCGCGTTGGTCGGCAACGTCCAACTCCCGTTGCCGACGGCGCCGAGGACCCGCTCGGTGTCGCGCATCTGCGGCCCGTACTGCCCACGCTCTTGCGATGGATCACCGTTCTTCGGCTGGCCGTCGGGCCGAGGAAGTAACCGCCGGGCACCGAAAAGTCCAGCCCGGCAGCAACCGCCCACCGCATGTACGCAATCGAGTTGTCGTCGTACGGCGTCGCCGACATCACACTCGCGCCGGCCGGGACGTACGGTTTCCATTCTCCGCTGGTGATAGAACCGTGGCACGGTCGGCAGCGGCGCCACCGGGACCGAACGCGGGACGATCGCCACGATGGCCGCGATCACCGCAGTGACCGCGCCGACCGTCGCACCAATTCGCCAGAGCGGTTCGCCGTCGAACCCGGCCAGCAACGGCAAGCACTCCCGGATGGCGAACGCGATCAGCAGCCCGACAATCGGCAACACTACCAAGGCGAGCCGGCTCGGCAGCACGCTGTCAAACAGCGGCAGCCGGCTGAAATGCCGCCACAGGGACAGTGATGGGTGCGCCTGGCTCGGGTTGCGGAAAACGACGGCGTTGCCGAGCGATGCCCAGGCGAACAGCGCGCCGACGATGCCGAGCGCGCGCACGGCCGGTCGCCGGCGCCAGAGCATGGCGACCGTGGCGATCGTGACGATGACCAGCGGCCAGCCGAGGAACGAATTCTCCTCGGTCTGGGTGTTGATGAGCTTCCAGTTGCTCGCCGGATCGCCCCAGTGCGACAGCCCGGGCAGCGTCACCCACGTCTGCAACGGCAGCCGGTAGGGCCAATCTTCGAGCCACACCGGCAGGCCGCTGAAATGCTGCGGACCGTAGAACTGGAAATACAACGGGTACGCCACGAGCACGGCACCGAGGATTCCGGCCGTGCCGAGACCGGTGAGGACCGGTCGTACGGCATTGCGCGCCTCGGCCGGCCGGAAGGCCAAGTAGATCAGCACGAACATGGTTCCGGCCAGTGCCGTCAGGAACAGCACTTCCTCGTTGATGAACACCTGATACGTCGCGAGTAGACCCAGGATGATCCCGTCGCGTACGGGCCGCCGGGAGTTTCGCAGCGCCAGCGCGCGCCACAGGATCAGCGGAACGACGAAGCCGGCCGTGAGATTCGGGTGCGAATTCGCGTGCGTGACGATGCCGGGCCCGAAAGCCGCAGACGGCACCACCGAAGAACGCCGCGAACCGGTTCCCGATGAAGTGCCGCGACATGACGTAATACCAGGCGAACGCCGTGCCGGCGAGGCCGAGCATGATGATCAGGACGAACGTCGGTGCCGGCCCGATCAGTGCCGTGACCGGCGCGAACGGCACGGACAGCCCGAGCAGTCCGGTGTTCGACATCAGGTTCACGCCGAGCGGCGCGTTCAACTGCGACGTAAAGAACGGGTTGTCGCCGTGGCTGAATACGCGAACGCCGTGCGTCAGCATCCATTCGAAGAATGTCTGATCGGTGGAGTTCGCGGCGGTCGTGTGGCCGTTCGGGTTTTGCCACATCTGCGCGGTGACGAGGTAGCCAACCAGCAGGAAGGCGAACGCGACAATCGCGTCCACCCGACTCCACCGCATGCGTGACGGCCGGGTCGGCGTACCGTCTTCCGGCACCGACGTGAGGTGGCGTACGGACCGTCTCCGTACCACCGCTGTCTTCGTCGTGGCGCCGTGGCTGGACTCATCCGCGGACCGCTCGGCGCTCGGAGCCGGGCGGTCCTGGACCGGCCGGGTCGTGCTCAGCCGCTCCCACGTCGGCGCCGCGTCGTCGGCCGCCGACTCAGGAATGGGCAGGTGGCGCCGTGTCATCGATGCCACCCGGGACTGGCATGCCCAGCCGGACGCGGCGCCCCAGTCGACCGGCCGGGTGGTGACCCGGCCAGCGCGGCATCCCGAGAGCAGCGGCACATGCGCGCGATGCTACCCGAGCAAGCTGATCGCGCTGGTCCCCCAAGACCGCCGGAAACGACGGGCAACTCGCGGATTGATTCGCACAGGTGTCCGGAAATATGGCAACCTCTCCGGTGCCAAGCGCGGTCAGGCGTCGGCAGGCACCCGTGCGACAGCGAACACCGATTGGCCGAACGGCGGTCTCACAATGGACTCGGCGGCCTTCGTGGCGGGCAGCACGAAGCGGTCATAGACCTTGACCATCGCGCCTTCCTTCGGGGTCAGCTTGAAGAGGCTCGTCGCGGCGTAATAGCCGATCAGACCGAGGGCGTTCGCGTATTGCACGCGCTCGACCTCGAGCCCGGCCTCGGTGAGCGCGGCCCGCATCGTCTTCTTCGTGTAACGGCGGACGTGACCGGTGGCGATGTCGACCGGGCTCATCGCGAACATGAACGCCGGGACGATCAGGACGACCGCGCCGCCCGGCCGCACCAGGCGTGCGATGCTCCGCAGAGCGCCCACGTGGTCCTCGATGTGCTCCAGCACGTTGTACGACACCGCGGCGCTGTAGTGGCCGCTGTCTTCCGACGGCAGAAGCATCTCGCGCACCGAAACGCCTGGGTGATCGACCATCCGCTCCTTGAGCCGGACGAGACGCTCCGGATCGGCTTCGGTCGCAGTGAACCGCGGAATCCGGTCGGCCCATTCGATGGCGTAGTCACCCAGCCCGCTGCCGATCTCTATTGGATCGTCCCCGAGATAGGGAATCGCGAGTTCGACGAACCACCGGCGGTGATTGACCGCCGTCGCCAAGCCTTCGAGGACCTCCGACTGGACCTGCTGGTCGCCGGCGATCTCCGCCATGCGCGTCCTCCTGATGTCGGCCGGCGGCTGAGCACGCGAGCGCCACCGGCGGGTGTTATCCGAACGTCAGTTCTGAATTGCCAAGCTGCCGTTCGTCCATACCCACTCGATTGGAAGTCTTACACCTGAACCGCGAAATCGGCTCAGACTTGAGAACAGCATAGACGGTGACCATGTCGGTATGGCTAGCGATGCGTGTCCCGTACGCCCTACGCAGGGCTTTCAGCGTTTTCGGGCGGCACCGGCTGAGCGGACGATGCCGACCCGGGTGCCTGCTGCGGTGGGTGATGTGCCGGATATTCCGGGGGCCCGGCATATTGCGGCGAGCCGGCCGCGTGCGGGGATCCCGCCGCTTGCTGGGAGCCGGCCGCTTGCGCGCCGCTGGCCGTTTGCGGCGAGCCGGCCGTTTCCGGGGTGCCGGCCGTTTGCGCGGAGCCCGCCGCTTGCGGAGAGCCGGCCGTTTGTGCGGGCCAGGACGGGCGGCCGAACGATTCGCTGACTGACGCAAACCCGCGAGCGACGACCGGGCGCGGCTCGGCGCCGGTCTGGTTGGCGGTCGTGCCTCCAGAGCTGTCCGGCGTCGCTGGCCTGCTGGCCGGCGGCACTTCGGTAGCCGGCGCCGCGGATTCGTTGCCCGGCGCTGCGGCGTCGCTGAACGGCGCTGGGGCGTCGCTGAACGGCGCTGGGGCATCGTTAGCTGGTGCCGCGTCGTTGCCCGACGCTGCGGCGTCGTTACTCAGCGGCGGGGCGTCGGCGAACGCCGCCGCGTCTGGTGCTGCCGCTTCTGCCGTCGACGTCGTCTCGGCGACCGGCAGAGCGGCTTCGACGAACGGATCGCCCGCGGCGCCCGGCTGCGGCTCGGTGACCAGCAGTACCTTGCCAATGTGGTCACTCTCGGCCAAGATCTCGTGCGCCGTCGCCGCCTGGGACATCGGCACGGTGCGGTCGACCACCGCCAGGATCTTTTTCGCCTCGATCAACGGCCACACTTCCGCCCGGACTCCAGCGACGATCGACGCCTTGTCCGAGGCTGTGCGCGTTCGGAGCGTCGTCGCGGCCACCGTCGCACGCTTGGCCATCATCGCGCCAAGGTCAATTTCGCCGGTACGGCCACCCTGCAGCCCAATGATCACGACGCAACCGCCGTCAGCCAGCGCCTCAATGTTGCGGTTCAGGTACGACGCACCCTGAATGTCGAGGATCAGCTCCACGCCCCGGTTGCTCGTGGCCGCCTTGACCTCGGCCACGAAATCCTGTTCCCGGTAGTCGATCGTCACGTCGGCTCCGAGCGCCTTCAGCACCTCGTGTTTCGCCCTGCGGGCCGTCGTCAGCACTCGTACGCCCAATGCGGACGCGTACTGAAGGGCGAACGTGCCGATGCCGCTGCCGCCGCCGTGGACGAGGAGCGTCTGCCAGTGCGACATGTGGGCGACCCGGGTCAGGTTCGACCAGACCGTACAGGCTGCCTCCGGGAACGCGGCCGCGTCGACCAGGTCCACTCCGTCCGGTACGGGCAGCACCTGCCCGGCCGGGACGGCGACCTTTTCCGCGTACCCGCCGCCGGTCAGCAGCGCACACACCTCGTCGCCGACTCGCCACCGGGTCACGCCCGCACCGACTGCCGAGATTCGGCCGGAGCATTCCATCCCCGGGTACGGTGAGGCCCCCGGTGGCGGGTCATAGAACCCCGCGCGCTGGAGCAGGTCGGCCCGATTGACGCCGGCCGCGACCACGTCGATCAATACCTCGCCGGGTCCCGGTTCCGGATCGGGCACCTCGGCCCAGGTCAGGACCTCGGGTCCGCCGTACGTTGGCAAAGTCACCGCGAACATGCCGGCCATTCTGCTAGATATGGCGCCGCATGACACCCTGGTGTTTCGCCGGCTCGCATGGTCGCCGTACGTGCGCGTTGCGGGCCAAGGTCACCGGCGGCGATCGATATCCAGATCTGGCACACTGGTGCCGCTGGAACCGGGCTCGCCTGGGCCAGCGTGGGAGGGCTCGCCTAGTGGCCGATGGCGGCGGTCTTGAAAACCGCTAGGGGCAGGAATGCTCCTCCAGGGTTCGAATCCCTGGCCCTCCGCAATAACCAGCCAAAAGCCCCTCCGACCAGCGCAAACGTTAAGCGAACGAGATCTTACGTCGATCGATGAATAGTCTCAGCTCAGTCTCACTCGAACCCGCTCGCGACGGCTCGTCGCGACAAATACGCGACAACGAACCTCAAGATCAATCGGTCGCCCGAGCGTGAGGGCGGCCTCGATCCGGCGCCGGGCCGACCTCGTCCTGGCCGTCGATGCAGTTCGCGTAGACCTTGAGAAGGACGTGAACGCTATGTCCGGCCCACTCGGCGACCTGAGTTGCCGGAACGCCGGAATTGAGCCAGAGCGAGACCGCGGCGTGGCGCAGGTGATACGGGCACCTTCGCGAGCGGCGATCGCTGCTGAGCTGGCGTCAGCGCCCTCTCGCGCGCCTGCC